>JAFWIE010000066.1 GCA_017533825.1 Atopobiaceae bacterium | reverse complement strand
TGATGCGCTGAAGGAAGATAACCACCGATATATCGATGTCTTCACGCAATGTGGGGAGAAGGTCGCGCTCATCGAGTCAGATTACGAAGAGACGATAAATACCCTCCTGGAAGAGCTTCACCCGCGCAACACGTCATCCATCATGGCATAGCGAATAGCATCTATGGAATGGAATGGACAGCTGCGACAAATGCGCAGCTGTCCATTCCACGTCAAATGCGTAGATACGCATTTGACGTGATTGTTGCCATCCGGGATCTCGTTGATCTAGTTTCCTTCCTTGTCTTTCTCGAGCTCCTTCAAGGTGAATTCCGAGAAGGTCCGCGCGCATCGCTTTGGGACGAGCACGGTAATAAGATGATATAATTCAGATAAAATTAGCCAGAAGGAGGTAACGATGCAGATCATGCCGGTGTCAGAGCTGCGCAACCATTACGCCGCAGTCGAGGAGGCGGTGGCCACAGGCGGACCGGTCTTTCTCACCAAGAACGGATACGGTTCGATGGTCGTGATGAACATGGAGCAGTACGAGAGCCTCACGGGCAACGTCGAAGCGATGCTGGACGCGGCGGACCGCCAAGCGGCGTCCACCACGATGCGTTACTCCCACGACGAGGTGTTTGGTGCACTGAGGGAGGAGCTGCATCGTGCCGACGCAGTATAGGTTGCAGTACCTGCCGCTCTTCTGGGACGACCTCGAGCAGGCCGTGTTCTACGTCCGTGACGTGCTCAAGAACCCCGTTGCAGCAGAGCGTCTGCTCGACCGAACCGAGGCAGCTATCCTCGAGCACGCCAAGGCACCAACCATGGCGCAGGTATACAAGACCACGCGGAATAGGCCGTTGTCGTACTACTGGTTCGCGGTGGGCAACTATATGGTCTTCTACGTGGTGTTAGATGATGTAATGGAGGTCCGCCGCTTCATATATGGTGCCCGCGATCTCACTAAGATGCTGCCCTAACGTACTAGGTCTAACAGACGTATGATGGCATTTCCTTATGCCATTGAAGGGAAGAACAGCCTCGCTGCCAGCATAAACGCAGCATGTTGACGTCATGACGTCGCCCGACCTCAATGAAATGGTCCTGGCGATTAAGTCAAGGACCAGCAGGTGGCCTAGATAGTAGTAGCGGTACACGACTCGGAACCATCGGGGCGGATTACCGCGCTGCTGCTCCTCGTCGCTCATGTAGCCGCAGATGCGGAGCGGGGACCCGGGATGGCCCCTAAAGACGCCGCGTAGGCCAGCGACCAACCCTCTGGCATCCGGGCGGCCTTATCCACAGGCATGGCGCAGGTACGAGCAGGCACTTCCCGCTCACGTTATGAGTGGTCGAAGCGAGGGTCAGCGCTTCATGGGACAATCCAGAGCCTTTGCCGTGAGAGAGTTGATCACTCCCTCGTGTCCATAGCAAACGAGCCGGACGATTGAGGCTTCGCCCGGCCCTGTGAGTCGCAAGACCACACCCTAGGGACACGCTGCGCTGCGACGACACGCATTCGTGTCGTAGGCTTTTTACGGGACGCCGTGGGAACGGCCCTTGGCACCGCGAGCAACGCGTGCGGCAAGCTCGGTTCATCGGCGGCGCCAAGATGAGTTGAGTGCTGGTGCCTAGCGGGTTTACCGGCCGATGCCGTAGACGCCACATTTGTCGGCAGGGCAGCCCCATTCGTGGTCAGAGCACCAACCGCCGGCGATGCCATCGAGGTACTCGTCGGGAATCTCCATACCCTCCTCCTTGGCGAGCTCGAACAGCTCCTCGGAGGAACCGCACGCACGTGCCTTCTCCCGCAGCTCGGGAGACAAGTCGTTGATGTTCATTCTCTCTCCTTCCAGTCATCGGATGCGTCTTGACTATGCCAACCCGCTTCCGACGGCGTTGCCGGCTAGCGGGTTTTCCGTGCGCCTCTCGACGACGCGCGCGGCCTTCCTCTTCTCACATGAATTATACGGACGGCTCTTTCTCTTGTCTCGCGGTTTTCGAGCAATTATAGGTCGGGTACAAGAGGGGTCTCATTTCGCGCTCCGAGCGAACCTAATGCCGCATGGTTCCAGCATAGAATTCCATGACGAGCTACCACGAGCGTTTGTCGCTCGCGCTGGTACAGCGCGTAGCACGATTCTTCCGAGGTTCTTCCACGCGGGGCGCCTCTTCCGTGCCGCGTCGACATTTCAAGCCTTTGACCTGCGGAAACGATGACGTAAAAGTTACCCAAACTCCAAAGCCCTACCGAGTGGGAGTAGGGCCGCTGTAAAAGTGTGCGGTGCAAACGATATATACTTGTCAACTCATTACTGGCCACGCTTCAGTTTAAAATCGGGCCACTTTCAACTCTCCCCATCACGGATCTACAGCTGTGACTACTCCCCGAGGCACTTGTGATCGCATCCCGGTAGGTGAGTAAACCCTTGGAGCGACTCAGCGAGAACACTCCCAAATAATGAAAGGCCTCGCGTGCGCATGAAGTGACACGAGCGACCGAGTAAAACGAGTGCGTCCGGGCGGCGCATGAATTCAGCGGCTCCGGGTAAGTATCCGGCTAACGATTGCAAGAATCACAATTGTGTGCGCACGGGGCGCACGCGCCCGGGCTCGATCTTCGGGGACTGGTGGCCCGACAAGGAGATGCGCTGCACATACTGCGGCGATACGTATTGGGATTAGTGAGCCATGAATCGACCCACTACACATTCTCAACACAGATATAAGCTAATGTGGGACAGCCGCGCGCCGATGACGTATATCCATTAGTTGCAACGATTGCAACAACACGAAGAAAGGGGTTCACAATGACACTGGACGAGCTTTACAAGAAGGCACTGGCAGACGACGAGCTCAAGAAGTCCCTTGCGAAGGCAGCCGAGGAGGGCAACATCGTTGCCTGGGCAGCCGAGCAGGGCGTGGAGACCACCGAAGACGACCTGCGCGCCTACGCGCTTCACGCACAGGCCAGTTCTGAGGGTGCCGCAGACCTTACCGACGACGAGCTTTCGGAAGTCGCGGGAGGATGGAATCCCGTGCAGAGCGTGATGACGACCCAGACTAAATGCTACTAGGGGGACAACGCCAGCGAATCGATTGACGCCTGCTTAGGGAGGTTGATGTCGAGACGTGGTATCTGTGCAACCAGCACAGCGAGCTGAGTTCACGGGGATTGACTGGGCATAGGCCATGGGCCTACCCCGGCCAATCCTTTCTTCTCTGCCTACACACGCTGCCGACACGCGCTCGTAAAGAAAGAGGACCGCATGCCCAAGTACCCAATCACGAGCGAGATGTTAGCCGATTCATGCGAGAGGGTCATGCTCGCACCATACCTGCAGCGCGCCGAGCGCGATCTTGCTTGCACGTTGTTCCCTTCCGTGATGTCGCCCTCGTGTAAGCGGGATGCGATGCAGGACCTGGTGGAGCTGCTGCGTGCGCAAATCGACCAAACGCTGGATATGCTCTGCGCGCGCGAGCTCGCCAACAAGAATCCCCTCTGGGCGCTTGACCCACGCCTTGCACCTGAGGCGGCCGTCGCAGACGCACGCCAAAGGCTTGCTGAGGACCTCCAACGAACCGATTTGGCGGCAGTGGATGAGGCGGCGCCGTTGCTGCGACACATCCTCGACCGTCAAGTCCAGCGATTCACGACGGTAACGGCAGAGCTGTGCGAACGCATATGGCACAACCGCGATGCCATGGCCCGGGAGCTGTTCGGCACACGCGAGATCGGCAGTATGACGTCCATCTCCTCACAGATGGGAGACAGTCACAACGGTGGACGCCGAACAACGGTGATTACCTGCGAGGCAGGGCGATTCGTGTACAAGCCACACGATTGCCGCATAGATGCATGGTTCGCACGAATCGCCGATAAATTCGTTCACGGCACGTTCGCGCAGCCGAGGACGATGGTACGCGAGGATTCCAATGGCGCCTATGGCATCCAGCAGTTCGTAGAACGACGGGCGGTGGCAGACAAGAGCGGCTTGGCGCGCTACTGGCACAACATGGGGCAGGCAATGGCGCTCTTCCAGGCGCTTGGCTCCGAGGACCTGCATTGCGAGAACTTTGTCGCCGCGGGCGAGCATCCCTCCCTCATAGACGTCGAGACCGTCCTTACTTATGAGCCGACCGTGCTTGACGACCCGCTCACGAACCCAAACCTCAACCGCGCCCTCAAGGGCTTCGAGCGTGACCTGACCCTCACCCTTGTGATGAGTGGACTCATGCCATCGCCGGTGGGCGAGGAGGGCAACACGAGTCCGTTGCTTGCGCGCGGTTACCGCTGCTTGCCCATGCTGGGCGACTCCGAACACGACGTGCGCGGATATGAGGATGACCTGCTCTCCGGATTCGGCGAGGGCTTGGCCATGCTCGCAGAGCGCCATGAAGAGCTGGCCAGCGACGTGAGACGTGCGGCAGACATTCCCGTGCGAGGTCTCGTTCGCAATACTCAGCTGTATGCCCGGCTGATAAGGCGGCTCCAGCGTCCCGACGCATTCAGTCCGTCAAAGCGGGAGACGCTCCTCGAGCAGCTCCGCACACCTCTGGAGCGTGGCGGCGAATCCGCCCAACTCGACCTTGTGGCAAGCGAGATATCCTGTTTGCGCGAGGGGGATATTCCCTACTTCCAAGCGTTGGCCGGCTCGCATACTGTAGTGGGATCAGACGGCACCTCCAGCCAGCATGCCCTCAAGAGCAGCGCCGTGGAGCGCGCGCTGGTTCGCATCGCAGCGCTCGACAAGGCACACCGTACGTTCGATGCAGAGGTGCTTGCCGCCAACCTGCAACGTGCGCACCTACCGAGTGGGACATCTGCCCCGCCGCGCGACTCCTCCGCTGAACCCCTCAGCTCAGAGGAGGCCATCGCCGCAGCCGATGAGGTGTTTTGGGACCTAGAGAAGCTCGTCCTCGATGCTCCCTCCAAAGAGTCCTCGTGGCTCTTTCGCAACACGAAGTACGGCATCCTGATGAGCTCTACCGTGGCCATGGCAGACGGACTCGGGGGCGTTGCCGTGTTCCTCTCGGCGTTCGCGCCACGTACCCACGACGTCCAGGCGCGCGGGCGCGCGTTGCTCAGGCTCAATGGCTACTTGGACCGCGTAGACGGCGCGCTCGTGCTCCTGGAACAAGCGCAGCTCATACCCGAGACAAGCATCCCGTTGGGACTTGCCTCCGGCGTTGGCGGGGTCGTTCGCTCGCTCGACTACATGGCGCACGAGCTTGGGAGTTATGACGGCTTTAGTGGAGAGGTCGAACGGGCAGAAGGACTTCTGTCGCGCTTGCTATCCGTCCTAGAGCGCTACGACATCGAGCATGCACGACATACTGACGTCTACGAGGGGTTGTCGGGCCTTCTGTTTGCGCTTGGGAGATGCCAGAGCATGCGCCACGACCCTCGGACTCGCCTGGTGGTGGGGCGCCTCACACGACGTCTGCTCGAGATTCGGAGCCTGGCCACGAATGACGGCGCCATGCTTTGGGGCACTCTTAACGACAAGTGGCCAATAAGCGGCTTTGGCCACGGGCAGGCCGGGATTTCGGCTGCGCTCGCCACCGTCGCTGCGGCGTTCGGATGCGACGCGACCGATGCGATTCGCGACGCGCTTGCGTGGGAGGTTCGCGCGTACGATGAGAAGCTCGGGTCATGGCCGGACTTGCGAGAGTCGCCCGTTCCCACCACGTGCATGCATGGCATCTGCTCAGGAGCTCCCGGTATTGGCCTCGCGTCCCTCGTGGCCGCCAAGCTCGAGGATGCAACGGCGCGTGAATACGCCAGCACCCTGCTAAGACTCGCAGACCGTGCATGCATGACGCTTGCCCTGCCATCTCGCGATACGCTGTGCTGTGGCGGCCTCGCCGTTGCCGAATACCTGCTTTCGCACAATCTGCGTACGGAGGCAGGAAGGTTGCTCGCGGGCACGATTGGGCGCAGGCGTGCGCTGGGCGGCTACGTCTTCGTGCACGATGGCATGCGGATGGTCAGCGAGCCAGACCTCTTCGACGGCCTCTCCGGCGTGGGCTACACCCTGCTCCGCTACGCAGATCCCACGACCAGTGGGCTCTTCTCTGCCTGAAAGACTACCAAACTACTCAGCAGGTATCAAAATATGAAACGGTCGGTCCGCATTCCTGCGCATTTGTGACAGACAGTTTGAATAATAATTACCTGCTGAGTAGTTCTCTGCGAATGCGGCTTGTCGGTCGTCATCATCGGCAGTGCATTGGCGTTCCTGTGGAGGCGTCGCCATGGATGTTGCGGGTGACATGCGATCCGTTCTCTTCTCGCATGGCGGTAGAATGGCACCGGTGACAACGATTGGAAAGGTGCTTGCCCATGGCTTTGTTTGAGATTGGCGCGGAGGTGTTCGAGACACTGCCCACACTTTGCGTGGGGCTCGTGTACGCGGAGGGATTCGACAATTCACAGCCGAGCGCGGTCGCCCAGCGTGCCCTCGACGATGCGATAGCAGATGCCGAGAAGCGCCTCGACGACATGAAGGCCAGCCAGGACCCGCGCGTCCAGCCCTACCGTGCGGCCTTCCATGCGCTCGGCATGAGTCCGAGCCGCTACCCGTCGTCGAACATCGCCCTCCTGCGTCGCGTTGCCAAAGGCAAGGGCCTCGGGCGCATCAACCCGCTCGTGGACCTTGGCAACGCCGTCTCCATCGCGCACGGTCTGCCGCTGGGCGTGCACGTCATGAGTTCGCCCGAGAGCGTGCTGGAGCTTCGCATGTCGCGTGAGGGCGACGCGTTCGTGCCGTTGGGCTCGGACCGAGCTGACCTCACCCTCGCGCCCGGCGAGCTGGTCTACGCCGAGGGGAACCTCGTGCAGACCAGGCGCTGGACGTGGCGCCAGAGCGAGAATGGCAAGATGGGAGCCGATGCGACATCCGCAATCATTCCGATCGACGGCTTTGTTGACGACAACCTTGATGCCGTGCTCGATGCCCGCGATGAGCTGGCAGGCTTGATTGTGGAAGCTTTCGGCTGCGGGGTGGCTACGGGACTCGCGAGCGCGGAGCATCCCCGCGTGGAGCTCGTCTGCTAGCGAAGAGTCGCCGCCGCGACTGGCCACTTGCGATGCTGTCCATCATTCCTTCGGTCAGGAAGGGCCGCTAGGGGCGTCGCAGCATGCCCTCCTTGTGATGCTTGCGGCACACGCTCACGTACGAGTCGTTGCCACCGAGCTGCACCTGGCTTCCCTCGGTGATCATCCTGCCGTTGGGGCCGAACCTCGCCACGCACGTTGCCGCGCGCCCGCACCAGCACACCGTCTTGACCTCTTCGATGACGTCCGCCCACGCCAGGAGCCACAGCGACCCTTCGAAGAGGTTGCGCTGGAAGTCCGTCCGGAGGCCATAGCAGATCACGGGCGTGTCGTAGAAGTCGACGATGTCGGTGAGTCGAGCGATTTGCTCCTTCGTGCAGAACTGGGCCTCGTCCACGATGACGCAGTCGAAGTCCCGGATCTCTCGCTCGTCCATGCGCACGAGCTGCTCAACGGAGATGCACGGGTGGGAAATGCCGATGCGCGAGGCGATGACGCCCTGCCCGTCGCGGTCGTCGAGCGCCGGCTTCGCCAGCAGCGCCCGCTGGCCCTTCTCCTCGTAGTTGTATGCCACCATCAGGGCGTTTGCCGTCTTGGAACTACCCATGGAACCATAACGGAAGTAGAGCCTTGCCATGCCGTTGCCTTTCGTCCGCGAGTCGTTCGCAGCATACGATAGCAGTATACTGTTGCGCTCAGGGCCGAGGCGCGGTGGGAAGCATGCGGCGTTCAGGTCACGAAGCCGGGAAGTGGGGGAGGCCAGCAGCACGTGAGAATGCGACACATATCACCCGCAGACGATGCCCGTCTCGCACAGATCATACGCGCGAGCCTGCGGAGCAAGGGCTTGGACATTCCCGGCACGGCGTACTTCGATCCAGAGCTTGACCACCTCAGCGCCTACTACCTCGGCGATCCAGGCTCGCGCAGATACTTGGTGCTCACGGACGAGAACGACCTTGCGGTGGGCGGCGTGGGACTCTCGCGCCTGTCGTGGGATCCCCTCTGCGCGGAGGTGCAGAAGCTCTATCTTGCTGGCCACGTGAAGGGCCGCGGGTTGGGGCGCACGCTTATGGAGGCCCTCGAGTGCGAAGCCCGCGCGATGGGCTTCTCATCCATGTATCTGGAGACGCACTCCACGTTGAAGACTGCCATCGGGCTCTACCGGAGCATGGGATATGTGGGGGTGGAGAGGCCGGAGGGCGCCATACACTCCGCAATGGACTGCTTCATGCGCAAGGCCCTCGGGTGACAACTGACCCGTCTCCTTCCGTGTCCTTGGAGCATCGGAGCCTTGGAGCAATTGCCGACAAGGGGGTATTTGCTCTGTGTATGTAACGTTTACCTGCGCGTATACTTATCTGCGCATATGTGGTTTCCATCGTCGGTAAAGCCGGTGAATCTGGGCTGAGGAGAACGGTATGGGCATGAACGACCTTTGTCTCCGCTGTGGCAGTTGGCGGAACGCTGTGCCTGGCTGCGGCTTGGTTGGCGAGATGTCGAAAGAGGTCGTAAGACACGTCTCGCAGCTAGGATGAAGCAAGATGGCATGCGCCGCTCGGTTGAAGCCCGAGCGACGCAAACGCCTGAATGCTAAATTGATTGAGTGCTATTGCGGCGGCATGTATGACATCAGGTCGTCGAGTCCGTTCAGGATTGCCGCGACCTCCTCGGGTGTCTCGGCGAATCCTCGTTCTACCCACTCGTCGTGGATGCCGACAAACCCGTACAGGTAGAACTTCTCACGGTACCCGGTCCGCCCACCTCCCACGAAAGTCTCCGCGATCTTTGCGGAGGCATCCATGACAGACTGCCTCATGCCGCGAGCGTAGAGGAGCGCGATAGTCTCCCTCTGGCTGTAGACCATGCGGAGGAACGGGAGAAGGTCGGTGTGCGGGCCGAGGACAAGTGCCTCGTCTGCTGCCCAACGCATCCATCGCGCGACGAGCGCGCACGTCGCAGCTTCGGACTTGCTCGAGAAGTGGCGGAACCAGGTGGCACGGCCCATGCCGGCACGCTCGGCTATCGCTTCAGCCGTAATGCGTTCCGGCGGCATCTCGGCGAGCAGAGAAATCACAGCTTCGCCAAGCTGCGCCTTGGTACGCTCCGCCTTTCCCGGCTTGTATTCCATCGTTCACCCCCGTTCTCACCGAAAGTTTGTCTAAAATGATACCATAGTCTCAAAATACGGGGTCAGGACGATAGGCGAACGGAGGCACCATGGACACGCGCAACTTTTACGCAGGCGAGGAGTTCTATGCCCATCTCATGCTGGGGGCGCACCTGGTGGAGGAGGGCGTGCGGTTCCGCACCTTCGCTCCAGCGGCTTCAAAGATGGAGCTGCTGCTCGAAGACGAGGCAATTCCCATGGCCAAGGTCGCCGACGGCAACTTCTGGGAGGTGACGGTGCCTGATGCCACCGTCGGCCAGGCCTACGAGTACCGCATATGGCATGGCGGTTCGTTCGTCGATCACGCTGATCCCTATGCCTATCAGGCGGAGGTGCGCCCCGCACACCGGAGTGTGGTCGCCGACCTGTCCTACGAATGGCACGATGCGGAGTGGATGGCCTTGCGCACGGACTGCCGCGACCGTCCGATGAACATCTACGAGCTGCACCTGGGCAGCTGGCGCAAGCGCTCGGGTGACAAGCCCTCCGACGACCCCGCCGACTGGTATTCCTATGAGGAGTTGGCAGAGGTGCTGCCGTCATACGTTGCGGAGCTCGGCGCGACGCATGTGGAGTTCCTGCCCCTGAACGAGTATCCCTTCGACGGCAGCTGGGGATACCAGCCCACGGGCTACTTCGCCCCCACGAGCCGCTACGGCGAGCCGACTGGTCTCATGCTCCTCGTGGACGCGCTGCACGCCGCGGGAATCGGCTGCATCATCGACTTCGTGCCCGTGCACTTTGCCACCGATGAGTGGGGCCTCGCCGACTACGACGGCACGCCTCTCTTCGAGTATCCCAATGCGGACGTGGGCGTTTCTGAATGGGGGAGCAAGAACTTCATGCACTCGAGGGGCGAGACCTGCTCCTTCCTGCAGAGTGCGGCCAACTTCTGGCTTGGTGCCTATCACTTTGACGGCATACGGCTCGACGCCATCAGCCGCATCATCTACTGGCAGGGCGACGAGGCGCGCGGTGTCAACGGTATGGCCACGGACTTCGTCAAGACCTTCAACAGCGGCCTGCGTTCGCTCAACCCAGGCTGCTTCACCGTCGCCGAAGACTCCACGAGTCTCGCGGGCTGCACCACGGCGGTTGAGAAGGGCGGCCTCGGCTTTGACTACAAGTGGGACATGGGCTGGATGCACGACACGCTCGAGCTTTTCCAGACACCTCCGGAGGCGCGCTGTGACGCGTATCATAAGCTGACCTTCTCCATGGCCTACTTCGGCAACGAGCGCTACCTGCTTCCGCTCTCGCACGACGAAGTGGTGCACGGGAAGGCCACCATCGCGCAGAAGATGGCGTCGGCCGACGTCGAGGGCAAGCTGGCGCAGGCCCGAGCGCTCTACCTCTACCAGATGGCACACCCTGGCAAGAAGCTCAACTTCATGGGGTGGGAGATTGCCCAGCTGCGCGAGTGGGACGAGCGCCGCGAGCAGGACTGGTTCATGCGCACGTATCCCGCGCACGATGCCTTCTTCCGCTTCGCATGCGAGCTCAACGCCGCCTACCGAGACGCGCCCGCCTTATGGGAGCTCGACTACGACGAGGACGGATTCGAGTGGGTGGAGGCGAACGGCGAGGAAGACGTGGTGTACGCGTTCCTGCGCAGGGATGCGGCGGGCTCACTCGTGCTGTGTGCGCTCAACCTCTCCGACGAGCCGGTCGAGCGGACGTTCCGAATCGAAGGCGCGACGTCTGCTACCGTGCTCATCGACACTGACTGGCTCCGCTACGGCGGCGCAACGCCGGATGCCGAGGACTTGGACCTGTCCTGCGACGAGGACGGCATAACGGTCGACCTCCCGTCCTGCTCGGGCAAGCTCGTTCGCATCCTGGCAGACAATCCAAAGTAAGAACGCGCGTCTCCCGTTGTTGCTGGATTACACCTTATTCCACTTCATGCCAAGGCCACTCTGGATGTCCAGAGTGGCCAAGTCAGCTGAGGCACGTACAAAACGTAATCTCTCAGTGAATGTCGAAATTAGGGCGTGCTTGCAATAAGCCTTCGACGCTTCCGGGTAACTGACCTCTCCACGAGCAACAAACGCGCTCCTATTGCTGGAAGAGCCACTCCATGGCGGCGATACAGCGGTAGGCGTAGTCGAAGGAGGCCATGTGGTAGGAGGCGTTGCCCATGCCCCCGCCCGAACCTGCGTCGATGGTGCCCGTGGCCCAGGTCACGAAGTTGGCGCTCTGGTCCTGGCCAAAGAGCTCGCCGGCGGCCGTCGATAGCTCGTCGGGACCCCAGGAGCCATCCCATCGGGCGGTGGCGTACGGGGCCCCGTCCGCATCAAACAGGGCGCGTACCTGGGAAAGGCCCTGCGAGGCCCGCTCGTCATCCTCGGCGGCGAAGTATACAAAGCTCTGCCCTTCGAGGCCGGCGAGTGTGGAAACGTCCCATTGACCGTCGACGAACATGCATGCCGCATAGAGGTCTGGGTACTCGGATGCCAGTATGAGGTGCGTCATGCAGCCCATGGATTGGCCGGTGCCGTATATGCGTGAGGCATCGACGGCATAGGTGCTCGTCACCGAGTCGATGAGTCGCTTCGTGAGCTCGACGTACTCGGTCGTGGTGTATCCGCTGTGGTCATCAAGAATCGTCTCGGGATAGGTCGGTACACATACGATGGTGGGGTTAGCCGACTGCCATTCGTCGGTCGCCCACACGAGCGCGCCTAGGCCTTGCGTCAGCGACTGGGTGGGGTCGCCCTTCGCGCAGCTTGAGTCGGCGATGAAGACCACCATCGGGTAGCTCTTCGAGGCGTCGTAGTCCGCAGGAAGGAAGAGGTTGTAAGTCACCGCAAGACCCGTGTTGGCATCCTCGAATGTCTCCTGAGCGAAGCGGTCGGCGTAGGTGGCCACGAGGGCGTCCTCGTCGTCGGCGATGGTGTTGGCGACGGTGCCCAACGGGTTCGCAACGGATTGCGCCGCCGCGGAGGATCCGTTCTCCGAGACCGCTGATTGCTCGGGTGCTGCTGGTGCGGCATCGGTCGCATTGAGGGAACTGTCGGCAGGTTGTTCCTGCGCGGCCTCGTCGGTGGTCGAGCCGGTTTGGGAGGCTGGCTGCCCGCAGGCGACGAGGGTGAGGGAGAGCGCGAGGGCGAGTGGCGCAAAGCAGATTCTGTGCATGGAATACTCCTTCCGAGAAGGGGTATTTTGTATCGCGAACCACCATCCGCAGGATATTGACTGAGAAGAATGCTAGCACGGGTTGACGCGCATGAGTGTGGGTAACTGAAGAGTGTGTCCGTCCTCAAATCCTGAAGACAATAGTTGATTCAAGCTGAACATCCAATGCTGGGTGAAATCGCGAACAATCGGTGGCGTGTCTCATAGCACCGTGGCATGCGCAGTACGGCTTCCTGTGGAACAGGGACGGAACAGGGGACGGGTTTTTCGTTCCACTATTTGGAACGAAAAACCCGTCCCCTGTTCCAGTCCCCTGTTCACGCGCCCTGTTCAATCAGAGCTTGAGATGAATCATCTTCACCATACCGAGCAGGTCAGAGAGTACCATGCTCGCCTTCGTTGACAGCTGCAAGCCTGCCTTGTTGATGTGGCTGTAGAATTTCTCCTCTGCCAGCACCCGCACGCCTCCCACCTTGGCTGCGAGCTCGCTGGCAGAGTCCACGTAGAAGAACATCTTCGCGTCCTCGTGTCCCACGGTCTTCATGTGCTTCTTGCGCATCATCGCCATGCCGCTCTTGTTTACGGTGTCGAAGAGGAGCTCGACATCCCCATAGCCCTGCATCATCTTCATCAGCCCCAGAACACGTTCCTCCTCGAAGTAGTAGAACAGGCCGCTAGCGGTTACCAGAAGTGGTGCATCGCGATGGTCCTCTCGGACGCGCTGGATCCAAACCCGCTCGAATGCGTCACCTGCGATGCAGGTTTCCCGCCCATAGTCGGGGAGTATCGTGCGTCGGTAATCGATCACGTGGGGGAGGTCGATGCCGTACCACTGGGTGTGGCCGTTATCGTCCCGGTGGAAGGTAGTCTCGAGTCCCACTCCTAGCTGCACGATGACGCCGTCCGGTTTGCGGGTGAGAAAGTCCGCGATATAGCGGTCCATGTTGGCAGATCGGGAAGCTGAAGCTAGGTAGGTGTATTGTGTCTGCGTGCTGTTCTCCAGCATGCCGGCCGGTAGCCGGTACTTCAGCTCAAGCGCCTTCTCGTCGTACAGGATGTTGCTGCAGTGCTCGCTAGCGTAGATTCTGCCCAGCATCGGGACGTACAGGGTATCTTCCACCACACCCAGCTCATGCACGTCATCCGTCATGCTGTCGCCTCCTTCATCATTGCTTCGGGCTCCTAGTCCGTCATACTGCAATCTATATAGTTAGATTATTCTAACTCTTGCGCATCGAGACACGCAATTGCAATGGAGAAAAGGCGCACGGTGGAGAAAAGGCCACGGTGAATCCATCGAAGGCCGTTGGCTCGGTAAGGATCACTGCTTTGAGGGGAGGCATCCGAACCGTACGACCGACGTGAGCATGAGCGGCAGAACGATTCGGCAAGCAACAGGGCAAACACGGGCATAGAGGGTGGCCCGTCGCGTCGATAGGCGCCTCTTCATGCTCGCAGTTCTTGCACGCTCGGTGCGAGGACTTAGAATGGTCAAGCCGCCAGAATCATCTGTGCGGGAAGGAGGTGAGGCGTATGGAATGGATAGACGGCCTCAACAACGCCATGGACTATATTGAGGAGTGCATGCCGGGAGACGTCGACCTTACGGAGTTGGCCCGTCGGGCAGCATGCTCGCAATTTCATCTTCAGCGCATGTTCCCGTACCTGTGTGGCATGACGTTGTCGGATTACGTCAGGCGTCGCCGCATGTCGCTTGCTGCTCTCGACTTGGCAGCTGGAAAGAAGGTCATTGACGTTGCGTTGCGCTACGGCTACGAGAGCCCGACGTCGTTCGCACGCGCGTTCCGCGACATACATGGTGTGGCGCCTTCGGAAGCTCGGCGTGGTGCAAGGCTTACCCAGCAGCCACGCCTCGCCTTCACGATACAGGTGAGAGGAGAAGAGGCAATGGAGTACAGAATTGAGGAGAGGCCCGGCATGCGCGTGGTGGGGTGCCATCTGGAGGGCGATTGGGGCGTGAAGGATGCACATGCGAGGATTGCGGCCTTCTGGGAGGAACTGATGGCGGAGGGCGACGAGCGGATTCATCGCGTGCTCAGCCTCATGGACGGGCATGAGCCGCAGGCCTTGCTGGGCGTGTGCGGCGACGGTGAGGTGCTCTCTGGCTACCTTGTCTGCGTTGCTACGGATCGGCCTGCGCCGGAAGATATGGTTGCCTGGGAGATTCCCGCCGCGACCTATGCCGTGTTCGACTGTACAGGCCCGGCTTCGAAGGCGACTGCACGCATGACGCACCGCATCATGACCGAGTGGCTGCCCAGTTCGGGCTACGAGTGGGCGTCCAGGTCCGACGTCGAAGTCTACTTCGGGCCAAACATGACTGCTGACGACTACCGCAGTCAGATCTGGCTTCCCATCGAGAGGCGCCACGCATAGTTCATGGAACGGGGGACCATGGAACGGGGGACCTGGAACGGGGGACCTGGAACGGGGGACGGGTTTTTCGTTCCAAAATGTGGAACGAAAAACCCGTCCCCCGTTCCACTAAGAGCTATTCGCGCCTGCTTGCAGGTAAATCTTCGCATCGAGGAGCTCGTCCGCACGCACGCGGAACTTCGCGAACACAGGGATGCAGTAGAGTGCGTGCAAGGTGTTGCCGTCTCTCACCACCGTCGAGAACATGGTGTCCCGAACGCGTCGCCATCGGGCTTCGGCGATACGTGAATCCACGGCGAATGCCATGAGCTGCGCCGCGCCGCTGCCGGGTTCCCAAAGCAGGCGCGCCGCGCTCGCTATCGCAAGGGGAAACTGTGCGGAAACGCCCACGGTTTGCCCGAGCGACCCATCGGAGAGGATGTCGAACTGAAGCTCCATGCCAAAGGGGGACGCGACCACTTCGGCGCCGACGCGTCGTGCCACGGAGCCTTCGACGGCGAAGCCTGCTTGTCGAAGGTCTTCCTCGAACATTGTGGGTTCGGCAGCATACAAGCGCCTCAAGTTCTTGTCAACGAAGCAGTCGACTCGGACGGGAGTGCTTGGCCTGCCCGGATGCACGCCGAAGTACCATATGCGCCAGCCCTGAGGAAGCCGCCTTTCGAAGTCGCGGTAGAGCGCCGCTGCTTCCGGCCTGCCGACGTGGGCGAAGAATTCCTCGGCATCGAAAGCTCCGGCGGATTTCACGTTGACGTGCACGGCGGGGGTGCCGATGCGGCCGTCCCCCACGTCGTAAGCCAGCGCGAGCCCTCCGCCCTCGCGCGGCTCGGACGCGTACCAGTTCAGCAGCTCGCCGTGCCCGTCCATGGCATCCGGCGCAAATGGGGCGTGCTCATGTA
Source organism: Atopobiaceae bacterium (assembly GCA_017533825.1). Taxonomy (GTDB): domain Bacteria; phylum Actinomycetota; class Coriobacteriia; order Coriobacteriales; family Atopobiaceae; genus RUG440. The sequence continues at coordinate 12,765 of JAFWIE010000066.1, read as the reverse complement.
GGTCGGCGTTGCCGTGCGCAACGTGCAGATCGAAGCGCGGCGGGCCAGAAAGCGGAACCTCGAACCAAACGGTAGGCATCGACGCACCCGCCAAAGCGCGCCGAAACGCCTCCTGCGCAAGCGGGGCGCTCGCCCCGAACAGATCGCATTCTATGTCCTTAGAGGCAAGGCGATACAGGGTCTCGTAGAGCATCGTCGCGTCGGCGCTCATGCCTCCACCTCGCCGGCAGACATCGTCAAATAGAACTTGGCCGGTTGTGCCACGGCACCGGCGAACTTGACCTTCGCGTAGTTGAGCATGCAGCAGAGGGCGAACCTGCCCTGGGATCCGTCCTCCCGGTCAAACGGCACATGGCGAGCGAACGCTGCGCCGGCGATGAGCCTCCACCGCTCGTCTGCCAGCCCCCATTCCTGCAGGGTTCTGCATATTCGAGCACCGTAGCCGCTCTCCATGCAAACGCGGGCTTCGCGTGGCTTCGTGTCATTGAACGAAAGCGACAACCCAAACACGTCGCTTAGGGTCCCATCAGGCATGATGTCGAATTGGAAGTCGACGGACGGTGCGAGCGACATGAGCGCGCAGCATCGCGAGAGCATTTCGTCGTCGTAGGCGGAAAAGCCGATCCGATCGAACTGGGTGGCAAGAAGAGTGGGGTCGTCGGCGCATGCCTTCTGTATGGCGTTTCCCAGGTAGCCACCGACGCGCAGCGGAGTGCCCGCCCGTCCGGGGAAGAGACCGACATAGGCTGGCGGCCAGCCCTCGGGCATGCGATCGGTCACGGCCAAAAAGCTTTCCGCCCGGGCCCCCTCGCCAATGGATTCTAGGAATGGTGCGATCAGGTCTGTGTGTTTGCGGTACTGCAGGTACACGCCCGCCCGTTCGATCTCGCCAACCGAAGTGTCGAGCTCGATCCCGCAGCTCGCATTGGAGCCTTTTTCGCAGATGCCCGAGAACCAGTCGAACATCGACTGATAGCCGAAGCCAGCTCCCAGCGCGAACCGAGACCCGGACCGCACGGTGTCGTGGACCGAGAGCAAATCGAACCCCGGCGACCCCAGGAGGGGGAACTCAAGGTAGGCCGTCGGATAGCCGTCGCCTATGAGCGTGCGCTCGTAGGCGCTCCTCGCGATGCCGAAGCTGTCCCCGAACAGCGCTTCGCCCCTGTCGTCTCCTGCGGCTATCGAGTACAGCGCGTCGAACACCGTCATCTGAGAAGGCTTGCCAGCTAGGTTCATGGAGCACCATCCAGTCTTTTCGTTCGTCGCTTATCGCCCGCTGCTCGGATGCTGTACATGGTCACGCCCGAGCACATGGTCGGAACCATTTCCGTCAAAGCAGCTCATGAGAGTCTTTGGGTCATATAAGGGGGACGGAGTCGTCTGACTCCGTCCCCGCCGATCGCGAAAGCCAAGTTCTGCCCATGCGCTGACGAGGTGGCAGCCTACCTCATGATTTCATAATTCGGGCAGCTTGTGGCAGTCGGGCACCACCAGCTATCGCCTCCCGCAATGCTATTAAGCTGCTCGTCGCTGAGCTCCACGCCCTCCTCCTTGGCAAGCGCAACTAGCTCCTCGGAGGTCTTGCAGGCTTTTACCTTGGCCTTCTGCTCTTCAGTCAAGTCGATAAATTCCATGTCGTTACCCCTCTTTCTGTTTTCGCTCATCTTAGCACTGGACGGAACAGGGGACGGAACAGGGGACGGGTTTTTCGTTCCAGACGGAACGGGGGACGCGGAACAGGGGACGGGTTTTTCGTTCCATCCCGTCCCCTGTTCCAAGTCCCCTGTTCCCCAGTTCTGGAACGAAAAACCCGTCCCCTGTTCCACCCTGTTCCAAGGTCGGTAAGCAGGACATTTACGGTTGGTACAACAACCGCATCACTAACGAGCCGGCAGACCAGGAAGTCATCGTTGTGAAGTTTTGCGATGCAGTCACCGGCACTCCCTTTGCGGGTCTTGTCAACTGGGCCACGCACAGCGCAACCTGCGGCCAAGCCGAGACGCGCCTCAACTCCGAGTTCGCTGGCATGACCTCCAAGAAGCTCGAGCCGTACTTTGGCTTCTTTCCGGCCATGATCGTTGGTGTTGCGGGCGACTGCTCGAACCGAAACACCCGTCAGGGCACGGGCGTCGAGGAGGCCGAGCGCATCAGCTCTGGCATCGCTCCCCAGATTGCAGCCATCCCCGTAGAGGCCGAGGTTGAGCTGGGCGGCATTCGCGTGCAGACGCTCTTCCACACTGTGCACAATGAGGGCGGTCACCTCGGCATTCGCGGTTGCGTGATAAGTTTGGGCGGCCTGCACCTCTTTGTGGCGCCGCTGGAGTTTGGCGCGAAGCTGGGAAAGCAGATGAAGGCTGCCTGTCCACAGGAAGGCCTGATCTTTGGCTGCACCGGTGGCTACTACGAGTATTGGCTGCCTGAGGAGGAGTACGGACTCTCATTCGAGACGAAAAAGTCCATCGTGCCCAAGGGCGACCCCGAGGTCCTCACGAACAAGTACATCCAGGCAAGCCAGCTGCTAGGATAGTGGGTGGCACGTGACCTGCGATGGCCGTCCCATCCTGTTTTGCCAACTGATACGAGGAGTACTCATATGATTCCCACCGCACAGCAACAGACGTGGAGACCCAACGCGCTCGATGCGCGCATGGGCCTCTGCGTCGTCATCTGCTGCCTCACGTCATGCATCCTTACGGCTTTTGACCTGCGCTTTCCTGTGGGCGAGATGCGTCTGGATGTTATCCAGAAGGTGACTGCTTGCATTTCTTGCTTGCTGTGTTGCCAGGATGGTTTGGAGGCCAGCCGTAAGGCCGGTCTTACACGCGTGTTGGTTACGGCGGTGGGAGGCTTGGTCGGAGTTCTCGTCGTGGCGCTCGATCTGTTGCTTGGCTCCAACATGTGGCTGCTCGTGCCGCTTTTGGGAGTCGGCCTCGTTGCCACTCTGTGCCTTTGCCGTTTAGCGGGCGCTCCTGCCTTTAATGCGCGCATTGGCGGCATCACGTTCCTGCTGGTGGCTTGCACGCTTTCGGGTACTGCGCGCATATGGTATGCGGTCTTCCGGCTCGTCTCTACCGTCTTTGGCGCGGTCGTGGTGAGTGTGGTCACACAGTTGTTAACACGTCCAGCAGAAGATCGCTAGCCCCGAATCGTATCGTCTGGGTCACGGCCGTCCCGAGGAGCGTGGGGCGGCCGTCTGCATTACCATGACAAGAAAGGCACGCTGTTACTTAGACCGAATTGGCAACAATAAACATGTTACTAGAATTGCTACGGAATAATAAGCCACGTATAGTGACAATCAGTAAGACGTCCAAGACGGATGGCCAACTGTGGAACGGGGGACGGGTTTTTCGTTCCAAACCTGTACCGAAGCCGCCGTCCCGACACCGGACCCCGCGCGAACCCGCGCGCGGAACGGCCACTCTACCTGAAGGGCAGCCAAACTACTCAGCAGGTATCAAATAATGAATCATAAGAGCCTCTTTCCTGCGCCTTTTCGGCGATGATTTGATTATTAATAACCTGCTGAGTAGTTTGTCTCTAAGGGGCGCATCCCAAAGGGGCGCATCCCAAAGAGGGGCATCCCAAAGGGGCGCATCCCAAAGAGGGGCATCCCAAAGGGGCGCATCCCAAAGAGGGGCATCCCAAAGGGGACGCCTGCTAAGGGAGACTTATACGGGCGCTCCTCCGGCACGGCGCGCGGAGGAGCATCGCAGCGAGCACAAGATTCGCGTCACGGGCGCCAAGACGACGGGTGGCCAAGGCGCGACGCTCCCGCATGCGGTCAGTCTCGGCGGCGCGCCCAAGGATCCCGTTGACGGGAGGGGGGAGGTCGGCGGCATTCCCGATCAGGCCTTCTCGTTCGGCTGTGGCGAGCCCGTCCTGAGCGTGACGTACGATGGCGGGGCGATCATGAAGGGGACTGACTATACGCTGAGCTGCGGCGACGAATGGGAGCTTGGCACGGCAACGGCGATCGTGGGGGGTTGCGGAAGGCGCGAAGGCCGACTGGGCTCTTGTAGGTGATAAACACACCAAGACCATGATGCCCTACAGGATGCCCTGCGAGACGGCGCTCAACATGGCTTGAAGCATAGGCCCCTTTCGTATGGCGGAATTGACGGGGGTCCACTCGGGATACGACGACGGCCCGGATGGCATCCCGTCCTAGCGCGAGGGTGCGACTTCGAGTCGCCCCCTCGTCCGTGGCCCGAGCGCACCTTGAAAACCGCACGCACCGCATCCCGGCGGGCTCGCCATCACATTAGACAGTCTGCGTTCACCCCACTCAGCAATTTGCCGTTCTGCACTGATGGCGCTGTCCGAATTGGTCGGAGATGAACTTGAGAAAGATGGGCCCCAGAACCACGTTCTTGTACTCGGACGCGTCCACGTTGTCGCGCAACTTATCGGCAGCGGACCATATCTGCTGCTAAAAACCAATCTCTGCGGTGTTGTCCGTCTTCGCGCACGGTGTACGAACGTTGGATTACTTCTTCGAAGAAATCCTTCGCACGGATGACTTGCATCCAGATGGGGCCATCAAATGCGGACAGGCAGAGCGCGACCGCGCTGAGTACGGCGACAAGACGCACGCTAGGTTCGCCAGACGGCTCATGGAAACGGCGCCCTACATCCGGGACGTGCTCAAGACCCGGTCACGGTTGTGTCGAGGTCGGGAAATGCGACTACTTGAGCTTGATAAACACGTGGCCGCATCTTGGGCACTTCTGCCAATCCTTTTCTTCTTCAACGTCGAAGTAGTGTTTGCACCTGGGGCATTTATTCGTCGAGCTACCGAAGGCCCACTTTAGACCTTCCCAAAAGGTCCCACCGCCCGCGAAGCTGTCGAGCTCGTCTTCAGTAAGGGGAAGGGAGCCCTCCTTGGCAAGCTCCCGAATCTCCTCGAGTGACTTGCCCTCCAGCTTCGCCTTCAATTCCTCTGTCAGAATGCTTTCCTCCTTAATCAAGCCTCCTTCTCTCATCATGTGTAGCAGTTTAACGGATGATGTGCCTTCGGGCGGTATTCCCTGGCACGACCACGTTGTCCGCGTCGAGTCCGGGGATGGGCGGCACGAGCGGCTCCGAGCTCACGGCCGCGATGAGCGCATCATCCTCCATCTCGCGCCCGATGATGGGGTTGACGGTGCAGCGCGCGTGCTCGCAGCACCACCCTTACCGCGCAGCTCGTAGAAGACAGTCGACTTGGTCCCGATGCCGCCGTCGTTGGCGATGTCGGTGCCTCCCATTGGCACAGATAACATGCGGTTGCGGAAGGTGGTGCGGCCCAGTATGATGGGGCTGCTGAGGTGTGGATACTGTCATTGCATGATGGTCTCTTTTGCATGATGGTCCCTCTCCATTGGCTTGCAACATCACAAATCATTCGGCTTTGGATGGCGTTCCCAGCGAGGCACAGCGCATGCCGAAGCTCGCGACCCATTGTTTCCTCCATGTGCCTTGCGCATCGATTGGAAGGGGAGAGTTGTTATGCTGTTTGAGAAGACCGTGTCCCCAAGGACGACTGCCGCAGTTGCGCTTTGCCTTGTTCTCACAAGCGCGCCACTTGTTGCCTGCTCTGGGCAGTCGAGTGCCAGTGAAGGGGAGGCCCCTACTGCGACGAGTCAGGCTGCAGCCGTTGACATATCGAGTTGGAAGACTCTTGGCGACGCGTTTGCCGTTCGGACCGACTCGTTGTCGTCGGGCTGGGACGAGCATTACTACGTGAGCGTCTTCAAGGCCGATGACTCGATTGTTCGTGTGGTCGGCAAGCTCGATGCCGATTCGTATGCAAAGATCGAAGCCGTAGACTGGAGTAAGGAAGACGCGGAGAAGCAGCTCGCCGAGGCAACCGATGCGGTGCCGCTCGTGATTGCGGATGACCTCACGAGCGAGCTGGTGAGCCAAGATGAGCTCGACAAATACGTAGGCAAGAAGGGTGAGGATCTCATCGATGATGGCTGGACGTTCCAGAGCTACTACATGACTGGCGGGGACCAGACGGGTACGTACTTCGCCAAGGGCGATCTTGTCTATATGATTACGTTTGACATATCGGTGAGTGATGACGTCGACGATGAAGGCGCCTCCGTGATGGATGCCACCGTCGCCGAGGCTGAGTTCGGGGGCGCCTCGGACGCGGCGACGGATCCGTCCCAGGTGAACTGACCCTGGAACGGGGTGGTGGAACGGGGTGGAACGGGGGACGGGTTTTTCGTTCCAGACGTGGAACGGGGGACGGGTTTTTCGTTCCAAAGTCCTTGTGGAACGGGGGACGGGTTTTTCGTTCCAAAGTCCTGGGGTCGATCGGCAAACATGAGCACGGCGAAGTTCTTGGCGCGGTAGCCTCCGTATTCGCTGCCGTTCACAAGGCCCAGAGCCTGTGCCATCTCGAGCTTTGGAAGAGTCCTCATGTCCTGTCGCGCGTTTGTACGGACTAGATACTCCTTCATCCACTCATAGTTGCGCCCGTCAAGTCTATCAGCCAGTGCGGGCGGCAAAGACTCCCTGCGGCGGCCATCCGACAGGGAACTTGAACCTTACTCGTACCTACTCGGACCTCAAGGTACGAGCTCGGCACGTACTAGGGCCTGCAGAACGTTCAGCATATGGCCGTGGCTCCCGCGAGCGGAGCAGAGGGCGGCACGCGTCTTGCGATGGCGCTCGAGTAGCTCGGGATACTCGTGTGGCCCGATATCGAGAAGACGACGATCGCGTCGGCAGGCGAGGCGACCTAACCGTAGGCATACAATCACGTTACTCATCCCGGCCCTTTCACCGTGTCCGTCATACGGCATGTCATGCCGAGGCCACAAGTCGGAAGCCTAGGGCCCAGCGCTTCCGGTCGGGCACGACATGTGCGAGAATAACTGAGTTAACCTAAACTAACCCAGTAAGGAGAGCAACCCATGGCAAAGCGCGTGAGGTACCTCGTGCAGGTTGTCCCGCACCTCGAGGAGCGCTCTGGAACGGGGGACTGGAACGGGGGACGGGTTTTTTGTTCCAAACCTGTGCCGAGGCCGCAGTACCGATACGACAACGTGCCGGAAGATCCTCGCCGTAAGCCGCCATTCGGGATCCCGCGACGTGTCGATCACGGCAACGGTGCCTCCCGGCTCGGCGTCGTCGGAGAACGTCACCTGCCCGAGCCTGTGCACCCTGGCGGTGCGGTCCACGTTCCAGTGTCCCCAGACCAGCTTTGCGCTCTCGTCGGCCACGTAGTTTAGCCCGCCGTTGATGTCCCCGGATGGTGCTGCAGCAGAAGCGGGTAGCTTTCTTGGCGTTCGTCCGGACCGCTCGGGGTATCCGCCCGTGTGGCTAGCGGTGAAAAACGGAGCTTCCTGGGGCGTGCCCGGGTTCGATCTTTGGCGACTGGTGGCCCGACAAAGAGATGCGCTGCACATTCTGTGTCGATACATATTGGGATAAGCGACCGCAGCGCCGCCTTCAGCGTTGGCCGCTTGCTTCGTGTGGTCTACGTGCCACGCATATCCCTGCCAGGGCGTTGAGTGCCACGCAGATGACCAATGCCTGGCGGTAGACCGGCAGGTTGAGTGTGCTTATATCGCGAATGGCGTAGCCAGCCATAGCAGCAGAAGCATCTCCTCGAATCATCGTCGAGCACACGAAAATCGCGGCCGCCATCTGCACCTGCTCGACGATGCTACCAATCCCGTAGAACTTGGAGCGCACGAGACGGCGTTCTTCTGGGACGATGCGCTCGTCATCGAGGTAGATCGCAAACGACTCCGCATTGCCCATGGTCACGAGCATCGACGTGAGGGCCGTTGTCGCGACATATAGCTGCGGGACAAGCAGACCACACGATACGGCCACAGCACCCATGATGCATAACACCTCGTAGTACTTGGGTGCAATCTTTCTCTTAATGAGAGGGGCGACGAGGGTGCCCGCCGCTGCACCGGCGCCAATTACAAAGTATATGATGCCAAGCTCGTCCGATTTGCCAACCGACGTGAAGTAGAAGAGCGTGAAGACGTACAAAAAGTTGGTCATGGCGCCATACCAGAGCGTACGCGTGGAATGGGCGCGATAGGGCACCTTGCGATGAGGGGCGTCCAGAACGAGCATGAGCACGAGAGCTATCGGCAGCAGTGCGACAGCCCACATGCTTGCGGTCTGCCGAAAAAGGCGGACGCAAAGCGTGAGCGCAAGAACGCTCGCGGCGAAGAGCGTGGATTCCCGAGGGGCTTGGTCGCCCACAAACATGCGGACGTTCTTGTAGGGATTCTTGCTGCGAAGCCAGATCACGTAGCCAAGGGAAGCAGGCGCTATGGTCGTCAAAAATGCAAGGGCGACCACAGCGGATCCGCCGCCAGGTACGAGCACTAGTGCTGGGCAAAGAGCGCCGTGAACACATAGAGGGGAAAGGTCATGACGCCCTCAGCCAACGCCTCGGGAATGCCCATGGCTACGAGCTTGAGCAGGTGGGCTGCCCTCGAACGCATCATAGCGACGCAGAGATAGCCCTGCCGTCCGGTGCGATGCGGTTGGGAATCTTCGCATTCCCAATGCTCAGCGGGTTAAAGAGCATGCTGTGTTTACACATGGCATATTGCTTTCGTTCGGCGTTGACAACTGTTCATGCCTATAACATAATGAGACACATGGTTGACGTCAACACGAGAAAGACCTGCGTAAACAAAGGAGTGACATTTGTCTACGCCGAATACAGACAAGCGTATAGAGAACCTGCGGAAAGCAAACGATGAGTCGCACCGCGTCATTGTCGAATCGCTGCGCGAAGCGCTCTATCGCCTTTTGGAGACAAGAGACATTCGCGACATTAAGGTGGTCGACCTCATCCGGCTGGCTGGGGTGTCGCGCGGTGCCTTTTACAAGAACTACTACCTGGTGACCGATGTGCTCGCAGACGATATTCGGGCGATTACCGAGGACGTGAGTGCGGCAATGGGGACGGACATCGCGCTTAACTGGCACGTCATCCTGCGAACCGTCCATCACCATCGGGACAAGATACCGCTGCTCCTTAAGGCGGGCATGGGAATGGAGATGCTGGGCCAGATCAATCGCAGTATCGATACCATGCGTGACGAGGAACAAGCCCTGCGCGTTATGGCGTGGAACGGAATCATCTTTAACTGCATTCAGTATTGGGCGGCACGCGACTTCGTTGATGACCCCGACGAGCTCGCCGAGAGCATGGCTGCAATCACGATGCCGCTCTTTGATGAGGCGGCCTCCAATGCCACGTATCCTCCGTAGCGGTCTTTGAGCTGGTCATCCGCGAGGAACCGCTACGGATGCCTGACCACGGGTTTTTGACGATGGTGTCTGTCACAATACGAACGGGTAATTGCGATTCCAGGCGCTCACACATCCACGGCAGAAAGAGGGGGCATCAAATGAAACACGTTCTACGCAATGGCATCATACTCGACGGCACGCGGGACATGCAGCCAGTCGAGGGCAAAGCAATTCTTGTCGCAGACGGACGCATTATGGATATCGTTCCAGAAGGTCAGCCCGTGGGTGGGTACGAACCTGTGGATCTTGAGGGTGCGTACGTGCTTCCCGGCCTCATTGACATTCACGTCCATTTGGCGTTGAGCGGCAAGCCGCCAAAGTCGTCCGACAAGGCTGTGGACTACACGAAGCTCTACCAGCTTCTCACCGGCAATCCTGCTGTGCGTGCTGCGGCCAAGGAGATGGTTGCCGGATACGCAAGGACCATGCTCATGAGCGGCGTAACCACGATTCGCACGGTTGGTGGTGTGCTCGACTTCGACGCGGTGGTGCGAGACGAGATAGAGAGCGGCAAGCGAGTGGGTCCGCGCATCGTTGCGGGCAACATGGGCATATCAGTACCAGGTGGGCACTTTGCGGGCTCCATAGCGACGGAGGCGTCCTCGCCCGAAGAGGCCGTCGAGCACGTGCGACAGATTGCCGCAACCAATCCCGACCTCATCAAGCTCATGATTACGGGTGGCGTTATGGATTCCTCTGATGAGGGAGAACCAGGCGTTTTGCGTATGCCGCCCCAGATCGTGAAGGCTGCATGCGACGAGGCGCACCGGCTTGGATTCGTGGTTGCCGCTCACGTTGAGAGCACTGAGGGGGTGCGCGTTGCCCTGCAAAACGGTGTGGACACCATTGAGCATGGCGCGCGACTCGACGAAGAGCTCGTGTCCCTGTTCAAGGAGCGCGGCGCGGCATACGTGTGCACGTGCTCGCCCTTTGTTCCTTATGCCGAGTTTGAGCTCGAGGAGAGCCATGCAGCGCCGTTTGCGAAGGCGAACGGGCGGATCGTGAAGGACGGCGTGGTGAGCGGCGCAAAGACGTGTCTTGCCGAGGGCATTCCCGTGGGAATTGGCAACGACGTGGGCTGCCCGTTTGTGACGCACTACAACTTCTGGCGCGAGCTTTGCTTCTTTCACAAGTACGTGGAGGCCCCAACGCAGCAGACGCTGCACCTGGCGACCTTGGGGAATGCGCAAATACTCGGATTGGACGACTACGTGGGCAGCATTGAGCGCGGGAAGTCTGCCGATCTGATCGTGGTGCGCGACAACCCGCTCGACAACCTCGCCGCCTTGCGGGATGTACAGATGGTCATGACGCGGGGCAAGCTCATCCGCGACCCGCGCGTAAAGCGCATGCGCGAGATCGACCAGCTCCTCGATCGCTACATGTAGCGACTGCGTTTTGGCTGGATGACCTTGCCAAGGGTGAGGCATTCCAGAAGCGGGCTAATGGCGACAGACTGGCTCATGACGCAAAAGAGGACAGTCCCCTGTTCTTTCGGGAGAACAGGGGACTGTTATCGCCTAAGGCATGAATTTGGTGCCACACCGAGGGCACGTGAACAACTCACCCGGGTGTCCAATCTCCTCACGGTGGCATTTGGGGCATTCGGCCACCTTCCAGTCCCTGCCACCCGCGATGGTTCCATTTCCTTTTCGCTGAGCTCGACTCCCTCATTCTTGGCGATGCTGAACAGGTCCTCAGGCGTCTTGCCAGAGATCTTGGCCTTCTGCTCGTCAGTTAGGTCTCGGTAGTTCATTGACGCACTCTTTTCTACGGTTCGCCGTACCTTGCTGTGTAGAGAGAGGCGTGTCTGACCGCCCCACTCCTACGTGCCATATACTTCCATAAATGATAAACCATCTCACTTCTGAGTAAGGAGACGAGTCGTCAACCGACAAGTACCTCCTTGCCGCGAAATGCTATGCCGTAGGCTCGGATGCGCTCGGGGGCGATGCCGCGCGTTACGAGGCTAGAAACGTAGGACTTCTCCTCGATTTGTGCCTTTGCTCGGGCGACGGTGTCCTTGAGGGTCGCCTCCTCGTCTGGGTCGAACACCTTGAACTCCATCACGACGGCGGGGTCCGTGCCCGCCGCCCCGTCGGTGGGCACGAGCGCCACGTCGTAGCGCCCGAAGCCGCTCTCGCGGTTCGATTCCACGGACCAGCGGCCGCGCAGGTGGGCGAGGAGGCCCAGCACCAGGCCGTGGTAGAATCGCTCGGGCTCGCGCTCGGCGGGCCGATGCGCCCCGTCGAAGGAACTCATGCAATAGAGGGTGACGTCGGCGAGCGCCCTCGTGGCGCCCCGGGCGTCGCCCTGGAGCAGCGCGGCAGCGAAGTCATCGAAGTCGGCCTCGGCTTCGCCGAACCAGTCCTCCGCCATGCGGTCGAAGCAGATTCGCACCTCCTTGTTGGTGAGCCGCAGGCGTCGGGGCGTGGTCGCCACGAACTCGGGCACCGGCCCCGGGCTCGTGACGTAGCCGGCGGCCAGCAGGAGGGCCCACACGGCGCCGGGTCTCCTCCCCAGCTCGGAGAAGACCACCTGCTCGTCGATGACCTTGGCGACCTCGCCGCCGGAGAGTAGCTTCTCGAAGTCGGACTTGAGCCGTCTGTCACCGCGACGCACGACTTCGGAGACGAGCCCATTACCGCTCGTATTGGCCCAATAGGCGTCGAAGAAGCCCCCGCTCTCTAGGAACTTGGTGACCGACCAAGGGTTGTAGATGTGCCCGATGCCGCCGAAGGTGAAGCCGTCGTACCAGTCGCGCACGTCGCCGGCCGCGTCGCAGAGCCCGTACTCCTCGAGCGCCGCGTCCACCTCGCCCTGCGTGAAGCCGAAGGACTCCTGGTAGAGCGGGGTCGACGCCGTCACGACGTTGAGGTTGTTGAGGTCGGAGAAGATCGACTCTCGGCTGACGCGCGTCACCCCGGTGATGAGGCCGCGGCCCATCGCAGGGTTCGTCTTGAAGGTCGCGTTCATCAGCTGGCGCATGAAGCCGGAGGCCCCGTCCCAGTAGCCGTGGGTCCAGGCGCACTCCATGGGCGCGTCGTACTCGTCGAGGAGCACCACCGGCGCGACGCCGTGGTGGCGGCGCAGCATCGAGCAGAGCTGGTTGACGGCGTCGACGGCCACGCTCGTGGGCATGTCGTCGGAGACGCGCGCGAGGAAGGAGCGGTCGTCGTCGGTGAGGGCGCCGGAGCCGCGCAGGTAGTCGTGGGCGCGCACGGCCGTGCGTATGACCCGCCGCAGCCCGTCAAGCGTCTCCGCGAGCGTCTCGCCCTTCACCCGCGCGAAGCTCATCGCCACCACCGGCACCGTGCCCTGCAGCGCGCGCATGGCGGGGTCGGCCCACGCGTCGAGCCCGCCGAAGAGCTCCTCGCCGCGCCCGGCGAACTCCGTCGAGAGGAAGCAGCGCACGGTGTCGAGGTTGAGGGTCTTGCCGAAGCGCCTCGGCCGGCAGACGAGGGTGACGGAGTCGCC
>JAFWIE010000065.1 GCA_017533825.1 Atopobiaceae bacterium | reverse complement strand
GCACACGCGCGTCTTTGGGACCATGCCAGAGACGGTGCCGGCGCCGGGAGGGCGTAGACAACGGAATCGCTCGTGAAGGGTCCGTGTGACGCGGGCCTTGGGAACACTTACTGCTTGACAACCAATCTCTCATATCAGGCCTTCTTGTCGGCTTCCACCTCCGCGGCAGCCTGCCGCCGCTTCGCATCGATGAGAATGAGCTGCCGAACCGTCGCGCACATCGGTATGGCAACGAGCATTCCCACGAATCCGCCAACGCCACCACCAATGGTCACGCCCACCGTCGTCCATACCGGTGGCAAGACGGTTCGCGGATCCCCCACATGTGGCAAGACGAATGTCGCCTCGAGCATCTGCACCGCAGCAACGACCACAACGTACAGCAACGCGGTCCACGGATTGGCGATGGCCACCATGAACGCCCCCGCGAGCAAGCCTACCGGATACCCGACGATGGGAATGAGCGCCGCCAGGAACATGAAGACACCCACGCCCAACGCATAGTCAAACTGCGTCAGCAGCAACGTCATCGTACCGACCGTCCCCAAAATGGCCGCCTCAAGGCACTGGCGCACGATGAAGTTGTGGAACGATATATCCGCCACGCCAAGCACCAGCGCGATGCGCTCCGTCTTCCTCGGTCCCAGATAGCTCATCACGGTTTCCATGACCCTGGTCCACACGTCGGTAGTATCGGTGAGCAGGATGAACGAGAAGAGGATGCCAAAGAAACCCGTCATGACAGTGCTGACCACATTGAACACCTGGGCACCAATCGAGGCAAAGGTACCTCCCATAGCCTGATTCGCGACACCCATGACGTCAAAACTCTTGAGACTCGTGACGAGGTCACCCTTGAGAAAGTCGGTGATCGCACTTTCGAACGGCTTCATCACAGGCTGCTTGAGAATTGCCTCAACGAACTCGTCGCTGCGCAACTGTACCATCGTAATGGTCTCAACGAATGCAGGTATGAACACAGACGATGCCAGAACGAGCACCGTAAGGAGCAGAAAGACAGCTATGACGAGGCTCAGCGGACGTCGCATCGACACGACGAGCTCGGACGTGCTGTTTGGAAACAGGTGGCGCTCGAAGAAGTTGGTGGGAATGGTCACCACATAGGCGATGCATGCACCAAGCACCAACGGCACGATGGCGGAAAGCACGATGCTGATGAATCCGACGATGGCGTCCCAGCTTTGCAGGATGGCCAGCAGGAACACCACCACGCCACCGTATTCGAGCACGTCAGTTGGTGTGGGTTTCTTCATAGATCGGCTCGCCTCACTTTGCGTCTTGCATGAACGCAGGCATGGAGCCTGTGGAGGCAGCCTCGGCAATCTGAGCGAGGGCGTCGGCCACCGCGTCGTCTGCACTCGAGCCTATGTGCCAGCGCGCCGCGCGCTTCACCTCGTCGGTCGCGTTCGAGACTGCGACCGCATTGGGCACTGCCTCGATCATCGAGAGGTCGTTCTCCGAGTCGCCGAACGTTGCCACCTCGTCCAAGCCGATGCCGAGCTCGTCGGCAAGGAATCGCACCGCCGTTCCCTTGCTCCAACCTGCCGGTGAGATGTCGATGAGCGGGGCCGTCGGGCTAGGGAACACGAAGTCCATGCTGGGGAACTCCTCCCGCAGCATGTCGCGCACCTCGGTGATGTGATCGCGACTCCCCGCACACCATATGTTTGCCTTGACGTAGGTCGGATCCACCAAGCGACTCACGCCCCCTTTGATGTGCTTGAAGCACTCGCGACACCCGGCAAGGTGCTCCGCATCGGGCGAAACGAAGTACCCCGCCTCATCCTCCACCGGCGCATTCACATCGTAGACCGTGAGCGCTGCTTGCGGAATGCGCGAGAGAACCTCGGCAACACGGTTGAGCTCAGCACCGTCGAGCCGCTCCACGTGCACCAGCTCGCCATCGAGATAGATCATCTGACCGTTCGAGAGGGCGGCCGTCGCATAGCATGCCTCATCATCGTTGAACATCCAGCCCATCGCCCGAGGGATACGACCAGACACGGGACCAAAGTGTAGGCCCGCATCAAGCATGGCATGGATGCCCGCAAGTGCCTTGTCGCTGGCACGGGGCATGCCGTTCTTGATGAGCGTGTCGTCGAGGTCGGTAAGTGCGAGCTTAATCATGTCGTCTTCCTTCTATGCGCGGCCACCCCGGGAGGCAATCCCGCGGCGAGCCTCAGTCGTGCATGTATGCGGGCATCTCGCCCGTGCGCGCAGCCTCCACGATGTCGAGAAGGGCATCGGCCACGGCGTCGTCTGCGCTCGGGCCTATGTGCCAACGCGCCGCCTCCGCCGCGGCCGGCGTCGCATTTGCCATGGCCGCAGAGTTCGGCACGTACTTCAGGACGTCGAGGTCATTCTCAGCATCACCAAAGACGGCGACCTCGTCGAGCCCGATGCCCAACTCGCGTACGAGCACCTCCACACCCTTCGCCTTGCTCCAGCCCTTCGACGCGACGTCGATGTAGTTGACGTGTGGATTGGGATACACGAAGTCCAGCTCGGGGACCAGATGCATGAGCTGCCGTCGAACCTCGTGGAGACGCTTCTTGTCGCCTACCACACGGATGTTTGCCTTGTATATGGGACGATCCTCCGGGATGCGCACGCGAACCTTCCCAATGCGGCCGAATGCCGCATAGTACTGACCAATCTCCTGCGCGGAGATTCCCACGGAATATCGGTTGCCGAAGTCGTTGATCATGAGTGCCGTGCCCGGGAAGTCATACACCGTGTTTGCAACCTTCTGGAGACCCTCATGCGGAATGGGCTTGTCAAAGACCAGCTCGCCGTCGATATACACCAGCTGCCCATTGACGGTAACGCCCGTGCGGTACGCGGCGCTGTCCTCCGCGAAGAGAAGGTGCAGGTCCCACGGCACGCGTCCCGTACAAGGCCCGAAGCGCAACCCCGCGTCGAGCATGGCATGGATAGCATCCAGTGCATGGCGCGTGGCGTGCGGGAGCCCAACGCGAATGAGCGAGTCGTCCAAGTCGGTGAGTGCGAGCTTTATCATGATGCGCCTTTCGAGAGAGGCTCTATGGAGGTGATAATCGCTCGTTAGAGTGTATCATGGAGCATGCTTCACACTCCCTACGAAAGGACTTGCCCATGAAGCTCGCAATCGGTAACGACCACACCGCCGTAGACCTCAAGAACATCATCATGGCCCATCTCGAAGAGCGTGGAATCGAGGTCATCAACGTTGGCACCGACTCCACAGAGAGCTTTGACTATCCCATCAGCGGTTATCGTGTGGGCAAACTCGTAGCGGCGGGCGAGGTCGACGGCGGCGTGCTCATCTGCGGCACCGGCGTCGGGATCAGCCTTGCGGCAAACAAGGTCAAAGGCGTGCGTGCATGCGTGTGCTCCGAGCCCTACACCGCCGCACTCTCCAAGCGGCACAACAACGCGAACATCATCGCCTTCGGCGCACGCGTCGTGGGCGACGAGATGGCCAAGCTCATCGTGGACTCGTGGCTTGACGCAGAGTACGAGGGCGGACATCATGCCCGTCGCGTCGCAATGCTCGACGAGATAGGCGCCACCGGCTCACTTGCCGCTGCCGAGTAAGAACCAGTCTGGTACAATCCCCTCTTTGCCCTTGCGCCCAGTCGCCTACGCATTCTCGGTATTCACCGAAAAGTAGTCGACGTGGTGTCAAGGATTCGCAAAGCTCATATCGTATGGGCGGAACCGTAAGCCCGCAGTCAACGGAAGGAAGCAAGATGCCCACTAAGCAAACCAAGAAGACCGAAGAGCCGGTAGAGGCCGTCGCCGAGGCCACCGAGGCCCCCGCAAAGAAGCCTGCCGCAAAGAAGACGACCACGCGCAGGACCACGGCAAAGAAGGCCACCACCGCGAAGGCAGCCGCCACGAAGGCCCCCGCCGCAAAGAAGCCGGCCGCAAAGAAGACCACGACCACCAAGCGCGTCACCAAGAAGGCCGCCGACGTCAAGGCCAAGGCCGAGGAGGCCGTTGAGGACGTTAAGGCAAAGGCCGAAGAGGTTGTCGAGGACGCTAAGGCCAAGGTCACCGAGGCTGTCGTCAAGGTTGAGCCCGCTCCCGCTCCTGAGCCCGAGCCCGCTCCCGCTCCTGAGCCCGAGCCCGCGCCCGCACCGATGCCCGAACCGCGTCGCAGCGTAGCCTTCATCGGTTCCGAGTGCTATCCGTTCGTGAAGACCGGCGGCTTGGGCGACGTCATGTACGCACTGCCGAAGGCACTCGTCAAGCTCAACTGCGACGTCAAGGTCATCCTCCCCAACTACGGCATCATCAAGCCGGAGTGGAAGGAGAAGATGGTCTATCGTGGCTCCTTCGACATGGATCTGTGCTCCGACGGCCGCTCGTTCTACGTGGGCATCATGGAGTACGTGTGGGACGGCGTCGTCTATGACTTCATCGACAACGAGGAGTTCTTCGCGGGTGGCAACCCCTACACCAACCTCGTGGACGACATCCCCAAGTTCTGCTACTTCGGCAAGGCCGCACTCGCTGCCCTCAACTACATGGACTGGATTCCCGACATCATCCACTGCCACGACTGGCAGGCTGGCCTTGTGCCCGTGTACCTGCGCGAGATGTTCGCAGGCACCGACCTTGCGCGCTCCAAGGTGGTCACCACCATCCACAATCTGCGCTTCCAGGGCAAGTACAACATCCCCACGCTCAAGTATTGGTCCAACCTGCCCGACAGCGCCTTCAACATGGGCGCCCTACAGGAAGAGTGGACCGAGGCCAACATGCTCAAGGGCGGCCTTGCGTACTCCGACGCCATCACCACGGTGAGCAACACCTACGCAGGCGAGATTCAGACGCCCGAGTACGGCGAGGGCCTTGACGCGCACCTGCGTCACCACTCCGGCAAGCTCCGCGGCATCGTCAACGGCATCGACGTGGACATCTGGAATCCTGCGACCGACAAGCTGCTCGACGCTCCCTACGGCATCGAGAACGCCATCGAGGGCAAGAAGGCTAGCAAGGTCGCTCTGCAGAAGGCACTCGGCCTCTATGAGGACGAGGGCAAGTTCGTCATCGGCCTCATCTCGCGTCTCACCAACCAGAAGGGCCTCGACCTCGTGAGCTCCATCGCCTCGAGCCTCATCGACGGCAACACCCAGCTCGTCATTCTGGGCACCGGCGACGCCGAGTACGAGAACGCCTTCCGTAACCTCGAGAACGAGCACAAGGGCGAGGTCTGCTCCTACATCGCCTACGACGAGGCTCTCTCGCACAAGATCTACGCCGGCTGCGACGCCTTCCTCGTTCCGTCCAAGTTCGAGCCCTGCGGCCTGACGCAGCTCATCTCCATGCGCTACGGCTCCGCCCCCATCGTGCGCGAGACCGGTGGCCTGAAGGACACCGTCGAGCCGTACAACATGTTCGAGGACACCGGCAACGGCTTCACCTTCGACCGCTACGACGCTGGCCTGCTCTACGACGCCATCAACCGCGCGAAGACGCTGTACTTCGAGGCACGCGAGAGCTGGGACCGCATGGTCATCCGCGACATGGAGAAGGACGTCTCGTGGGCGAAGTCCGCTGAGCAGTATCGTCAGCTCTACCTCGACCTGACGTAATACCGCCACATAGACGCAATTTGCTGGCGCCGCAAAGGGACTTCCCTTTGCGGCGCCCTTCTTTCGCTGAGCACGTGGCCATCTCGCACGTCGTTCCCAGCCAGACTCTACACACCCATCGCATCCATGAGCTGTAGGAGCCCGGCGCGCATCCGAGGTATGTGCTGGTCCTTAACCTCCTGCGGCAGGGATTCCGTCTTGCACATCCCATAGAGCAACTTCACCATAGCGTGCAACTTGCGCGGATAGGCATAACGCTGGAGCAATGCCTCGTCGTCTGTACCGTAATAATGTTTGATGAACGCGTCGTAATAGCGTCTCACCTCGTCAACTGTGGCTCCCAAAGTAGACATGGCCAAATCATCTGTGGTGATGAAGCCAAAGGTGAGTTCCATGCCCGCCATGTCGATAATCGGGTCGCCCTGAGCCACGTCATCCGTGTCGATGAGCACAATCTCGTCACCCTGCACCATCATGTTGCCCACGTGGTAGTCACCATGTACCAACGTATTCTGGACAGGCATGGCATCATACATGCGATGCAGACGTTCTTGAGTATCCTCATCAAGCACATCCTGGGCTACGTTGACCCAGCGATGTCCGGAGTCACGTGCGTCAGGGAAAGTGCCCACCGGTACCTCGGTGGCATGGAGTTGCTTGAGCAATTCGGCCGCCTCCCGAGCCCAGTGGTTGATGCTCGACGGGTCCTCATGGATGAGTTCGCCAACGGTCTTGCAGTCCAAAAGCTCATACACCAACCCATAACCACCCTCGACCCGTACGACATCGAAGGCAATGGCAACGGGTATGCCTAGTACAAGTAACTTCTGAGCTGAGCGTCGGCTTGCCTGTATCTTCTCCGGCGTCTCGGTAGAGCTGTAGTAGGCCTTGACAATGGTCTCGGGGTCCAGGCGATACACCGCACCGTTGCCACCGCGCCCAATGAGCTCGCAACCATCCGTTGAAATCTTGCGCAAGCGCTTCTCGACGTCGAGAAGCTCGGTGAAGCCCGTCACCTCAAAGATTTCGTATACGTCTGGGTTTGCTTCCACGACCTTCAGGCTACCTTGGCGACGGCGCAACTTGAGCAACGCGCGCAGACCCGCACTAGAGATGTATTCGAGCTCGCTTGCATCCACAACGACCTCTGATCCTCCGGCCGCCTGCACGATCTCGCGGAGCTGCGCCTCTACCTCAAACGAATTGGCAGAGTTCACCCTGCCAGCCAGCTCCACATAAACCTTATCGCCCTCTGTCCGTGTCTTCATCATCGTCTCCTGACTCTCTTTCACATGTTCCACAGCTTTTAATACAGAAACTTATCCCGAAGGGCTTGACGCTCGTCCTCCCCCACACCGAGCTCCTCGCGAAGATAACCATCCACACTACCATAGCGCTCTGCCAAGGTATCCATCGCATGAGTCATGTATCCCTCCGCCACGCCACCGCTGAAGAAGAGCAGTGCGTCGCGCTTGTCATCCGGCATCGGGCAGGCAGCCACAATCTGCCGCACCGATTCCACTGCACTTTCATTGTATTCGTTGGTGAGAAGATAGTCCGAGAGCACCGTCTGACGGCTCGCTCCCAAGACGCTGAGCACGAGCATTGCGGCGCATCCCGTACGATCTTTGCCGTCGGTGCAGTGCCAAAGAATCGCCCTGCCATCGTCCAACGCCAAGAGTTCCTGGAAGAAGCCTCTATAAGCGACCTTGCCTCTCTCACTTAGCAGAAAGTCCACGTAGACCTGGGGGCCCAGCATGCCATACTCATACGAAATATCAAAGAGCCGCATCCTGTTTCCAACTGGGTCATTCAACAGCTCGAGATATCTGGGGTCAATGCCCTCAGGAATGGCGAAATCCTCCATCTCCATGACGGGAAGCTGTATCCTTCTAGCACTCGGAACCTCGGGGTCCGGATTGTTCTGCTGCTCAGTACTCATCCTAAAGTCCACCAAGGTCTGCAAATGATAGATGTCGCGAAGCCTTGCCAGCGCCTCTGGCTCCGCATTCGTAAGCGCGCCTGCTCTTATCAAGACACCCGACTTGATGCGCTGATTCCCAATGGCATAGCCGCCAAGCTCGCGAGCGTGATTCACCCCCGGCAGGTCAATCTGTTGCTTGAACATATCTGTTCCCTCCCTCTCGTTCACCAGTATCGAGTGCCTGCGCTCTCTCACATCGTATAGCATATTCTTCTCCTCTTTCCGTGATACAGTCTTACGGAGAGTGCACCACCCGAAGAGAGGACACGCAAATGTTGGTATTTCTCAAATGGTTGACGTCACAACGAGAATTGGCACGACGAATCGTCGCCGCTGGCATAGCAAGCGCTGCCATGATGTCACAACTCGCTGGGTGCTCCGCCACAAGTGCGAATTCTCCCACGGAGCCAGGTGTGGACGCCACGACCCGTGTCGATGTGGCACCCGCACCCATCACCACCCCCGGCAGACCCGAGGCGGATGCCAGCCAGATGTTTCCGCTGCACTCATACACCTTCCAAGAAGCACATCAAGTCGATGGTCGACAAGGCATCGCGTATGCAGACGGTCACTACTTTGTGAGTGGCAGCACGACGCTCTCTCGCTATGGAGCGCAATGGGAGCTCGAGGCGAGTGCCACAAATCCCTTTGAAGGCTTCGAGGCTGAAGTCAACCATATCGGCGACATTGACGCATATGGCGGAGAAATCTACGCGGGCGTTGAGCATTTCCTCGACGGAGAAGCACGCAACATACAGATTGCGGTCTACGACGCACAGACGCTCGAACTCACACGTACCTACCCCTTTGCGGAGGAAAGTGGGCAGACGGAGGTATCCGGCATCGCTGTCGATCCGCAACGACAGACAATCTGGATGTGCTCGTGGGCCGACGGCGAGAGCGGTCGCTATCTCTATCGTTATTCGCTGGAGACGGGAGAGTACGTAGGCAAGACTCATCTGCAGGCACCTCCCCAGTGGATTCAAGGCATAGCCTGTCGAGGCGATTGGCTCTACCTCACCGCCGACGATGGCACGGCAGATGCCGGGGAGTCCGACCACGTCTACCGGTGCTCCGCCGACACCGCGTCGACTGCCGCAACGGTCTCGCTCGAGCGCACCCTCGATGACGTGCCACTACAAGGTGAGATTGAAGGCATCAGCTTCGACGATGCGTCCGGCCAGATGCTGGTTAGCTACAACCGCGGCGCGCAAATCGTGCTCGGCATGCCAGTCGGTTTCTACGAGGGATACGATGAAGAGGTACACGAGGTCCTTATCTACGCTGTCTCCGATGCACCTGCGACCACGAACGGCCCAACCGAAGCCTCGACCACCGAGGACGCCCTGCTTACCGACACGACAGACATTGCGTTGCGTGATGTATACGGAGACGGGAGCACCTATGCCTTCGACTACGCGGGCAGCGAGTTTAGCGCGCAATACACCGAGGACAACTGGAAGGTTTATGACTCGTACCGCATCAGCAACGAGGCCGACATCACGACGATTTGCCAGGCACTCATCGACGAGCATCCCATACATGGTAAAGACATGCAGTCGTACCGCACGGCAGAAGACATGGCACACGAATGGCTGCTGCATAACTATGGCTCAGTCCTAAAACCTGTAGGTGACCGCTATGCCGCCAACGTTTCCCTGCCAGGTGAGTAGCGCCTGCTCGAGTCGAAGATTTTGAGGAAGAAGTACTCGTCGTCTGGGTATCCGTAGCCGGCGCGACGGAGCTGCT
>JAFWIE010000124.1 GCA_017533825.1 Atopobiaceae bacterium | reverse complement strand
TCTTAAATTGGGTACAAAAAACTAAGCCCCTACAAAAGGAGCTATCATAATCCTTTGTTCCCACTATTTGATTATAGTTTTATTTAAGAATACCTTGCCGCATATTTTTTACTCCTTTTCTGGATTAAATCATTGTATCACATCAGTTTTAGGAAAGCAAGTACCTAAAAGAAATTTTTCTTCCCCTTATATGTAACAATCATACCGGCTTCCTAGCGTTCAGAATGTTTTCTGCTGTCTGCTGTGGTGTTTGGTTGGAATTGTCCAACCAAAAGCCGATCCGTGGTGTTGTCTGCATTTTACTAAATACAAATTCAATGTATACAGAAAGATATAAGGAGTGGGAGGGATTCCGCCGTAGTTGGCATTGTAGGAAAATCCAAAAGTTTAGATTTTCCCACAATGCTTATCTTTTGGTCTTTGGTTCGGAATAGTGTAGTGCTGGCGGTCTATCTCTTGTTTTCGGTTGCTTGCTTCCTTACCGTACATGAGCATTCTCAGACGGTCGTCAATCAGGTTTTCCGATTCGAGGTCCACCTTCTCGATATCAGCCATTGCAAATCTCCTTTATCTCATCGGCGATCGCTCTCAGGCGTCGCTCCTCTTCCTTCATTTCCATCCTCAGTTTTGCGGACTCGTTGAGCGTTATGTCCTTCGACCGTCGTTGCTCCTTCATCCGCTTAACGGAGGATCCCAGCTCATCGTAGCGCGACGTAAGGACAATCAGTTGTTCCCGTTCTTGCGCGGAACAGCTGGGGTAGAACCCCAGGCCGCCGATCGCGCGGGACAGCGCTACGGCGCGCGCCATGTCGAGCAGGTACTCCCAGAGATCGCCCTGCGAGAGCCGCTCGAACGCCAGCGCGCCTAGGAAGTCCGCATATTCCGGACTATACGGGTCGAACGCGCCTGTCGTCTCGATTCGGTCGATGACCGTCGCGCCCTGCTCGGCATGGCTCTTTCGCGTGAGGGCGACCGACACGCACGCGCGGTTGCCCGCCTCGATTAGGAGCACCGTCGGGTTCGGGAAGCACTTGTGCACGAGCTCCGCCACCTCCGCCACGGCCATGGTTCCGACCGCCATCTCGCAGCGGAGGAAGACTACGCTCTGCACGTTGCGCTCGTCGTCCTCGTACGGCGGGATGCGCGTCGTGGACTTCTGGACCGTGGCGAAGTGCTCGAGACGCGCGACCTTGTCAAGCCTTCTCTGCTCGGTCTTGGTGAGCATGGCCTGCTTGACGAGCACCGTCTTGGGGATGCGGCGGCATCCCGCGATCGCCGCTTCGGGCAGGCGCAGGATCCCGTTCCAGTCGACGCCGCTCATCGCAGCACCGCGAAACATACCAGCGAGTAGTCGTTGAAGCCCATGACGGTGCCGCTGCCGACCTCTCCCAGGCTGAACAGGCTCTCGATCCCCTTGTCCTGCTGCGTTCCGGTGATGGCCGCCACCACGTCGTCGAGCAGGTCGGTGTAGGCGTCCATCCTCGTCCGGTCGCGGGTCTCGCGGTTGAACTCGCGGCACAGCTCGGCGATGGGCTCGGGGTGCCCCGAGCAGACGGCGCGCATGATGTCGAGCGCAGGCTTGGGCTGAGTGTGCTTCGTCATGACCTCGCCGTCAGCCGACACGTACACCACGTAGTACGGGAAGACAGGGTTCGTGTCCCTGGGATCGTTGCCCTCGTCGTTCTGCTTGAGGCAGAAGACCACGCCTGGCTTCACGTCGCTGCGAAGCTCGTCGGGGATGGGGGCCACGGCGTGCAGTCCCGCCGGCGAGTTCTCCAGCGCGCCGGGATGCTCCTTGGCGTAGCGCTGGAGCTCCACGCGAAAGTCGTCGAAGGCGAAGTCCGTGATCGAGATGCCGCCCGAGATGTCCTCGAGGTCGAGCACCTCGCTCTTGAGCTGCTGGAGCTGCTGGCGGCGGTACTTGAGGTCGTTCATCTCGCCGTTGCCCTTGGCCTCCAGCACGTTCTCCTCGCCGGTGGCCGACGCGTCGAGCAGCGCCATGCGGCCCTTCACGCGGCCCTCCAGCTGGATGTACTCGTCGAGCGCGATGTCCGGCCAGAAGTTGACCAGCTGGATCTGGGAGTTCTTCGATCCCAAGCGGTCGATGCGGCCGAAGCGCTGGATGATGCGCACGGGGTTCCAGTGGATGTCGTAGTTCACCAGGCAGTCGCAGTCCTGCAGGTTCTGGCCCTCGGAGATGCAGTCCGTCGCGAAGACGACGTCGATCTCGCCGAGCGCCCTCTGGCTCTCCGGCAGCTCCTTCGAGACTGGAGAGAACCTCGCGAGGATGTTCTCGAAGGTGGTCCTGGGGAGCTTCATCGAGTAGGTCCGGTTGGAGCTGCCCGCCACCTCGGCGCACTCGATGCCGAGCTCGCGCTTCAACCAAGGCGCCAGCTGCTCGAAGAGGTACGCGGTCGTGTCGGCGAACGCGCTGAACACCAGCACTTTGCGGTTGCCGGGGTTGTACGGGTTTCTGACTTTCTCCGCAATGAAGTCGCGCAGCTTCACGAGCTTGGCGTCGCGCTCGGGCGTCACCGCGTCGGCGTAGGCCAGCAGGGCTCGGAGCATCTGGATGTCGAAGTCGAGGTCCTGGCCCAGGCGCAGGGCGTCGACGTCTCGCAGGTCGACGCGCACCTTGCCGCCCGCCTCGAACTCCTCGGCGTCGTCATCGTCGTCGAATCCCTCGGCCAGCTCGTCGGCCTCGTATGTGGCGTTCATGCTCAGGTTGTCCAGCTGGTCGAGCAGCGACCGTGTGCCGCCCAGCACGCGCTCGAGCGTGATGCGGAAGCTGTTGATGGAGCTCTCCATGCGCTTCAGCAGGTTCACCCGCATCAGGTTCGCCACGGCGTGCGTGCGGTTCACCTGGCTCTCGAAGTCGTTGCCCCACGTGTCGGCGTAGCGGTCGGCGTACTTCTTCTGCTTTCCCGGCATCACGTAGGAGAGCAGCTGGTACTGCGCGAAGGAGAGCGAGGCGATCAGGTCGTTCATGTCGGCGATGCTCGGCAGCTCGTCCTGCGTGTCGAAGCGCGGGTGCAACGATATCGGCTTGAGGCGCGTCGGGAAGGTGGCCGTCTCGTCGCGGTAGTACTTGGCTATGTGCTTGCGCGAGCGGGCGATGGTGAGGATGTCGAGCAGCTTGAAGTAGTCGGCGTTCACCGACGCCACGAAACGCTCGGTAGTGCGAAGCTCGTCGGGAAGCTCGCTCCACTCCCCAAAACGCTGCTGCGCCAGGCGGCACACCGCCGTAACGGAGCCGATGCCGTCGGTCTCGGCCAGGTAGGCGTCGTCACCCTCGGTGATGATCTCTATCTGGTTGCGCAGGTCGAGGAGTTTGTTGTTCACAGGCGTGGCCGAGAGCATGAGCACCTTCGTGCGCACGCCCGCTCGGATGATGTCCTCCATCAGCCGGTCGTAGCGGCTGTGCTGCGTCCGGTCGGTGGGCTTGTTGCGGAAGTTGTGGCTCTCATCGATGACTATGAGGTCGTAGTTGCCCCAGCGGAGCGTCTCCAGGTTGATGTCGCCCGAGAAGCCCGTGTAGCGGGAAAGGTCGGTGTGGTTCAGCACGTCGAAGTTGAGCCGGTCGTCCACGAGCGGGTTGCGCTCGTCGTTTCCCGTGTAGAGTGTCCAGTTCTCGCGAAGGCGCTTCGGGCACAGCACGAGAACGCGGTCGTTTCGCTCCTGGTAGTACTTGATGACGGCCAACGCCTCGAAGGTCTTGCCCAGGCCGACCGAGTCGGCGATGATGCATCCCTTGTACTTCTCCAGCTTCCGTATTGCGCCCACGACGGCGTCGCGCTGGAAGTCGTAGAGCTTGTTCCACACAATCGAGTCCGTGAAGGAGAGCCCCGGCTTGATGGGGTCGCTCTCCTCCATGTCCGCCATGAAGTCGCGGAACACGTGGTACAGCGTCAGGAAGTACACGAACTCGGGCGCGTTCTCGCGGTAGAGCGTCCCGATCTGCTCGGCGACCCGCTCCGTCACGTCGGCCACCATGGAGGGGTTGTCCCATACGCCGTCGAACATCGCCTTAAGTCCGGCTGCCTCGGAAGCGCCCGAGTACGATCCGTAGCCGCCCACGACGCCAGCCTTGCGCTCGTAGCCCAGTCCCTCGAGCGTGAAGGGAAGGTTGAATCCCTGGAAGCCGTCTGCGGAGCCGTCCGCATGCGAAAGGTGGTACACGGAGCCAGACTGCACCATGCCGCGCGAACGTGCGGAGCGGAAGGACGCCTTGGCTCGTACCCACTCCGCGCACTCGTGGGCGAGAGCCCGCTGGTTCAGGTTGTTGCGAAGCGTCAGCTCAAGGCCGGTGCCGCCGATGCCGCGCTCGCGTCCACGTTTCGAGAGCATGAACTCCTTCGGCTCCTTCAGCTCGGCCATCTGTTCCACGAATGTCGGTTCGTCGAAGAGGAAGCGTAGCTCGTCAACCTGAAGAAGCTCGTCCTTCAGCTCGCCGAAAGCGAACACGGTGAAATACGAGCTGATGATGGAAAGTCTGTCGCCGCTGGAAAGCGAAGATCGCAGCTTGTCACCTAAAGCGTTTACGCCCTCGTTGCTAAGAAACTCCATCGCGCTATCCCTTCTTCGAGGAAAGCTTCTCGATGAGAGCCTGTTTCACGAAGGAGGTGAAGGTGAGCCCCGAAAGGGAAGCCGCCTGCTTGGCCGAGTCGCGAAGGTTCTTCGGGATGCGAAGCGTCACCGGAACATTCCCACCGTCGACGAGAAACTCCTGAATCTCCGTAGGCGTGGCACCAGAATCCACAAGTTCAGAGTACTTCATCGCAGCTCCTAAAGAATGCCAGTTGCAATACAACGTAAGCCATTCTATCAGAGCGAAATGTCCCATCTGTCGCTGTCGGTCGGACGCTGACGAGAAACACCGCGATTGGCAAGGCGAAGGGCCGAAACAAGAACTCCGTGGCGAAGAGACGCGCGTCTCCCGTCGTTAGAATCCGAGACAAGCCTGCATGCGCCACGTTGCAGAATTTATTTGCCGCCATCCCTGGCTGCTGGCCTGGCCGCACGCTACCAACAACGGGTTGTCCGCAGCCCGGCCGCCCACGCTCCGGGTGTGCGCTCGGGCCGTTCGTGCCACACGCCGCCCACGCGCCCATGGAAGTCTCCCGTACGGCCAGCCGTCGGCTCCGTGCGGTCTTCGCATACGCGCCTACGGCAGCCCGCTGGCGCGGTCTGCCTCCGGCCGCGTGCTCAGCCCGCCCTACGCCGCCGTCTGGCCTAATGCAAGGTTTACGGGGGCGCGTGGTCAGCGTGCGTCACGCCCGGCCAGCGGCACACACCCTACGCGTGGTCGTCCGGTCTGCTGCGTTATCCGGGCTGTCCGCGTACGTCCAGTCCATCAGCCAGCGCGGGCGGCAAAGGCACCCCGCGGGCGTCACTCCGACAGTCACCGCAAGCCACCAGCTGTCCCACCTACGGTCCCGCTTCCGTCACGCCGAAGCTCCACAGGAGGCCGCTACAGGGCCGTGACAACCCCACTCGAAATCCAACCGCACTTGCTCCACCAGCAATCGCAGACGGGCTCCTGACAGCCCCACACGCGGCAGCATCCGGCTCGCGACACGCAGCTCGAAACCGATGCCCACCTGCGACGAAACCCCGCCAGAGACCCGCCCCAGCGACCCGAGAGCGCCTACGAGGAGCCCTTCCCGCCGACGGAGCCGCCAGCGCCGATCTCGGCAGCGAGCCTGCGGGCGGTGGCCTCGTCCTCGCCGTACCAGCGGGATCGATACTCCCACGGCGCGAGCGTGACGCCCACCTCGGCCATGTCCTGCGCCTTCTCAGCAGCCGTATCCTGGATGATGGAGTCGTCGTACTGCACGCGCACGGAGCCCTCGTCAGGGATACTCTCTCCAAAGCCACGAGACACGCACATGACGGCCCGCGCGATGTCCGTTATAGCGCCCTCAAGGGCGTTCTCGTGCCGCCTGATGTTCCTCATGAGCGCGGAGTTGTCCGAGGACACCTCTGTCGCGGTCTTGATAAATCCACGCGAATCATCCAGGTCGAAATAGCTGATGCCGAACCCCGTCAGGTCACCAAGCATCTGAAGCGCGATCCTGAAAGCCTCGACCTGAGAGCCCGTACGCAAGGCGGGTGCGAATTCCTGAACCAAATCCTCGGTGCTCATCACCTTGCGGAAGACCGTACAGTCCTGCTTGCCGAAGGGGATGGAGATGGTCTTGTCACCGCTCTTCTCGCGGTCGAATAGCACGTCAGAGAGAAACACCCGCATCTTGGAAACGTCCACCTCGTTAATCAACGCGTCGAAGGTGAGGTCCACGGCCTGCACCGCGTCCACCGCATCAGCGAACACGCTCTGCCCGTACGGCGACATGTCCACACGCGTGTTGGTGACGGCGGGCTTGACGATTCCGAAGGTTGGGAAAGGACAGCCCGTGTCGTACTCCGAGGCGATGCCCATGGGCGAGAGCTCGTTGCCGTCCTTGTCGAAGCACACGGTGACGATCCGATACGTGCCCTCGCTTTCCATGCCGACAAGGTCGTGGGAAAGGTCTGCTGAAGATTCAGAAGGCGAAGGTGCGGAAGGTGAAATTGGGGAAAGCTTCGCTGAGAAGCCCACACCACTGAGAAGATGCATCTGAAGCTGGTCGACGGCCTTTCCGCGATAGAACGCCCGCGTGACAAATGCGCACTCGGTAACGCCATCCTCATCCCACGTGAGGGGAATCACCATCCGTGCATCGTAATGCCGGACGCGGACCTTCTTCCCGTCGAGGTCGAGCCACAGCGCCCAAGCCCCGGTACCAAGCCCGAACGCCTGAACGACGGTGTCCTGCGCCTGCGCCATGAACCCAGTGTTGGAGAAGAACCCGTCTATCCACTCGGTAGCCTTCTGGTCCTCGCACACGACCTTGACCTCTTCGTTGAGAAGAAGAGAACCCCACTCCTTGCAGACGCGCATTGCCGGGTGAATCGACCGCCGGTGAACCTCGTACACCCGCCCGAGCCCGTCCTTGTCGCGGTAGTCGTAGAAGTCCCCACGCGCCCCCATCCAGTCATCCCAGCTGCGTATCCAAGGCTCCATGTCATCGAGGGGAAGAACAAACCCGAGCTTGCGAAGGTAGTCCTTCACATGCTCCGGCACCCAGTATTCATCAAGCTCGTTCACGCTCATGCGGACACCTCCGTCACCGTGTTCCACGTTTTGATGAAGCATCCACCACCGTCACAACCTCGCCCGTGCCTTAAAATGCCGAGAAGAACAATCGAAATCAGATTCTACGAGGTATGCCAGATGAAGAACGGGAAGACGCCAGACCCGAACGCCGTCCATCCGATAGCTGGGTACGAGAACGAGATCTATGTGAAGCCGACCATCACGAACTCGAACATAGTCGTTGGAGACTTCACCTACATCGCGGACTCGCAATTCGAGAGCCACGTCACGCACCACTACGAGTGGAATGGCGACAGGCTCGTCATCGGGAAGTTCTGCCAGATAGCCGCAGGTGTCGAGTTCGTGATGA
>JAFWIE010000064.1 GCA_017533825.1 Atopobiaceae bacterium | reverse complement strand
GCTAAACTGGTCATGGCGGTCGTTCCCTTCGTCGAACCCTGCGTTGTGGAAGATGCAAGATTCTAGAGGACGACCGCCTCCCTTTCCATGTGGAACTGGCTGGCTAACGCCCTAACCTACAGGTTTTGGGATTGACCCAAAAAAAACTTGAATGCGAGGAGGAAATGAAAGCGTGCTACCTTGCCCTTGCAAACAAGGCAGTGTATCATTAATCGTGAATATATATGCGTATGATGGCCTTATCATGCGCGAAGTTGATGGGAGGACCCATGGATAGGCAAAAGAACCATAAGCAGACTAGTAGGCCCATGGCGCGTTTTCTCAGCGTCGTGGTCTCCATGTCCATGGCGTTGAGCCTCATGCCCAGTCAGGGGCTAATGTGGGCGCAGCAGCAGGCGGCACAGGCCCGCGCTATGGCCGTGAATCATGCCGAGGAGGGCGCAGGAACCCTCATGGGTAGTGCGACAGCGCAGCAGCAGGCCCCACCTGAGGAGGAGCAGACCCCACCTGACGAGGGGCAGGCGGCCCCGGAACTCGCGACAGAAACCCCAGAGGAACAGCAGACGCAGCCAGAGCCCGCGCCCGAATCCGAGCCGCAGGCACCTGAGGCACAGGCAGAATCCCAAGCGACTCATGCGATCATTACACTCCACCTACAGAATGCCGCACTCGCCTACGCTGGTAGGGAAGTACACGCGGAGGACCTTACCGTGCCGCTGGACAGCGACATGGTGTTCTCCGTGCATGCCAACGATGGATTCAGGATCGTGCGCGTGACGTACGATGCTGACGGCAAGAGTGACGAGATAGCGCCCCGCGAGGATGGCACCTACATAGTTGAGAAAGACCGTCTCAAGGACGGTGCTATCCTCTCCGTCATTGCGGAGGAGAAGCCCGCTGCTGCGTCGGAATCCACGACAGAATCCCAGCAGCAACCCGAAGCCACCCACACCGAGGCGGAGGGAGAGAAGACAACCGAACAGACCGAGCCCGAGAAGCAGCCCGCTCCGGAATCCGCTCCCGAGGAGAAGAAGGCCGAAGAGCAGACCGAGCCCAAGAAGCAGGACGAGACGACGCCTGTCGAGGAGGAGAAGTCCGCTAAGGACGAGAAACCTGCCGTCGAAGAGGCCAAGTCCGACGAGAAGCCCGTTGAGGAGGAGAAGGCCAAGTCCGACGATAAGGCCAAGAAGTCCGAGGAGAAGAAGTCCGAGGAGAAGGCTGACGCCGTCGAGTCGGAGGAGCGCAACACACAGAAGACCTTCACCTTTGAGGATGCCTCCGTCAAGGTGACGGCTACCCTCGCCGATCCCGCGTCCCTGCCCAAGGGCGTCGACCTGGTCGTGACCCCGGTCACGCCAAAGACCCCTGCCTACGATTACGATGCCTACATGGACGCCCTCAACGATGCGTCCGACAGCGAGACCACCTACAACGATCAGAACACGCTTCTCTACGACGTCGCCTTCCTCACTACCGACGAGGACGGTAACTTGGTCGAGGTCCAGCCCGCCGAGGGCACCGTAACCGTGAACTTCGAGTTCAAGCGCGGCCAGATCACGGAAGGCCTCGGAGCAGAGGACACCAGCGACGTTGCGGTGACACACCTTCCGCTGGCGGGAGACGTTATCGAAGAGGCCGGCACCACGGCCCGCGCCAACGACATCTCCGCGTCCGACGTCTCCGTCGAGCTGGTTGATGCCCAGGTGAACGGTGACGCCGCCACCATGGTGGTCGAGGACTTCAGCATCTACGCGTTCTCCTACACCGTCGACTTCACCTACGACGGGTACACCTACAGCATCGCCGGCGAGAGCGACATCCTCCTGAGCGAGCTCTTCTCCATCCTGGGCATCGACGTCAACGTCGCCGACGTGGCCAACGTCGAGTTCACCGACGAGTCCCTCGTCAAGGTCGAGAAGGCCGGCGACGACTGGAAGCTCGTCAGCCTCAAGCCGTTCGACACGAACGAGACGCTCACCGTCACCCTCAAGAACGGCGCGAAGTACGTCATCGACGTCACGGATGACGCGACCACACAGACGGACTTGAATTACTTCCTCGAGAACGTGACTATCGCGGGCCTTGTCCTGAACGAGGACCAAACGTACACGGCGGTCGAAGGCCAGCGGTATTCCATCGACATGAGGTTCTCCGAGGGCGCGGACTATCAGTTCAACGATCGCGGTACGCTCACCTACCAGATGCCTGCGGGAGTCAAGATTCTGGATGGTGGCATAAGCAACAACGAATTGATAATCACCGTTCATACGCATGAAGGTGACAAGGAGGTTACCGCCCACTACAGCATTTCTCCGAGCGGTGCTCTGAGCGTCACGTTCGATACGACCGATCCGGAGTTCGAGTATCTGGAGAACGCAACTGACGTTACGTTCCACATATATTACTTTGCCGAGTTCGAGAGCAATGCGACCTTCAAGAAGTTCAACGACGAAGTTGCGCGCATCGTCAACGTCAACCCGCCAGAGCCTGGCTCGGTCAACATAAGCAAGAGAGGCACCTTCAATCCCGACACCATGCAGATGGAGTACGTCGTAACCGTTACTGCGGCAGGTGGGGACGTGGAAGATGTTCATGTGTGGGACGAGTTTGCGAGCAGCGATCAAGCGCTTACGCTGATGCCGGGGTCCATACAGGTATCGAGCAGCAAAGTAACGGCGCCGCAATATACGGACAACCATACTGCGGGCAAGACATTTGACTATACGTTCCCCAGCATGACGGAGGGCGAAGTCATAACCATTACCTACAAGGCCGACGTCCACTTGGACAAGGACTTGGAAAATGATGGCAAAATCACGGTCGATCAGACAAAGAACAAGCTTGCTGCTACAACCAAGACGCATCCCGATCCCGTGCGGACTGAGTTCCATAACGAGATCAACTATCGCACCACGCGAAAGAGTGACGGCACCGTCAGCGACCAGACTGACGGGCAAGGCAACAAGATTATCGACTGGACAATCGAGTACAACAAAGAGTTGCTCGCCTCCGCCAAGGGAACACCAATAGTCGATACGATTGGCCCTGGTTCGCGCGAATACATGACCTACTACGGCGACGGGATTACCGTTGATGTCTACAACAAGAACGGCACCAAGGTCGGTACCCGTCAGGTATCGTATGAGAGCATGCACGCAAACGCCTGGACGTGGACCTATACGATTCCGGACGAAGATACCGAGGTCTATCGCTACGTTATCAAGTATCAAACGAAGGTCGATCAAAGCAAGATAGACCAGGTTGGTGCAAGTGTGACCCTCACGAATGATGGCAACGGCGATGGCGGCGATATCACTATCGGTCCAGCCGAGGAAGTCAAAATCAAGAAGAGCCACACCTCAGTTAGTACGAGCGAAATCACGTGGGTGGGTACCATCACCGTGCCGAAGGCGGGTCTGTCTAAGGCCGTGGTCGTCGATACCTTCCCGTCCGAGTGGGATGGTGCTTACCACTTTATTGATAGCCTCGACGTTAGCGATATAAACATCGAGGGGTTGTTGCCTGGCGAAGAGAAGACGATAACGCCGGGGCAAGGCCAAGTAACCATAACGTTCTTCAAGGATGCGGACAAGACGCAAGAAGGTCTGCAGCCGTCGCCGACAACCCGTACGATTACCGTAACCATGAAGTTCAAAGTCAACCAGGAGTGGCTGAATCACGACTTCGCTGCATATGGCAATTCAAAGCATACCAATCAGATCTCGATTAACGGTAAGCCAAGCACTGATTTCGTTGACTTCGTCAAGCCGGGTATGGTTAAGTCAACGCAACACGCCGAAGACGAAGTCACAAACAGCACAGATACGTACATCGATTACACGCTGTTGCTTACCGGAGTGTCATCCGACACGTTTGACATCATCGACAACTTTGATACGACGCTGTTCGAGGTGGACACCACCCCCCATAGCCAAATATGGTTGAACATGACGATATGTGGCGGAGGTAAGTGGGACCAGCAGCAGAATCCACAGCCCATAACAATAACTCCTAATGCCGACAATCAGGGTGTCACCATTCACGTTAACGGTGTGGGCAAGCAAACCGACGGCTCATACTACGACTACTACATGATCAGGTACCGGCTGAAGATCAAGGGCGACAAGACGCTCCAAGACCTTGCGGCAGAAAAGGGCATCGCGTTAGACGGTGCCGTGGTGAAGGACATTCAGAACACCGCGACATGGGGCACCACAGACTCTGGCTATACGTTCAAGACCAAGTACAAGCCCCTCTCGAAGAAGCTCATGAACGGCAGTGCCATTGGCAGTGGCAATCGCGATGGTGAATTCAAGATTACCTACAATCCTTCCATGGCGACGCTGTTTGGTGGCGCAGAGAAGGAACTCGTCGACACCATGAACAGGAACCTCGCCGTGGACGCCTCAAGCATCCATGTTGACGCATGGAATGCGAATGGCAAGCTGCCCGATGGATCGATCGTGTATAAGATCGATGACTACAAAGAGACTGGTGCGACTATCGTCACGTACTACGTGCCAGACGCCACGAAGGTTGAGATTACCTATAAGGCCAAGGTGTTGGGCAATAATGACGTACAGATTCAGAACGAGGCTGAAGTACAAGGCTATTCGGACGACGTCAATGTGACAAAGGACATGGGCGCCAGCGGCGAAGGCGAAGCAAATCTCGTCGAGCTGAAGATTCTCAAAGTCGATGCTTATAACCAGAATAAGAAGCTCAAGGGTGTGAAGTTTAAGTTCTACGCCAAGGATGGCAGGGCGGTTAGCACAGACGGCCACAAGGAACTCTATTACACGACGGGCGATGACGGAACGTTCATGATTGAGAGCGGTAAGCCCGATGACAGAGGTGTCAAGGCAGAGATTTTCTTCAACTTGGAATACAAGCTTGAAGAGATTGATCCGCCAGCAGACTACGCGAGGATGCCATATGCCTACAGCTATACGTTCACAAAGAATGCGGCGGAAGTTAATCACCAGAACTTCGTATACTTCGTAAACGATAGCGCTCACATCGAGAACTGGCCTCTTGAGGGTCTCGTACTCGAGAAGGAAGTCGATGGTGGGGACGAGTCCGACAACAACAAAGAGTTCACATTCTACGTGACGGCGCAGTCTCCGGTGGACAATACGCTGCCGAAAGACCAGTGGGTGTACCAACCCGTCAACGGCAAGAGCGGTGACGACTGGTTCAAGGACGGAGAGGTATGGACCGTCACAACCAAGAAGGACGCTGATGGCAAGACGGTTGTGGATCAGTGGCTGCACAAGGGCATAACCATAAAGCCGGGTGTCCAGAAGCAGTTCTGGGGCTTCAAGAAGGGCACGAAGTACACCGTCACAGAGAGCCTAACGGGCGATGACGGAGCGCTCTACACCACGACGGACGTAACGTATGACGTCATCGTGTTGGATGAGGACGGCAACGTGGTTTCGAGGCCTCCGCATACGGACGAGGATGTGGAGGATAGATCCTACGAGGGCGAGTTGACCTCGGGAACCTACGAGACGGTCAAATTCACGAACCACAAGGTGCAGAAGGGCTCGCTCAAGATTACGAAGAACGTCACCGTCAACGGCGAGCAGCCGACGGACGGCAACAAGGCCGCAGCGGATGGCACATTCACTTACAAGGTCAAGGGCCCCGGCTCGGATGGCGACGAGCGGACGGTCATGGTTGAGGTCGTCGATGGCGCGGCCGAGACAAAGACTGTGAGCGACCTCGAGCCGGGAACCTATACCGTCAGCGAGCTTATCGACGCCGAGCACATGCCCGCGAACTGGAAGCTGGTCCAGGGCGTGGATAACCCGCAGACCGTACAAGTCGTCGCAGGGGAGAGCGCGGAGGTCCCGACCGCCACGTTCACGAACGACTACACCTATAAGGCGAAGGGCGAGGTCAAGGTCAAGAAGACACTCTCCGGCCGCGCCTGGGATACCGACGACTCCTTCACGTTCGCGATCGAGCCGGTCGGCGATGCCCCGGCGTTCTCGCCGAGCACGGTAACCGTGACCAAGGGTGACCAGGACTACACCAAGAGCTTCGGCGAGGTCACCTTCACCGCGCCGGGCACATATGAGTGGAAGGTCACCGAGGAGCATGCGGGCGAGACGGTCGACGGCGTCTCCTACGACTCCGCGCCCAAGACCGTCACCATCAAGGTCAAGGACGACGGCCACGGCCACCTCGTGGCCGACGACGGCTCCGCGCTCGTGCAGACCGCCGCGTTCGAGAACACCTACGGCGCCAAGGGCAAGCTGGTGCTCGGGGGCCACAAGACCATCAAGAACAAGCCCGACTCCATGGACCTCTCCGGCTTCAAGTTCACGGTCAAGGAGGGCGACGACGTGGTCGCCACCGGCTCCTCCGACGCCGACGGAAAGATCACCTTCACCGAGATCGGCTACACCGCCGCGGGCAAGCACACCTACGTGGTCTCCGAGGACGAGGACTCCAAGCCCGGCGTCACCAACGCGACCTCGACCAAGACCGTCAAGGTCACCGTGACCGACAACGGCGACGGCACCCTCACGGCCAAGGCCGACGACGACAGCCCGGCCGCCATCAACGCCGTGAACTTCGAGAACACCTACGGCGCCAACGGCAAGCTGGTGCTCGAGGGCCACAAGACCATCAAGAACAAGCCCGAGTCCATGGACCTCTCCGGCTTCACGTTCGAGGTCAAGAAGGGCAGCGATGTGGTCGCCACCGCCACCTCCGACGCGCAGGGCAACATCACGTTCCCGGCCATCGACTACACGCTTGCCGACCGCGGCAAGACCTACACCTACACCGTCTCCGAGGGCCAGTCCAAGGTCAAGGACGGCGTCACCAACAGCACCGCGACCCAGAGCGTCACCGTCACGGTTACCGACGACGGCAAGGGCCACCTCGTGCCGGTGCTCGTCGCGGGCGACTCCACGACCGTCGCCACCATCAAGGACGTCGACTTCGAGAACACCTACAACGCCACCGGCGGCTTCACCTTCGAGGGTGTCTCGAAGAAGCTGACGGGCCGTGACCTCAATGCCGGCGAGTTCTCGTTCGTCGTGAAGGAGGCCGCGTCCAGCACCGTCGTCGCCAACGGCACGGTCAACAAGAACGGCTCCGTGACGTTCGACCACAACTACATCAGCTACACGCTCGACCAGGCAGGAACCAAGGAAGCGCCAAAGCAGTACACCTACATCGTGAGCGAGGTTGTCCCCGAGTCCGGCAGCGAGCTTGGCGGCATCACTTACGATGCCAGTGCGAAGTCCATCGAGGTCTCCGTCTACGACGGCGGCGACGGCAAGATCTACGTCAACGAGAAGTACAACCCCACCATCAGCTTCGACAAGCAGTTCGAGAACACCTACGAGGCCAACGGCGAGGTTGTGATTCAGGCGACGAAGCACATCAATGGCCGCCAGCTGAACGCAGACGATGCCGGCAAGTTCACCTTCCATCTCACCGGTCCCAAGATTGAGGGGTATCAGGAAAAGACGATTGGTGGCAGTGGCGTCGCCACCTTCGACCCCATCAAGTACACGCAGGAGGACGTCGCGGACGCCCCCATAAAGGACGGCAAGCGCACCAAGCAGTTTGAGTACACGATTACCGAGGTGCCTCAGACGACGCTCGGCGGCTTCGAGGGTCAGAACGCGTTCGACTCCCACGAAGAGAAGGTAACCGTGACGGTTGTCGACAAGCTTGACGGCTCGCGTCTTGAGGCAACTGCTGTGTACGACGAGGACGGTGCGATCTTCACGAACAACTACGACACCAAGGGCGAGATCACCCTCTCTGGCACCAAGACGCTCCAGAACCGCACGCTCAAGGAGGGTGAGTTCACCTTCGAGCTCTACGCTGGCGCGGCCGAGGCGGACAAGGAGCCCATCCAGACCACGACTAACGCGGCTGACGGCAGCTACAGCTTCGAGAAGATCGAGTACACCAGCGACGACCTCGACAAGGACGATAGCGGCAACTACGTCACGACCACCAAGACCTACACCGTTGTCGAGAAGGCCGGTGCCGACTCGTCGGTTACGTATGCCACCAAGATGTACCCGGTCACCGTCACCCTCACCGACAACGGCAAGGGCACCATCAACGTCGTAGCCGACCCCGTCGAGAACACTTACAACTTCACCAACACGTACAACACCAAGGGCGAGGTCACTCTCTCCGGCACTAAGACGCTCCAGAACCGTAAGCTCGAGGAGGGCGAGTTCACCTTCGAGCTCTACGCTGGCACCGTCGAGGAGGACGAGAAGCTGCTCCAGACCACGACCAACGCGGCCGACGGCAGCTACGCCTTCGAGAAGATCGAGTACACCGGCGACGACCTCAAGAAGGACGCCGACGGCAACTACGTCCCGACCACCAAGATCTACACCGTGGTCGAGAAGGCAGGCACCGACTCCTCGGTCAAGTACGACAAGACCAAGTACGAGGTCACCGTCACCCTCACCGACAACGGCAAGGGCACCATCAACGTTTCGGCCAACCCCGCCGCGAACACCTACAACTTCACCAACACGTACAGCACCAAGGGCGAGATCACCCTCTCCGGCAAGAAGACGCTCGTGAACCGCACGCTCAAGCCCGGTGAGTTCAGCTTCACGCTGACGGCCACCGACGCGCAGGGCAACGCCCTCACCGGCGATGCGGCCTACACCGAGACCGTCACGAACGCGGCCAACGGCAGCTACGCCTTCGAGAAGATCGAGTACACCGGTGACGACCTCGACAAGGACGACGGCAACTACAAGGAGACGAAGAAGTACTACAAGGTGGTCGAAAGCATCCCTGCTGAGGATGCCGCTAACCGTGAGGACAGAGTCACGTACGACACGACCGAGTACGTAGTCACCGTCACCCTTACCGACAACGGCAAGGGCAAGATCAACGCCGTCGTGTCTCCTGACAACGGCACCTACGACTTCACCAACACCTACACGCCGGACAAGCCGACCTTCAAGAAGCAGATCAAGGACACCAACGACAGCGGCGACGTTGAGGGCCATGACGGCATGTGGAACGACTCCGCCGACTACGACATCGGCGACCTCGTGCCCTACAAGCTCACCGCCACCCTGGCAGACGACGTGACGAGCTACAAGAAGTACCACATCACGTTCGAAGACCAGATGGAAGACACGCTTACCTTCAACAGCATCCAGAAGGTCACGCTCAATGGTCAGAATGTTCCCAAGGGGAACTACGAGTTCTCTCAGGATGACGACCAGAACTTCTCCGTGACCCTGCGCTGGGAGGGTGAGAACGGCGGCGAGATCCTCGACGAAGACCTCAACGAGGCCGAGGTGTGCGTATACTTCGATGCCCGACTCAATGCCAACGCCAACCTCGGTAGTGAGGGCAACGTCAACGGCGCCCGCCTACGCTACAGCAACAACCCCACCTCCGACAAGGATGGCGACAAGGACGAGCGCAAGACCGATTGGGACTACGTCATCGCCTTCACCTACCGCTACGACGTGAGCAAGGTCGACGACCGGGGCAACGCGCTCAAGGGCGTGGAGTTCGCGCTGTACAAGAAGTACACCGCCAATCCCGCTCCCACGGGTGCCGCGCGGTACGCGACCGAGGGCGAGTACGCCGACTACTACATGGTGGGGCAAGCCCAGTCGAGCGAGACGAACGTCTTTAGCTGGAAGGGCATTGACGACGGCGATTACCTGCTCGTCGAGACGACCGTGCCCGAGGGCTTCCAAGGCCCCAGCGTCTACCCCTTCAAGGTCGAGGCCGGTCACGCGACGACCTGGGACTACACCTCCGAGAAGTACAACACCACTCCCACCGCGGAAGGCATCGTCAAGCGCACCGAGATTCTCGGATCCCTTACGGGCCAGAAGACCAGCGGCCTCATCACCTTCCAGACGCAGGATGAGGGCGATGACGCAAAGTACCTTGAGGCCACCGCGACCAACCGCGAGCTTGTCAAGGTTCCCGTCACCAAGAAGTGGATCAACCCTGAGGGCGCCGATGCCGGCTGGCCCGCGGGCGTCGAGGTCGAGATTGCGCTCATGCGCAAGAAGCAAGGCGAGGCCGACAGCGATGGCAAGGTCGCATCGTACCGGGCTCACGGCGGGAATGCAAAGAACTGCCAGGTCACCCTTAGCAGCAACAACCGAAGCTATACCTTCCAGGACTCCCGCAAGGAGGACGGCCTGCTCGAGAAGTACTACACCGATGACGAAGGCAAGGTGCAGGAGTACATCTACTACCTCAAGGAGCTCTCCATCAAGAAGGACGGCCAGGACGTCTCGGGCTACACCTCCACGCTGCCCACCGGCCCGAACGCCGCAGGCAACTGGGTCATCAACAACACCGAGCAGGGCGGCGAGCTCACGGTGACCAAGACCGTTAACGGTGCGCCGAGCTCCGCCGGCGACAAGACCTACACCATCTACGTCTCCCGTACCACGGGCGAGGGCGAGAATGCCGTCACGACCTACTACTGGAAGGATGCGGAGGGCGACCAGCAGTCCGGTCCCACGATGACGGGCACGGCCATCGCGGCCAACGCATCGCTCACGTTCACGGGTCTTCCCGCCGGTACGTATCACATCACCGAGGACGAGAAAGACGCTCGCATTGACGACTACAAGCTGACCGTCAGCGAGAACGTAACGGCCAAGCTCCCCACCAACGGGGAGGCGAGCGCCACCATCACCAACACCTACGAGCGCGAGAAGGGCGACTTCCAGCTCAAGAAGGTCGTTACCGGGACGAGCGACGACACGAAGGACTTCTCCTTCAAGGTCAGCTTCGCGGCCCCGGACGAGGTGACGTTCGACGCCGCCGGCTACGCGTACAAGATCTACAAGGCAGACAACAGCCTGCGCGAGCAGGGAACTATCGCGGACGTTACGAAGGATTACGAATTCACCCTGAAGGCCGGCGAGGTCTTTGAGGTCGTTGGTCTCCCGGTTGGCACCACGTGGGTGGTGGACGAGCCGCAGGCCAGCGTGCCCAGTGGCTACAAGTTCGACGGTGCGAAGGGCAACATTGACGCCATCCAGAAGGGCACCGTCGCCCTTGTCACCGCGACGAACACCTACAGCGCGACCGGCAAAGCGCAGCTCTCCGCAAAGAAGGCCGAGAGCACCACGCTGGGCGACCGCACCTTCCAGTTCGAGCTGCTCAATGCCGATGACAAGGACAAGCTCATCGAGACGAGCGATGCCGTCAAGCAGGGCGAGACGGCCGAGTTTGCGCCCATCAACTACACCCTCGCCGACCTCGGCGACGCCAAGTCGAAGACGTTCAACTACAAGATTCGCGAGGTCATCCCTGAGGGTGCCACCGCCGAGAATGACTACACCGTCGACGGCGTCACGTACGATCCGGCCGTCCACGAGGTGCCTGTCACCATAAGCGACAAGGGCGACGGAACCCTCGACGTCAAGTACGGCAACGCGACTGAGTTCGCGGCGCCCGTCTTCGCGAACAGCTACAACGCGACTGGCTCCATCGACTTCAACGGATCCAAGACCATGGACGGCCGTGACTTCCAGAAGGGCGACGAGTACACCTTCACGGTGACGGGCGATGCCCCGATGCCGAAGGAGACCTCGGTCACTATCAAGCCGACGGAGAAGAAGAAGGCCGACTTCACCTTCGGCAAGGTCAACTACACGCTTGCCGACCTGGGCGGCGCATCCCAGAAGGACTTCGTCTACACCGTGACCGAGACCGGCACCGTCGACGGCGTCGCCATCGACACCGCCAAGGTCGTCCGCGTAACCGTTGCCGACAACGGCGACGGCACGCTCAAGGTTACGAAGACGGGCGAGGCCACTGCCATAGAGGACGTCTCGGCGGACTTCACCAACGTCTTCACGCCCACCACGGCCAGCATCTCGGCCACCAAGCAGATCAACGACTGGGGCACGGCCGAGTCCTTCACCTTCACGCTTGCCTCGAAGGACGGCGCGCCCATGCCCGCCGACGCCACGGACGGCAAGGTCGTCAAGACGGTCACCAAGGACAACCTCATTGCCCAGTTCGGCAGCATTACCTACAAGAAGGCCGGCACCTACAACTACACCATCACCGAGACCGACGACGGAGTCGACGGCGTGACGTACGACACGACACCGCACGACGTGGTCGTCACCGTCAGCAAGAACGCGAGCACGAACGCACTGAGCGCGGAGGTCAAGTACGACGAGCAGGATAGCCTCACCATCGTGAACAGCTTCGAGTCGACGAAGGCCAACCTCCAGGCGACGAAGTCCATCAATAACTGGGGCAAGGCAGAGTCCTTCACCTTCACGCTCGAGCCGGTCCAAGGCGCGCCCATGCCCGCTGACGCCACGGACGGCAAGGTCGTCAAGACGATCACCAAGGACAACCTCATTGCCCAGTTCGGCGACATCAACTACAAGAAGGCTGGCACCTACAACTACACCATCACCGAGACCGACGACGGGGTCGCGGGCATCACCTACGACGCGAAGGCGCACAACGTGGAGGTCAAGGTCGGCAAGAAGGAGGGCTCCAACAAGCTCGAGGTCAAGTCCATCACGTACGATGGCGAACCCAGCCTGGCCATCGTCAACGAGTACAAGGCCACGGGCGGCGCCGAGTTCTGGGCACAGAAGGCCCTGAGCGGCCGCGCGGCCGAGGACGACGAGTTCAGCTTCGTTCTTAGCGGTCCCAAGGTGGGAGAGGACGGCACCGAGACCATCACCAACAAGGGCGAGGGTAAGGTTGACTTCACGCCGATCGCCTACGACCTGAGCGACCTCGATCAAGAGGTCGACGGCAACTTCGTCACGTACAAGCCCACCACGCTCACGTATCACATCAAAGAGGTCATCCCTCAGAAGGACGAGAGGGTAAAGGGTGTCACCTACGACGACACCGACGCGATCATCGAGGTCACCCTGACCGATGACGGCGAGGGGCACATCCTCACGAGCTACAAGAACCGCACAAGCAGCGGCAACGCGCAGGGCTACGAGTTCAAGAACACCTACGACACCAAGGGTGATATCACCCTCGGCGGCACCAAGGAGCTCCAGAACCGTACCCTCAAGGAGGGCGAGTTCGCCTTCGAGCTCTACGCAGTCGATGCCGAGGGCAATGTCGCCGAGACACCGATCGAGACCGTCACGAACGCGGCCGACGGCAGCTACAGCTTCACGAAGCAGACCTACACTGGCGCCGACCTCGGCAAGGACGAGAACGGCAAGTTCGTCGAGACCACCAAGCGCTACAAGGTTGTCGAGACGCCTGGCACGCTGGACGGTGTCACCTACGACGACAGCGCATACGACGTTACCGTGACGCTCAGGGACAACGGCGACGGCACCATGCAGGTCACCGCCAACCCCGCCGAGAACACCTACGACTTCGAGAACACCTACACGCCGGACAAGCCGACGTTCCAGAAGAAGATCATGGACACCAACGACAGCGGCAACGTCGCGGGCCATGACGGCGTCTGGCAGGACAGCGCTGACTACGACATCAACGACATGGTGCCGTACAAGCTCACCGCAAAGCTTGCCAAAGACGTGACGGAGTACCACAAGTACCACATCACCTTCAACGACCAGATGGAGGAGTCGCTCACGTTCG
This sequence comes from Atopobiaceae bacterium, assembly GCA_017533825.1. Classification (GTDB taxonomy): domain Bacteria; phylum Actinomycetota; class Coriobacteriia; order Coriobacteriales; family Atopobiaceae; genus RUG440. The sequence goes on along the minus strand of JAFWIE010000064.1, from coordinate 14,082 downwards.
CGAGCGTCGACAACATCAAGTCCGTCAAGGTCATCGGCGCCGACGGGAAGCAGATCACCGAGGGCTTCGAGGTCGAGAAGACCAAGCTCAGCGACCAGCAGTTCACCGTCAAGCTCACCTGGGTGGGCGAGGGCCAGGAGGGCCTCATCGCGGACGCCAACCTCAACGGCGCGACCGTCGAGGTCGAGTTCGAGGCGCAGCTCAACGGCAAGGCCAAGCTCGGCAAGGAGGGCAACGTCAACGGCGCCCAGCTCCTCTACAGTAACAAGCCCAGCGACTTCGACGACAAGGACGAGAACGAGCGCGAGACCCCGTGGGACTACGTCATCGCCTTCACCTATGAGGTCGACGTGAATAAGGTCGATCCCGACGGCAAGTCGCTCGCGGGCGCCGCGTTCAAGCTCGAGAAGAAGCTTGCCGACGGCTCCAAGGCACTCGTCAAGGAGTACACGCTCGACGACAAGCTCACGACCTTCTCCTTCAAGGGCCTCGACGATGGTGACTACGTCCTCACCGAGACCAAGTCGCCGAAGGGCTACAAGCTCATCGACCCGGTCGAGTTCACCGTGACGGCAGAGCATACCCTCGTATGGGCCGACGACGTCCACAAGGGCGTTGCCCCGACGATCGACGACAAGGCCAAGACCATGGTTCTCGACGGCCGTAACGCGATCCTGCTCAAGCTCGATGCCGCACAGACCAGCGAGATCGAGCAGTTCACGTTCGGCGAGGCCGACGACGCCGAGACCGGCTTTATCGCCACGGGCGTCATCCCCGCCGACGCGCAGAACCAGCCGCACGACACGCCGGAGTTCGAGAAGAAGACGGCCGACGTCAACGACTCCCAGAAGACCATCGCCCCGGCCGCGGTCTACCTCGACCGCACCTGGCAGGATGCCGCGGACTACGACATCGACGACGATGTGCCGTTCCGCCTGCACGCCACGCTGGCCGACGACGTCACCAACTACCGCAACTACCACGTCACCTTCACCGATCAGATGGAGAAGAGCCTGACCTTCAACGAGGAGAGCGTCGAGGTGTACCTCGGCAGCCAGAAGCTAAATGCTGACGAGTACGAGCTCGTTAAGACCGACGACCAGAACTTCACGGTCACGCTGAGCTGGCACGGCGAGGGCAAGGGCGACGCGCAGAAGCAGATTGCCGACGAGACGCTCAATGGCGCCGACGTCTACGTCTACTTCACCGCCAAGCTCACCGGCTCTGACGTCGTGCTCGGCGACCGCGGCAACATCAACGGCTGCAAGCTCACCTACAGCAACAACTCCACCTCCGATGACTCCGAGGACGACTGGTCCGAGAAGCCTTGGGACTACGTCATCGTCTTCACCTATCAGACGGACGTGAGCAAGGTCGACCAGGACGGCAAGGAGCTGGCCGGCGCCAAGTTCGAGCTGTTCAAGCAGCTCGCCGACGGCACGCTGCAGAGTGTCAAGCAGGACGTCACGCTCAGCACGGACGCAAAGTTCGCCTTCAAGGGTCTCGATGACGGCACCTACGTCCTCAAGGAGACCGAGGCTCCCGCAGGCTACCGGCCCATCGACGACATCACATTCGCTGTGACGGCCACGCACCTCGAGGGCACCAACGAATGGACGAACACCGCCCTCTTGCCGCAGTTCGCCTTCCTGCCCGACCAGATCGAGCCCGCCCGCACCACCGTGCTCACCTTCCTTGGTGGCTCTGAGGTGAAGGGCGAGGAGGAAGAAGGACGTATCGTCTTCAACGCGGGCCAGCCGGTCAAGGCATCGGGCGTCATCCCCGCCACCGTGCCGAATCAGGGCCTCGGCGCGCTCAAGATCGTCAAGGCCGTCAAGCACGCCAACCCGGACGACGACAAGACCGTCGCCGACGGCACCTATCACTTCACCATCACCGACGCCGCGGGCAAGGAAGTTACCGAGGACCAGCTCGGCAACCCGATTGATGCCCAGATCACCATCAAGGACGGCAAGTCCGATACCTTCGTGGCACAGAACCTGCTGCCCGGCACCTACACCATCACCGAGGCTGTCGACGCCCAGACCGGCGAGGCCACGGGCGAGAACGCGCCCAAGGGCGTCTATCTGCTCGGCAAGAACGGCATCAAGGTCGAGGTCACCGTCCGCAACGACTACAACGCAGCGGGCAAGCGCGACGTTGACGCGATTCCGGAGGCCGCCACCGCATCCTTCACCAACAGCAAGCCCGACACCACCGAGTTCGAGAAGAAGATCGCCGATATCAACGACTCCACCGAGGTCGAGCCGGAGGTCTACACCGATCGCACTTGGCAGGACAGCGCGGACTACGATCTTGACGACGACGTGCCGTTCAAGCTCACCGCCACGTTGGCCGAGGACGTCACCGACTACCGCAACTATCACATCACCTTCACCGACAAGATGGAGAGCTCGCTCCTGTACAACAAGGACGCGAAAGTTTACATCACGGCCAAGGACGGCAGCGCCATCGAGTACGACGAGGCGAAGGTCGAGAAGACCGAGAATGACCACGACTTCGAGCTCACCCTGCGCTGGGCTGGCGAGGGCGAAGGCAACGAGCAGCAGACGATCGCCGACGAGGCGCTCAACGGCGCCACGGTGGACGTGGTCTTCTCTGCCAAGCTCACCGGAGACGACGTCGTCTACGGCGCCAAGGGCAACGTCAACGAGGCAATGCTCACCTACAGCAACAACCCGTCCTTCGAGGATGGTGGCAAGTCTGAGGGCACCAAGCCTTGGGACTACGTCATCGCCTTCACCTACAAGCTCGACGTGAGCAAGCTCACCCCGGCAGGGACCGCGCTCGAGGGCGCCGAGTTCAAGCTCGAGAAGCAACTCGCCGACGGCACGCTCAAGGAGGTCGCGCTCGCGGTTGACGGCAACACCTTCACCGGCACCGGCCTCGACGACGGCATCTACGTCCTCACCGAGACCAAGGCTCCCGTCGGCTACAAGGCCATCGATCCGGTCGCCTTCACGGTGGCAGCTGCGCACGAGGCCGAGTGGGACGAGCGGAACCAGACGGGCAAGATTCCCGAGACCCGTACGGTGGTTCTCACCGACCTCACCGGCAACGCAGCGGATGGCGCGCTGACCTTCGAGAAGGACGACGAGCTCTCCACGCTCACGACCGACGTCACCGACCAGGAGATCCGCGACCTCTCGCTCACCAAGAAGCTTGACGCGTCCATCGCGAACGACGAGACGGCCCTCGCCACGGAGTTCGGCTACACGGTCACGCTGACCGACGTGCCCGCGTGGTACGCCAAGGGCGACTTCACGGTCGCGACCAACAACGGTGAGGCCACCTTCACTTACGACGAGGCTGCCAAGACTTGGACGACGAACGCCACCCTCAAGGCCAACGAGACCATCACCTACGTCGGCCTGCCCAAGGGCGCGAAGTACACGATCACCGAGGCCGCCGATGCTCTCTACGGCGTCGTGAAGATCGCCGTCGACGGCAAGGACGCGACCAAGGTCAAGAACGGCGCGGCCTCTAGCACGACTACCGGCACGCTCGACGGCGAGGACGGCGCCATGCCCGCCACCGTCGAGTACACCAACGCCTCCGTCTCCTCGCTGCAGGTGTCCAAGGCCAACGACTTCAGCGGTCTGGACCTCACCGAGGCGCAGAAGCAGGCCATCCTGCACTCCATCACCTTCACGGTCACCGGCCCCGACGGCTTCAGCGAGTCCCGCCGCATGGACGAGAGCGACTACTTCATCAAGGAAGAGGGCACCGAGAACTACGTCTGGACGCTCGTCGGCCTCGCGCCCGGCGACTACACCGTCAGCGAGACGCGTGACGAGCTTGTTGACGGCGACTACGCCAACCGCGCCGAGTTCGAGGGCGAGTCCGGCTCCGCGCACACGTACACGCTCGATGGTGGCGCGCCCGTGAGGGTGGACGTGGCCAACAGCTTCGCGTCGGTCGAGCGCGAGGCGAAGGTCTCCGTCACCAAGGAGGTCCTGGGCGACGACTTCGAGAAGGACGAGGAGTTCACCTTCGAGCTCGCCAAGGCCACCGGGGAGTACGCCTCCGACGACGACCAGCTCACCGGCGACACCACCGTCTCCGTGCAGCGCAGCAATGACGGCTACTCCGTCGGCGAGTTCGGCTCCATCGCCTTCATGACGAACACTGGCACCTTCTACTACACCATCAACGAGGTCGTTCCCGAGCAGAAGACCCTCGGCATGGACTACGACACCACCCCGACCTGGGTGCGCGTCGACCTCGACGCCAACGGCGGCGACGCGGTCATCCACTACGGCACCAAGGAGCAGGTCACGAATGGCGGCGGCACGCAGCTCGACGTCGCGGCCGGCGTCCCGATGAAGAATACCTACAAGAAGCCCGGCAGCCTCCGCGTCACCAAGCACGTCGAGGGTCTCGACGAAGAGGACGCCCTCACGGACGAGGAGAAGGCGCAGATCACCTTCACCGTCACCGGCCCGAACGACTTCGAGAAGTCCAAGACGCTCGCTGAGTTCGAGGATGGCGACCAAGAGGGCACCTATGCGTGGCTGCTCGAGGACGTGCCTGCGGGTGAGTACATCGTCACCGAGACCGGTGCCAATGTGCGCGGTGGCAGTTGGGCGGTCACCACGACCTACACCGTCAACGGCGAGGAAGCCGACGGGTCTGCGGCCACCACGGTCAAGGACGGTGAGACTGCCGAGGTTGAGGTCACCAACACCTACAAGCGTGCACACAGCATCCGCGTCACCAAGGTCGTCTCTGGTCTCACGCTCACCGACGAGGAGAAGGCCGAGATCGAGTTCACCGTCACCGGCCCCAATGACTTCGAGCAGACTCGCACGCTCGACGAGTTCGATCGTACCGACTCCGACGGCAATCCCGTCTGGGTGATCTACGAGAACGACGAGGGCGAGGAGCTTGCCGATGGCACCTACACCGTCGTCGAGACCGGTGGCGAGCTCTTCGACCGCGACGGCGTGGAGTATCAGCGCACGACCGTCTACGAGGTCGGTGAGACCACGTCCACCAAGAGCGCCGAGCTCGAGGTCAACGGCACCGACGCCGCCAGGGTCACCGTCACCAATACGTACGGCACCGACCGCGGTGCTGCGGTTCTCAAGGTCGCCAAGGACTTTGAGGGCGACTACGAGGGCGACGAGAAGTTCGAGTTCGTCCTTGCGGACGAAGAGGGCAACGAGCTCGGTAGCGTACAGGTCGCCAACGGCGAGACCGCCAGCTTCGACGCGATTCGCTTCACCGCCGAGCAGGCGGAGGAGACTCTCTACTACACCATCACCGAGGTCGAGCCAGAGAACCCGACGCCCGGCATCACCTACAACACTACCCCGGTCTGGGCGAGCGTCGAGCTCGATGAGGACCTCCACGCAACGGTTCGCTACGGCACCGAGGACGAGGTCGTGGACGGCAAGGCCGAGGAAACCGACCACGCCACGATTACCAACAAGCTCGAGAAGCCCGAGGCCGAGGCTGGCACCCTCACAGTGAAGAAGGTCGTCTCCAGCACCCGCGCCGAGGACAAGACCAGGGACTTCGCGTTCCGCGTCACGCTCCTCGAGTCCGACAACAAGACCACGAGGAAGCTCTCCGGCACCTATGGCGACATGGAGTTCACCGACGGTGTGGCCGAGTTCACGCTGAAGGCCGACGAGTCCAGGACCGCACGCGACCTGCCGTTCGACGAGGCCGGCGAGATCAACTACTCCTGCGAGGAGATTGATGCCGGCGGCCTCACGCCCAGCCTCAAGGACGAGAAGAATGAGGCCGGCAACGGCGCCACGATAACCTGCACGAACACCTACAAGCCGGGGACGCCCCAGGAGAAGAGCCCGACGAGCAGCACCGTGCGTTCCACCGGTGCCACCAGGACGAGCACGCCCAAGACGGGCGACCCGACCAGCTTCCTGCCGCTGATTGCGCTTGCGGTTGTCGGCATCGCGGCCCTCGCGTTCGGCCTCACCCGCCGTCGCAAGTAACGCACCGACCCCGCCGGGACCCACCGGGGGAAAGCCCCGGTGGGCCACCCCTGGCGGACCCGCCCTTCAGTGGGACCACCCCCCAACGGCCCATTGACCAAACGAGCCCGGTCGCAGTCGGGCTCGTTTTTTGTTCTCCAACGCCATCCATTTGTTCGCGCTTGTGCTTCTGCTACATTCGCTCCGTCGACCTGCGAAATGTCAATGTGGCGGTGCTTTGTGGGAAATGATATTATGTCTTCAATTAACGACGGCAGACGGGCCGTCGCTACGAGAAGGAGCAAGACATGGAAATGCCGAACATGGACCAAATACCCGAAGAGTTCAAGGATCTGGTAACACCTGAGTTGCTGGAGCAGGCGAAGCAGTGCGAGACCCAGGAAGAGGCTATCGCCCTGCTTACAAAGAACGGTATCGAGATTCCGGACGAAGTATTGGATAATGTGGCCGGCGGCTACTGGGGTGGCGGCTGCAACTGCGACTGGTATCACTTCTAGGATGTTTAGCGAGAGGCGTGCGCAGCGCCTCTCGTGCGATCATGGAGATGCGCGACCCGTTGGCAATGCTAGCGGGTCTCTTTTTTCGCATGCGTCTGTGCGTAGAGGGCCCTCACGAACGTCTGGGGGTCGTCTTTGTATGCAACGCATGCTTTGGACTCGAAGAGGCGCCGATACGGGCAGCCACCTGCGCATAAGGGAAGCCACACACAATCCAGGCACTCCGCGTCGGATGTCGGCAGTGCCGTGTTGAGGAGCTGTGTGAGGTTGTCTGGGGAGGTTGCCGTCGCAATGGGGTCGGCGGGGTTCCAGTCGTGTGCGGTGCCAAACGACAGTGCGGGCTTGTCGACGGCCTCCCAACACTTATGAAGCCTGCCCTGCTCGTCGATGCCCACATCCCACAGCGAGTGCGCGCCGCAGTAGTTGCCGCGCGCGGGGCCGAAGTGTCGCACCTGTTGAAACACCAACAACTCTCCCATGTCCGTGCCACGCGCGAGGTCCACCTGATGGCCACGCATGTCGGCGGCGGCATTGTCGCGTACGAGGGCCGGGAAGCACACGATGTTGTTGCCCGATGCGTGCGCCACACGCTCCATGTATGCCCTGAGGTCGTCGAACTCGCCTCGGTTATTCTCGTGCACATTGCAGCGCACGTGGACGCGGAACCCCAGCTTGTTGGTCTGCAAGTTCGCAACGATGCGGTCGAAGGTGGGGCTACCGTCCGCAAGACGTCGCGTCGCGTCGTGTGTGGCTCCAATTCCATCGACGGTTACCTGAGCATGCTGGACTTTGGCCGCCACGAGCATGTCTGCGACTTCCTGCGTGAGCAGGTAGCCGTTAGTGATGATGCTTGCGTCGTAGGTGCCGCCACGTTGCTCCACTAAGGAGATGAGCCTCGACGAGAGCGACTCGATGATGCGGGGCGCCAGCAGCGGCTCGCCGCCGAACCACGTGACGCTGAGCCTTTGTGTGCCAGAGACGTCCAACATGCGTTGTGCCAAGGACACGACGTCATCTTGGACCTCTGAGCTCATCTTCTTGCCGCGGTGCGTAGAGAAGCAATACGGGCAGTCGAAGTTGCAGCCCATGGTGGGGCAGATGGTGAGAGAGACTCCCTGCGGAATGGCACAGGCAGCCCTGCCCAGCGTTTGGAGTGCGGCTTGCTCGTCAAAGTTGACCATAAGCCCGCGTCGCGCGAAGTGCGCGACAAAGGGATGATCGCGAGGCAGGTCATCGGCTTCGGCGAGAAGGGCCCACTCGAGCGGCGAGCACATGCCGCAGGTGCCGCTAAAGAGGTTGGCGACGGCGATGCCCTGTGTGCCGGGTATTGTCGCCCAGATGAGGTAGCGCGACACGTGCCACCCTGCCTCGCCTGCGGTTTCGCGTCGCTCCTCTGTATGGTTGCCCTGCCCGTGCATCATCTCGTCGCTCCTTCCTCCCCGCATCCCAGGGCGAGGTGCGTTCCGAAAGACATTTTATATGCTAGCATAAGGCACCGAGTACCTTGAAACCGGGGAGCGCGCCATGCCAGTTCCAGACCAGATGGATATGTTTGACCTGTTGTATATGCTTGCCGCCGCCGACGGGAGGGACGAGGCGTTGCTGGGAGGGCGACACGAGCAGCTTAGATCGCTGTACAAACGTACGCTCATCGGTAGCGCCCGGCCGCAGCTGTACCTTGAGTTTCCGTTGCTTGGGGAACCCTGCTACGACTTTCTCTCGGTGATTGAGAGGGTGGAGCCAGGCGCGACGTTTGCTCCCGGGGCAGGCTATGGGTATCAGAAGGCCTTCGATTGGTTCAGCACCGTTTGCGAGGACAAGGGCGTAAGCATGGGCTTCGAGCTTGACCTCTCGACGGGAGAGCGGGAGCGTGCGGGCATCTACCTGCAACAACGCCATCGCTCGGAGCTGGTCGAGCCCTTCTTGGCAAGCGTCGGCGAAGCGTGGCGCTATCCTGCATACCGGAACGTCCAAGAGGCGATGCCTGAGGGATGGCCTCCCGCCTATGTTGCCCTCTTTCCCGGTAGGGAGGGCTCGCCCACGCGCATAGGCGGATACATGACGCATGACGAGCAGCGCAGATGTGTCGAGGATCCCGAACACCTGGGCGACTGCCTGCATCGCATTGGGTTCGATTCCTATGACGATCAGATGCTTGCTCGCTGCGCGCACCTTATGGGCATGGCGCCCAGCATAGATGTCCAGTTTGACATCATGGAAGACGGGACCTTGGGCGACACCTTTGGTCTCGCACTCTCTTTCAACGAGTTGAGGCCGCGAATGGCGCGCGAACAGATGGAGAAGGGCGTCGGCCAGCGCATTATGTCCACTCTGCAGGAGTGGGGTCTTGCTGACGACCGATGGCGCCTCCTGAATAACGTCTCGTTCGCAAGGCAGTACCCCTATGTGCGTGAGGATGGGACGACGGGATTTCTGGGCCTGTGCACGTTGTTGAATTATGTAAAGGTGAAGTTTAGGAATGCGCAGATGCTGCCGGCGAAGTTCTATTTGCTCTTGGCAGCTCTTGAGCTGTAGGAACCACCGAGTCGTCGATGCCGCCCTTTACCGTACTTTGGACCAGCATGATGGAGATCATGCGCTGGAGGCGCTGGAGTAACCGCGCTGGAGCATCGAGTGTTCCAATTCCTCTCCGTCTGCCACGCTTGCCCACAGTCGAAAGCTCTGCTATACTCATTGTTCGGTCCCCATCGTCTATCGGCTAGGACGGCACCCTTTCAAGGTGCAGAGGCGGGTTCGACTCCCGCTGGGGGCACCAGACCGCGAAGCGTCGAACCCGGTTTCAACCGGCATCAGTTCGCTCTGAGAATATGGATGGAGTAGGGCTACATGCCCTACTCCATTTTTTTCGCAGGTAGAACGCCCGTCGCCCCATTCGGCGTTCCCAAGGGGAACCCTCATGCCCCGACACCCCACCCATAGATAAAGCCCAAGCTCCACGTCCGGCACCTCGGCGGCACCACCCTGGCACAGGCTGCAGACGGGAGCAGGCACCCCTAGCGCTCCCGCCCTCCACCAGGCGCCGATCCGCCGCGTGGCGCCGCGCCATGCCCGCACACATGGCGCCACACGGCGGACCCGCTTGCCCTCAGGGCGCCACCGAGGGGGTGAAGGGCACCCCCCTCACGACCCGAGAGGGGACACCGTGAGCGAGACAATCACTACCACCACCGCACGCGAGGGCATCCAGACGCTTGGCACCGTGGGCACCGAGCCCGTGGGCTGGGACGGCTGCGAGGACATGCCCGAGGCGTACGGGCACGCGTGCGCGGAGCTGACCGCCGAGACGCTCACGCGGGCGAGCATGCTCGTGCTGGGCGCGCTGGGAGACACCGACCTAGTCTACATGGAGGGCGACGAGGTGTGCGTGGGGCTCGTGACCCCGCTGCCCTCGCAGCTCATCGACGTGACCACGGAGGACTTGGAGGAGTCTGTCGAGGTCATGGGCGAGACCCTGCCCGACATCTACCTCACCGCCGCCATGGCCGCCCGCGCCGTCACGGGCGCCGAGGGCGTGCGCTGCGACGCCCTCACGTTCTGCCTGGAGCCATCGCAGAGGCGCATGCGGGTCTGCCACGTGCGCGGCGTCTGCCGCATGTAGCCATGCGACCACACGCACCGAAGCGCCAGCGCCCGCCACCACCCCGGCGGGCGCCTTTCTTTTGTGTGGAGTTTGTGCAGGTCAGAACGCCGGCCGGGGGCCGCCGCCACGGCGCGTGCCGAGCCCACGCGTCCGCCCTTCCCGCACTCGCAGGCACCCCTACCGACTCGTGGGGAAGGATCTCGGGAAACCCGTAAGGCCGCCCGCACGGCCCGCGCAAGGGCACGCACGGAACCCGCCACAAATCCCTTCGGCATTGGTGCAGGTTGCCGCGAAGCCTCCTCTGCGCGCCCCTACCACGAAGGCGAGACCCCTTGGCATCCAAGGGTTGCAGATGAGCACGCACGCAGCGTGTGCAACCACAACCCGAGAGGAGACCAGATCATGAAGACCACCAAGAGCTACGAGGACATGACCAAGCAGGAGCGCAGGGAGGCCGCGCAGGCCAAGGCCCAGGCCGCGCTCGACAGGCTCGGGGACTGGATCCGCTCCGTGTGGGATTCCGAGGCGTGGAGGAGGTGGCTCACCACACTCGCCAAGTTCCACGACTACTCGCTCAACAACAGCGTGCTGATCGCGATGCAGATGCCCGAGGCGACGCGCGTGGCGTCATACCGCAGCTGGCAGAGGGACTTCGGTCGCCACGTAAAGCGCGGCGAGCGCGGCATCGAGGTGCTCGTGCCCATGGTAGTCAAGTCCAAGCTTGGCAACGACGAGCAGGCCACGCAAGACGACGAGGAGAACGCTGAGCGAAAGAGGCTCCTGGGCTTCAAGGTCGGCCACGTCTTCGACGTGAGCCAGACCGAGGGCGAGCCGCTGCCGGAGATTGCAAGCCAGGTGAGCGCCGACGTCAACGACTTCGACTCCCTGATGGGCGCCATCGAGGCCGTGAGCTCGTATCCCATAGAGGTCGTGGACGGACTGCCGCCCGAGACGAACGGGCTCTTCTCCCGCCGCATGGGCTATATCGCCGTGCGCAAGGGCATGCCCGAGGGCCAGACCGTCAAGACGGCACTGCACGAGCTCGCCCACTCCGTGATGCACGACGCGAACGCGGAGGAGCTGCCCGACCGCTCCATGCGCGAGGTTCAGGCCGAGAGCGTGGCCTACGCCGTCAGCGCGTCGCTTGGGCTCGACACGAGCGGATACAGCTTCGGCTACGTGGCCAGCTGGGCCGTCGGGAAGACCGACGAGGAGATGCGCGCATGCATGCGGATCGTGCGCGACGCGGCTTGCCAGATCATCGACAGGCTCCAGCTCGTCATGGAGCCGTAGGCAGCCGTCGGCCGGGCGGGATGCTCCGCAAACCATGCATAACCCCAGCCTTATGCATGGTTTGCGCGCCCGTGCGCGGGTGTGCTTGCAACGTTATAACAGCACGTTTGAAGGAGTGTGATGGCCTATGGGAAGGCCCCCGAGGAGGTGCCCCATGTGCGGGACCAGTAGAGGCTGGAAGAGAGTCGAAGTCTCCAAGGGCGGATACAGCGTTGGGAAAGCGCTTGTCGCCAGCGCCCTAGTCGGCACGCCCGGCCTCGTGGCAGGCGCGGGAGGAAGGCGCAGGGAGTCCTGGGTGTGCCAGGAGTGTGGCTTCGGGCACGCGTACGGCTTGTAGGGCAAGGTGGACTCGGTACGTCTTTATGCCGATGGTGGGCGCACCACGTTCGGCGGCGCCTCGCGTGTCCTCCCACAAAGCTTGCCGGCGTAGGCATAGCGTGCGAGGTGATGCACACGGAGGACACGAACCTGTGCGGAGTTGCGGCCGTATAAGCGGGGGGCGGCATCACTTTTTTACATAAGGGGTACTCCCATTTGAACAAAAGGGGTACTCCCATTTGTTCAAACGGGAGACACCCCCACGCGCAAAACCCTTACTTCGCGTAGAACTCGTTCACGTGCTGGCTGATCACGGCGAGGTCGAAGTACTGCGAGTAGTCCTTCTTGCCGTCCTTCTCCTGCGTGAGGACGTAGTCGGGCTCCACGCCGAAGTCAACGTGCTGGTTGTTCTTGTCCATCAGCTTGTAGCGGGCGGACAGGTTGAACGAGAGCCCCTCCGACTCGGGGGTGACCTGAGGCGAGTTGGCACCGCCGCCCGAGGTCTCGCCGAGCAGGCACACGCCGTTGTCCTTGGCCATGTTGGCGAGGTAGTTCGCAGCGGAATACGAGTACGACGAAGCCACGACCGCAAAGTTGAACGGATAGCTCACCTCGTTGTCCTTCTCGTCGAACACGCGGTCGAAGTTGGCGTCCACGTCGTAGTGGATGACCTCGTCCTGACCGGAGAGCTCGTTGAACTGGTGACGGTAGGTCTGCCCGCTGATGATCTTCGAGATGGTGGTTGAGATGCCGCTCTCGCCGCCCGGGCACAGCGCGACGTTCACGACAAAGTTCTTGATTGCGGGATTGGCCTTGGCCTTGTCGAGCGCCTGCATGAACATGCCCATGGAGTCCTGCGGCTTCTCGTTCGTCTCGCCGTTCTCGTAGGCCGTCCAGCCTGCGCGGTCGATGACGTAGTTGGCCGTGACGACGAACATCGCGGTGTCGCCCTGCTCCATGTAGATCGCGACGCCGGAGCCATCTGCGTATCGCAACGGCTCGACAGGGAGGCTCTTATCGTCAATTCCCTTGCTGATCACGGCCGCAATCCCCGCGGAAGACTCGTCGCTCTTCAGTGAGTTCGTGTTCTTGCTCAATCCGAGCTCGTCCATCCTCTGTCCCCACTTGCCGACCTCTTCCTGCGACATCCAGGTCATCATGTCCCGGTACCCCGTATGGCCGCCGTCGTCGAGGGCGCTGTTGATCAGGCAGTTCAGACCGAAGGCGTATTCCTTCATGTCCGTGGACTTCAGGGCCTCCTTCACGCCGGAGAGCTTCATGCCGTCGATGGTCTTGTCGAGCGTCTTGTCGAGCCCGTCGGCCTTGATGCTCTCCGAGATGCGGCTGCTCGCGGGGTGCCCGTAGAAGGTGTCCACGTAGAAGCACAGGTTGTTGTAGTCGAAGGCGGCGCGCTCGGCGGAGCGATTCTCCTTGGTGAAGGCGTAGTAGTTCTCGTCCGTGTCCATGGCGTTTTTCGTCTGCAGCACTTCCATGCCGTCGCTTATGTAGACGCCCTTGCCGTTGTAGAACACCTCGTAGACGTACGGGCAGCTGAAGATGTCCGCGAGCGTGGGCAGGGGAACCCACAGGCTGTCGCCGTCGGCCACGAGGTCGATCCCGTACTTCTTGAAGTCGACGGTCCTGGGGGTCGCGTCGCCCGTGCGGTCGGTGCCGGAAACGCGCACGAACGGGGCGGCGGGGTCGGCCTGCTCTGCCAGGAACAGCGAGTAGTAGGGTACCATGGTGTAGGCGTCCAGGTTCTCGCAGGAGAAGGTGTCGGCGTCAGCGTCGAACGTGGCCTTCGTGCCGTCGTAGGCGGGCGCCTCGAACACGCTGCCGTTGTGCGTGACCGTCATCTGCTTGGCCTTCTCGGGGTACTTGTCGGCGCCGGTGAAGTAGAGCTTGTTGTAGAACTCGTCGATCTTCATGTAGGGGATGCCGGCGATCGTGCGCACCGTGACGCTCTCGGTGGAGTTCATGGTGTCGCGGTAGACGGGGACGGACTGGTCTCCGTCCGGTGCCGGTGCGGCGGCGGTGGTGGTGGTGCTCGCGTTGCTCGAGCTGTCGGAACTCGCGTTGCCGCCGGAGTTGGCGGGGCTGCCGCCGCATGCCGCGAGCGTGATCGCGAGGGCGGCCGTCGCCGAGAGGGACAACAACTTGGATATGGCCTTCATCTTCTTCCCGTTTTCCTTTCCTTCGAATCGGTTGGCGCAGGTAGGACCCGCATCCATTGCGAGTCCGATTTTAGGGCTCTTCGCGGTTTCTGGTGGCTACCACTAACTAGCCGGCTTCGCAAGCGAGGGCGTCGAACGACAGCCCTCCCAGCCTCAGGAAGATGGCCGTCGTGAAGTACTCGACGTTCCTGAACCCCCTCGCAGCCTTCTTGATC
>JAFWIE010000063.1 GCA_017533825.1 Atopobiaceae bacterium | reverse complement strand
AGCTTGAGGCTTACATCGTCCACTGGAACACGAGGAGAAGGCAGGTTAAACTAAAGGGACTGACACCGGAGGAGTTCCGATGTCAGTCCCAAGCCGCCTAGGTTCTTATTTATCGCGTCCAAGTTTTGGGACGCAGTTCATCCGGGGTGGGCGGCCTTTTTGGTGGCACATTCGTCCCGGACACCCGTACCATCACGCGGCGTGCGCAGGATGAGCGTATCGGCATCCCTTCGCGTGAGGGGACGGTCCCCCGCAGTGCGCTTACATCGTGGCGACCGTGGCGCCGAAGTCGAACTCGAACCCAGCGAAGATGGAGGATGGCACCACGCTTGAGAACGGGTATATCGAGAGGGTTGCATCGGCATCCGTCCCAAGGCCATACACAAGCGTACGCTCCTTCATGGGGTCGCAAATCCAGTACTCCCGTACGCCCGCCTCTCGATAGAGGCCGAGCTTGGAGATGTAGTCCATTCCTGGATTGCTGGGCGATACCACCTCGAGCACGAGGTCGGGCGCTCCCTCACAGCCACGATCCGAGAGCTTGTCTCTATCGCAAATCACCGAGACGTCCGGTTCCACGAATGTGGTGTCGTCTGCGAAGAGGTTTACCGCAAACGGTGCGGGATAGACCTTGCAATCGCCTCCCTGATGCTCGATGTGGTTGCCAAGCTGTCTGCCGAACTCATAAGTAATCTCTTGGTGCTTCCGTGAGGGGAAGGCGAGGTCCCAGAGCTGTCCGTCGATGAGTTCTGCACGAACGCCGTCGGGTAGGTTCCAATCGTCCTCGGCGGTAAACGCCTGTGACCTTGGCAGCGGCATGGGAACTCCTTTCTAGGCTCTTGGTAACGCGAATCGAACCGAGTATACCGCTCGCACGTTGTTTTCGGCGGCGCGGCAGAGGAGTGTACGGTACAAGGGGGCATCCTCAGTGCCGTCTGCGCCTCAGAGCGGGATGAGGACGCGGGCTTCCTTGGTGCCGTCCTTCTCGTTGAACTCGGCGATACCGCCGTGGCGCTTGGCGACTTCGGAGACGTTGGCGGTTCCAAGGTTGAGGAACAGCGCGGAATCCGGCTCGTGCTTGGTGCGATGATGTCTTCTGCTATGGCTTCGGCTCGGGTTGCAGACTTCCACGAAGAGCTGATCGGCCCACACAAGGGAGCTGAGTCGAATGGTGGGGCGCTCGATCGCTTCTTCTCCGGGCTCGCGCTCGACCATCAGCATCCGACACTCGTAAAGCGCTGCGTCAATGAGGTTGAAAAACACTGTGGCAAGCTCAAGGTCGTCTATGGGTAGCTCCTCGGGAAGCGATACTTCGCTCACGAGTTCCACGCTCATCTCCTTGCACTGATTCTCTTTCGAGAGCAGGACGGCTGCGACGACGACGTTCTCGCATACCTGCGTCCATGTGTCCGAGGCGAGCTGCATGCCGGAGGACAGGCACGCGTCCACTCCCGCCGCGTCCCTGTGCCGCAGCGCCTCACGTGCCTGTGCCAATTGCAGCTCGACATCTGCTCCCACTGCACGTACGAGGCGTGCGGCGTGTTCCGTTTGTGCGCGATACTCTTCGAGCGAAGCTTCCAGAAGTTCGGTGACATCATTGGCGTACGCTGCCTGCGAGCGGTCGAGTGCCCTCATCATGAGGTACGCGGTGGCGACATCGACCACTCCCGATGCCAGTATGAGCACCGTTGTCAGGATTGGGTTGCTGGCCAGGTGCTGTGTGAGTAGCCACATCTGCAGCGCGAATGCCGTGCCGAACGCCACGACCATGGCACGTCGCCGCCTACTCATGGTCGATCGTCTCTGTGGCGACGGGCATTTCGTCATGTGCCTCCGCAATGGCATGGGCGCGAGACTGGAGCTCTGCGAGGGTTGCATCGGCTCGCTTGTCATCTCCAAGCCGCTCCAGCTCATTGATGAGTGCAATCTGGTTCGCGAGGTCATGACGCAGGCGGCATATAGCGGCCATGCGGCGGGCGGAAGCGGCGACTTCCCTTCGCATGTGCTTTTCTTGGCGTGCGCTCGCAGAGCGAGTTGTTGCCTCGCGTCCGATGCACTCCTCCCTGAAGGTGATGGCAAGCGTGGCGATTCCGATGCCGAGGGTGAACAAGGGATAAATCAAGCTGATTATGCGGAAGCTATCCTTGGCGTAAGTGGCGGCCAGCTGCATCTGAGAGAACATCACTAGCAGATAAGACCAGAGCAAATAGAGAATCACCGGGGGATACGGCGACCCCCTGCGAGCTCCCTCGCGTCTCCTGACGATGTGGACAATCAGTTCGGTGAGGCCTGCCTGTACGATGAGGGCCACTATGTATGCAGTGGCCGCAATCCCTATGTCAACGCGATCAGGCGCAGCCACGGGATCGATTGCGCCGTTTGCGGTAAGCGCGTATAAGGCTGAGACCAGCACTTCGCTGAAAGCTACGGTGACTTGGACGACGAGCACCCTTACGGTTCGCGTGCGGAGCGAACCTCGGGAGTAGGCGATGGGAAACGCGATGTTGATGAGCGGGGCGAGCATCAGAGCGTTCGTAATCCTCGGGAGCTCCGAATACTCCAAGATAAGCATCACACCCATCAGGCCCATGTTGACGGCCGCGAAGACCACATTCGAGCGCATAGAGAGAACCCTACAGAGGGTACAAATCAGTACCGCCTGCCATATTACATTGAAGAAGACCCGCATGGCCTCGAATGTCACGAGCACCTCCATCATGCGTCGGTGTGGATGGGCTTCCAGTGTGGGTCCACTTCGTGCGTGCAGTCGGCCAGGTACCCACGGTTCGAGATTTCGATCATGACGGCATCCATCGATCGCACGGCGTACTCGATGTCCGATATGAAGAGGCGCACCGAGACCCTCGTCCCGAACGCCGACGAACCAATGAACATTACCTGTGGAGAATACCCCTCTGCAATCCATCCGTTCTTCGTGAGGATGCTGCCCGCTAAGGTCTCGATATCGGTCTTCACCAGCTTTAGATTGACGCCTGGGGCGATGTCGCACTCAAACATATGGCGGCACGCCATCTTGCCGGTCATGCGCATGAAGGTACCGCTCATCAGTTCGGAATTGGGGACGATGTGCGGAATTCCATCACGGTCGCGGAGGGTGATCTGGTGCCAATCGATGTCCATGACTTCGCCACGGTGGTCGCCAATCTGCACTTGGTCTCCGAGCGAGACGATATCGCTGAGGACGATGAGCACGCCCGCGACGACGCTCTTGATGAGGTCCTGCAAACCGAGCGAGATGACGAGCGTGGTGATGCCAAGCGCCTGCATCGCGCCGCCCATCTGCAGGTGAAAGACGTTCTCGCCGAGGAAGAACACCACGATGAGGGCGATGACGATGCGCACGATGTTGATGAGCAGCGACATCTCGCCGACGGGCGAGCCGACCAATCGCCTATGCAATGCCTTGTTGAGTAGGTGGCTTGCCAAGAGCGCCACACACAGCGTGATGGAAACAACGAGGAAGTTGCCGGGAATCACGCCGACGAGTTGGTAGAGCGCGTCAAAGAGCGATTGGGAGGCGATGTGATTGATCATGGTCATCCTTCTTCGCGTGCTGCCGTGACCCCATGGTACAACCATGACCGCGATTCCATGGTGGGATTATGGTCACTTTTGACGGGTTTCCCACCGTGGGATGGCGCTCACAATGCGCTAGACTGTTAGGAAGCGCAAACACGCGACGATTACGAAAGGCGGCACAATGAACATCGTACTTTTGGGAGCTCCGGGTGCTGGCAAGGGGACACAGGGCCAGAAGCTCGTCGAGGACTACGGCATCGCACACATCTCCACCGGCGACCTGCTCCGCGCGGCCGTCAAGGCCCAGAGCGAGCTCGGCAAGCAGGCCAAGGCCTTCATGGATGCCGGCCAGCTCGCGCCCGATCAGCTCGTCATCGACCTCGTCAAGGAGCGTCTTGCACAGCCCGACGCGCAGAAGGGTTTCATGCTTGACGGCTTCCCGCGCAACATCGCCCAGGCAGAGACGCTCGACGGTGAGCTCAAGGACATGGGCGTCGAGCTCGACGCGGCCCTGCTCGTGGACGTGCCCTTCGATGTCATCGTCAACCGCCTGTCCTCGCGCCGCACGTGCCGTAGCTGTGGTTACACCGCCGGCCCGACGGTCACCGAGTGCCCGCGTTGCGGTGGCGAGATGTACCAGCGCGACGACGACAAGCCCGAGACCATCAACAAGCGCCTGCAGACGTACCAAGACCAGACCCAGCCGCTCATCGACTACTACGAGAGCCACGGCATCCTCAAGGCTGTCGACGGCAATCGCGCGGTTGATGAGGTGTATGTGGACGTAAAGAAGGTTCTCAACGTATGATCCACATTAAGACTCCAGCCGAGATAGAGGAGTTCAAGGTTGCAGGATCGCTTTCCAAGGCGGTCCTGCGCCGTGCGGGTCGCATGGTTCGTCCCGGCGTCACGACTCGCGAGATAGACCAGGTTGTGGAGAGCTTCATCCGTCTCCACGGTGCTGTTCCCGGATTCAAGGGGCTGTATGGCTTTCCTTCGAGCATCTGCTCGTCGGTGAACGAGGAAATCGTTCACGGGATTCCCTCGGAGCGCGTACTCGTGGATGGCGACATCATCTCCATCGATACCGGAGCCACCATCGGCGGATGGGTGGGCGACAACGCATGGACCTTCTTCGTGGGGACGCCGCCCACGGAGTGGCAGGCGCTCTGCGAGGTCACGCTCGATTGCCTGAAGGCAGGCATTGCCCAGGCGATTCCCGGCAACCACATTGGCGACATCGGCTTCGCCGTCCAGTCACTTGCCGAGAAGCATGGCTATGGAGTGGTGCGCGAGTACGTTGGCCACGGCGTGGGACATGTCATGCACGAGGATCCCAACGTGCCGAACTTCGGCAAGCGTGGCCGTGGCGTTCGTCTTCAGGCGGGCATGGTCATCGCCATTGAGCCCATGATCACGCTCGGTACGTACAAGAACCACACGCTTGCCAACGGGTGGACGGTCGTCACGAACGACGGCAGCCCCGCCGCGCACTACGAGAACACGGTCGCCATCACTAAGGATGGCCCCGTCATTCTCACGCAGGACGCGGAGGGTCCTTGGCTTCCCTTCCAAGGCGGCGTGTAGACCAGTCCACGTGGGACCAATCCACGAGGATTTCTGTTTAAGTTCGCCGGGGGCTCCCCCTGATGGTGCTACGCAAGTGCTGTAACCCGCACGTTGTGCCATGGGGGAGTCCCCGGTGGTATGCGCGGGTTTACCGTTCACGCTTGTGTCGTTTCCATGCACCGTGGACATCCGGCGTTCTTTTGTTTACAGTAATAAACTGCGCTGTCAATCGGAGGGAAAGGTACGCAGCTTGAGTAAACAGGACGCAATTGAGCTTGAAGGTACGGTCGTCGAGCCGCTTCCCAACGCAATGTTCAACGTCGAGCTCGAAAACGGTAAGACCATCCTCTGCACGATCTCGGGCAAGATTCGCATGAACTACATCCGCATCCTTCCAGGCGACAGGGTCGTGGTGGAGATTTCCCCTTACGACCTCACGAGAGGACGCATCACCTATCGCTACAAGTAGCGAGCAACTACAGTCGGTTATTCACGCCAGCGGCTGGGCGAGTATATAGCGCGAGTCAGCTCCACCTGTCTCGCCACGGCAAGACCACGTAAGTTAAGCATTTCCGGAAAGGACAGACGATGAAGGTACGCCCTTCTGTAAAGAAGATGTGCGACAAGTGCAAGATCATCCGTCGCCACGGCAAGGTCTACGTCATCTGCGAGAACCCGCGCCACAAGCAGCGTCAGGGCTAGGGAGAGGAGCATAACGTTGGCCCGTATTAACGGTGTTGACCTTCCGCGAGACAAGCGCGTTGAGGTCGGACTCACATACATCTTCGGCATCGGTGTGACTCGCGCAAAGAAGATTTGCGAGGCCACCGGCGTTAATCCCGATACGCGCGTCAAGGACCTCACAGAGGACGAGGTCACGCGTATGCGCGACTATATCGACCAGAACTACACCACCGAGGGTGACCTCCGCCGTGAGGTTCGCCAGAACACCGCCCGCCTGATGGAGATTGGCTGCTACCGCGGCCTCCGTCATCGCAAGGGCCTCCCCGTCCATGGTCAGCGCACGCACACGAACGCACGCACCCGCAAGGGCAAGCGTCGCCAGATCGGTGCAAGGAAGAGGGGCTAGGGAGTAGATTATGCCTAAGAGGAAGCAGCAGCAGGTCCAGCGCGTTCGCCGCGCCGACCGCAAGAACATCGCTGTGGGTCAGGCCCACATCAAGAGCACGTTCAACAACACGATCGTCACGATCACGGACCCGCAGGGCAACGTCATCGCCTGGCAGTCCGGTGGCACCGTGGGCTTCAAGGGCTCGCGTAAGTCCACGCCGTTTGCGGCACAGATCGCAGCGGAGACGTGCGCAAAGGCGGCCATGGAGCATGGTCTGCGCAAGGTCGCCGTATTCGTGAAGGGTCCCGGCTCCGGCCGCGAGACCGCCATTCGCTCGCTCCAGGCCGCCGGCCTCGAGGTCTCGGGCATTCAGGACAAGACCCCCATTCCGCACAACGGTTGCCGTCCGGTCAAGCGTCGTCGCGTGTAGGTAAGGGAGGGTATAGATAATGGCAATTGATAGGACCCCCGTCCTCAAGCGGTGCCGTCAGCTCGGCATCGATCCTGTGGTCATGGGCATCAACAAGGAATCCAAGCGCGAGCCGCGCCGCCGTCGCCGCCAGGAGAGCGAGTACGGTGCACAGCTTCGCGAGAAGCAGAAGGCCAAGTTCATCTACGGCGTGCTCGAGAAGCAGTTCCGTGGTTACTACGACAAGGCACTCAAGGTCGAGGGCATCACGGGCGACAACCTGATGTCCATCCTCGAGTCCCGCCTCGACAACGTCGTGTTCCGTCTGGGCTTTGCGCGCACGCGCAAGGAGGCTCGCCAGACCGTCCGCCATGGCCACATTCAGGTCAACGGCAAGCGCGTCGACATCCCCTCCTACCAGGTCAAGGCTGGCGACGTCATTTCCGTCGCTCCCAAGTACAAGGATCTGCTGCCCATCAAGGAGGCGCTCATCCGCACCGAGCACATGGCCGTTCCTTCGTGGCTCGAGGTCGACATCGAGAAGCTGCGTGGCACCGTGCTCCAGCTCCCGTCGCGCGATCAGATCGACCTCGACATCGACGCGCAGCTCATCGTCGAGCTCTACTCGAAGTAGTGCACGCAGGACCCGGTTGGAGGTATACATGTCCGAATTCATCCGCCCGCAGGTATCGGTGGAAGAGATAAGCGAAACCTTGGCTCGCGTAAGCGCAGAGCCGCTCGAGCGCGGATATGGTGACACGCTGGGCAATTCGCTTCGCCGTGTGCTGCTCTCCTCACTGGAGGGCGCCGCGGTCCAAGCGATTCAGATTGATGGTGTGCAGCACGAGTTCACCACGGTGCCGGGCGTCTACGAGGACGTCACCGACATCGTCCTCAACGTGAAGGGTCTGGTCTTCCGTTCCATGGGGACCGGTGACGAGGCCATGGCGTCGATCAACGTGGAGGGACCCACGACGGTCACGGGTGGTGACTTCGCGATTCCCGCCGAGTTCGAGTTGGTGAACCCCGACCACGTCATCTGCCATCTGGACGAGGGCTCACGCCTCACCATGCAGATGCGCATCGGTGTCGGACGTGGGTACGTCTCGGGCGAGGAGAACGAGCGCGACAGCGACCCCATCGGGCTGATTCATGTTGACTCGCTGTACTCCCCGGTGCGCCGCTGCGCGAAGGCGGTTGAGCCGTGCCGCGTTGGTCAGCACACCGACTACGACCGACTCGTGCTTGAGGTAGAGACGAATGGCTCCCTCGCGCCGCGTGATGCGGTGGTCGAGGCCGCCAATATCATCAACCAGCACATGTCTGCGTTCATGAATCTCACTGAGGAGGAAGAGCCCGTCGAGGAGCCCTCCATCTTCGCCGTGGGTACCGAGGAGGACAACACCGAGCTCGACAAGCAGATTGAGGACCTGGACCTCTCTGTCCGGTCGTACAACTGCCTCAAGCGCGCCGGCATCCACTCCGTGCGCCAGCTTGTGGAGTTCTCCGAGAACGATCTACTGAATATTCGCAACTTTGGCGTCAAGTCCATTGAGGAAGTCAAGGACAAGCTCGAGACCATGGGTCTCGGCCTCAAGGCCTAATGGCGTCGCCAGGTACTGCATAGGAGCAAGAACATGAGGCACAACAAGAAGAGGGGTATGAAGCTCGGTACCGACGCGAGCCATACCAAGGCAATGAAGAAGAGCCTTGTCACCGCCCTGCTTGCCAATGATCGCATCAAGACGCTTGAGTCGCGTGCGAAGGCGATTCGTCCCGACGTGGATCGCATCATCACGTGGGCGAAGCGCGGCGATCTGGCTGCCCGTCGCATGGCAATCGCCAAGCTGGGCGATAAGGACTTGGTGGCCGAGGTCTTCGACAAGGCGGCTCAGGGCATGTGGGCTGGCCGCAACGGTGGGTATACCCGCATCATGAAGCTCGGTCGTCGCAAGGGCGACAACGCCGAGGTCGTGATCATCGAGATGGTCAACGAGCCCGTCGCCGAGGCAACCTCCACCGTCACGAAGGTCGAGGAAGCCGAGTAGCCGAGTGCACGGCAAATGAGGCACGATACGAAGGCCCCGCTTCGACGGGGCCTTCGTTTATGAGAAAGAGCTCGCGAGGTCAGTGGGTCAGTTGGTGTCATGACCGCTGGAATCGCGAGCAGGGGAAGTGGCATGCTAGAAGCTCGTGGGGTTGGTTATAGATACAAGGGTTCGTCGGCAAAGGTCCTCTCCGACGTGAGCGTTTCGGTAAGCTGCGGCGAGTATGTTGCGGTGGTCGGGAGGAACGGTGGCGGTAAGTCTACGTTGGCCGGCGTCATGGCGGGGATACTGGAGCCGTGCCAAGGCGAGGTCCTTGTGGATGGCCATGACCTTGCTACGCGATGGGCTGATGTTGGCCTGGTGCGTCAAGACCCGCGAGCTCAGCTCGTGAGTGACGTTGTTTTCGACGAGGTTGCCTTTGGGCCGCAGAATATGGGTCTGTCTCAGGACGAGATTCGACGGCGCGTTGAGAATGCGCTGAATGATTGCGGCCTCTCGTATGCGATGGGCGCACAGACGTCTGAGCTCTCGGGAGGGGAGCAGCAGCGGCTTGTGCTCGCGGGCATTCTTGCGGTGGACCCAACCTACCTGGTGCTCGACGAGGTAATGTCGCAACTCGACATGCGGTTACGCGCCGAGTTCGGGAGGACGTTCGCCTCGTTGTGCAAGCAGGGCAAGGGAATTCTTGCCATCACGCATCAAGTCGAGGAAGTGCTGGCCGCACAACGCGTCGTGCTTCTCGAGAACGGTATAGTGCGCTGGCAGGGAACTCCTCTGGAGCTCATGTGCAACGATGACCTCCTCGCTTCGGCGGGATTGGTGGCAACGCCGTTCTTGGATGTGGCCAAAGCGTTGGCCTGCTCTGGCGTAGACATAACAAGCACATCCTTTGACGACGCGTATGCGGTGGCTGCAAAGCTTAAGGAAGCGGACTGTCAAGAGTTGCTCACACGCGAGAAGCAGCAACGCGGCGAGCGATTCGCGACCGCCCTGCCTCAGATGTCTTCCTTGACGCTCGAGGGAATCGAGGTGTGGCGGGGTGACGTTCACTCCTTGCGCGGCCTTACCTGTTCTGCGCTGGCGGGAAGTGTGACGCTCGTCGCGGGAGCTTCTGGCTCGGGCAAGTCAACGGCTGCACTCGTTGCGGCCGGTGCGATAGCGGCGTCGTCCGGTTCGGTGCGTCTCGAGTCGCGAGACGTGCGACTGGGTGACGTGGGCCTGTGCCAACAGTCGCCCGAGGATCAGCTCTTCTGCTCCACGGTGCGCGATGATGTGGCTTACGGACCCCTCAGCTCAGGCTTGAGCGAGAAAGAGGCCTTCAGACGGGCTGAGACGGCACTAGAGGAGCTCGGCGTGCCCAAAGAGTGCTGGAGCCGTTCGCCGTTTGCCCTCTCGATTGGCGAGCGGAGACGCGTTGCCGTGGCAGGCATCGTCGCGTCGGATCAACGGGCGTTGGTCTTGGACGAACCGACGGCGGGCATGGATAACGAGGGATGTGCGCTCCTGGTAGAAGTGGTGCGCCGTTTGGCGCAAGAAGGGCGTGCGGTGCTCGTGGTGAGTCATGACGTCGACCTTTGGTTGGGTGTGGCGGACCAGGTAGTCTTGATCAGGGAGGGGAGATCGTGCTATGCGGGGCCAGTCGAAGAGGCAGCCGAAGACGAGCACGCGTTCCTTGATGCCATGGGGATGTCCCCGTTCTCGGTGAGCGTGCGCGCCGCACTGCGCGAGGGAGACGGGCACGTCACTTCACAACCGCGAATCATGACGCCCCCGTCGCGAAGCGCGCGCAGTGGAATTGCCTTCTCCCTGCCCGCGGGGCTCAAGGTAGTGCTTGTGCTCGCGGTTACCGTGCTGCTCTTTGTGGGAGACGGTTGGCTGCCCCTCGTGGGGCTTCTGGCTCTCTCCTTGCTGTATTGTGCGGTAGCACAGGAGAAGGTCAAGGATGTGCTTGTCCTCATGCGGAGAATCTCGATCGTCCTAGCGATGATGTGGTTGGTGAACTCAATCGTGCTTGATGGCACGGGAGACATCACGCTCGTTGGTCGCGTGACGCTTTCCCTGCGGGGTATGGAGCGTGGCGCGTATGCGATTCTGCGCATCGTGACGCTTACGCTCTTCGTTGCGGCCACGGCTCGGTGCACTACTTCGAATGAGGTGGCAAAGGCGTTGCTGGCACCACTGCGCGTATTGGAGCCGCTCGGCATGAGCTTCGAGGAGCTCAAGGTTACGGTGACGCTTGCCCTACGTGCTATCCCGATGGCCATAGATACGTTCCTGACGGTGCAAGTGGCCCAGCAGGCGCGTGGTGGTCGTCTGGGCGTCGGGGGGCTGAAGGAGCGGCTCTCGTCGTGGGTCGCCGTGTTGGTGCCCATGGTTGTGGTGCTCATGCACCGGGCGGACGAGTTGGGCGAGGCATTGTGGGGACGTGGGCTCGGAAGGAAGACGAATGATTGAGAATTTGCCGACATCCGGGGACGAGGCGGCACGGACGCTCGTGCTCAAGGTGGGGTATCGGGGGGCCGGATTCAGTGGATATGCGGAGCAAGAGGGGCAGCGTACGGTTGCTGGCGAACTGAGGCATGCGCTCGAGACGCTTCTGCGACGTCCATGCGAGCTCGTCTGCGCCGGTCGGACGGATGCAGGCGTCTCCGCCACTGCCCAACACGTGAGTCTTCCGCTTCTTCCCGAGGAGCTTGAGCGTGAGCCGCGAAGGCTGTGGCGTTCGTTGGCCGCCATCACGCCAGAAGACATCTCGATTCGCGGCCTCTATCTGGCGCCGAGCGACTTCTCGGCTCGCTTTGACGCCCAGTCGCGCGCGTATCGGTATCGCATCGTCTATGGCAACGCCCAACCGGTACTGCTCTGGGGTTTCGCGTGGTGGATCAAGTCGCCGCTTGACGTGGATGCCATGGTGCAGGCTGCGGCTCCACTTGTGGGCGAGCATGACTTTACGAGCTTCTGCAAGGTGAGCTCGGCTCAGCAGGTTCGGGATGCGGGACGCTCGCTGAGCCGCTGTCTGCAGCGCGTCGAGGTACATGCGACGCAAGAGATGGGTGAGGACGTGCTTGCTATCGACGTGACCGGCAACGCCTTCCTGCACAACATGGTACGCATCATCGTTGGCTCGCTGGTGGAGGTGGGGCGCGGCAATCGCCCCGTTTCGTGGCTCGTACAGGCGCTGGAACGCAGGGACCGGCGGGCGGCTGGACCGACGGCACCGGCGGAGGGGCTCGTTCTCAATGGAGTGCGGTATCCGGATGGTGTTCTGGTTCCTTGGCACTAAGCGGTTGCGACACGCATGGCATTCGGCTAGGATAGCGCATGCCAAAAATGCATTATCGCAGGTAGAAACATATGAACAAGCCTTCATGGACCAAGGGAGCCAGGAATGGATATGGACCTTATCATTGATGTTTTGATTGATACGGCAAAGGACACGCTCACGTTGCTGCCTTTTCTGTTCCTCACCTATGTGGCGATGGAAGCGCTCGAGCACTCGGCAGAAGGCAAGGCAGAGCGGATGATACGCCAGGCGGGAACGGCAGGTCCTGCCTTCGGAGCGTTGCTCGGCGCGATTCCGCAATGCGGGTTCAGTGCCATAGCGGGCACGTTGTATGCCGGGCGGCTCATCACCGCGGGAACGCTTGTCGCAGTGATTCTCTCGACGTCAGACGAACTCATCCCAGTCTTTGTGGCCCATGGCGCTCATATGGGGCAGTTGCTCTGGATCATCGTCACAAAGGTCATCATCGGCATGGTCGTTGGCTTCGCGGCAGATGCGGTGCTCCGGGCGCTGCATCGCACGGGAGACGGGCATCCACACATTCGCGAGCTGTGTCAGCGCGCGCATTGCCACTGTGGAGACATGGATGAAGTGCGCGAAGAAGGGACGTCTGATGCGGCGCTGGATGCCCATTCACACGTTCATGCGCATGGCCATACGCACGATCATGCGCACGCGGGAAAGGTTCAGGGTAGGGGCCAGCGCCTCTGGCACATTCTGCGCAGCGCATTGGTTCACACGTTGCAGGTGACGGTGTTCATAGCGATCATCACGTTCGTGTGTGGTCTCGTCATAGAGGGCGCTGGTCACGACGTAATCGCTTCGGCGCTCGGCAGCCAGCCCGTACTTGCCACCTTGCTCGCCGCGCTCGTCGGCCTCATTCCGAACTGTGGGGCAAGCGTGCTCATCGCGGAGCTCTACCTCGAAGGGACTCTTGCCGTGGGGCCTATGCTGGCAGGTCTTCTGGTCTCGGGTGGCATGGGCCTGCTCGTGCTCTTCCGGACGAACTACGACATGCGCCAGAACGTCATCATCGCTGCATTCGTGTACGCGGTGGGCGTCATCTGCGGCCTGCTTGCGGTCGCCATCCTGTAAGGCGTGACCCACGGGTTCTTCCGAACAAAAGCGCACCTTGTGGCACGCCGGGAGAGGACCCTCCTAACAAAAGCGGACATTGTGGCACGCCGGGAGAGGACCCTCCTAACAAAAGCGCACCTTGTGGCACGCCAACGCCGCCGCCCCTAACAGAAATCGAGGTTGTGGCACGGCTTCTAACGGAATGGGACCTTGTGGCATGCCGCAACCTCCCTTTTCGTAAGATTCCCTGCCACAACCTCCGTTTTTGTTAGACCTCCTGCCACAACCTCCGTTTCCGTTAGGCGGTCCTCGCCCTCGCCTCATTCTCGCGTCTGACCATTCTTTCGGGCAGACCGTGTGCTTCGGGAGGGTCATGGGTCAGCAACACTCCTTTGCCTCCGCCACCAGTACCATGTTGATATGCTGGATTCATCTCATGGACACAATTCTTGGACAAGTGCCTGTTATCGTTTCTTTGTGCGTGCGTCGCTTTCGCTCGAGGGAGAATAGGTGCCTTTGGCATGACACATGTGCTTCGCGGATATCCTTTGGTCTCGGTCATTCTCCCGGCATATAACGTCGAGGGGTTTGTACAGCGCGCCATCGAGAGCATCCAGCGGCAGTCCATGGACGACTTCGAGCTCCTTGTCGTCGATGATGGGTCGACTGACCGTACGGGCGACATCATTCGCCAATGCACCCGCCATGACTTGCGCATCGTCGACTACCATCCCACCAACGGTGGAGCGCCCAAGGCACGCAATCTCGCGCTTGACCATGCGCGTGGCAAATACGTTTACTTCATGGATGCCGATGACTGGGCTGAGCGGGAGCTGCTGGAAAGTTTGGTCGAGCCGGCAGAGTCATCGACGCTCGACTTGGTGGTCGAAGGATTCCACATCGACACCTACTATGGGAAGAACGGGGAATACACCACCGAGCTGAAGAGCCGACCGACGGCGATTTATCCCACGCAGCACGAATTCAGAGTCGCGGCGGCGGAGCTCTTCGACCAGAACTTGCTATATCCACCTTGGAACAAGCTGTTTGTGCGCGAGCGGATCGAGCGCCTGGGACTGCGCTTCAGAGACACGTTCATGGATGACTTTCCCTTCGTTCTGGACTACATCCGCGATGTCGAGCGGGTTGGCGTGGTTGAGGAGGCGTACTACCACTTCATCCGGCAGCGTGAGGATTCCGAGACTGCGCGTTGGCGTCCCGGCATGTACGAGAAGCGCGAAGAAGAACATGGGTGGATGCTCGACCTGTACCATTACTGGCAGCTCGATGGTGACCCGACGAGTATGGAGATGGTGCATCGGCGTTACATCGAGCGCTTGGTCGGATGCATCGAGAACGTTTGCAATCCCGCCTGCGACCTGCCTCCGCGCGAGAAGCTCGCGCTTATCGACCAGATGATTTCGAGCGACCGTGCCCAGCTTGCCGTTGCGCTGGCCAAGCCTCGATCGCGCATGATGAAGACGATGCTTCTACCGATTAAGACAAAGAATGCGCGCATGGCGTACCGAGAGGGTCAGATTATCTCGTTTGTGAAGAGCCACAACACCAAGGTGTTCGCGACGCTCAAGGCGCGTCGCTAACTGTCCAAGGGGAGGCTTTCCCGAGGGGCACTTAGCGTGCGAAGTGCTCGCGGAGGTCCGCTGCGGCGTGCGCCGGCGCGACGGATCCCACGATGGCTCGTCCCACGATGATCAGCTCAGGACTATGCTCGACGACCTCGTCGATGTTGTCTTCGTTGATGCGGCCTACGATGGCAGGTAGTGCCCGGCCGCGCGTACTGGAACGAATGATGTCGAGCTCGCGAAGCGGGTTGTCGTAGCCAAAGACCGAACGGATGGCGCGCGCGATGCCTGGCTTTGCATCCGAGAAAGGATTGCTCGCAAGTTGTCGATCCTCGTAGCCGGTATGACCGCAGAGGTAGGTGACGCCAAGCTCTTCCAGCTCACGTGCGCGCGTGGCTATGTCGGCAATGCCGGTGAGATCGGCCATGATCTTGCCCCCAAAGAGTTCGGCCGACGCGACGGCACCCTCGATGGTTTGGTCCGGGGCGAGTCCCATTACCGTCACCATAGTGGCCCCTCGCTCGAAGCAGTGGGAGGCAATGTAGTGGCCCGAGTTCACGATCTTTGCATCGGCGCAAATTCCCATCTGGGGAAACTCGGCGCGCAGCCCTTCCACGAGTGACAGACCGACATCGATGATGAGGGGATTGCCTACCTCGGCTATATCCACATATGCATGCACTTGCTCGAGCATCTCGATGCATTGGTCGAGGCGGGGGGTGTCGAGTGTGACTTGGAGCTGCATGGGGGGCCTTTCGACGATGGGGGAGACACTTCCCATGGTATCAAATGGAACGTTGGAGGATGGTTCCCAAAGTGCCCCAACGGCACATCGCCGCTCCCATCTTGTGCACGCGTATCGGTCGCCGAACCCCTTCCCGGCCTCTCCCGCATTGCCCGCTCATCATGCTTCTTGGCAAGCGTGCAGGGGGGCAACCCACGTGGGCCGATGAGGCCGTTTTTGGTCAGTCCGGCGGAGGATTCTCGCGCTATGATGGTATGAGAATGCAATCGCCCGTCAGAAAGGATGCGAACCATGTCCGCTTTCAAGCTTTTCGTCAGCAGGCGCCAACTCCTCTCGCTCGGCGCGTCAGCCCTCGCCGTTGGGTCCCTTGCAGGGTGTGGAGGCGCATCCTCTTCAGATGGTGAACCCTCGAAGGATATAGCAACCGGTGACGTGACGCAGCTCACCGTCGAACCGGGCAAGCTTACGGTGGCCACCGGTCAGCCCGCTTGGGAGCCTTGGGTGATGAACGACAACCCCGAATCTGGCGAGGGCTTCGAGGCTGCGCTCATCTATGCTATCGCAGAGAAGCTGGGCTTTGATGAAGAGGACGTCGTGTGGGTGCGTAGCGACTTCGGTGAGTCGTTCGCTCCTGGCCAGCACGACTGGGACCTCAACATCCAGCAGATCTCGATCAACGAGGATCGCAAGAAGGCCGTGGACTTCTCGCCGGCGTACTTCCGCACCACCCAATCAATCGCAACGCTCAAGAAGAGCGACTACGCGAAGGCCACTTCGCTCGCGGACTTCGAGGATGCCGTCATCGCGGTTCAGGCGGGGAGCACGGCGTATGACTACGTGAAGACTCTCATCAAGGGTGGCTCCGAAGAGGGCATCGACGTCTTCAACGATAATGCCGACGCGGCGGCAGCCGTCAGCAACGGCCAGGCGGACGCAATCGTCACCGACACCACCGATATCGTCTACATGACGAGCTCGGACCAGATCAAGGATGGCGTGGTGGTGGGCCAGATTCCCGGTTCCGAGGATCCCGACGGGCTTGGCATCACGCTTGCCAAGGACTCGCCCCTCACGCCGTTCGTCACGGACATCCTTACGGACTTGATTGATGACGGTACGGTGGATGTCCTCATCGAGACCTGGCTTGCCGAATACACGTCGGACATTCCCTTCCTCACGGCGTAAGGACGAGTAGCATGGACGACTCCGCGCGTGCCTCCTATGAGGTGAGCGCTGTAGAACGCGAGCGCGAGGAATACAGGCGCAAGCAACGGAGAAACGCGATTCTCACAAGCATCGGGTCCTCCGTTGCCCTCGTCGTCGTGGTTGCGCTCGTGCTGAGTAATTCACCTGGCTGGCCGCGTGTGCGGGAGTCGTTCTTCTCGCCCGAGTACTTCGTCCGAGCGTGGCCGCAAGTGGTGGAAGGTCTCATGCTCAACATTCGTGTGCTCGTCGTCGCGCTGGTGGGCACATCGATTCTGGGGTTGTCGCTGGCGCTTATCCGCATCACCACGTCACCGGTGATGTTCCCGTTACGGGTTTTGGCGCAACTCTACACCACGATCATGCGTGGCATTCCCATGCTCGTGGTGCTCTACCTCGTTGGCTTCGGCATCCCCGGGCTCGAACTCTTCGGCCGCATCGACAAGGCCGTGCTCGGGACGATTGCCGTCGTCATGAGCTACTCGGCCTACATCGCTGAGGTTCTGCGTGCCGGCTTCGAGGACGTGCACCCTTCGCAACGTGCTGCCGCCCGCGCGCTTGGCCTCACGACTACCCAGACCATGCGTCTGGTCATCATCCCACAGGCGCTGCGCAAGATAGCGCCCGCGCTGATGAACGACTTCATCAGCATGCAGAAGGACGTGGGTCTCATCTCGACCCTGGGTGCCGTGGACGCTGTACGCGCGGCACAGATCGTCGTGGCAAAGACGTACAACTTCACCCCGTATGTGGTGGCAAGTGTGCTCTTCATCCTCATGAGCGTGCCGTTCATCCTTCTCAACGACTGGTATTCGGAGCGTCTGCGGACGCGTGAGCAGGCGGGGGGCATGGTGTGATGGCCGCGCAAGATGCCTCGACGACGGTGGCGCCCTCTCCGTCTCCTGTGGAGGAGAGGGTTACCCTGCGCGTCGATGGGGTGGTGAAGCGATTTGGCGAGCACACCATCCTCGATCACGTGAGCCTCGATGTGCGCAAGCACGAGACGGTCGCGCTGCTCGGTGCGTCTGGTTCGGGGAAGTCGACGCTGCTGAAGTGCGTGAATCTGCTCGAACAGGTTGATGATGGACAGATTTGGCTGGGATCCACAGACATCACCGACCCGCGTATCGACCAAGATGCGGTTCGTGCGCGCATCGGTGTCGTCTTCCAACAGTTCAATCTGTTTTCCCATATGAGGGTAATAGACAACGTAACGCTCGCCGCGCGCAAAGTACACAAGTGGTCACGCGCAAAGGCGGAGGAAAAGGCCATGATACTGCTGCGCCGCATCAATATGGAGGAGAAGGCGCGCGAGTATCCGGACCGACTCTCGGGCGGGCAGCAGCAGCGCGTGGCGATATGCCGGGCGCTCATGATGGAGCCCGAACTATTGCTGCTTGACGAGATTACCTCCGCGCTCGACCCGCTTCTCGTGGGTGAGGTGCTCGAGATGGTGGAGGAGCTCAAGCAGCAAGGTGCCACGATCCTGATGGCCACGCACGAGATGGGATTCGCCCACGACGCCGCCGACCGCATTGTGCTGCTGCGACGGGGACGGATCGCTGAGAACGGATCGCCTGCCGAGGTGATGGACCATCCCACAGATCCCGAGACGCAGGAATTCTTTGCCGCCTACAATCGCGTGTGACGGCGCCGAGCAAAGGAGCCAAGATGCGCATGCCTGAGGTCTTTGCGCACAAGCCGATTCTGGTGTTTCAGACCGACTTCACCTACGCCGAGGGGGCCGTTAGCTCCATGTACGGGGTGGTAAAGAGCGTCGACCGTACGCTGGAAATCTTTGACGGGACGCACTACATTCCGAAGTTCGACACGTGGAGTGCGAGCTATCGGCTTTATCAGAGCCTGCCGTTCTGGCCCGAGGGCACCATCTACGTGAGTGTGGTCGACCCAGGTGTGGGGACGGCCAGAAGGGCGTGCGTGGCGCGTACGAGCGGTGGCCAGTACGTGGTGACGCCCGACAACGGTGCGCTCACGCACCTCGTGCGCTACGTCGGCATCGAGGAGGTGCGCCAGATTGACGAGCGCACGAATCGTCTGCCGAGCACGCGGGGCACGTCCGTCTTTGCTGGGCGTGACGTATTTGGCTACACCGCGGCACGTCTGGCGAGTGGGGCGATTACATGGGAGGAGGTCGGGCCGTGCTACCCCGTCGAAGAGGTAGTCGTGCACGACTTCCCGGAGCCTGCGATTCTGGACGGGGTCGCTACGGGCATCGTGGAGATTGTGGACCCGAACTTCGGGAACGCGTGGACCAACGTGCCAGTCGCGCTTCTCTCTGAGCTCGGCGTAGCGTACGGTGACCTCCTGCGGGTGGAGATTTGCCATGCGGGTGAGTCTGTGTACCGTGGAATCGTTCCCTTCGTGCGGAGCTTCGGCATGGTGGAGAGGGGAGACCCGTTGGCCTACACGAATGAGGTGATGAACCTTGCGTTCGCACTGAGCCAGGGAAGCTTCATTGAGCGGACGGGGGTTGGCTTTGGCCCCGCGTGGTCCATGCGTGCGTGGAGGGTGTGATTCACGGCACCTGCCACGTGCTCCATGGCCCCAACGTCATTCGACATACGGCGCACGGGCTCGGTCGAGATAGTCAAGAAAGCCCTGCACCATCCGCCGATAATAGTTGCGCCAGAATGCTGTTGTTTACGGGCACATCTGTCCTCGCGGACGTGCAACGCGTTCCCGCAGCAGGGGGCTGGACGGACATGGGGGCTGCCTTCGACCTGCTAATGGCCAGTGGCTTCGATGCCGACCGCGTCATAGTGCTCTCGGACTCGGAGGTCAACAGCCCGTTTCGCGGGACCACCCAAACGATCCAGTGCAAGCTGGACGAGTATCGGGAGCAGGTGGGGCATGACGTATGGTGTCACGCCATCGACCTGATGGGGTACGGCACGCAGCAATTCCTAGGTCCTCAGGTCAACGTTATGGGTGGCTGGAGCGAGCAGGTCTTGCACTTCCTCGCCCTGGCGGAGAGCGGTTTCGGTGGTCTCGTGGAGGAGATTGAGGCTGTAAACCTATGAGGACGGACTGCTCGATCTACAAAGAACGACCCACAAGGGGTTACCCCTTGTGGGTCGTTCTCCTTGTGGGTCGTTCTTACAGGAGGCCCTCAACGACGTCAGCGGCTTGTTCGCACGTGATGTCAAACTCCTCGGCAAAGTTGCCTTTGAGCTTGCGAAGTGCCCAGTCGGCGACGCTCATCCTCCCCGGCGGCCTGCCGATGCCCACACGCACGCGGCCGAAGTCGGTGGTGCCAAGCTTCGCCTTTATCGAACGCAGGCCGTTGTGGGCGTTGAGTCCTCCGCCAAACTTGTCGCGCACCTCGCCGGCGGGCAGGTCGACCTCGTCGTGTACCACGAGCAGCTCCTCGGGGTGGATGCGCAGCTCTCGCATGAGCTTGGAGAGCGGTCCGCCCGACGTGTTCATGAAGCCTTGTGGTTTGGCGAGTGTCACGTCGCGACCGGCGATGCGTACGGTGGTGACGAGACAGCCGGCTTGGCTTTTCCAATAGCGCACGCCATGGCGCTCTGCTAACTTGTCCACAGTGACGAAGCCGGCGTTGTGCCTCGTGAGCGCATACTGCTCGCCAGGATTGCCGAGGCCGGCGACGAGGCGATACGTGCCCTGCTCTGCCATGTTCCCTCCTTCTGTAGTGCTTTCCCACAGTGGGGTCGCGCTCGGTTCTGAGTGCGACCCCACTGTGGGAAAGCGGTCAAAGCAATCAGTGGTTGCCCGAGGTATTACAGGTTGAGGTCACCACCGAAGATCTCGGTGGTCGGTTGGTTGCAATACACGTGGTGGATGGCTTCTGCCAGCTCGCGTGCGACAGAGATCATCTTGATCTTTGAACCGGGCTTGTTGGCATCGGGGCAGCGGACGGAGTCGGTTACCACGCACTCCTCAATGGGGGACTTCTCCAGTCGCTCGATGGCCGGACCCGTGAACAGGCCGTGCGTCGCGCACACGTAGATGTCGCCGGCGCCCATCTCCTTGAGCTTGTCGAGCGAGCCGCACAGCGTGCCCGCGGTGTCGATCATGTCGTCGTTGATGATGCAGGTCTTGCCCTTGATGTCGCCGATGATGCCCATGACTTCCGCCTGGTTGTGCTGAGGACGGCTCTTGTGGGCGATGGCGACCGAGCAGCCCAGGTGGTCAGCGAGCTTCTTCGCGGCCTTGGCGCGCCCCATGTCGGGCGAGACGACGACGGTGTTGTCCCAGTCGAAGCTCTTTGCCATGTAGTAGTCGCCGAGCAGGTAGAGTGCGGTGAGGTTGGTTACCGGGACGTCGAAGAAGCCCTGAATCTGGCCTTGGTGCAGGTCGAGCGTGATTACGCGGTCGACGCCGGCGGTCTCGATGAGGTTGGCGACCAGACGAGCCGTGATGGGTTCACGCGAGTCGGACTTGCGGTCTTGGCGTGCGTAGGCGTAGTGGGGGATGACGGCGGTGATCGTTCCCACGGAGGCGCGCTTCGCCGCATCGGCTGCCACAAGCAGCTCCATGAGAAGGTCGTTGATGTTGCTGCCGGCGATGGACTGGATGATGAAGACGTCGTCACCGCGAATCGACTCGTCGAACTTGGCGTACGTCTCGCCGTTGGCGAACTTCTCCAGCTTGAGACCGCTTAGTTCCAAGTGCAGAATCTGGGCGATGCGCCGTGCCAGCTCGGGATTGCCCGTGCCGGTGTAGAGCTTGATTTCCTTCTCGACTACTAGGGGCTTGCTGAGGCTCTCGTACATTTAGTCTTCCTCCTGCATCAGTTTGCGGCGCTCTGCCGCCCAACCCTCTATTACCTGCTGCCGCGAACGCTCCAAGGCCAGTGCGTCGGCGGGGACATCCTGCGTGATGCACGAGCTCGCACCGACAAGCGCGCCGTCGCCGATGTTGACCGGTGCCACCATCATGGTGTCGGAGCCCACGAAGACGTCGTTGCCGATGACGGTGGGGTGCTTGTGCTTGCCATCATAGTTGCAGGTGATGGAACCAGCGCCGATGTTGACGCCCGAACCCATGGTGGTGTCGCCGATGTAGGAGAGGTGCGGGACCTTGGATCCCTCGCCGATGGTGGAGTTCTTGATCTCCACGTGCGTTCCCACATGGGCCCCCGCAAGCAGGTGCGTGCCAGGGCGCAGATAGGCGCGCGGCCCGACGGTGACGCCTGCCTCGATGATGGTGTCGTAACCTACCGTCTCCTCCACGCTGGAGCCGTCCGCGACCGTGACATTCGTGAGCCGCGTGTTGGGTCCGATGACGCAATCCGAGCCGATGCGTGTGGCGCCCCAGAGCATCGTCTGCGGGAGGAGCTCCGTGTCGCGACCGACGGTGACCTCGGGGCCGACCCATACTTGGTTGGGATCGAGCATGGTGACGCCCTCGGCCATGAGGGCCTCGTTGATGCGCAGCTGCATGATTTTGGTTGCTGTGGCGAGCTGGCTGCGGGAGTTGATGCCAAGCAGCTCGGAGTAGTCGTCCGCGCAGATGGCCGAGACGGGCTCTCCCATTTCCTTGTAGATTGCGACCATATCTGTGAGGTAATACTCGCCTTGAGCGTTGTTCGTGCCGATCTTGTCGATGTTTTCCGAGAGCCGCTTGCCGCAGAAGCAGTAGATGCCAGAGTTGCACTCGGTGAGGTGCTGCTGTTCCTCGGGCGTGCAGTCCTTGTGCTCTACGATGGCTTCGACGGAACCGTCGGAGGAGCGACGAATCCGCCCGTAGCCGGTTGGGTCGGGTGGGCACATGGTGAGTACGGTGCATGCGTTGTGGTTGGCGCGCGTCTCGTCGACCAACGAGGTGATGGTCTCGGCTCGAATGAGGGGCGTGTCGCCATAGAGCACGACGGTCGGCCCGGAGAACGCACCGAGCGCGTCACGCACGCAGCGCACGGCATGGCCTGTACCAAGGCGTTCGGCCTGTTCGACGCACGTGACGTCCGCATCCTCCGCAAAGATGGCGCGAACCTCGTCCGCGCCATTGCCCACCACAACGACGATGTTGTCTGCACCGGCCTCTCGGGCGGCACGGACGGTCCACCAGACGAGTGGACGATCGAGAAGTTTGTGGGCGACCTTGGGATGGGAAGACTTCATGCGCGTACCTTCGCCAGCGGCGAGAACGATCGCAGTGATGGGCATAGTGCCTCCATTGATTGGATAATTGTCCCAGACACATTTTATTCTAGCGCACGTTGGTACCGTACGGGACCAAGAAACAACCGTTGACGGAATTTTCGCGTATAAACGCGCATAGCTGCTAAGTCATTCGCTGCTGAGCCGCTTGTGAATGTTGTCGATGTCTTCCATGGTACCGCCACCGGTGTCTGAGGGGCTGCGGAACTTCCCTCGCTCAACGAGGCGCAGGAATGCGTCTACCACGTCCTTGGTCAGTTGCGTTCCCCGCACCTCTCGGATGATGGAGACCGCCTTCTCGAAGTTCATGCGCTTACGGTAGGGGCGATCGGAATACATCGCGTCGAAGGTGTCGGCCACGGCGATGATCTGGGCGACACGAGGAATCTCGCCTTCCTTGAGACCTTGAGGGTAGCCCTTGCCATCGGGGCGCTCGTGGTGTGCCCAGGCCCCTACGGCTATTTCGGGCATGATGGAGATGTCCTTGAGAGCGTCGTGTCCGAGCGTGGCATGCGACTTGATGGTCTCGAATTCTTCGTCGGTGAGGCGACCGGGCTTGTTGAGGACGTCTGTGCGGACGCCGATCTTGCCGATGTCGTGCAGCAGCGCGATGTTGTAGTAGCGCTCGACGGTGTCGTCATCGTAGCCAAGCTCGCGGGTGAGCAGCTTGGTGTAGTAGGCCACACGGCTCGAATGGCCACTTGTGTAGGCATCTTTCATGTCGATGACGCGAGCAAATGCCTCGGACATCTCGCGAATGTACTGGCGGTCCTCTTCCTGCTTCTGGAGGAGGCGTTTCGTGCGGAAGCGCGCCCATGCGCGTGAGACCAGCAAGACCACGAGCACTCCGCAGGCGAATACGACGAAGCGGAACCATGGGCGTTCCCTTAGGGCCAGCTGCTTGAAGATGGTGATCCGTTGCGTCTTGTTTCCGTGGCCCATCGCGTCGTGGAGCTGCATGGTGAATGTGTAGGTTCCGCCGCCGAGGTTGGTGTAGGTCAGTGGCGCGAGCTCGCTCGCTCGTACGGTGGTGCTTGATTGGTCGAACCCCTTGAGCGAATAGGCGACCTGGGGGTTCATGAGGGAGTAGGTGTAGACGAAGGGGTACACGGTGAGACGCGTGGTGCTTGCAGGCACGACGAGAGTCCCCGACTTGTTGGGATACACGAACCTGCCGTCGGCCTCGATGAAGGGGACGGCCATCTTGATCTCTGTCACGTCGTCGAAGGGGACTTTGATGTTCACGCGGACCACGCCCGTGCTGCCTGCGATGTAGAGGTTGCCGTCATCATCGAGCTCGCTGTACGAATTCGCGGTGGCGATGCACGAGAGGCCGTTGTCGTGGTCGTAACACACCGTGCTAACCTTGCCGTTGGCAAGCAGCTCAGCGGCTGAGGTTACGTAGATGCCGTTGCTCGCGAGGACCCATATCTCGCCCTGGCCGTTCTCAAAGAGGTCGAAGTTGTTGGGGTAGGGGAAATTCCGCACGGTGGTTATGCGATAGAGGGAATCCATGTAGGCGATGGAGTTGCTCGTGATGATCCACGTCACACCGTTTGCGTCGTCACGTTTGAGCCGCAGGATGACGTCGGAAGCGAGTCCGTCGCCCACGTTCATGTGGGTGATTCCCCGTTCGCCTACGCAGTAGAGGCCGCCGCCGTCAGTTCCGACGAGCAGGACGTCGCCGGGAGCCTCAGCGACGGTCAGGACCTCCGGGTTATCGATGCCGTCCTTCTCGCCGTATACGCGCTCAACCTTGTTGTCGCGTATGATGACGGCACCGCCGGTGCACGCCACGAACATCCGGCAGTCCGAGAGCTGGACGGCGATGCGCGTTCGGTCGGAGGGCATGCCATCCTCAACGGTGAAGCAGGTTGCGGTCTTGCCGTCGTAGCGGATGAGCCCGTACGTTCCGTAGGTGGCTATCCAGAGGTTGTCGCTGTCATCGTGCACGATGGAGCGGATGCGTACGCCATTGAGCATCTGGGCGAGGTCGGTGGCGTCGATACCCACACCGGAGGCGGTTTGAACCGATTCGAGTGGGATTGGTGCTGCCTTGCCATTGTCGTCCAGGACGGTGAGGCCGTCGTCGGTGCCGACGAGTAGGAGCCCGTGGTGTCGGCAGGTGGTGTTCGCAACGGCTGGCTCGAGGCCATAGCGCTCATACAGGTCAAGGAAGCGGTTGCGAACCATCTTCATGACACCCTGCCGCGAGGAGGTGAACCACAGATTGCCCTCGTAGTCCACCATGGAATGGTCTATCGAGTTGTCGAGCGGAACGCCCGTCAATTGGCGTACCTTTCCGTCTTCGATTGCCCCGATGCCATTGTCAGCCGTCACCCAGAGCTGGTCGTCATACTTCTCGATGCTCTTCACATAATTGAGCGGCGAGATGTCGTACTTCTCGGCTTCTCGTAGGTCGCTGAGCGAACCATGGTAGATTTCTGACTGCTTGGTGCCGAAATACGCCAACCCAGGATTCTCCAGATCGGGGAGAATGGCGATGATGTCATTCACGCCGATGTCTTCGGCGGGGTGGTACGCAATCATGCGGCCCTCGTCCAGAATGAACACTGAGCCGTCGCGCGTAAGGCCATAGATAAGTCCTCCGGCGCCTGCGCGAAGGCTGTTGATGTAGGCTCCGCGGAGGCGTGAGTCGTCCAAGAGGCGTAGGGTCATGTCGGGCGTGATTACGGCGACACCCTTTGTGGTGGCGGCGTAGATGTTTCCTACGGCATCCTCTGCAATTGCGCGCACTGACGCCGAACCGAGGCCGGCATCCTTCGAGAAGAAGTGGAGCTCCCCCTTCGCCATCACGGCGATACCCGAGTCGTTGGTCCCAATCCACAAGCGGTCTTGGCTGTCGGTGTACAGGCTCACCACGCTTGCCACGCCGGTTGTGGAATCTATACGCTCGAAGTGATTCCCGTCATACCGAACGAGGCCGGCATAGCTGCCGATCCAGATGAATCCTTCCGAAGTCTGGGCAATGGCGTTCGCCTCGGACGTGGGGAGGCCGTTGGGGTTGTTGTAGAGTACAGCGGAGACGCCGTCCCCCTGCGCGTTTGCGAAGGGGTCGACGACGATTTGGGGCCGGGGGTCTTTGAGCTCATCTTCCGTCAGCTCTTTACCGAGCGCGGGGGTTGGCGCACCCATGCACACGAGGGACGATGCGAGCATTGCAGACAGCGCGAGGAATGCGAGACGCGCGAGGAGATGACGTCTCCTTGGGATGTCTAACCGCATGGAAGCACCTCGTCTCGTTGGTCTCGCCGAATGTATCAAGGATAGCGCATTGTGATGCCGTATCTGTTGAACTGAAGTAATATGAGAGGGCAATTGATGGGGTGAGGTCGCAAGGCGAAAGGACTCCTTCATGGAACAGATGATTCAAAGCCTCAAAGACGCGAGTGGGGTAAACGCCATCATCTTAGCGGTCGTGCTACTCGTGGCCACGACGTTGGTGTCGCGCTATGCCGTGCGCTTGGTTCGCAAGCTGCTCTCCAGTGACGGGGCACCACTGCCGTCAAGCACGCTCATCGAGAACATCGTGCGCATAGCCATCTGGGGGCTTGGCGGCTCGCTCATACTCTCCATGTGCTTCGACGTCAACGTGGGTGGCTTGTTGGCCGCTCTTGGCGTCGGCGGCGTAGCCTTGTCGCTGGGCCTGCAAGACACCATATCGAACTTCATCGGTGGGCTGCAGGTTACCCTCATGAAGATTGTGCAGCCGGGCGACCACGTGAAGATTGGCTCGACCGAAGGCATGGTTCTCGACGTCACGTGGCGTCAGACGATGGTCAAGGACTTTGAGAACAACCTCCACATCATTCCCAA
Source organism: Atopobiaceae bacterium (assembly GCA_017533825.1). GTDB lineage: Bacteria > Actinomycetota > Coriobacteriia > Coriobacteriales > Atopobiaceae > RUG440. The sequence continues at coordinate 4,904 of JAFWIE010000063.1, read as the reverse complement.
CTCCTCGATCAACTCGGGCGAGGTCGAGAAGATCGAGCCCGCGCAAATCGTTGCCACCATGCTGTCCTTCACGAACGACACGCGCGACATCGACGAGACCATCCGCGCCATGGAGTTGGCCGCCAAGGAGGCCGTCGAGCAGGTGGCCGAGCTGGAACGCGACCCCTGGATCCTCCTCACGCAGATAGGGGAGTACGGTACTTGGGCAAAGATGCGCTTCGTGCTCAAGGACATGGACCATGTGCGCGAGGCGCGTGATGCGGCTCTGCGCGCCGTCTCGCCCTACACGCGCATGAACTTGGAAGACGTTCCGGATGGAAGGCGTGCATGAGGGTCGACGTGCGGCAGGTGGCCCTGCGACCTGAGCGGGAGGCGGAGCTTCGGGCCCGCTTCGAGTCCTACCAAAAGAGCAAGCTGCTTGGGAGGCTGATCGGGTGGCTGCTCGAGAAGGAACGGGAGGGCTCAGAGCGCGCGGCACGCGTCAAGTTGTTTGGTTCCGTCCCGCGCATCGAGGGCGAGCTCGTCATCCTCGATCGCGTCGTCGACTCCGACGCAGACGCCCTGCGCGACCTCATAGACAATCCGCGTGTGCAGCGCTACGTGCCGACGTACCTCTTCGAGAAGCAGCGCGAGGACGTCCACGAGACGATTCGCCTGCTCTACGGTGACCTGTTCTCGAACGAGGAGTCGCTGATTCTGGCCATTCGCGACAAGGAGACGGGCGAGCTTGCCGGTCTGGCGGAGTTCTACGGTCTCCGCGACGAGCTCCACAAGGTGAGCGTCGGCTACCGGTTACGCGAGTGCTTCTGGGGGCGTGGCTTCGCGAGCGAGGTTGCCCACCTCATGGTGGAGTATCTTTACGGTAAGACCGACATCGAGATCATCACGGCAAGCGTGATGGTGCAGAATCCCGCCTCTGCGCGGGTCTTGGAGAAGGCAGCCTTCATTCGCACCGCGCAGGGCGTTGAGGAGGACTGGGGCTTCGATCAGCCCGTCATCGTGGACAAGTTCTTCTGCTAGGGGAGCGTGACTGCTTTCCCACGGTGGGTAAGCGGTTACTCACAAGTCTGCATGTGCGACTTGCTCGGTTTTAGGCCGCTTCAAAATGAGACACATCTTGCACCTTTGCGTATATTCACTGGTTGCAGCAAATCATTGGTTCGAATAACGGAAAGGTCAAGATTATGGCAAAGAAGATTGAGGCAAACGTGGCTGAGCTCGGCGCAGAGACACTCGACGAGGTTGCGGGCGGTAGGCTGTACATGAGGATCGTCTACATTGCGAGGTCCAACGACGGTACGAAGGCGAGGTTTGCCGATGAGAGTGCGGCACAAGCATATGTAGAGCGACATGGCGGGGGCACCGTTACCAAAGTGCGCGAGAACCGAGGTATGTAAGAATTGACCGCTTCCCCACGATGGGTAAGCGGTCAATTCTTAAGCAGACGACGGATAGGCAATTCGGGGCAAGAGGTTCAGTCTGGAAGGCTGTGGACACAAGCCTGCCGCATGCTGTCCCGACCCGAATAACCTCCCAAAACTAGCTGATTCGGCCGATTCCGAGAGCTTGTTCGGATTCGGTCCGTGCCCATTCCGAACAACCTCACGGGAAGGGCCGTTTTGGTTTATTTTGGGAGGTTGTTCGGGTCGTCCAACACTCATGCGCTATGGGTGCCAAGGCCGCCGACCGAATAACCTCCCAAAGTTAACTGATTCGGGGCGTTTCCCGAGGTTATTCGGGTTCGCCTGCCGCCCAATCCGAACAACCTCCTCGGAGGGGCCGATTTGGGTTGTTTTGGGAGGTTATTCGGGTGGGCGGTGATCGGATTTGCCCTGCGCCTCCTTACGCGTCGCGGATGCTCACAGGTAGATTCTTCCAATGTGTTCTTTCATCTCTTCCGCGCGCAGTGGAATGCGCCACATCTTGAGCATGTTGTCGTCCCAGGGCATCGTGTCGGTGAAGTAGGAAATCTCGTCACGCACCGATTCCGGAAGCTCGACGTGCTCGGTCGGGGGCATGAGTGCGCAAAGCTTACATACGTCGCTGCGATGTTTCCGGATTTCGTCTTGATGTACATCCTTGCCGGATTCCTTGGCCTCGTGAGGTTCGACCACGCATGCATCTTGAACACGGGTAAATAGCGTAGCCCAAGCACGGGAAGCCCGTCGATGACCTCGACACCTTCATCGAGCATGTGGTAGTAATCATCATCCAAGAATATGGCAGAGAGGCAGTGACCGCTTCCCTACGGTGGGATAGCGGTCAGTTCTCAAGCAGGCAACGGATAGGCAATTCGAGGCAACAAAAAACAGGCCAGACAAGCGTCTGACCTGCGAAAACTCGGGCTGGGGCACTAGGATTCGAACCTAGGTTGGCGGCACCAAAAACCGCAGTCCTGACCCCTGGACGATGCCCCAGTGCAATCGCTGCGCTGGATACCAGCCTTCGAGCAAACAGAGTATAGCACAAAGCGGTGCCTACGGGCGTGACAACGGGGTCGGCTACTTCATCGTGTTGAACGCAGCGCAGATGGCGTCGAGCAGCATGACAGCGTACATCTGTGCGTCGCTTACGGTGAAGGTGCCGTCGTAGTCGGGGCCGCCCAGCGAGAGCTCGAGGTGCACGATGGGAACGTCTTCCTTGGAGCTCATCACCGCCGTACGGATGCGCCGTGCGAGTGTGGCCGAATTCTCGACCACGACGTTGGGCATCTCGTCGCTGGCGGGCGGAGTGGTTCCGAGGACGAGCAGTGCGTCGTCGTCGGGACGTCTGCGGTCGGGTGACTCAGCAATGTCAAGGCCGCTCCGCTCATTGGTCGCGGAGGCGAGGTTCCAGATGCGTCCGACGACGTTGCGCGAGATGGGGTCCTCGCCGGCCATCGATAGGCTCACACGCTCAAGTACGTTTGCTGCGCGCGCGAAGCCCATGGCACCAAGGGGGTGGGGACCCGAGGCGGGCTTGCCGGCCCACACATGCTGGAGGCGCTCGATGGCGTCAAACGTGTCGGGGAACATCATGCCGTCCTGCAGCACGCCGATGCTCTCCTGGAATTCCTTGACGGCGGCCTCAGTATGTGGGCCATAGTACCCGTCTACCTCGCCGGCGGAGAAGCCGAGGATGTTGAGGCAGTTTTGCAGTTGGCGCACGTCTGCGCCGTGGAAGTTCGGCAGACGCAGGTACAGCGTGCGGTCGCCCATCTTGTATGTCTCGTCGACGAGCGCTGCCCACGTCTGTGTGTCGACCTCTTGGCCCAAGGGTAGGCCATGGTCGAGCCTAAAGTGCGCGACGGCCGTGGCGGTCGAGGGACCGAACTCCTGACGCGTGCGCTCCCCCTCGTCGATTGCGTACTCGATCGAGCGCAGTCGCTCTTGAATGTCTTCGACCGCGGCACCGGTCATTCCCTGTTTGATGGGTTCCATCGTTTGTCCTTTAGCTTGCTCTGCTCACAAAGAAGTCTGCCATAGAAAGTAGGATTTCGCGTGCCTCATCGGTGATTGGCGCGTCATTGACGTGACGTTTTGCCTCATCGGCAAGCGATTGGGCGTATGCCTGTGCGTACGTGATGGCTCCCGCCTCTTCTGCCAGCTCGACTGCGCGCGCACGCGCGTCGTCGTTCGCAGAATGAGACGAGAGGATTGACTGCAGCTCGGCGGCGTCCGCCTCGCCCAGTTGGCGAAGCGCCCGCACCATCACGAGCGTGCGCTTGCCTTCCGTCACGTCACTGCGGAAGTCTTTGCCTTGCTTCTCTGCGTCGCCGACGAGATTGAGAAGGTCGTCCTGAATCTGGAAGGCAAGGCCAGCCGCCAGGCCAAACGCGCGGAGGGCCGCAACCTGCTCTTGCGTCCCCTTCCCACAGATAGCGCCGAGCACGAGTGGCGAGGCTGCGGAGTAGTGGGCCGTCTTGAGCGTTGCCATGGCGAGGTAGTCCTCTTCCCGGAGGTCCCAACGCCCGTCACGTACCCAGCCCAAGTCGAGCGCCTGGCCCTCAAGCGTACGGCGCTCCATTGCGTAGAGTTCGTCGAAGAGGCGCAGCCGAACGTCGGCGGAAAGGCCCCGATCGCGCATCACCTGTGCCACAACATCGATGACGCCCATGTCGCCCGCGTTGATGGCGATGCCAGTTCCCTCCGAGATGTGGAGGCAGGGAAGGCCACGCCTGAGCTCGCTCTGGTCTGCGATATCGTCATGGATGAGGGCGGCCGCTTGGAAGAGCTCTACGGCACATGCGGTAGAGAGCGCATCTTCTGCCTGCCCGCCCACGGCGGTGCTGCCGAGGAGGCAGAGGGCCGGACGGATGCGCTTACCGCCTGCTCTCACGAGGCGGGCGAGCGGCTCATACAGATATTGCTCGAGGTCAGAGGCGTGCGCGTCATCAGCCGCCTTAGGCAGCGATTGCGCGACGGCGTGCTCGATGCTGGGGAGTACACGCTCCAGAAAGGCGGAGAACGGACTCTTGTGGGTCGTGGTGCTCTGCGTCACGGTTACCCCTCGTACCCGTTGGGGTTGTGGCTCTGCCAGTTCCAGCTGTCGCGGCACATCTCGGCGATGCCGTAGCGCGCCTCCCAGCCGAGCATCTCCTTCGCCTTGGTGCAGTCGGCCCAGTTCGCCGTGACGTCGCCGGCGCGCCTGGGCTCGATGACGTAGGGAAGGTCGCGCCCGCAGGCCGCCGAGAATGCCCTGATGATCTCGAGCACGCTGGTGCCGGTGCCGGTGCCGAGGTTGAACACCTCGCAGCCGGCCCTGCCGGCCATCCAGGCGAGCGCCGCAACGTGGCCCTCGGCGAGGTCCATCACGTGGATGTAGTCGCGCACGCCGGTGCCGTCCGGCGTGTCGTAGTCGTCGCCGAAGACGTGCACCGCGTCGCGCCTGCCCACCGCGACCTGCGCCACGTAGGGGAGCAGGTT
>JAFWIE010000123.1 GCA_017533825.1 Atopobiaceae bacterium | reverse complement strand
CGGGTATCTCTACGCCGTCGGCGTCGATGTAGATGCTGCCTGCAAAGAGCTCGGCAAACTCGGCAGAGGTGGGCATACGCCAGGGCTCGCCTAAGTTAGCGCGGGCAGCGTCGAACTCCTCGCCCACGGGGATGTCGCCCGAAAGGGTGTTGCCCTTGGTGTTGCCATAGGGCTGGCCATCGTACCAAGGCTCTTGTGCATTCACACCGCCCCAATTGTACACACCGGCAAAGGAGTTGTTCTTCGGGTTGTGGCCGTCGATGTTGCCCCAGCTGAAGAAGGACTTGTCGTAGGTGAATGGGGTGTCGCAGAAGCCGCCGGGCTTGGTGAGGTCGAGGTCGCGGGCGGCCCACTTCACGCCGCTGGTCAGTCCCATATCGACCACAAGGCCGCTGGGGTCGAACTCGGCACCCGGACGGAACATATTGACAATGTTCCACGCCTCACCGTCGTAGACCAGCGTGGTGTAGGTCTGTGCCTTGACCACACCGGCGGGTAGGTTCTGTCCGAGGATGCGCAGCGGCTTGGCACCCGTCAGGCTCACGTTGAGGGTGCTGCGCTCGGTGTTGATGGGGGTGGTGAAGAGGACGTGGATCTGGGCGTATTGCAGCAGCAAGAAGTGCTGGATAGTGACCACCTTGTCCTTGTCGTAGGTGCCGGTGGAGCAGACCGCCGTGCCCTGGCCTATGCTGCCGGTGCAGTGGTTCAGGTCGTTGATGACGGGGAGGGCCGTGCGCAGGTTGTCGGGGACGTTCTGACCGTAGGCGATATTGACCTTGGCCGTGCCCGTGGCTCCGCGCAGGATGATGAGGCCCCAGTCCTCGCACTTGAAGGCACTGCTGACGGCGGCGGTGCCGGTGGCTTCGGCGGCCAACTCGTATTTCACGAAGTCGGTCGTGGCCTCGGCATTGCTGTCGGTGTAGCTGACGGTGGTGCCGCTGACGCTCAGACCGATTTGCAGGGTCTCGAAGGCGACGGCTCCGTCGGCCTTCATCGCGCTGATGTCGGCACTGTGGGTGTAGGTCTGCGTTGCGCCTTCCTCCACCTCGTCGGGGGTGTTCGTCCACGTAGGCTGTACCCTGTCGAGGCGGCGCGTCCAGCGGATAGTGGTGTCGCTGGCCTTCTCAATGCGGTCGGCCACAGCACCGATGACCAGCATTTTGTTGTACGAATGCAGGGCGGCAATGCCAGCAGCCATATCCACCACGCTGCCGGCATCGTTGGCGTCGGCCACGCTGATGTACTCGTCATAGCGACGGCTCCAGCCCAAGTGGGCGCAGACGCTCGCACGGTCGATGCCGCTGACGACGAGGTAGCCCGCGCCGCTGGTGGTGTAGTGACGACGACCGTCCTTGTCGGTGTAGGTGGCTGGCGTGCCGTCGGTGACGCTGGTGGGCACACCCGACGCAAGGGGCTTGAAGTACACCGTCGGCGTGAGGTTGGCGTGGTCGCTGCCCGTGAACAGCACACCGTTGTTTTCCAACGCCGTGCCGATGCTCTGCTGGGTGGCCACGAGGTGCGGCACCTCGAAATACCAGCCGTTGCCCACCGCCACAGCGCGGCGCAGCAGGTTGAAGCCGGTGCTGATAAGCTGCTGCGCGAAGAAGTCCGTCGTCGGCACCACACGCTCCAGCTCGGCATCCACCGAACTGTCGATGCTGATAGTGCCGCCCGTGGTGTCCACAGCCGCCGTCTGCTCGTAGTTGGCACTGACGCTCTCGCCTGCCCAGCTTTCGAGGTTCTCAGCAATCTTGGCCACGATGTCGCCGGCCACCAAGCCAGCCTTCAGGTCGGCAACCAGGTCGGCCACGGTGTACTCCGTCACGTCGTTCTCGTCCCACTGGTCGGCAGCGTGTGCCGCGGTGAACTTCCACAACTTGTTGTCGTAGTACACCACATCGCCCACAGCGTAGGCCGTGACGGTGCTGAAGGCGGGGAAGCCCAGCACACTCTTGTCGGGGGTGTTGACCAGCGTCTGGCTCAACGCCTGCTCCTTTGCCACATCGAGCACCAGCGTCGAAGT
>JAFWIE010000122.1 GCA_017533825.1 Atopobiaceae bacterium | reverse complement strand
GGCGTGCGTCGACCTGGTCTATGCGAGCGACGATGACAGCGCCGACCTCATCGCGCGCATCGAGAGCCTCGACGGGCAGCATGTGCTCGAGGCGGCTGAGCGGCTCGGTGTCGGAAGCCGTGCATACGAACTCGTGGAGATTGACTAACCTTGAGCTGAAAGAGATTGGCATGAGCGCGCAAAGCAATCCAGACACAGCGCCCACTACGGGCACGAGCGAAGGCCAGATGTACAAGTGCTGGTACTACGACGTGGCGAGCGAGTCAGGCACCTGCGACACCCCGCGCAACATGCCCTACGATGAGTTGCCCGAGCGGATCCAGCGCATAAAGGACAAATGTCGCATCAACAGGTACTAGCAGCGAGAGGAGCTCTCGCTCCATCTCGCTTGCCTTTTGCCTGTACCTCGAACTCGAAGGGCGGCGTTGGGATGTGTGCGCTTCGGTAGCGGGGTAGTTCTTGCGGCTTTGGGCGAGACGACCGGGGTCGGGAGAGGGATGGCTATTCCGCCGACTCCGGTTGCTCGGCGAAGCAATGTTCCAAGGCCCACTCGAAGTGCTGGTTGAAGCGCTCGGCGGCGAGCTTGCTCTCTGGCGCGTCCGCATCGAGCATGTCAAAGGCGTGGTATAGGCCTTGGTAGATATCGATTTCCGCATGCACGCCTGCTGCGCGCAAGGCCTCGATGTAGGATACCGTCTCATCATAGAAGGGCTCGTCAGTACAGACGAAGGTGTACGCGGGAGGGAGCCCGGAGTAGTCCGTCTCCCGAGCTGGCGCGGCGTACGGCGAGACGTCCTCGGATTTTGCCTCCTTCCGCAAATAGACCCGCCATGCAAAGTGGTTAGTCGCCGTGTTCCATACCTTGTTGTGGTTGTCACGCGAGCTGTCGGTGTCGAGATTGTCAATCATGGGGTAGAGAGGCATATGGAAGGCGACGTTCACCTCGTTCTTGTCGCGTGCTAAGAGGCACGTGGCAATGGTGAGGCCTCCACCTGCGCTCTCGCCGCCCACCATAATCTGGGAGGGGTTGACTCCCAGCTCCTCGACATGGTCACGCAGCCATAGCAGTGCTTCGTAGCAGTCCGAGAGGCCTCCCGGATAGGGGGCCACCCACGACAGCCGGTACCCGGGCGCGACGACTACGGCCCCGTACTTCTCCACCATGTCCACCGCACGCGACATGAAGACCATCTCCTTCATGCCCGTGAGGTGTCCGCCGCCATGAATCCACAACACGCCAGGAGCATGGGGCTTCGGGTCGAGCGGCTTGAGGACGAGCGCAGATATCGTTCCTTCAGCAGTCCTAATCGTTACCTTCTTTGAGGTCAGGTCAAGTCCATGTGAAGACAGTTTGATGTTCACAGACAAAGCTCCTTATGAAGATACGGCCCCTCTACATCCGTGGCCATGTCGCAGGTGGGCAGTATGAGATGTCGCATGGATGACCCATTCTGGCAACTCGAGCGCTGGAATGCGCTTGTTGATTGGGCCGGTTACGTTATAGGCGATGCCCTCGGTATCGAGCGTCTCGGTAAAGGCGTCTTTGTACTTCTGTTTGCCAACCTCTTGTTGAAGCGTTGCGTAGAACCGATTGTCTACGGAGAGCACCTCAAGCATCAGATGGCCTTCGGTGACCACGTCACCAGCTTCGATGTAGTGTGCCATATCGCCCCATTCCGTCTTGCCTAGATAGCTCACCTGATACGAATCGGTCACGATTGGCCCATAGAGGCCGTTCCTCCGGCAATGCTTCTTCTTTTCCTTGAGAGTTGGAAGAGCATCGACCGTATCGATTCGGTTGAGGACATGTGCCCCATCCCGTAGTGCAAACGCCTTGTCCGACTGGAGTATCACTTGGCCGCGCGTGATGGTACAGACTTTGTCCAGCGTGGCATCTTCAAGCTCCTCTGGATACTCCGCATGTATATAGCGGACGAGGTCGCAGGTGGTCTGCGGGAGTCCTACCTCGGACCGATAGTTATGTGTGATCATCGCTTGGATGTCGTTCATTCGGGTTGGCCAGACGTTGCGGAGCGCCATGAACATCAATCCCGCGAGCAGGACTGAGGGACTCGCTTCCACACTGCGGGCCTTTTGCATGAACTCCTTCAGAGGGAACTCGAAGCGGTAGTACACCTTCTTGGTTAGCTTGGGGAAGGCAATGCCCAGAGCGTAGTCGAGCACTGCGAGTTTGCCGTTCTCAGCCTCACGTACCGACTCCATGTTAAGCCCCGTTCCGTCATTGGCAACTTCCAGGCCGTCCCAAGTGAGAAAATGCCTCTCTGCCTCAGGAATCTCATCTCCTGGAAGCCAGATGCCATCGACATGAAGCTCTACGTCATGCTTCTTGCTCAGATACAGATAAAGGACGGTCCTCACCCACTCGACATGACCGCAGCCGCCGGCAAGCATGTGACTGATGGTGAAGTGAATCGCCCTGCCTGAATACGCGACCGAGACCAGGTGGTAGTTGTTGCTCTCGTGGTTGAGGGGCCGTAGCTCGTCAGTGTTGTCGCAGACTACTAAGGGCAGTACTCGTCGAAGGAGAAGGGGAAGACCTCCACGCTCACGGTTCGTCCGGTGAACAGGGTCGCGAGGTCGCTCAAGAGCAGGAGGGCGTTCGAGCCCGTGACGTAGATGTCGTAGCGCCCCGAGGCGTGCAGGCTGTTGATCGCCCGCTCGAAGCCCTGACACATCTGGACCTCGTCTATGAGGACGAAGTTGGGGGCGCCCTCGACGTGGCGGGACGTGACGTAGCCGTTCAGCGCGTGGTACTCCGTGAGCCCTTCGTACTCGAGCAGGCTGAGGTCGGCATGGATGATGTTGGCCCCCTCGACTTCGGCCTCGAGGTACGACCTGAAGGCCTCGAGAAGTTTGGACTTGCCCGCGCGGCGCACGCCGGTGATGACTTTGATGTCGGGTGTGCCGACAAGCCGCTTGAGCCTGTCGAGGTACCGTGTCCTCTCGATGAGCTTCACACTTGCTCCCTTATATTTCGCGTAAATAAGACTAGTCCATCTTTGCGAAATAGACAATAGGGTGACGGGCGCACTGACCCGTGACACGGCGCGAAGATAAGGTGCGGGCGGTACCCATGACACGATGTCATGGGTACCATTCACGTCGTTATGCCCATGCGCTACATGGCATCCGAATAGGGGAGCTGGCGCACGCCGGCTGAGAGGGTATCCATTGCGGTGCCGACCCTTACACCTGGCCTTAGGTAATGCAGAATACCCAAGAAGGTAATGCGGCCGCAGGTAGAGCGGCTTTTTT
>JAFWIE010000062.1 GCA_017533825.1 Atopobiaceae bacterium | reverse complement strand
GCAGCTCCGTCGCGCCGGCTACGGATACCCAGACGACGAGTACTTCTTCCTCAAAATCTTCGACTCGAGCAGGCGCTACTCACCTGGCAGGGAAACGTTGGCGGCATAGCGGTCACCTACAGGTTTTAGGACTGAGCCATTATTTGCGCCGTGCGGCATTTGACCTACATGACCCGACTCCTACGACCATGGCTGCGCTTGTACGGCGCGATGACGCTACGATTATGAAAAGCGCTCGAGATACGATATTTGGCTACACTGTTAAGCTGAGGGATGCGGAGGGAAGCTCTGCCAGCCTTCGCAGGTTTGCAATTCACCTATCTGAGAATCCAGCATTTTCTCTGGAACGGCTTGCCAGGGAAGTGGTGTATGACTCCAAGGGCGCACCGCGTTCGTTCCGCGACGTATGCGATCGTTTGAAATCGGTCCCCGGTTGCCGCCTGTATGAAGGCTCAGAATGGGATGGCTATGCAAGAGAGATGATCGAAGCGGGCATTAGCCCCATCCTCTGGCGTGAGCTGGCAAAGATGAACACAGACGAGGAGGCGGCTGGTACCTATTTCCAAAGCAGTGATGCCTTTCGCAATATCGTGCGACTGGTAAGCGAAGCGCAAGCACCAATCAACGGAGAGAGGGCAAAGCCCTTATGGGATGTTGCGGCAACCATCGCTTCTCAGGTAGCAACGCAAGCCGAAGATCGAGCACGTGAGACAGAATGCAAAAGCGCGGGAGATGCCGTGCTTGCCTTATCCGATGCGGTGGAACGCTACGCGGATGCACGGGAAGCCCTCAAGCTTGCTGAGGACCAGGCGCATCGGGGATATCAAGCGCTCGCGGAGCTCGAGAACGAGGCAACGGCGCACATTGAGGAGCTTCAGGAGAAGATTGATAGCTACAGAGGCCTTCGGGCCGAAAACGAGCAGCGCAAAGTGTCAAGTGAGATACGTGTTCGGCAAGCCGAACTGCAAAGACTGCGTCAAACCGCTGAGGAGCTGCGGGAAGATTTGGAGCGAAAGCGGCATGCCTATCAAGAGGCCGCAAAACGTGTGACCCTTGATGAGGCCGCGCGCAGCTACCAGAGATACAAGCAGTTCGACTCAAGGTATAAGGCAAAACGCAATGAGCTGGAAGTGCTCAAAGGCAATATGGAGGCAAGTGAAGAGCTTGCAAGAGCGTCGAAGAAGGCGTGGAGAAGTCTCCGTGCTGCCGAGAAGGGAGTCCGGCATGCGCTGTTCAACGCGCAGCAGAATCTGGAAGCGGCGGCTCTCAATACCTCGCAGGCTAAGGAGGCGCACGATAAGGCAAACAAACTGTGGGGACAGCGCTCTGCTGAGCTGGGAAACGCGCAAGGTACCCTGGAGAACGCGTCGAGTCAGCTCGAGAAATTGGCCTCCAAGACGGAAGGCATGCAGTCCGCGCAAAAGACCATCGATGGTTTTTATTCCCCTCAGGCCATCGAGGCTTTGGAGAGGGAGGCGACGCGTAAGGCACGACGAGCCGAAGAGACTCTTAAGCATGCGCGCGAGCAACGAGAAACTGGCAGAAGGGATTTCGAAACCGCACGCAGCGCGCTGGAGAGCGCACAGGTAGACCTCGCGAAAAAACAGGCGGATGCAAAGACATGGGAGGGTAACCTCGCGCGTGCCAACGAGCTGGACACACGGGTCCGTGATGCCCTTTCGCTATGGGAGGAGCCTGTTGAGCTTGTTGCCGTGGGCAGGATAGCCGAAGCGCGTGAGCATGCGAAGGCGCTTCAAAGAGACGCGGCACATGAGGAGCGGAGTGCCCGTGAGCGGGCAGCGATGCTTCAGCGGCGTCTCGATGCTTTGGGGTCGGGTCGATTGGACATGTCTGACCAGCTTCGTAGGTGGCTGGACCAACATGCGATCGAAGCGAAGACTCTTGCGAGCTTTGAGGGAATCACTCCGGCTGAAAGAAGCTCTTTGTTCGAAGCAAGACCGTGGCTTGCGCATGTCCTTGTTGCTGACGACCGAACCAGTGCGACGCTGTCCCAGCTTGCGGGCGAAGACGAGCTGTCTGAGTTGGGACATCCTGTGTTCTACATGCGCCAAGCGGACGTGTATGAGTTCATGAATGACGATGCGGAGGACCCAGCAAACGAGGCAAAGGAGCTGGTGCACGCGCTCCACACTATTGAGCAGGCGTATCTTGATGATCCCATTGCATATGAAAGAGGAGTTCAGAATGAGCTTGCGGACGCGAGCGCTCGGGCTGAGGAGCAGCAACAAATCATCCAGAAGCTGGATGCGGCATGTGATGCAGTGGTCGAGCTCGCGTCGTTCTTCGAGTCTATCAGCATGGGGGAGGGTGCGACGGTCGCAAACGTGAGGATGCGGGAAGAGTCATCAAGGAAAGCTCATGAGGAAGCGGAAGCGCATGTACGCCAATGCGAGGAGAAGCTCGCCGCCCTTCGCGAGCAGCTCGACCAGCTCGAGCATGCGGTTGCGAATGCCGAAATCGCAGAACGCCGAGCGCGGGAAACGCATGATGACCTTGTATTAGCGAGAGAGCAAAACGAGACATGCATTCGGACAAAGGAGTTATTCGACAAGGCAGAACGAGCCTATCGGGAGACGGAGAGACAGAAAGAGCACGCATTCACTGAGTGGGAGAATGCACGCTCCACAGAAAATCAAGCCCAGATTGAGTTTGACAGGACACAACGAGAGAAAGATGTGGTCGATACACTGCGAAGCACTCTCGAGGGATTGTCAGCAGCTGATGTAGAAGAAGCGGTGCATAAGACAGATGGGAGAAGTGAGGAACAGGCCTGTACGCCTGGCGAGCTGGAGACATCCATTAATACGCTTAAGGATATTATTGCCCGTCATGACAGAAATCTCGAAATAGCACAGACCGAGCTCGATAGCCTAAGGAGACAGCGTGACGGAGAGGAGCGTTGGCAACAAATTCTTCGCGATGATCGAGCGGATGGTGTGAGCATCGTGATGAAGGATATCAAAGCTTGGATGCCTCGCGATGATGTGGATAGGCACAGGCTCTCTAAAGAGAAGTCGCGTACTCGGAATGAACGCGATGCAGCACGCCACGCCTATCAAGAAGCAGATAATCGGAGGAGTCTTTCGGAAGAACGGCTTAACGAGCTCTTCTTGCAACTGGAACAACTTGGGCTACATGTGCCGCTAGAAATACCGGATGGGTACGACTATCAAGCGACTAGAGCGGCTATAGATGCGGATGAGGAACGCGATTCAGGGGACCTACGTCGCGCTCGTCATGAGAAGGAGCATATGGTGGTCTTGCAGTCTCAATTGGATCGCATCGCAATTCGCCTGGCTTTAGATGATAGGTATCGGGCGAAGGAGTCTGCCAGTGCCCTCGATTTGGTGAGCCTCGATGCGTGGGATGCATACGTCACTGAGCTGAAAAGGGTCGAGGAGTCGTGTTGCGATGCCATAAAGGAAGCGAAGTCCTCGCTTGAAAGAAGTAAGTCTAAGGCCATAGAGGCGGTTAGACGCACGAAGGAGATTTCTGCGGCTCGTGGTACGAAGGAGTCGGCCGAGTCCGTTATGAGCACGTGCACAAGCTACGAGAGCATGATGCGCGTAAAGAGCGGTCTCGAGGATCAATCGATGCAGTTCAATACTATGGCCGCGACGCTGCAAAACAAGCTTAGGGCAACGAATGAGTCGGTTGACGATTTGGTCGAGCGGGCAGTGAAGGAAGGGTATCAGCTTCTTGAGGAATTGCACCAGCTCGTTATGATATCGCGCGTGAACATTACGGGAAAGAACCTTCAGCGGACTATCGACTTTCGTTCGAGGGGCAAAACGCAGTTTTATACGGCGATACAGCGGGACGAGGTTGCGACAAGTCGGTTGGAGCGCTATGTCCGCAAGCTGCTCATGGAGGAGCTGCCATCGCAAGAAGATGCCACGCGTGCGGAGAGGGCAAAAGTATGGCTTGAGCCACATGAGCTTGTGTATGTGATGCTGGACGATCGCTCGGTCGAGGTGAGGTATCCCGTCATCCGCGGTGGCAAGGGACTGAGTTACGAGAGCGCACGCGATGTGACGGGCAGCGGTAGCACAGGCCAAAAGAGCGCCGGCTATGTTCTGGCGTTCTTGGCATTGCTGCGATATCTAGGTAGTGTGGGGTCGCTCAGTTCCGAGAACTCGCTGTTTGTCGCACTAGAGAATCAGTTTGGAAAGATATCGAGTTCCAAGATCATCCTGGACATTAAGTCCGTTGCCGATCAGACGCACATGCAGCTGATTACGGTTGCGGGGAGGGAGTTGCGATCGGCATATGCCATTGGCGATGTCACGTTCACGCTGTATCGACTTCCAAGCAAGAACAAGAGCATGCGTGGCATGCCGGATGCCGTGAGAGTGCAGGTTGACGAGTCAGACCAATACAGCGCGGACGCAATTATCGACGCCTTCAGGGCTACGCGACAATTTGAGAACCTGCAGTTCGATTTCTGATTGGGATGCCGCGCATTATTGTGTCCTCGAAGGGATGCTGAGCCTGAGGGTGGAGACCAATGCTTTTGCATACGGCTACAGCCGCCGAGAGAAGCTCCTCTCGGCTCCGAAAACCCACAGGGCAGGAGAATCCTAGTCAGGAGTCTCGCGAACACGCGCCAGCCCAATCCATGACGTTCACACCGCCCCGGTCCAGAACACAACCGACCATCACGTCACGGCAAAGGGGTGCAGCGCAAGCGCAAGTCGGCGCGGCTGAATCGACCCAGCTCCATGAAGTTAGGATAGTATGCATGGCAGGGTGACCGACGGCTGGACTCTTCCTTCCCGTCGGCTCCGCGCGTGCCGAGGTGTTCCGTCCCCCACGCAGCCACCTCCCTACGGCGTTGAGCAGGTGGCACGGGACTACTTCGTGAACACGGGCACGATCAACTCCTGGATTCGGAAGGGGCGCGTCACCCCGACCGTCTCGTTCCCATTCGGAAGCAGGATGATTATTCGCGCCGTGAGCGACCACCGATACCAAACATGTGACCACCCAATCTCATACATGTGACCAGCTGCCCATCGGGCCCGGTCTCGCCATCGCGACCGCTTCCTAGACTTGTCCCATTCGCCATTCGGACAAAGAGAGGAAGTGATGCAAATGGCGAAGTGGATAAGGGCCAAGCTGGTCCTGGAGCTGCTGGCAAAGGGCATTACGGGGAGATACGCTCCGGATACAGATGGGAGACGTGAACATGAGGGAGAGGACGAAGAAGAGGCGGGAGGCCCTGGAGGCAGGCGGTAACGTTGGTGTTACCGACGGTGACTTGAACGATATAGCCGGTGCACTCATTCGTGGGTGTACCGGACACATTGCGCGCGAATCTGCAGCAGGACGGTGCGCCTCTTCAGCCCCGAGGACGTGGCGGCTACGCGGGAGCACCTGCAAATCCCCCGTGCACGACGACGAGTCGTTGGACAGAAAGCGGAATCGCTTGCATGAAAGCCAGCTCGGTCTGGGGCGATGAGATCGTGTCCCATCGCCGGCCAGTACCTATTTGACTACTATCACGCAGGTTATGCTCTTGGCCCCCGCCTTAAAGCACACATCACCTTTTGCGGAAACCTTAATCTTAACCTTGTAAGCACCCTTTTTCGTTCCTCTTTTGACCGTCACCTTTCCGGTCTTCTTGTTGACTGTAAGACAGCGCGCACCGGAGACTTTCCCGTATGCTACCTTTCCCTTGGCTTTAGTAACGAATTTGAACGGTGCCACCACTGTAACAGCCTTTGCCCTCAATGTCGAAGACTTGATAGATTTTTGAACGGCCTTCAACTTCATGGGCTGCTTGGCTTTGGTGACGACTATTTTGTACGAAACGGTCTTGGACCCGAGCTTGTGACTAGCATCTCCAGCAGCGGATACGCGAATCTTTACAAGGTAAGTACCGGGCTTGGTCCCTTTAGGCACATTAACCTTGCCAGTTGACTTGCCCACAGAAAACTTCTTGGCCGTAGCATTTGCCGAAGCATTAGTATAGCTAATGGCACCATGAGCTTTGGAGATGGAGATGTTGGATACTGTCGTAGTTGGCTTGTTCGCATTGTACGTAATGGTAACGCTCGTCGTTTTTGCGGATACAGTCAAGGAATTGACCGCCTTTTTAATGGCAAAAGAGACAGACTTTGCGCCACTGAAGAGACCTCTTCCCACAAGAGTCATCGTCGCGGTTCCGACCTTCACATTGTCTGCGTAGGATATCGAGTAGTCCATACCCCGCACGAGCTCTTTGCCGTCCATACGAAGAACCGGAGACTGGGTCTGAGCGAATCCATTCCAGCTCTTTGCGACAATACCAGAGATCTTTGCCGCAGACAAGGCAATCTGCGTTCCTCCAATGGCTGACATCGCAGCTTCGAGTTCGGACCAGCCATCATCACCGTCAACGCCTCTGATATTCCACAGAGCATGCGCCGACGCATATATCATTGGCGTCACTCCCGATGCCGAGTATCCCTTTGCTATCGGCGTGTCGTTAAATGTACTGCCCCCCAATAACGGCAGTGTGGAAGAATTAATCCACAGCTCTTCTAGAGACGTGCATCCATCGAAGGAGCGATACTCTAAGGCTCTGATCGATGCGGGGAGGCGCACTTCATTAAGCAGCGAACAGTCTTCGAATGCATACTTGCCGATTTCCGATAGGGACTCCGGAAATGAGATGGATTCCAACCTTGTACAGCTGTAAAAAGCGGAATCTCCAATTGACCTGATCCTGGTACGGTCAAGGTTGACAATCTGTTCGAGGGGGAGACGACTGAAAGAACTCTTTCCGATAGACTGCACTGCAGAGTGACCGTCATCATCGAGCAGGAATTCTACGGTTCGCAGGGCTTCAAGTTGTATGGCAACTGAGTAAAACGAGGTGTTTCCTGAAGACTTGTATTGCGAGAGCACCTTATCTGGAACGCTCTGTGCGTCAGCGGCAACGTACAATTTCGTCACTGCATGCTTCTGGTCAACAGTCCACTTGTTGCTCACAGCCTGACCAGTGCTATCGCACGTCCATAGTTCGCCATCAGCCGTCAGCAGAGCGTATCCCAGCTCAGCTCTCACCGAACTGCACGTGACGAGTTCGACATTATCCATGCTGGGATTCTCGTCTACTTTTTCGATTGGGTCGGCATCATTTTGTTCGATATCAGCATTCAACTCGCCAAAGACATCATCAGTCGGTTCTTCTGTGCCAACGACATCTTCATCCTCATCAGGGACTTCAACAGATTCGTCGAGGTCAGATTCAAGCAAGTCTGCTTGCTCACTTTCCCGAGAACCACTCTCGGGTAATACAGAATCCACAATCGCAGTGTCATCCGCCATTCCGATTGTCATTTCGTTTTCGCTCTTCGAACTCTCGTACAGATCGTTTGCGAGCTCGTTTGCTGTGGTTTGAACAGCGCTCTCAACGACGGAATTATCTATACTAGCTTCGGCAATACCTTGGGCAGGAGCAATCGCCAGCACAAGCGAAAGTGTCGTAAAGCTGGTCAGAATCTTGCGAGCTTGTTGAAGGTGAAACATGTCGACCTCCTGTCGTCTGCATTTTGCCAATGACAGCTCGAATTATATTAGCTGAACACTACTCCGGCAAGTATGTAAGAGCGGTGAGCCTGTCGTCTCTTACACTCGCGAGCTTCAATCCCAGAATGTCACGAGAGACGCAATCAAGCGCACTCCCACCGAACCTTCCTCGAGGAGCGCGACTACTCGCTCACGTACAAGATGCCGTTCCTGCTCTCGTTCCTCGACCACGTGGACCCGCGCACCGGCTCGGCGCCCATAGACACGTGCTCGACGGCTACGCGGACTTCTACCGGGACCGCCTCGCGCGGGGGCTCCCCGTCGACCGGCCGAGCTGCCCCTACACGGAGGAGTTCCTCGCAGACCGGCGCGCCGTGCGCGACTCCATGCTGAGAAACCCCTTCGAGAAGTTCGAGCGCAAGCGCTTCATGTACTACTCGCGCGACCTCGGGGAGGTGTCGCACAACCACGCCCTCCTCGCGCGCATGTCCGACGGCGACTGGGAGCGCGTCCGCGCCCAGATACGCGCCGACCTGGAGGACTACTACGCGCGGGTGTGAGCTGGGACGACTGCCTTGGCCCCCTGGCCCGGAACTTGCCCCGTACGGGTTACCGACCACAGGCAGCGCGCGGGACAAAACCGCAGGACTGGGCACGCCCCGAGGCCTGTCGTCGGTAAATACCCAGTCGTTATTACCGACCATGGACCTATGGCATATATGCATGCCCCTCTTACCTGCGGATATATAGCATTTAACCGCTCGTCGCGCCCGTGGTCGGTAATTGCGCGAGCCCGGGCGCCATGCGCAACTCCGGGCGCCCTCGCCGACCGGCGCGCCATGGAACAGGGGACGGGTTTTTCGTTCAATATTGACGAGACGGGGTGTGCTTCGCGTCCCTCCGCCGATCGTATGGAATTCGGGGGCTTCTCGGGTTCCGAGCGGGAGCCGCGCGGCGAAAGAGAATCTCGCTCGGGCCAAATCGAGCGCCGTCCATAGAGCGCGCCCCGCCAACATATCGCCTAGCCCAGAAGCCCCTCCGCATCTGCCCGAGCTTGGGCGCCCGTCGAGCGTTGCATACCTCGGGCTCTCCGACTCCGAATTACCGACTATGGGCGGCGCGCGGGGCAAAACCGCAGGAACAGCCACATCCTGAGTCCCATGGTCGGTAATTTCGCGAGTCTAGGCGCCCGAGGGAGCATCCCACATTCCCTCGCAGATTTCTTCTTCTGTTGCAGATTTGCAGATTACGCAGAATTAGAGTACATTTGCAGAAAAAACTACGCGCATTGGAGAGACATGCTCAACAATCCGTTTTCGCCCATATTCGGCGGGAAGCCGGACTTCTTCTTCGGCAGGAAGGACGTGCTGCGACGGTTCGACCTCGCCATGAGGGACCGGGGAAGCGAGGACCGCGCCCTCTTCTTCACGGGCACGAGGGGCTGCGGCAAGACTGCCCTGCTCGAACAGCTGTCAACGCGGGCATCGCGCGAGGGACGCGTCGTCGTAGACCTCGGTCCCGACGACACCGTCGCACAACTCATACAGGCCCTAGTCGGCCACAGCGAGACCACGACCACGGTGAGTCCGCAGGCCAGCATAAGCATTCTCGGAACGGGCGGCAGCCTAAGCGCAGGGTCGGTCTCCACAACGACGCACTACGGCAGGGAGAGCCTCCCGGCCCTGCTCGTCGAAGCGTGCGGGCGAGCAAATAAGGGCATGCTGGTCACACTTGACGAGGTGCAGAAAGTGCCCCTGGACGATGTGTCAGCCATCTGCAACGCCTTCCAAATGGCCTCGCGCAAAGGTCACGACATCATGCTGGCCGTCGCGGGACTGCCCTACGCGCACGGCAAGATAATCCACCACGACGGATGCACGTACCTGCGCCGCGCCTCCCACGAAGAGATCGGCCTCTTCACGTGGGAGGAGGCAGAAGGCGCATTCGCGGATGCATTCGCATACGTTGAGGGCCTGTCCGTTCACAGGGAGGAGGCGGACGCCCTCAACGAGGCGAGCTACGGGCACCCCTATCTCATGCAGCTTTTGGGATACCACCTCGTCACCCATGTGGACGAGCGTGACTGGGACGGACGCCACGTCGTGAACCGGCGGGACGTGGATGAGGTGGTGCCGATGGCGGTCCGTGCGTACGAGCGTCGCGCACTCAAGCCGCTCGTCGACGAGCTGTCCGATTTGGAACTCAAGTACCTGCGAGCTATGAGCGAATGCCTGGACGAAGAACGGCTCGCGGCTACCGGTGTGATAGCCCAAACGCTGGGCGTGGAGAGCCGCAGACTGAGCCGCGCCCGCTCCCGCCTCATAGACAATGGCACCATTGCTGCGCCAGCGCGAGGCCAGGTCATGTTTTGTGTTCCTTACCTCGCGGACTACGTCAGACGCCCGGAAAGCGCGAGCTCGGCCATCGAGATCGCTCGACAGAGACGCGTCTAACAATGGAACGGCGCAATGTGGAACAGGGGACGGGTTTTTCGTTCAACAATGACGAGACGGGTGCTTCGCGTCCCTCCGCCAATCGCATGGAATCCGGGGGCGCCTCGGGTTCCGGGCGGGAGCCCGCCATCCGCGAGTCCTCTCCGACGCGCGACCCGTGGCTCACATTTCCCGGGCAAGGTGGCTCACGTTTTTTGTGACGGAGCTGGCTCAATTCTGCTTGATGGAGCACAGTGCTCTGCGAGGTATATCCCCCATTTGCCATTCCTAGCGACCGATGTACCGTGCGTAAGCCCATGTCGAGAAGCCCTTCGAGAAGCTCGAGCGCAAGCCGTTCATGTACTACTCGCGCGACCTCGGGGAGCTGTCGCTCAACCACACCCTTCTCGCGCGGATGTCCAACGCCGACTGGGAACGCGTCCGCGCCCAGATGCGCGCCGACCTCGAGGACTACTACGCGCGGGTGTGACAAAAGGCGGCAACATGGGTTCTCGCTGAGGGCAAGTGCCTATCCATCTGCAACTGCACCAAGCTCAGGGACGCATCAGAACACCTCTAACAGCGCGCGGTCGAGATAAGCCTGCCCTCGTGGGATGTGCTCGGCGTAGTCCTGCACCAGGTAAATGTCCAGGGAGCCCACCCTCCTGCGAAACGAGGCGACGGCCTCGCGGTAGAGGTCCCATGGCAGCTTGTTGCGCAGGCGCATCAACTCGAGCAGCATGCGCTCGGCGTCGTACGCCGGCACACTCGCGCCGTCGAACTCCACCTCCGTCCTTCCGATGTCAACCCATTCAACAGGCACAAAGTGCTGTGTGACGCATGGG
This sequence comes from Atopobiaceae bacterium, assembly GCA_017533825.1. Classification (GTDB taxonomy): domain Bacteria; phylum Actinomycetota; class Coriobacteriia; order Coriobacteriales; family Atopobiaceae; genus RUG440. Next base: position 22,033 of record JAFWIE010000062.1, on the reverse strand, counting down.
TCGGATATCTTGGTCCCTCCGCGCCTCGTCGCGAGGTCGATACTTCCGGCGGTGCGTCCACGAGACCGTGCACGTATAGTGCCGTGTGACCGGTGAGCGTGGCGCGTGGGTACCTCTTCACGAGCACCTCGATCGCGCTCTCGCTTGAGTCGGTGGAGTACATTCCCCGAGCGACTCTTTGAAGCTTCCCCGTCGCAAGACCCACCCGCAGTCCATAGCGCCGCCGAAGCGCTTCTCAGCCTCTCTTTACGTCAGCAGCACGTTCATCACCATCCACATTTGCCCTCAGATATAGGTTATTGCAGGTACTTATGCACATCTGTAAATCCCTCGCCTTCGAGAGGTTCGAGCGCAAGAGGTTCATGCGCTGCTCCCGCGACCTCGGCGAGGTAACGCTCAACCACGCGGGTGTGAGCACGTCCGCAGAACTACTCCCCCGACGCGCTTCACACTCAATGCCAACCTCCGCCAAGCAACACTTACCTCAGCAAATCCCCCAACGAAAGCTCGCCCGAAGAGCGGTTTCGATGCTCGTCGTAGTCGTGTATTGCCTGCACGAGCCTATCGGCAGTCCAGAATGACTCGAGGAAGCCTCGGCTCTTGATATCGCGCAGCCCCAGACTCCCCTTACAGAATTCACTTGGCCGAAGCTGCCTGTTTCTCCTAGACTCTCGTAGCCAAATCCCAAATGCCTCCTCCGCATGAATTGTGAGTATCTCGATCTCTGGACGAGTGAAGAAACTCTCCACCACACACGATCCAGCCCATCGTCGTGGCAGCACAAAGCGCCCGGCTCGGCTATCGACTATGCGCGCTAAGAGCAAGCCAGATGCGCCGCCGGCAACATAACTCGCGCCAAAGAATCTCTGCGCTATCTGCTCCGCTTTACGCAATCGCGTGTATGGCGTGAAATAGATTAGGTCCTCGACCACGCGCTCGCGCGGCACTGCAAGACGGCCGCCTTCGTGGAGTTTACTTATGATGACCTCCTCGGCGGTACCCTCGCACGAGAACAAAACGTATTTGGACGCGAGGTCCCTCACAACGTCACGTCCGCCCATCGACATACCTCCTCACGTAATCGCGCATCGCGCGCACGTCGGGATAGCGGGGCATGGTCCCCTTTATGAGGTCAGAGAGTACCACCTCACTCTTCTTGTTCTCTATCCGTCGGACGCGATCGGAATACTTCACCACCTCGGTCCTTTGGTCCTCGCCCCGTACGAGAAGGTAGATGTTGTCCTTGCGATGAAGAACGTCTAACAGCTCTGGATAGTGCGTGGTGAAAATGAGCTGGGCACCATGTGGATTTGTGACGGGCGAAACGAACAGGTCGATGATGGTGGCCACGAGCGAGCGGTTAATCGCCTCCTCCATCTCGTCCACCAGGAGATAGCCCCCGCACGAAAGCACCTCCATAGCGCGATTCACCATCTCGGATCCGAACACCGTTCCTCGCGAGAGCAGCATCGCAGCCACGTTTCGATCCACTATGCGGGCACGCTCGCCCTTGAACTGCAAGGTGTACACCTCGTTCTGAGAATCCCAGTCCAAGCGTTCCACGCTCGAGTCGAAGGCTTGGACTACTGGGGTCGCAAGCGTCTCCGTGGGAAGCTCCCTCCCGGGAGATAAGACACGCGACCGCACCCTCCCAGTTACGAGGGACACAATGGAACGATCGTCCCCCAGAAGCCTCAGTTCCGACTCTGTGAGGGCGGAATCGCCATGCCTGCGACGAACCACGACCGCAGCCTCCCTGAATGCTCGCGAATCTCCGATCATCCTGCGATTGACGCGAGGTATGGCGAGACGCCAGATGGTCTCGTCGACAAAGCGAAAGCCAAAGAGCGATGATGGGCCAGCAAACAGCGACCTGCCTTCGCGCTCAAGCTCCGATTCGAGCAAGTAGAATGCTTCTTCGTGCCAAAAAACGACAGATATAAAGAGGCGCGTGCCGACCTTCCCCACGGTCAGGTCGCGCCCACGAAATCCCCTTAGCGTCACCTCTCCCGCCAGTAGGTCAAGCACAAAATGCAGGAGGTTGAGCGCCGTGGTCTTTCCTGACGCATTGACGCCAGAGATTCCCACCACATTCTGGGAATATATCGACGTGCTTTCTCCCATCTGAGTGACATCCGCAGTTCGTAGCCCGCCCTCTGGCTTCGGCACCCTGTCGATCGCGAACAAATCGATAGCTAAATGGTCGTCCCTAAAGAGCTCGGCCCCGTCTATCACAGCCCTGAGCAATCTCATGTCCTCACCCTCCATTACAGTGATGACCATACTTTCTGTTTATCATTGTAGCTATCCTAGCAAACCTGTCACTAGGAAAACGGCAAACGGGATATAGGTGAACGTCAAGGTGGAACAGGGGACGGGTTTTTCGTTCAACAATGACGAGACTGGTGCTTCGCGTCCCTCCGCCTGCAATGGAACAGGGGACGGGTTTTTCGTTCTGGAACAGGGGACGTGGAACAGGGGACGGGTTTTTCGTTCAACATTGGCGAGACGGGGTGCTTCGCGTCCCTCTGCCCATCGCATGGAATTCGGGGGTGTCTCGGGTTCCGGGCGGGCGCCACACGGCGAAAGAGAATCTCGCTCGGGCCAAATCGAGCGCCGTCCATAGAGCGCGAGCCCCGCCAAAACCCTGTCGCTCCACCAACATATCGCCTAGCCCAGAAGTCCCTCCGCATCTGCCCCGAGCTCAGGCGCCCGTCGAGTGTTGCATACCTCGGGCTCTCCAACTCCGAATTACCGACTATGGGCGGCGCGCGGGACAAAACCGCAGGAACGGGCACGCCCTGAGTCCCATAGTCGGTAAATACCCTTTCGTTATTACCGACGATAGACCTATGCCATATGTGCATGCCCCTCTCACCTGCGCATATATAGCATTTAACCGTGCATCGTGCCCATGGTCGGTAATTTCTCGAGTCCGGGCGCTGCGCAGGAACATCCTCCACTCCCTCGCAGATTTCTTCTTGCATCGCAGATTTGCATATTATGCAGAATAGAGTACATTTGCAGAAAAGAGATTGGCCTCTTCACGTGGGAAGAGGCGGAAGACGCATTCGCGGATACCTTCGCATGCGTCGAGGGCCCGTCCATTCGCAGGGAGGAGGCGGACACCCTCAACGAGGCGAGCTACGGGTACCCCTATCTCTCATGCAGCTTTTGGGATACCACCTCGTCACCCATATGGATGAGCATGGCCGTGGACGGACGCCACGTCGTGAACTGGCGAGACGTGGACGAGGTGGTGCCGATGGCGGTCCGTGCGTACGAGCGTCGCGCGCTCAAGCCACTCGTCGACGAGCTGTCCGATTTGAAGCTCAAGTACCTACGCGCGATGAGCGAATGCCTGGACGAAGAACGGCTCACGGACTATGTCAGACGCCCGGAAAGCGCGAGCTCGGCCATCGAGGTCGCCCGACAGAGGCGCGTCTTAAAGAATCCCTCGACGTGCGCTTCGCCCGCATCACCGAAGCAGGTTCAAGCCAGTCGCCTCTCACATGTCCGCATTCGTGCTTGACTATACGCGCCTTCTCACGGCACGCACGTCCAGAATACTGGACAAATCGCGCAAAGTCCGTTGCGTCCAGAATACTGGCGTTTTATACTCCCATGCCAAGTATCCAGCATTCTGGACGGAGGCAACCATGTGGACAAACAGCTACACGCTGGAACAGACGGGAGAGTTCCTGCGGGACGTGCGCCGCGCGAAGGGCAAGCGCCAGGATGTCTTCGCCCGCGAGCTGGGCGTCTCGCACACCACCCTTTCGAACCTCGAGCAGGGCAAGAACACCTCCACGCGGACCCTTGAGCTCGCTCTGCAGCGCCTTGGCCTGCGACTCGTAATCGTCCCGAAGAGCGCGGACGTATCCGTAACCGAACATGAGGACTGATCATGACCGGGAAGGAACTCGTCGTATCGCTTCTGGGCATGCCAATCGGCAGGCTCGTGCCTACGCGACGCGGCGCCCGCTTCTCCTACGAGAGCGAGGTCGCGCGAGAGCACGTAGGCATGCCGCTTCTCTCGCTCTCGCTTCCCGTGAAGGCCCGCCCCTACGCAGAGGTGGGCCGTACACACCTGCTGGCCGAGGCGAGGAGCTGGGGTATGCCGTCGAGTGACGCCGAAAAGATCATAGACACGACGCTGGAGCGCCTCGCGGTGGGGCTCGCCTGCCAGCGGGACGTCTATCCCGATGCCGCGAGACGACATGAGCCAGGGGCACGCAGGCGACTCGATGCGCTCCGCGAACAGTCGTGACGCGTCTAGATCGTCTCCTCCCAGAGGACCTTGTCGCCGACGGCAACGCGCCTGAGGCCGGGCTCCTTGTGCCTGTTGAAGTTGAAGGAAAGCATGTAGCCCACGTCGAGACCGAAGTGCTCCAGGTATCCGCGCAGCTGCTCCTCGGGGCGTATTCTCGCCTTAAGGTGCTTCACATCGGTGACGCCGGCGAGAATCACCGACTGGAACGCCGGGTAGGAGGGGTCCTTCTCATGCAGCAGATACTGGTCCCGCAACCGCGCAAGGAAGTCGAGAAACACCTGGTTGCTCGTCGCGGAGTCGACCTCGTCGATGATGAGTACCACGGGTTGACCGGATTGCTCGACCCACTCCTCAAAGAGGTCGAACAGGTCGCCCATCACCCACTCCACTTGCCGGTCGCGTGCCACCTCGCGCATGCGCTCGGCCACAGGCGAGGGAAACGTCCGACAGGCCTTGGGCACGTTGCGACAGAGCGCCCGGACGAATGCCGCCTCCGAGGCGAAGTCAGCGTACGAGAGCCTCTGGAAGCTGAAGCTCGCCACCTCATACGCCTCGGCAAGCGAGTGCTCGAGCGCTGCGAGCAACGTCGTCTTACCGTACTGTCTGGGGCGATTGACGCAAAAGTAGTCGCCAGCATCCACCATGACCCGCATCTGAGCGATACGACCCGACACATCCACCATGTAGTGCTTTCGCGGAACGCAGAGTCCCGTGGTGTTGAACCTTCTCATCACGTCTCCCGTCCGTGGTGGCTGTTGCAAACATCATACACCGCAGTCACGATGCCAGTGGCGGGCGGACGACATGTGCGAGCTCATCGACGCGATACTCCGAATTACCGACTATAGGCAGCGCACGGCACAAAACCGCAGGAACGGGACCACCCCGTGTCCCTTAGTCGGTAATTTCGCAAGCCTGACCGCCCTGCGGCAGCCCAGCCGCACCTCACCTAATGGCACACAGCACTTGCGTTGGCTTGAGCGGAACTCGACACGGACTGCCACGGCTCAGGCGTGCACTCTTTCAGCGCGTCGCACAGGTCGGCCGCAACCTCGGCGCTCACGACGCGCAAGCTACAGTCGCCTTCCTTGGAAAGGGCCAGCAGTGGCAGCGTGCCATACCATGCCACTCGCCCATCGATTACGGCGATTCCCGTCACGGTCAGCCTACCCATCTCTGCTTCGCATCCAACTTCCCGCAGCACGGACAGCACGGCAGACAGACGCTCTCGCGCGGCCATGCCAGAAGGCTCGTCCACAATCAACCTCACCGAAACACCGCGAGCGGCGGCGTCGCGAATGGCCGGGAGCAGCAACGAGGCCACCTTCATGCTCGCGTATGGTGCGGCAATTGTCACATAGCGGAATGCCTCCGGCGGTGATTCGCGGACAAGGTTCCAGGCGAATCGCATCCAGCGATTGGAAGCGCCATCAGCCTTGCGCCCAGCGACCCGACATGCCGTCAGCCTCGCTCCCAGCGACCCGGCATGCCGTCAGTCTCGCTCCCATCAAAAGCGCCAAACGGGGGTGAGAAAAGTGGCAACTTTTGCAGGTTTTGTACGGTTTTTCGGTCTCGGATTTTACGGGGTCACATCCACGGCACTCTCTACCTGCGGCTTTGTGGGGTGCCGTACCGCCCCTATGGCGAATCGGCACCCAAAAACCGTACAGAAGTCGCGATTCTTGCCACTTTTCTACCTCGAGTTTGGCGCTTTCTTGCAGACCCGAGAGGACAGGGCGACTAGCAGGCGCATACGGGGCGAAACATGTCACCATTCGCTCCCACGGTCACGCTCGCTCGATGGCATCGACATCTTCGAGCATGGAGGCACTCGATGCAGCAGCTCAAGGTGCACAATTTCGAATGGACCGACCATTCCGTCCAGAGCGCTGGTCCCTCCTCCCGAATTACCGACTATGGGCAGCGCACGGCACAAAACCGCAGGAACGGGACCACCCCGTGTCCCTTAGTCGGTAAATACTCTATCGTTATTACCGACAATGGAAGCTTGCTGTCGACGCATGCCCTTTTTACCTGCAGTTATTCTGCTTTTCAGCAAGCGTTATGCCCATTGTCGGTAATTCATGAGGCACGGACCGGTGATTCGCAAGGCTGTACCGATAGCTCCTGAGGCATAGGCCGGTAGTTCGCGCGATCATAAGGGCCACCCGCAGGTTTGTCGGTCACACCCACAGGAGGGCCTGCATCTCCTCCTTGGGAAGGCCGAGAACGTCGGCCATCTGCTCTGCCGCCCACCGGTCCTCCGTGCCAGGCGCAACCTCGGTGAGCGGGAAGTCGACATTGTAGTTGCCCACGATCGTGACCTGGGTGCCATAGTCACGCGCGCTCAGCGCCGCGGCGGCGTTGTAGACCGCCTGTGCCCACGCCTGGTGGTATGCGGAGGTGACGATGGTGAAGGTCTGGACGCCCTGTCCGCGCAGGATCGCCATGGTGTTCGCGGCGTTCTGCGCGGTGTCTTGCGAACTCTCGTCAATGTGGATGCGCGCGGGATCGATGCCGCACGTCTCGACAAGATACTCCCTCATCACGCCGGCCTCCGTGTAGCCCTCGGGGTTGTTGAGTCCCGTCGCCCCGCCCGAGCAGACGACGATCGCGTTGGGATACGAGCGTGCAGCCGCTGCCGCCGCATCGCAGCGCGCCATGAGCTCCTCGCCCATCTCGCCATCCTGAAGCTCATACCCCATGACCACGAACGCGTGGGTCGGAGCGTCTTGGATACCCGTCTGCGCGAGTTCGGACGCCAGGTCGCCGCCACCGAACATGATGAGCTGATAGTTGGGATTCGCAAACACCCCCTGCCAGTTGCTCACGATGGACTGCGCAACCGCATAGTCCAGCTCCGCAACCTGGCGAATCGCCGCAAGGGTATCCTCCATCGCCTGCGATCCGTCCATCGTGCCCATCTCGTAGGAGAAGACGAGCTCCAGAAGCAGCTGCTCGAAGTTCTCCCTGTTCGCGCCTTGTCCAATGGGAACGAGATTCTGCGCGACCGGTTGCGCGGCGGGGGCATCCGTCGCGCCGGCTCCCGTGGCGGACTCTTGGCCGACAGCAGACTCTTGGCCCGTGGCGGACTCTTGGCCCGTGGCAGCCTCTTGGCCGGCGGCAGCCTCTTGACCTGCAGCGGATTCACCCGTTTGGGCGGCGGACGCCTCGGAAGGTTGCGGCTCAGCCGGCGGGTTCGCGGCGCAGCCGGTCGCCGAGGCAACGACGAGGGATCCTATCACGAGGAACTTGGCCAGACGATTCGTTGCATGTTGCATTTGGCACCTCCCGAATGGGCTTTCTCTGCAGGGCAGCATTCTACGCCGTTGCCGACCGGCAACCGCTCGCGTCACCGCTAGCAGTTGCCGGTGTAGACGTAGGCAAGATGCTCGCGCGCGACCTCGGCCAGGCCATACACCGTCGAGACGGGCGTCGGCATACGGTCGCGCATGCGCCAGTTCGGGAAGAACCGCGACACGTGATACACGATGCCCGGATCGACGCTGGCAAGCCACGCGGCAAGCCCGCGGATTTCGGCGGAAGTGTCGTTGACACCGGGGACCACCAGCGTCGTAACCTCCAGATGGCAGCCGGGCTCGGCGGCAAGCGCCTCGATGGTGTCCTGCACCGTGTGGAGGTCGCCGCCCAATGCATCGTAGGTTTCCTCGCGCAACGACTTGAGGTCCACGTTGGCAGCGTCGATGAGGGGCGCCACCTCGCGTACGACGTGCCCGTTCACGCAGCCGGCCGAGACGAGCACGTTCGCAAGGCCTCGCTCATGCGCAAGGTCACCGGCGTCACGCACGTATTCCCAGCAGACGAGCGGCTCGTTGTAGGTGTAGGCGATACCCACCATGCGAGCGTCCTTCTCATGGAGCTCCTGCGCAAGAGCGACCAACTCCTCGGGCGAGAGCTCGCGCCATGCCACACCATCGGACCCCACCTGAGAAATGCGGTGATTCTGGCACCACGGGCACCGCAGGTTGCAACCATAGCCACCCAGCGAGAGCACCGTCGAGCCCGGCTTCCACCGCGCAAGGGGCTTCTTCTCCACCGGATCGACCGCGATCGAGGTGACGTGGCCGTATCCGAGGGGGACAATCACCCCATCCCTGTTGCCGCGTGCCTTGCAGGCGCCCACCGTACCCGGCACCAACGCGCATCCGCGCGGGCACACGTCACAGCGCACACGCCTCACAGGTGCCTCACCACCTCGAAGCGCTCCAGGCGATAGTCGTCGAAGTCGAGGTCGATCTGCCCCTTCTGTGCGGCAATGCGCACCTGCTCGTCTACCGTGTCCACGCCATCGAGGTCGGGGAGCAACAGGCCGCGCCGCCCGTCTCTGCAGCTCACGATGACGCCGTACCGCGCGGGGTCGAGCTGGGCGACCGAGTCGATGGGCTCGGGCGCCGTGAGCACGTCCACGTCGTAGACCAAGTCGTCGAGCTCGCGCTCACGCACCGCAGGGAAGCGCGGGTCGCGCGTTCCCGCAGAGATGGCGTTCGCGCAAATCTCCTCGGCAAGGCTCGCCCGCGTCGGCGCGATGGTGCCTATGCAGCCGCGCAACGCCCCGTCCACCTTCAGAGACACGAAGCAGCCAGCGCGCGTGCCCATCAGCTCAGCGTCGCTCCGCACATCCGCGGGAAGGTCCGCCGGCACGGAGAGACGCCGCCCATGCCGCACGTACGACTCGAGCGAAAGGCGCGCCAAGCGCACGTGTGCGTCCTCGTGCTCCTTGCGCCTCGCAAGGTCGGCTGCGCGCAGGTCGAGGTAGGATGCCAAGCGATCGCAACTCTCGTCCGCGCCCTCCTCGCTCGCGGGCTCGAAGGCCGCCACGCCATAACCCACGCCGAACGGACCCTCGTAGCTGAGCAACTCGCTGCGCACGGCGGTCCGGTCGAGGGCGCCGCTCATCATCTGAAAGCTTCGCAACCCACACTCGGCAGCACGCTCCGCCAGGGAGGGATCCATCGCGAGCAGGTCCACGAGGTCCCCCGTCGCAAAGTCCCGCGTCACACGCTCGTCAAACACCGGAGCCTCCGGCGCAAACCCATACGGGCCCTCGTCAAGCAACTTGTGCGCGAGGTCACCCGAGGCAAGCCACACGACGCGCCGCCCCAGATGTGCTGCAGCGACCTGCACGCACCGTCCGAGCCGATAGTGCTCGGCAGGCGAGAATCCCGAGAGCCCCATGCGTACGACACGGAACCCCCGGACGTGATGCTCGATGAAGTGCAGGGCAATCATGGTGCCGTGGTCGAGACGTGCGTCTCGCTCGTAGTCCGTGCCCGCCTCGACGCCCTCTGCCTTGCATTCCGCGCAAATCGCTCGGACGAGCTCGGTGTCGTACGTCGCCTTGTACGACGCTTGCGGAGCACCGTACATCGAGAAGCTACCGCGGGCGGTCTTGCCCGGAGAGATGTGGAAGTAGTCCCGATACAGCGTGGCGTGCGGTGACGAGATGACCACCGTGTCGGGCGTAAGCGCGGCGATGCGCCTCCCGACCTCCTCGCAAGCGTCGACAGTCGCCTGAATGTCATGCTCCCTGCCCCTGCCAACAGCCGGAATGATCAGCGGCGGATGCGGCATCGCAAATGCCCCAACGATTGCCATGCACGTCTCCCCTCTCCGAAGTGGTCGCGGACCCCAACGATACATTGCATCACACAGTACCCCACATCGTACGACGCGCCAAATGGAATTGTGTGAACGCGACCGCCGGGCCGCTCTATTGAGAATGGAGGTTGTGGCACGGCCCGCGCCGGGGGCCTAACGGATCCGGGGGTTGTGGCACGGCCTGCGCCGGAGGCCTAACGGATCCGGGGGTTGTGGCACGGCCCGCGCCGGGGGCCTAACGGATCCGGGGGTTGTGGCACGGCCCGCGCCGGGGGCCTAACGGATTCGGGGGTTGTGGCACGGCATCTAACGGATTGGCAACTTGTGGCATGCCACAACCTCGCTTTTCGTTAGATTCTCTGCCGCAACCTCGCTTTTTGTGAGACGACCATGCCACAACCTCCGATTTCGTTAGGGGGCGTCCCCGGGCCGTGCCACAACCTCCGATTTCGTTAGGGGGCGTCCCCGGGCCGTGCCACAACCTCCGATTTCGTTAGGGGACGTCCCCGGGCCATGCCACAACCTCCGATTTCGTTAGGGGACACCACCGGGCCATGCCACAAGCCTGCGCTGTGTTAGTATGTACGCCATGCCTAGCTGGAATGTACATATCGCCCACGTGGAGCGTCTTCTCGCCGACGCCGAGTCCTGCACGTCCGTCATCTGTGACCGCGACGCCTTCGTCCTCGGCAATCTGGTGCCCGACGTGTACGTTGGCTACATGGTGCCCGACGTATCGCACAAGATCGAGTACAAGCTCACCCACTTCGCCGATCCCCTCTTCATTCCCGCGCCCGACGCCAGCCTGTTCTATCGCAAGTACGTGCGCGATCACGAGAAGAACGACGTCGTCCTTGGAGCTTGGTGTCATCTCCTGTGCGACCACTACTACAACCTGCGCACCACCGAGTACATCGCGCGCATCGGCGTGCAGCCGGGCGACCTTACCCGACAGCGCAAGCAAGCCGACTTCGCGCTGTACGGCCATACGCTCGACATCTCGCTCGTTCCCCGTCTGACGGACGCCGTGCTCGAGCAGTGTCGCGCGTTCGAACAGTACGAGCTGGACCCCGACGACATGCGCCGCGCCGTCAAGGCTGCCGCAGACATCGTGCGGGACAACCAAGCCCACCACATTGAGGACATCCCACAGTACGACCTTCTCAACGAGGAGTTCTTTGCCTCGACGGCCCGCGAGGTCGACGATGCGCTGCGCGAGGCACTCGCATGCTACGCCTGCGACAAGGACGCGTCACATCTCGGAGTGGCCCCGTCATGAGCGACGGCTCAGACCTCACCAGGGGGCTGCTTCACGGAGACGGCCCCCTTCACGCAAACGTCGCGGACTACATACGCGAGAAGGTCTACTCCAAGCAATGGGGCGTAGGCGAGGCGCTGCCGTCCGAGCACGAGCTCGCCGCCATGCTCGGCGTGGCGCGCGGCACCGTGCAGAAGGCGATTCGCACCCTCGTGAACGAGGGCCTGCTCGTGCAGCAGCGTGGCCGCGGAACCTTCGTCACCCAACCGCTCATGGCGCGCCCCAGCTCGACGCGGCTCCTCTCGTTTGCCGAGTCCATGGACGAGCAGGACCTTGCGTACCAGACCCACGTCGTGGAGCAGCGCATCGAGTCCGCGAACGATGCGTGTGCGCGCAACCTCGCGCTTGAGCCCGGCGCCAAACATCTCTTCCTCACGCGCGTGCGCTCGTTGCGCGGCAGGCCCGTCATGCTGATCGAGAGCCACCTCAACCTGCGCGTGTGTCCGGGACTCGAGAACGCGGACTTCACGACGGAGGGGGTCTTTGCCGCCGTCGAACGCACGAGCGGCCATCGGGTCGGCCGCTGCGAGATGAGCTACAGCGCTCGCGTGGCAGGGCGCACGCGGGGGGCATGGCTCGACTGCGACGAACACGCGCCGGTGCTCAACCTCGACCAGCTCGTGAGGCTCGATGACGAGACACCCTTCGAATGGGGCAGCGTGTGGCTGCCCGCGAACCGCTGTGTGATTCTCAGCGACACCATACGCGCCTGAATGCGCGCCTGACGCCACACGCAGGGCGGCATCAGGCAATCTCGGACGGCCTCGTGTGCGCGTGGCACTCTATTGACGGACGAGTTCCTCCACGATGCGCGCGCACCGATCAGCAGCCGCAAGCTCGAAGGCCCGGTAGTCCATGTGCGACGAACCGTCCGCCTTGTCCGAAATGGCACGCACGACGACGAAAGGCACTCCCGACACATAGCAGACCTGCGCGATGGCGGCACCCTCCATCTCGCAGCAGATCGCGTCGAAGCTCTGGGACAGACGAATCTTCTGCGTCATCGAGGAAACAAAAAGATCGCCCGATGCAATGCGGCCCTCATGCACGTCAACCTCAGGGGCGACTCGTCCGACCGCGTCAACAGCCTTGGAGCACAAGTCGCGGTCAGCGGGAAACGCCAAGACGTCCAAGTCGGGAATCTGCCCCATCTTATACCCGAGTGCGGCCACGTTGAAGTCATGCTGCACGGCATCGGTCGAGACGACGATGTCGCCGATGTTGATGCGCGCGTCAAGCGAACCCGCAACGCCCGTGTTGATCACGTGCGTGACGCCAAAGCGATCGATGAGGGTCTGCGTACACATGGCGGCACTCACCTTGCCAATGCCACACTTGACCAGCACGACCGAAGCCCCGGCGAGCTCCCCCTTATAGAACTCCATGCCCGAGACGCGCGTCGAAGTCACATGCTCGAGTTGGGACTTGAGATACGCGACCTCCGAGTCCATCGCACCGATAATGCCAAACAGCTGCTCCGCCATTAGAATCTCCTCACTTATGCGTCAGTGCCAATGACCTCGCCCGTCACCGAGAACCTCTTCGCTTGCTCCGTCGGACGCGGGTGCCTCGATGGCTGCGTCGTCGCCGCTCGGTGCCTGATCGCTCGGCACCTGCTCCACCCCACTTCCACGAAGGAGCAGGGCGAATGCCATGCAGAGCAACACGGCGAGAAGCACCGCAATGGCACCGATCAACAATACCTTGCGCCTATCGGGTGCCGGCTCGACTTGAGGTGATCCAGCCAGCACACGAGAAGGCGATTGTGCCACAACAGACGACGACTCTGCAACGTGCGGCGCATCATCTGCAGCAGCAGACCACTCGGAAGCGTCCGCCGGGGGGTCCGCTGGGGCGTCCGCCGAGGGGTCCGCCGGGGGGTCCGCTGGGGAGTCCGCCGAGGGGTAGTCCCCCGATTGGCCATCCATCGGAAGGTCATTCCCCAGGGGATCCACAAGCTCGTCCTGCAACTGGCAAACTCTCTGTTCCAGCTCTCGGTATTCGGCGAGATACGCTTCCTTCTCGGCCGCCACGACGTCGGTGGGCGGCTCGAGTGCGCAGTAGTACTCGTACTTGCGTCTCATCGAGCTCAGTCTCGCCTGGCATGCCGCCAGCTCCGCCGTGGCTCCGAAGCGTCTGCGCTCGTCTGTGAGCTGCCCCGCAACCCCGGCAATCGCACCAACATCGACCACGCCCGCCAGAGAGACGTCGTCCCCAATGCCCGACTGGCTCAGCCGCGTCATCATCTCCCGAAGCTCACGCCGCATCACCTCGACGTCCCATTCGCCTGCGGAAACGCGGTCCAACGCGCTGAGCGCCACGCCGGCAAACAGGTCCGATGCCCCGTCTGCCCCCTGGAGGGACTTGTCGATCCCATCGCTTCCCACAAAGAGCGCCGCAACCGGATCGACGGCATGGTCCAGCGCAACCACACGCATGCGTAGCGCCGCATCCGTATCGCAGAGCGACGTGGTGATGTTGCCCACGCACAGCTCGTCCTCCGGGACCACATCTGCTCGCACCAGCGGATCGCGTCCGTCAGAGAAGATCACCGTCGTGCACCCGTCTCCTTGCTGCACCAGCAGACTGAGGTCGGGCAGCATGACAGCCGCCACCAACGTGGTTCCATACAAGAGCGGCACGTACTCTCGGAATTGGTCCTCCTTGCCAGCGAGCGCCTCGTCCAGCTCGGGCACCGGATCGTCTGCGTAGTCACCCACCACCTGGGCGCGCCATGCACACACGATGTCGCGCGCCAACCGATGTCGGATGCCATTCGACTCATCATTGCCGAGAAGGTCGGCGCGCGCGTCGCGGCGCGCGTCGTCATCGGCATCGAGGTAGTCCCGAGCGAGTACCTCCAACGCAGCAAGCGCCACATTCACCGCAATGCGCGAGCCCCTGTCGCTCCTAAAGCACGCAGGGTCCCCGTGCCCGTCGGCAATCGCCGCGACATACGCCCATCCGTGCTGGCCCTCAATCTCGCGCGAGGCGGCGCTATCCTGACACACAATCCCGTGCGCCTCATGCGAGGCGCCTCTTACCCGTTCGTCGAAGTGAACGACACCCATGGCCCACCAATCAATCGATGAAGAACGAGAGTCTCAGCGGCCCACGCCGCCCTGTCGTACTGCTTGGATACCCGAAGCCGGGCACGTCGAGCTTGGTCTCTATCGTGATGCCTGCCGGTATGTTGACCTCAATCGTCCGGCGAGTCGCCTTGTCCACCACGATCCTCTTGACGCAACCGCTGTATGCCTCAGCAGGAGTGAGAATCACGAGCATCGAGCGCACCGTCTCGTCGTCGTTGGCGTCGGCTCTGGCACCGCCGCCTCTGGCGTCGTCGGGCCTGGCACCACCGCTTCTGCCACCGCCACCGCCTCTGGCATTGCCACCTCTGGCACCACCGCTTCTGCCACCGCCACCGCCTCTGGCATCGCCACCTCTGGCACCGCCGCTCCTGACGTCGCCTCTGCCACCGCCGCTATTGCTGACGTCGCTTGTCGTAGAGGTCCCCGAGATGCTCACGGTGGACCCGCCCCCTCTGGAACGGCGCCCCGGATTCGCACGACCCCGGCCCGGAGCGTCATCGAACATATCGTCGTCCAAGCGCCTCGTGCCGCCCACGCCACCGGCGCTCGGCGCAGCACCTGCGCCACCCGCCACGGGTTCTCCGCATGCCTTGCAGAACCGCGCCCCGTGCGGGAGCTGCACGCCACACCGTTTGCACACGCCCGAATCCATGGGGCTTATCCTCTGCGTGCCGCTCATCAGGCACCTCCTGTTGCCAGCTCGCCTATAGGTCATCCGGATTGTTCTGGAAGGTCAGGCCGGGGACCTCGTCGGACCACGAAACTGGCCCCGACCAATCGTAGTGCGCAGACTTCGGCTCCCGATAGTTGATCCCCGCCGAGACCTCACGCGGAGTGACCCCCGCCATGATGCGACCCATCCGGACGGCCTCCTCGCCCGACACCTCTTGGTCGCGCGTGTGCGAGCTACCGGCAAGCGTCGATGCCGAGACGCTCACGAAGCGCAGCAGCTGCGCAAAGACGTTGAGGTCCTCCGTGCGAATGACGGCCTCGGAGTTCCCCACCAGCTTGGCAATCATCTCCACGTTGGGGTCGCTTCCGATGGCAAATCCCACGCGCGTCGCCTTGGCGAACCACCGGTTCCGCAGGATGTGCCTGAGCGCGGGCTCGTATTCGTCCGTGGCATCCCCGTCCGTCATGAAGATGATGACCGGCAGATAAGCGCTCGTCATCGAGTTCAAGAACGCATTGCGCGAGAGCTTGGAGTCAAGCTCCCGCAGGGCGTCGCCGACCCTCGTCTCGCCTGCGGCACCCAGGTCCCGCCACAGGAAGTCCTTCAGGTACTCGGGGCCATCGGGATTGACCCATCGACATCTGCTGTTGAACTCGAGCACGGCGATCTTCACGTTGGCGTCACCGTGATGGGCCGTCACTTCCCGCAGCGCGTCGACCGTCTCGTCCATTGCCCGGTTGAGCACGCCGATGCCTTTGCCTCTCATGCTTCCCGAGGTATCCAGCACGTAGAAGACGTTCAGGTCGGGGCGCATCACCGCTCCGAGGTTACTCATGATGGGCATGCATGCTCCTCTCTAGGCATTCCTGCCGATGTGGACGCGTACGTCCTTGATCAGCAATTCCATGTCGGGAATCGCGACGATCGTCTGCTGCGGCATCACCGCATGTGTGCTCCCCCCTTGCGAGACGCCCCACGGCTCGTGACCCATGTTGGTGATGCCGAGCACGTCGGCCCGCTCGTTCGCACGGGTCACCCAAGCGAGAAGGTCAAGCGCCGCGTCCGGATTGCACACGCACGTCTGTACGCGATACAGCCGCATGTCGTGCGTGAACGGGAGCGCATAATCCGCCAGTCTCGCACGCAACGCCACGCGTACTTGTCTGCCGCAGGTGGGGTTGTCGCACGGCACCGTCTTTGCGTTCTCCATGAACACCTCGTTGCCGCATACGCAATTGACCACCTCAGAGCGGAACCTCGTGAGCTCGCGGATCCAATCGTACTCCTTGGGACGCCGGCTGGGGTTGGTCAACGCCTCCCGGGAGAAGGCGCGCACGAAGATGCTCTTCATATGGTCTGGCAGATACGGCCACACCTTGAGCACGTTGGGATAGGCGGGGTCGGGTCGGTTCGTGACGTTCGTGGGATCCATCACAAAGACGGGGTCCGTGCCGTAGATGCGTCGTTGCGTCGCAGGGTCAAGCTCGTCCGCCCTCGTGAACCGCACGCCCTCCAGCGGGTGCTGCGCGCACAGTAGCATGAATATGAGAACTGCCAGCGAGTGGCGGTCGCTCTGCACGCTCGGTACGCTGTTCTCGACCACGATCTCGGGCGCCATGAAGCGCGGGGTGCCGCGAATGCCGGTCTCGGTGTCAACGGGCACGACATTGTCGTTATCGCAGATGAGCACCTTGCCCCTCACGGGATCGACGAAGAAGTTTCCGCCGCTCACGTCCTGGTAGCAGTAACCCTTGTAGTGCAGCACGCGAAACGCCGAGACGACACCGAGGCACGCATCGATCGCGCGACGGAACGAGGGAAAGAGGTCGGGGTGCAGGAACAGCTCCTTCGCGAGCACGTAGCCTTCCGGGCAGAGCTCCATGACGTAGCCAAATCCACCGCCCGCCACCTCGACCAGGTCGAGGGGCCACAGGAACGAATCCGTGGGGCTGCCGCTTATGATGTTGCTGTACAGGTTGTCGATAAAGCCCTGGCGGTCGTAGAACGAACCCGGCCGATACCATTTGAGCGCCATCGGACGGCCGTTGTAGATGACGGAATACACGATGCCCTGCGCGCCCTCGCCGAGCCGATCGACCACACGGAGCTCCTTGCGAAACCTCGTGCGCAAGCAGGTCCCTATCTCAAGTTCGACGTCCATGAGCCTCACCATCCGTCATGTCTTCTCCCCCGCGCAGAGTCCGCTATCGCCGAACTTGGAACGCCAATGCGATGAAGCACCCGATAATGGTCGCGAGCGAGAAACCGAGCAAGATGCCCCAGCTCGTAAGCAGGTGCTTCACGGTGTGATCGAACATCTCGTCGACTTCGTGCTCGAACATCTCGTCGTCAATCGTCTTGGTCATCTCGGGGATCTCGACGTGCAGGTCCTCGTCGAACTTGTGCTCGTGGGCATCGATCGTGACCTCCTGCTTCTCGGTGCCCATCGGCGTCTCGACCTCGACCTCCTGCGTCATGTCGGGCAGGTCGATGGTGGGCTTCTCGAGGGTGTAGTCCGGGTCCTCGGGGATGACGATCTCCTCGCCGTAGATCGCGAGGTCCAAGTCGTTGAGGTCGGCCGTCGTGCCAAGCGCCTCGATGGCCCAGCGGCAGTTGATGGCATACGAGATCTTGTCGGTGACGTCGTTGAGCTCGAAGGCGATGCCCGAGAAGAGAATCTGCGGCATGATGAGCAGAGGTGCCATGGCGAGTGCGGCATCTGGGCTGTGGAAGAGGGCCGAGACGAAGAGGCCCAGACACATGGCCGAGAGCACCGTCAGGTAGGTTGACACCATGAGCTCGAGCGGGCCGCTGATGAGCTCGTTCTGCGGCGTGCCCATAGTGAGCATGATTACGGCCACGAGCAGCGCCGTCTGCACGAGGCACAGCACGCCCAGCACGATGACCTTGGAGAACACGTAGGCGGGCAGACGCATGCCGCCCTCGTACTCGCGCCGAAAGACGCTGTTCTCCTTGCAGATCTCTTGGATCGAGTCAAAGATGCCCACCCAGAACGCGGCGCACGAGATGGCGAAGAGGCAGAACTTCGTGTCCTCGCAGACGGTGAAGACGCCTTCGCCCGCCACCACCTTAATGAGATAGGCGAGCAGCGGCGCCTGGCCGATCATGAGCAGCAGGCGCGGCCAGTCGTTGAGCAGCAGGCGCGCATACCGCGCGGAGAGCGTGACGAGCTGACTCAGGAAGTGCGGCGTGCGCCTGCCGCCGATGCCGCCCTTCTGACCCGCACCGCCCGTGTCGCGCATGCGCTCACGGATGCCGCTCCGCTTGAACTGCTCCTCCCACTCCGCGGGCTGCGTGTCGATGAGGGGATACACCTCGACGAAGTCGGTGACCCCAAAGAACGCGAGGGCGCCGTGGGGCTCGCCCGCATAGCAGAGCTTGCCACCCGCGCCGAGAAAGACGACCTGGTCGCAGAGGTGGAGGTTGAGCGTCGTGTGCGTTACCAAGATGATGGTGCGGCCCTCGTGGGCCATCTCGGCTAGGCGCTGCATGAGCTTGCGCTCGATGCCGGGGTCGAGTCCGGAGGTCGGCTCGTCGAGGAACAACAGGCGCGGGTCGGCCAGGAGCTCCACCGCGATGGACGCGCGCTTCTTTTGGCCGCCCGAGAGCTTGCCGATGAAGTTCTCGCGCACGCCTTGGAGTTCCAGCAGGTCGATGACCTCCTCCACGCGCGCGGCACGCTCGGCAGGCGTGGTGTCGGGCTGCATGCGGAGCTTGGCCGCATAGGCAAGCATGTCTTGCAGTCGCAAGCCGTCAAAGACGATGTCTTGCTGGGGCACATAGCCGATCGAACTCTTGAGCATCTCGTAGTTGGCGTAGAGGTCCGTGCCGTCGAGCTGCACCGCGCCCTCGTCCGCCGGCTCGCTGCCGTTGATCTCGTTGAGCAGCGTCGACTTGCCGCAGCCTGAACCGCCGACGATGGCAACAAACTCGCCACGTCCGATGTGCAGCGAGATATGGTCGGTCGTGATGCGTCGCACCCCTCGGTTCGTGCGATAGCGCACCAGGTTGCTCGCCGTGACCTCGACGCCCTGCCGCTCGGAGAGGGCGAGCAAGCATGTGTCCAAGAACACCAGCTGCGAGTTGCCGAGAAAGATGACCGAGCCGGCCACGAGGGGCGCCGTACCCGCAACGAAGGACCCGTTGACGCGCGTGCCGTTGGAGCTACCCAGGTCAGTAATGGCCCAATCGCCGCGCGCGTCGCGATCGAGGCGTGCGTGGCGTGCCGAGACGGTCGGGTCGGGCAACGTGAGGTCGTTCTCGGGAAGGCGGCCGATGGTGAGCGTCTGGCGGGCGTCGAGCGCGTGCATGTTCCACCGCTTGTCGCCCTCGCCCACGACGATGACGGTGCGTCGCTCGCCGCGCTTGGGCCGACCGACCGTGAGAACGTCACCCAGCGCAAGCGGCTTGCGCGTCTGTCGCGTCCCGTTGTAGTAGAGGCCGTTGGTCGAGTGGTCGTCGACGACGAAGAGACGGCTGCCTTGAACCTCGAAGTGTCCATGGTGAGCCGAGACCGTCTTCGATGGGCTGTCGACCACGATGTCGTTGTCGCGCTCGCGGCCGAACGTGAGAGTACGGTCACGTTCGGTGGTCACCGTCACGCCTGCGAGGATGCGCTCGCCCTCGACGAACGTGAGGGAGAAGGAACGGTCCGTCCGGTAGCCCAAAGGTACGCCGCAATGCGGACAAAACTGAGCGGTTTCGCCAACCTGCCGGCCACAGTTTGCGCAATACATCGATGTTCCTCCTCGCAAAGGGCGTCAAAAGGGCGCTAGAAAGGCGTTAGAACACCTCGATCTCGTCAATGGTCGTATCGGGATACGTCGCGCGCCCACCCGAGAGGTTGGTGTCGTATGCCCCCGTAATGATGAAGCGAACGTACGTGGTATCGTGCGGCTTGTCAAACTCGATGTGCTGCCGCACGCCCGGTCCCGGATCATCCAGATAAACGAACTCTTCCGAACCGTCCGAGAACCTGACCTCCATGCTCTTGACACGCGCGTTCTCGTAGTAGAAGGTGTCCCCATTGCTCCGGTCCTCCCAGTCGTTGGGCTTCGACTTGGAGTAGCCGTTGATGATTTCGAACCCCGAAACGCGCTGCTTGCCCTCGGCGCTCAGCTCGATCCACTCGCCCACGCCCAGGAGCTTCTCGGCGGCGGAACCCGTTATGCGACCGTTCGTCCAGTCGCTCAGTTCGTAGTCGTCGCTTCCTTCCTGCCACGAGGTCATGCGGTCGTGGTCGAGGACGTTGCTTGGGTCGTAATCCTCGGGCCGGCCCTCTTCAAGCGACGAGCTCGCGCTTGCCTTCCTGAATTCGGGCACCAAGTCAACTTCGTCGTCCTCGTCTTGCGAGCCGCCGTCGCCTGCCTTGCCCTCGTAGGCCTTCTTCTTGTCTTCGGTATCGTTGTCGCCTTCGGCCTTCTTGCCGCCAGCATCGCCACCGCCAGCATCGCCACCCTCGGCCTTCTTGCCGTCGCCGTCAGTCTCGCCGCCGTCGGTCTCACCGCCGCCGTCGGTCTCACCGCCGTCGACCTTCTTGCCGTCGCCGGTCGTAGTATCTTCTCCGGTGAACCAGGGGAAGGTAAAGCCGTCATCCCCCTTGCGTCCGCAGAGCGTAAGCATCAGCGCCACGACTACGCAGAGGAGCACGGCAATCAGCACGATGAGCCATCGCGGAGCCGTCGATTTGGGATCCTCTCGAGGGCCGTGCTGCTCCACATCCCGGAGCGGATGCGCACACCTAACGCAAAAGTTGGCGGCCGCACGGTTTTGGGCACCGCAGGCGGGGCAGGTGACCATAGCTGGCGGGACACGTTCCGTTTTCCGAGTGTCTCTCTCCACCCTCTGGGTCTTTCCGGGGTCCTGGATCTGCTCGGGTTTCGTGCGCGGTCCGTTAACTCTCTCGTTCTCCCTCGTGGTATTCTCGTCCGACTCCACACTGGTAGAGGTCTTTCTGAGCTGCACGCCGCAATCGATGCAGAACACGTCTGCCGCGCTGTTCTGCGTACCGCAATTCCAACAAGTCACCTTCGGTGTTGCTTCGTCGGGAGAATCGAAGTCAACGCTGACGCCCAGGTATTCGCCCACCCCCTGCGCGACCGCCTGCGATACGACGCGCGACATGCGCGCGGAGATCGATCGATGGTCGCGCAGATAGTCCTCAGCCTTCTCCGCGGCTAACTCCACATCGCTCGACGTGCCGCCATCCACGGCCTGCGCGAATATGGCTAGGTAGTCGTCGGCGCAGTTGTTGACAAACGCCGCAACGACGCGATCGTCCTCAGACAGGTGATCCTTGACAAGCGCCCTCATGCGCCTCGGGTTCCCGAGGACGTCTGCCCCATGCCTCCTGAGGATGTCGCAGATCACCGCAGATAAATCCGTCGCCTGCCGAGGCGCTACCTGCTCATAGAAGGAGGAGGATAGACTCGAGTCGTCCCCTTCGTCGACTCGCGCGGCGTCGGCGCGCTCATCAGAAACTGTCCAGCCACAATTTGGGCAACGTGTGTCTCTCTCGCCCATCTTGGTCCCACAGTAAGGACAAAACATGCAGCCTCACCCCTCTTGGATTCCTGATGCGAAGAGTATAGCAAAAGGAGCGTCGGTCGCCGCATGCGTGAATACGCAATGCTCCACTGAGCCATGGACGCGCGAGAGGGGCAGCCTAACGGAAAGCGAGGTTGGGGCACCGGGCCGAGGGGCGTCCTAACGGAAAGCGAGGTTGGGGCACCGGGCCGAGGGGCGTCCTAACGGAAAGCGAGGTTGGGGCAGGGCATCTAACGAAAAAGGAGGTTGGGGCATGCCACAAGGTCCAAATCCGTTAGATGGCGTGCCACAACCTCCGATTCCGTTAGGCGGTGGCCCCCCGGCGTGCCGCAACCTCCGATTCCGTTAGGCGGTGGCCCCCGGCGTGCCGCAACCTCCGATTCCGTTAGGCGGTGGCCCCCCGGCGTGCCACAACCTCCGATTTCGTAAGAGGCGCCGGGCGGGGCGCCGGGCGGGGCGCCGGGCGAGGCGCCGGGTGGGGCGCCTGGTGG
>JAFWIE010000061.1 GCA_017533825.1 Atopobiaceae bacterium | reverse complement strand
GGCACCTCGCCCTCGAAGCCCTCGGGAACGTATATCGCCTCGTAGAGAAAGTCCTCGAGCAGCGGCCACTCGTCCTCCCTGATTCCTCTGACCTTGTATTCCATGGCGTACCTCCAAAAAATGAAAAAAGGGTTTAGCCCCTTTTGACATTCGAATATATTCATATCGTACGCATATCGCTAGGCCCTTGGCGATGGCATGGGAGGGAACGCTATGGTCACCAGAAGAATTCGAACCTCTTTGCTTTGGATGATCGTTTTGGTTGTGGTGCTGCTTTCGCTTACGCTCGCCGTTGCCGGCTATCAGATATACCGAGCAAACATGATTGAGCGGTACCAAAACTATGCCGGGGATGCCATCGGGTGCATAGCTCGGCAGATAGACGGGGACGATATGGAACGCTGCATCTAGTCCGGTACGAAGTCGGAGGCATACAACCGCATCCAGCTTCTTGCCAACGACTTCAAGGAAACGCACGACTTGATGTACATCTATATTATCAAGCCGCTCAAAATAGACCCGCCCCACAACATGATGGATGTGCTGGCCGCCACCACTGCCTGGGAACGGGAACACGAGGTCGATACCCTTACGGACCTTGGCGTGATTACAGACGACGCATATCCGGCAGGCGTGGCAGCCCAATACATGAAGCGCATGGACCACGACCCCACCGTCACCTTCTTTCGCAACGACACCGACTTCGGCAACATCTACACGGCGATCCGACCAATCTTCAACAGCTCGGGCGAGCCCATTGCCGTCATCTGCGGCGACATAAGGATCAACGACATCAACAATGCCGCGCAAAAGTACGCGCTTGCCGCCTTCTTGATATCGCTTGTGTTCTCGGCATTGGTGCTCTTCCTCATCAACCTGTGGATAGAGCGCCGCATAGCCGGCCCGCTCGGGCGCCTGCAGAAGTCGGCGAGCAACTTCGAGGAGAAGTGTCACAAGAGAGCCGACGTGAGTGAGCTGACCATGGAAGACCCGCGCATCAAAACCGGCGACGAGATCCAGGCGCTTTCGGACTCGATAGTCTCGATGGTGCAAGACGTCCAGGCATACGCAAGCGACCTTGTCGCCAAGGACAACGAGATAACCAGCATGAAAGAGCATGTGAGCAAGATGGATGTCCTTGCGTACCGAGACGCGTTGACCGGGGCGGGCAACAAGGCGGCATACGAGAAGGCGGCGGGGCGGCTAGAGTGGGACGCCTTGGCCGGAGATGTTCGCTTTGCCATTGTCGTGACCGACCTTAACTACCTTAAGCGCATCAATGACAACTACGGGCATGACAAGGGCAACGAATACATAAAGAACGCCTTCGCCCTGATGCGCGAGGTGTACGCGAACTCGCCCATCTTCCGCGTGGGCGGTGACGAGTTCGCGGTGATTGTCCAGGACGAAGAGCTTGCCCGTTGCGCGCAGCTCGCAGACGACCTGCGAAAGCGAGCATGGGATACCATGCGAGACAGCTCCCGCGACCCGTGGCAGAGTGTGTCGATTGCCTGCGGCTATGCCGTCTACGAGCAGGGCGATGACATGGCCAGCGTGTTTGCCCGAGCGGACGCGGCCATGTATGAGGACAAGAGGCGGATGCACGCAGAACGGTAGGCCCGTGTCAAAAGGGGTCAGACCCCTTTTGACATTGGCGATCTGCACGAGTGTGTCGGTGCGCGGGTAGCCCTCACGGCTTATGAGCGCGGAGAGGTACATCCGGGACTTCCCGAGGGCCTGAGAAATGCCCACGACGCCCTTGCCACCCTTCTCGCACACGTGCTTTATCGCCTCGGTGATCCGCATACCCCTTGCCCCATTCCCCTCATGTGTGCGGGAGCAGTCCATCCCAGCTGGCAGAGGTTAGCAATATGTAATCTCTACGGAGGAGGATGCCATAACCGCCACTGTCACCAAGGAAACCGCTGCCTGGAAGCTCCCCGACCTGCACCGTCTACCACTGCGAGGAGCTCGGCCCCATGACCCTGGCGTCCGAGCACGCCGTGAAGGCGGCGCGGAACCACTTCGCCAGGGGCGCCTTGGTGTGCGCGATCGCGGTGCCGCCGGTCGCGGAGAACCGCCGGCCGCACCCCGCGCAGCGGAACTCCCCGCGCCCCGACGCCCTGGCGTACTCGCGGTGGCCGCACCTCGGGCACTCGAAGCCCCCGGGCCACCCCAGGCCGATCATGCGCGGCTCGCACGCCTCCTCGGTGCCGAACCTCTCGATGAGCTCGGCCATGTTGCCGGCCATCCCCCTCGGGGCGTTCTGCGAGGCGGCCCTCGCCTTCGACTTCGACCTTGCGCCTTCCCTCTTCCTCGCCACGTCGCACCTCCTGCTCGGGTTGTCGTCACGAGCGCATTGTCGCGCCTGGCGTGGACGGAAAAAACGCCCCTCTTGACTCATCTTTAGGGCTAGGTGTCATGCCCCTTTTGACATTCGCTTCCTACCAGTTCTCGGTAACGTACCCAACGAACGCATTGCAGTAGCGCTCGTTTCTGCCGTAGATGTTCTGGACTTCTGTCAGCGCGTCGGAGAGGCTGAGCCCTCTCAGCTTGCACTCCTTGATGTACCTGTTCAGGGTGATCTTGGTCTTCCAGTTCACTATCTCGCCGCCCGCGATAGACTCGAGCATCTCGTCGCTCAGCTCAAACATTTCGTCCTGCAAGCTCGCGTTGTTCCCGTTGGCTGTCATAATGGCCTTCTTTCTCTCTGTATATTGGCTTTTTGCTGCTGCCTAGATATACGCAAGAGCGCCGTTTACGTCCCACACCACCTTGGCAAGCTTGGACATGACCATGGAAGAGCGCATCGCTCCGCAGGTTCGCCGGGGCCGTAAGGCAGAGCTGCCTCGGTATCGTAGGAGCTTCCGAAGCAAGGAGTCCCATACGGCCTTTCCCGACATCTACTCATGTAGTTCGAGCGGCAGGTTATCGGGGTCGCGGAAGAGTGTCATCTTACGATGCGTAAACTCGTCGGTTCTAATGGACTCACACGCTATGCCCATCCCCTCCAGCTCCGCAACAACCTGTTCGATGTTGTCCACGCCAAAGGCGAGATGCCTCAGACCGCATGCCTCGGGACGCGACGGCCGTTCGGGTGGGTTTTGGGGCGCAAATATCTCAAGCTCTGTTGTCTCGTTGACCCAAAGGCCAAGCTTCCAGTCCTGCTTGTGCGGACGCCAGTTCTCTCGCACCACAGAGAAGCCGAGTTTATTAACGTAAAAGTCGCGCGATGCCTCGTAATCCGACACGATGATCGCCACATGATGGATGGTCGTGAGCTGCATGGGATGCTCCTTTATACGAGTCCGTTCGTTGCTTCTTCCAGCAGGCGCATCTGGGCCATTGTCTGCTCCTCGGTAACGAGCGGTGCGCCTCCGTTCACGATTGTTTCATAGAGACAGTCGTAGTAGCGGCCGTTGTCACCGGCAACGGTTTCCACGGACTCCTCGTGATAGTGCCCCTCGTCGTCGTAGTAGGTCAGCGTTCCAAAGCCTGCCGGGGTATCCAGGCCAAAGTCCTCGTGGTCGGGCAGATAGAACTTTTTGAGGTCCGCCTCTTGCCTGTCCTTGCCCGCCTTGACGAACATGCCCCGTCTCCCGTAGACCACCAGACTCGGACGTTCCTTTGCGCGAAAATAGCTCGCTTTGACCGACACCTTGAGTCCGCCTGGCAACACCTCAAAGTCACCGCGGCCATGACGATAGTAGAAGTCCAGGTCAAAATAGTCGTTCATGCGACCAGTTCCCAAGAGCTGGCGGACATCGAAGTGTCTCTCATCCGGCATTCCAAAATACGACAGCACCTGATCAACCGGATGGCAGGCAAGGCTATACACGAAGGAATCGGCAGCAGTATAGCGATCCGCACCTTCGGGCACCTCAGGCCTATAGTAGTCCCAGTGCATCTCCACCTCAAAGAGCTCGCCGAGCTTACCAGACGAGATGACCTTCTACATGGTAAGGAAGTCGCTGTCGAACCGACGGTCTTGGTATCCCTGAATCATGACACCATGCTGTCGTGCGAGCGCAAAGAGCTCCTCGGCCTCCTTTACGCTGGGAACGAACGGCTTCTCCAGAACGACGTTCTTACCCGCTTCGATAACCTGCTTCACGATCTGGTAATGAACATGCGGGGGTGTCGTTACAATGACCACGCCAATCTCGGGGTCGCCCAGAAGTTCGTCTACATTATCGGTATAGTTCACACCGGCCCAGCGATCCCACGGAGCGTTGAGTCTTGGTGCATATATGGTCTTAACGCGTACCTTGTCCGCCCTGCGCATAAGAAGCGGAATATGGTAGCGGTTAGTGCTCTTGCCGTTGCCAAACTACCGCCTCGCTCGGAACCAGGGCGAGTCTGTGACGCCATAGGACGATGCCTCCCGAGGACGGACAACGCGATCTCGGGAGGCAGTTCTTTATGGAGTCAATCATCGTCGCGTGCATCACGGGGGTGGTCACGCTGGTCGGCGTGATCCTCTCCAACTCTAAGAGCAGGGCCGTCATGGAGGTCAAGCTGGACGCCCTCACGGCAAAGGTCGAGAAGCACAACCAGGTCCTGGAGCGCACCTACAAGCTCGAGCAGGGCATGGCTGTCGCGAGGCACGACATCGAGTCCTTGAAGGGAAAGGCGGGCTGACATGAGCGAGTTCCTGGCAAGCAACGACTGGCAGTGGAGGCTCCTGCGCACGATCGTGCAGGGGTCCTCGGCGTGGTGATCGCTTTGGAGCTTGGCCTATGCGAGCGCGGGCTCGAAGCCCGCGCCTTCTCGCTACGAACGTGCCAGAGGGCACGCTCGCCTAACGCTCGAAGCCTCGACCTGATCATGGGCTGGTGCGTGCTCGGCCCGAGCATGCGCGGGCTCGTGGTGGCGCTGGTGATGGCGGTGCTGAGCCCGATCATGGCCGCGCTCGGCGGAGACGGCGACAAGCCGGAGATCCCGAGGGGTGAGGTCCGTGGGGCTTAACGGCATCGACATCAGCTCCTGGCAGGACGACCTGGTCGTCTCGGCCATGGGCACCTGCGACTTCGTGATCGTGAAGGCGACCGGTGGCGCGGGGTACTCAAACGAGTGCTTCCGCCGGCACGCCGACGAGAGGCTGGCGGCCGGGAAGCTGCTGGGCTGCTACCACTACGCGCGCGACCGTGGGTACGAGGGCTCGGCCGAGGCCGAGGCGGACCACTTCATTTCTGCCTTCAAGCCCTATATCGGCAAGGCGATCCCGTTCCTGGACTGGGAGGCGGACGCGCTGGACCTGGGCGTGGCCTGGTCGAAGACGTGGCTAGACCGGGTCAAGGCGAAAACCGGAGTCACGCCCGGCATCTACACGAGCAAGAGCGTGCTCTTCTCCTTCGACTGGGCGGCAGTGGCCAAGGCGTACCCTCTGTGGGTGGCGCAGTACCCGAACTACGAGGCTTCGAGCGTCAAGCAATCGCCCCAGTGGGGCGATTGTAGCGAGAAGGCGCGAGCGTCGAGCGAGCGCATGCCATGGGAGCCCTGGACCGACGGCTGGGACTTCGGGGCGCGGCACCGTGCGCGAGGGCATGGCATACAAGGACACCCGCAACCCCGACAACAACATCGTGCTCACCAAGAGCCTTGGCATCGCCATCCGCCCCAACGCGAACGTCCGCGAGAAGATCACCGCGCGCAACGTCTGCGTGCTCGGCGGCACCGACGCGAACAAGACCACCGGCTTCGTGATGCCCAGCCCCCTGCAGCTTCGGGCCGACCGCGACATGGTCGTCGTCGACCCCAAGGGAACGACGCTCGCCACCTGCGGCCACGCTCTCGTCGCCGCAGGCATCGACGTCAACGTCTTCAACACCGTGGACATGGGGATGAGCGACCGCTACAACCCGCTGGCGAACGTCAGGAACTACCGCGAGGTGGCCGACTTCGCCACCTGCCTCGTGAAGAACACGAACAACGGGCGCGAGAGCTCTGACCCCATCTGGGACAACGGCGAGGCGCTGAGGGTCTGGCACGAGTTCCGACACGGCACCGGCAAGACGCCGAAGTCCTTCGTGACCAGCAGCCACACGCGCCTCGCCTACCTCTCCACGCCCGACGTGCTGCGGCTCCTCGCGGCCGGCGACGGGCGCGACGAGATCCACCCCGAGCGCCTGGGCCAGGTTGAGGACGAGTGGGGACGCACGCTCCGGCCGCGCGTCATCTTCGTCGTGAGCTCGGACTTCAACGACAACCTCAACGCCCTGCTCTCGATCATGATGCGGCAGGCCATCTACCTTCCCATGTCCACGGCCGACACCCGCAACTCGGGCAAGCTGCCAAGGCCGGTCTCCCTCGTATTCGACGAGTTCAAGAACATCGGCAAGATCGGCTCGTTCGTCCAGACCATCGCCGTGGTGCGCAGCCGCAACATCGACGTCGCCATCATGCTGCAGAACGCCAGCCAGCTCGAGGAGGTCTACGGCAAGGAGGGCGCGGCGACCATACGCGGCAACTGCGCCACAACCGTCTACCTCGGGGGCGGGCGCGACTTCGCCACCACCAAGCAGATCAGCGAGGAGACCGGCAAGGAGACCGTCTACAAGTACGACTGGTCGCGCCAGGGCTCGGGGATCGGAGCCGCGAGCACCCGCCAGCGCAACTCGCTCGCACGCGACGTCTACGACCCCAACGAGGTCTCGACGCTGCCCGCCACCAAGGCGCTCGTGCTCATCGGCGACAAGCAGCCCATAGTGGACGACAAGAGCCTCGTGTGGGAGCACCGCAACTACGGCCCCGCCTACATGGGCATGGAGCCCGAGCGCGCCTTCGACTACCTCGCCTGGAAGCGTGCGGGCCGTCCCATGGGAGACGACCTCGCAAGCTGGGAGTCCACCCACTTCGACGCCGTCGTGCCCGCACGACGCGCACGCCAGCTCGCCGTGCGCCAGTACCGGCTGGCACTGCACGAGATGGCGGAAGCGCAGGAAAGCGGCACGGACGACCACGTCGCCCGCGCGAGGACCCGCTTCCTGGAGGCCCATGCCGAGAGCGCACGCGTGCGGCTCGCCGTCGCCGAGAGGTCGGCGAGAAGGGCCGCTGGCGCGACCGACGACGGAGGGCTGACGCTCAGGGACCTCGACGCGGCCGAGACGGCGGAGTGGCTCGTCGAGGCCGACGTGCGCTCGACGCTCGGGCCGCAGGAGGCGTCGGCCGCACTCGAGCTCTTTGGGTAGGGAGGTGCGCCGATGGACCTGGCAATGCCGCCGCAGGAGGGAAAAGGCCGCCCATGGCCACCAGAGGAGCCGGCACCGCTTGCGCGGATCTCCATGCCGACGTCCCGACCACGGGCGGAGCGACGAAAAGGACGGGCCAGAAGGCTCGCCTCTGGCACGAAATGGTAGCACACATGTGCCGCACGCGCCGTCGTTGCGCGTGTGGCGAGGGGGAATCTCCACCCCCCGCGACGGAAAGGAACCAAGGATGGAAACGACCATCGGACTCGCACCAGAAACCACCACGGAGGGCAAGCCCACGCGGGACATGCGCCAGCGCGCGGGCGACGCCTGCCTCGCGTTCGCCGGAACCCTCTCGGCGGCCCTCGGCCTCATGCCACGGACGGCCTACGCCGCCATGGACGTCTCCGGCACGCTCACCAACGTGCTCAACATGCTCGCGAACGGCGTGATCCTGCTCGGCGGCATCCTCGTGGTGATGGGGCTCGTGAACCTGGGCCCGTCCCTCAAGGACGGCACCCAGGGCGGGGGCGGCCAGCTCTCGGGCGCGCTCGCCATGATCGTCGGCGGCATGGTGATCGTGGGCGCGGGCGCCTACTTCCGCACGTTCGACACCAACCTCGCCGGCTAGCCATGCTGTCGGCCGAGATCCACAAGGACCTCACCCGCTCTCGCGCGAAGGTCGTGGGCGGGCTCAGCGCCCGGGCGCTCGTGTGCTCGGCGCTGGCGCTCGCCTGCGGCCTCGCCGTGGGCGGCTACCTCACCTGGGTGCTGGGGCTGCCCTACGAGGAGGTCAGCATCCTCATCTACGCCTCGACCATACCGCTGTGGGCGCTCGGGTTCTGGGAGCCCGACGGGATGCGCCCGGAGACGTGGCTGCCGCTCTTCGTCAGGCAGCACCTGGGCGCGTCGAGGCTCGCCCACGAGACGCGCAACCGCGTCACGGCCGCATACGACGACAACGAGAGGAGGGCATATGCCACGTCGAGGGAATACCAGGCGTTCACCAAGAGGCAGAGGGGCATCGAGCTCTGGGAACCCGACCGCCCGCAGAGTAGCGCCACGCGGGAGACCATCACCTCAACAGAGGCCCCCGCGCCAACCAGCCCCGTGCACGAGGACACCGGCACTGCAGCCGATAGCATCGAGCCCACGGCAACCAAGGCAGACGCGCAGGCGGACTGCGGCATCGGGCTTTCCGCCGCCACCCCGACCACACCACCCGCCGACCCGCGCACCGACGCCGAGGTGATCGCCGACATGCGGCAGAGCTCGGCCTTCCCCACGCTGCTCGACGCCTTCCCCACCACACCGGAGGGGCCCAAGCGACCCACATCGCCTGGGGAGCGAAGGGCGGCGAAGCGCGCCTTCAAGCACGACCTCAAGGAGGCCCGGCGAAAGGCCAAGGACGCAGGCAGGGAGCACAGGCAGGCCACCAAGGTCGAGCGCCAGCGCTACAAGTCGATATCGAGGCAGCTCAAGGAGCGCGACCGCGAGCTCTCCCAAGGCGCCACCTCGACCGTCACCACGCTCGTGGGGCTCGGAGCCGGCCACCCACGTCTCCTCGATGAACATCGACGACAAGAACGGGCTCGCGGTCCTTCTGCCCATGCTCGTCTCGGCACTCATATGCTCCATGCTCGTGGACGTCGCGACGATCATCTCCATGGTCGTCGTGTGGGGACGCGGCATGCAGCTGTACTTCATGGCGACGATGAGCCCCATACCGCTGGCGCTTCTGGGCATAGACGAGACGAGGCAGATGGGCGTCGGCTTCCTGCGCAACTACGCGGCGCTCGTGCTCGGCTACGCAGCGCTAAGCTTCGTGGTAAAGCTCTTCCCCACGCTGCTGCAGATGTCCATCGCCACGAGCTTCGTGATGGGCGGCGACGGCGAGATGATCCTCTCCATCACTGCGGCATGCATCCTAGAGATCATCCTCACCGTGAAGTGCGGCGGCTGGGCGCGCGACGCGCTAGGGGGATAAGCTGGCTCATCCAGCTTATTCAACTCGCCCCCCCTCATTTGACTTACCCACCCTACTCACATAGGACAGCTCATGTGGGTAGGGTGGGCAAATCGACTGACGAAGGCGCGCCTGCAG
This sequence comes from Atopobiaceae bacterium, assembly GCA_017533825.1. Taxonomy (GTDB): domain Bacteria; phylum Actinomycetota; class Coriobacteriia; order Coriobacteriales; family Atopobiaceae; genus RUG440. The sequence continues at coordinate 26,754 of JAFWIE010000061.1, read as the reverse complement.
CTCCATCCTTGCCGACCGTGACTACCGACTATCCCACGCGTCCGCCCCAACTTATTGCGTCTACCTTGCTGGTACACTATTTCGTGTGCGCTCTACGTGCCCTACAACCCAAATGCATCAGGCTCCCGGCGAACGTCGTATAGACATCCATAGGAGGCACCGTGCTCAATGACGCAACATCAATTCAACTTAGCGGAGCGAACTTCTCTCCCGCCACACTCCTCCCCCTATTCGAAACGCAAGGCAACAAACCGGGCAAATACGTCAAGGCCTCACTCCTGTACGGAAGGAACGGAACGGGAAAGAGCACGATAGCCCGCGCGTTCCGCAAGGTGAGAGACGAGGACGCTCACACCGTCCGTTCGGCTGAGCTGCTCGACAGCAACGGAGCCACAGTGCCGGTTAGCGACGACGAGAAGGCCCGCATATTCGTGTTCGACGAGGACTTCGTGGAGGAGAAGGTCAAGCTTCGCGAGGACAACCTCGACACAATCGTGATGCTAGGCGAGTCGAAAGACGTGGAGGAGAGACTGGAGGCGGCAATCAACGAGCGTGACTCCGCCAAAGAGGCAATGGAAGACCTCGAGGAATCGTTGATCGAGTACTCCGACAGAAACAACCCCAAGTCGCCGGCTTACTACCAAGACCGAATGAGATCGGCCCTCCAGGGTGACGCAGCCTGGGCGGGCAGGGACAAGGAGATCAGGGGCGCAAGGCGCAACACGAGCGTGAGGGAGGACTCATACCGTCAGTTCATCGGCCTGAGTCCGTCAAAGCACAAGGACGAGCTCCTCGTCGACTTCAGGGACGGCATGGAGAGGCTGAGCGCCGCCAGGACAGGTAACGCCAGCATTGACAGGGCAGTTCCCGCACTTCCGCACCTTGACGACGATTACGATGACAGGGTGACCGACCTCCTGCGAAAGGTGCTGCAAAAGCCCGAGCTATCGGAGCGCGAGCAATTCCTCCTCGAACTCGTCGAGAAGGGACAGGGCGAGAGGGTCGCCGCCATTGCCGAAGACTTTGGCAACGACGGCGTAACCAGATGCCCGCACTGCCTGCAGACCGTGACCAAAGATTACAAGCAAGGCTTGGTCGAGAGCGTACGCAAGGTGCTCAACAAGGCCGTGAAGGAACATAGAGACGCATTGCGACGACACCTGATTGCCGCCGTCGACATGGACCTTTCCGACTATGAGTGCCTAGGCAGCTTCGTCGTTTGCAACAGCCTCCTCGGGGACCTCAACCATGCCATACGGAAGTGCAACGATTGCATCAACAGGAAGATTGACAATCCATACGAGCCGCTTGACGAGGGTGCGTTACAAATCACATCCCTCAGTGCACGGCTAGGCGCATCCCTCGCGTCCCTCGAGAGGGAACGCGTCGAGTTCAACCGGAAGGCAACGGACGTCCGGGCCATTCAAAAGAAGCTGCTCGGCATCAACGCCGACATAGCCCACTACGACGTCTGCGACCTCGCCGTCCAGATGGAGGCCCAAGAGCACAAGCTCGAATCCACGCGCGAGAGACTCGAGAAGGCGACGGCGGCCTATGAGGATAGGCGAGGGGCCGTCGATGCGCTCGAGGCAGAGAAGCGAAACGTACGCATCGCCGTCGACTCGATCAACAGCTGCATGAGCTACATCTTCTTCTCCGAGGACCGGCTACGAGTGGAACTGCGGGACGGAGAGTACCGACTAAAATCACGGGGAAGAAGCGTGAGGCCACGCGACGTCTCCGTCGGAGAGAGGAACATACTCGCCCTGAGCTACTTCTTCACGAGCATCCTCGAGGGCAAAGAAGCCGGCTCCTACAGCGACGAGTGTCTCATCGTGCTCGACGACCCCGTATCGAGCTACGACCTTGAGAACAAGGTTGGCATACACTCTTTCCTCAACTTCGAGCTCTGCAGGTATCTCTGCTCCAACGAGCGTACAAGGGTGCTCGTCATGACCCACGACCTTGGAGCGGTGTTCGACCTAGAGAAGACCCTCAAGGAAGTGATGGACTCGGTAAAGGCTCGCGGCTTCTCGAAGCCGATGGAGTACACGTTGCTCGAGCTAAGGGATGGGCAGGTCGACAGATTCCAGTACAAGAGCCGGCAAGAGTACACGGAGCTGGTAGAAGCCGTATACGAATACGCATGCGGCCAACCCAGCCCCTACGAGCCTGTTATCGGGAACGTGATGCGACAGATGCTCGAGGCGTACGCCCGCTTCGAACACAGGTGCTCGATAGAGACGGCCTCCACAAACGAGCAAGTCCTTAATTTGCTCCCTGAGGAGGAATACCGATCGTACTTCCGCAACCTCATGTACCGGCTGGTGCTCCACGGGGGAAGCCATCGGGACGAGCAAGTCCGAGCGATGGCCGACATGCGCTTCTTCAGCACGATTTCCGAGACTGAGAAACATCGCACGGCAAGGGATATACTATGCTTCGTCTTCCTGCTGAGCGAGGGTCACCTGTGCGCCCACCTCCGGGAGATCGACAGAGACGCTCGAAGCAAGCTCCAGGAATGGTGTGATGACGTACGGGCGAGGGCGACGGTCGTCCCGTGAGCCCGACGCGGCGAAAGACCAAGCGCCGCGCATGGGTTGCAGGCCGTCGACACGGCAGTCACGATCGCCGATGTCCCATCCCGAGAGGATGCGGAACCGGCGCAACAAGGGGGGACAGGCTTGGCAGTGAGGAGAATCGCTCGCGAGTCACAGCAGACCGAGTACAAGTCGTCCTGGCAGGACGAGTACCTCGAGTGGATATGCGGCTATGCGAACTCTCGAGGCGGCAAGCTGTACGTCGGCGTCAACGACGACGGCTACGTCGTGGGGCTCGCGGACACGAGGTTCCTGCTCGACGAGCTACCCAACAAGGCGGCGTCCCTCATGGGGGTCATGCTCGACGTGGACCACTTCGCGGCGGACGGACGCGGTGAGAACATCAAGCACGCGGTAGTTCCCGCCGACGTCGCCCGCAAGCCCGCAAACCTCTACGCGAGGGGCGTCCTCACCCCCGAGGCGGTCGCGGACATCGACGCGGCCCCAGACGACGTGAGCCGCGCGACCCCCGCCGTCACCGCCCTGTACGACGCGGCGCCGGGCCTCGTCAGGCAGCTCAGGGCGAGCGAGGATTACCGCCACAAGCTGGCAAGAGACCTCGATACGTGGCGGAGGGCAAACCCCGTCCACGTCGCCCCTGACGGGTCGGTCGAGTACGTCTGCATAACGGTGCGCCCCTACCCCAACGGCATCTCGCTGCATGGCAGGTACTACCTTCGCACGGGCGGCACGAACCGCGAGATGACCGGCATGGCGCTGAGCGACTTCCTGCTCGAGCGGGCCGGCAGGCACTGGGATGGCATGCCCATGCCGGGCATGACGGCGGAAGACCTCGACCACGCCGCCATAGACGCCTACCGCGCGAAGGCGATCGAGCGGGGCCGACACACTGAGGCCGATGTGTCGGTGTCCGACGGACAGGTCGTCTCGGACCTCAAGCTCCTCGACGAGGCGCCCGGCGGGGACGGGAGCCTGACGCGCGCCGCCGTACTCATGTTCCACGCCGACCCGGAGCGCTTCGTCGTCGGGGCAAGCGTCAAGGTGGCTTACTACGCACCGGAGGGCGCCTACGGGCAGAACAAGGCCGACGACATCATCTACCAGGACGAGGTGCGCGGGCCGCTCATGACGCAGGCGGACAGGGTCGTCGAGCTCGTGTACACCAAGTACCTCAAGGCACTGACCAGCTACGAGGGCCTGCAGCGGATCGAGACCTTCATGGCGCCTCGCGAGGCCTTCCGCGAGATAATACTGAACGCGATCAACCACAAGCTCTACGAGAGCGGCAACCCCATCCAGATATCCGTCTACGAGGACAGAATCGTCGTGTTCAACCAGGGGCACTGGCCCGAGGACATCGACCCTGATAACGTGTACACGACCAAGCACTCGTCCTACCCCCACAACCCGAGCCTCTCAAGGACCTTCTTCAACGCCGGAGAGATCGAGGCGTACGGCGGTGGCTTCGCGAGGATCCGGATGGAGTGCGACCGCCACGACGCGCCCTACCCCGAGCTCGCCGTGACGCCCAACGGGGTGACCGTTGTGGTGCGCGCGTGCGAGCAGTACATGAGGCTGCTGAGGTATGGGCGCTACTGGGAGACCTACCCTGAGTTCAGGAGGCGCGACGCGACGCTGCTTGAGGACGCCGATGGCGAGTGGATCACCGATGAGGATGGCGCACCCATTCTCGTGGAGAGGACGGAGGCCCTCGACGCCTCGACGCTCGCCTCAATAGACCGCATGACCGACATCCTCTCGGAGCGCCTAACCGACAGGGAGAAGGAGAAGATCGACCCCCTGTTCCAGTACCTCAAGTCGCACGACGTCATCGACGTCCGCGTCGCGATGCAGCTGACGGGAAAGTCCTCCTCCACGGCCAACCGCTACATCGGGCGCCTCGTCGAGCTCGGCGTGCTCGTACAGGAGGGGCAGTCGAGGAGCACGGTCTACCGCAGGGCGTGAGAAGGGGATGCCCCGCGGGCAGCCACAACTACGGTGGCACTCATCTTGGAATGCAGATTCCTCCTCTTGGGGCGCAAATGGGGCGCAATCGCGCCATGGCTGGCTTTTTTGGGGCGAAAATGGGGCGCAATCGCGCCATGGCTAACTTTTGGGGCGAAAATGGGCACGAATGAGGCGCAGCGACAGGACACATGGCCGCCCCCTCAGGACCGGAGGCCTCAAGCTAACTTGAAGGCGTCCGCCCGACACCTCTAACCAAGACGCCATGCGGCAGTGCGGACGAAGATGCCGCACGTCATTGATTCGTTCTTTGTCACTATGCCAGCAATCACGTCCTGAGGTAGCGTTAGCTGGAGCACAATCTGCCAGGAACAGCTTGAACAGGTGGCCGTCGTTGAGAAGAGCTGCAGAATCACCAGATGAGGGTAGCGCCTCGAACTCAGCCCGAGACGCCACTGAATCTCTACCCTCGTTCGCGCTTCACGCACAACACTACGTTCATTTCCGCTAGCTCAGTTCCACGACCTGTCCAGCAGCTTGCCCACCACCAGACAGGCTACTGGTCAGGCGGGTTAAGCAGCAGGGCAAGCGTCGCTTGACCGACTTCGTTCGCGTATCGAAGCGCCCCCACGCGATGGCACATCTTAGCAGCCTCTTCCCGCGCGGCGAGGATACCTGGCTCGCCGAAGCCCGTGACTCCGGTCGATCAAGCGTCTCGGCATCCTCATGCCGCCCACGTCGGCAATGCAACTCACGTGACATATGCGGGTAACGTAGCTCACCCTGCTCATGCACCTCTCGTGATCACTCGCCAACCTGCCGAGGCCAGTCCCGAAACCGGTCAACTGACGCTCCCCTTCACAACGGGCCCCGCAAGCGCTTTAATGTAGGCAGACATACGCATCGCACGGGAATCTCCACCCGAGCGCGGCACGATACGACGAAAGGGAACGAGGACCGGGAGGTATCCCATGCCGAAACACCGCCATGCACACATCCAGAGCAGAGCCAGAGCCGTCTTCTCCTTCGCGTTGCCAGCGATCCTGACACTCGCTGCGCTCGCAACCACCGTCGCCTGGGCCGCGCCAGCGTCAGGCACGCCCGGCGGCACGGACACCCCGCGACTGACGGCGACGCTCGCCACGGCAGACGGAGGGCAGGAGGCGTGCGGGGACGGAGACGTCCACCTCGTCTGCACGATCGCACACGAGGGGCTCGAGCCGAACGCCCGCTACAGGGCGACCGTGACGCTGTCCGATATCGAGGCGCACAAGCCCATCGAGGACGAGGACGGGAAGGCCGTGGAGGCGACCCAGACGTTCACCCCCGACCAGAAGAACGGCACCATCGAGGTCGAGGCCACGCTCGACGGCAAACGACACCTCGGCAGGACGATCGGCGCGACCGTTGCCATCGGGTCCGGCGGCAGGACCATAGCGACACGAGAGGTCTCGGGCGACCCCGTGCGCATCCCCAGGATAGCCGCAAGGGCCGTTGATGCGGCCACCGGCACGCGCGTGGCGGCGGCAGGCGGCAACGTTGAAATTGCAGACGAGGTGGCCTACGAGTGCCTCAAGCCCGGCGCCACGTACGTGCTGCACGGCACCGTGCGCGACGCCGAGACGGGTGCCATGCTCATGGGAGAAGATCGCCGCTCCCTCGACGGCACGGAGGCGACGAGGGAGTTCACGCCGATGGAGGCAGGCGGCACCCATTCCGGGGGAATAGCGAGCAGGCCAAACGCCTCAGGTTGAAACCGGGCAGCAGCGACAGCCTGGCGCCTCAACGCAACCCGACAGAGGGGCACGCTGCGCGACGGAAGCGTGGCGTGCCCCTCCCTCACGGTCAGGTTTCATTTGCGCAAACGCCCCACAGGCGTCGTGCTCTACTTTTGTTATGGCAAGTGACGGCTTACGGGCACCGCGCAAGGCGCCACAAGATGCGGGAGGCAAGATGGACGTTCGCAGGCCAACGCTCACCAGAGGATTCCGCGACCAGATCCAAGACCTCAAGGAGAGGAGCGAGCCTTCGCGGAGCTGCGCGAAGGGCACTTCATGCTCGTCACCAAGGGGAAGGAGGTGATGTACGTCACAATGGACGAAGAGCTCTGTCACGTGACCATACCCCTAGGAATCGAGGAGGTGACGGACACCGACAGCGCCCGCACCGTCGTGGCCCTGGCCAACTACCTCCACGCGGAGAAGTCCGCGACGTTCGACATCACGTCCATGGAGCACGGCAAGGTCGTCCCGTGGCAGCCCGACCTTGCGCTCTGCCTATCGTACTCACGTCCCCTGCCAGCGCTCGAGGCGGTCGGAGACGGCCTGACGGATTTCGTCATGGGACTCGCGGGCACATTGGACGAATACGGCGAGGCGTTCCGCTACGCGGCCGCGGGAGTACCGCTTGCAAAGGGAATCTGCCAGCGATTCGACAACCTCTACCAGCTCGCACGGGAATCACGCACACCAGAAGGGAGACCGCACATGTCAGAGGAATCGCCTCAAATGCCAGAGGTCGCCGAAGCCGTACGCGACGGAGTCAGGCTGCTCGTCGAGAGGAACGCGTTGACAGACATGGAGGAGGAGCTCCTCTTGCTCGCCGCCCGGGGGACCATAGCGCGACGGGCGTTCGATACCTCAGGTAGCGAGGACGACTCCCCGCATGGTGATTGGCCACGCCTCGAGCGCATGGCCCGAGACGGCACCCTCGCCAGGGAGGAGCTCCTCGAGGGGAGACCCGCGCTCGTCATGTCGATGGTCAATCGCATCGGTGCGCGCGGAAGGGCAACTGATACCGATGGAATCATCAGGACGGGTACCAAGGCGCTCGTCCGCGCAGTCGAGCGGCAGTCGGTTTCCAGCACGGCAGTGGGCGACGGCCGCGCCGTCTGCGACCAGATAATGCGGGAGGTGGGCTGGGCGGTGCGGAACGCTGCCGCACGGGCATTGTGCGACGCGAGCCGTGTCTCTGGCGCCGGAGACTTCGAACGGCGCGAGGAAGGAGGCGAGAGACAGGTCGAGGTCATCCCTCTGGAGAGCGCAAGCGAGAGCGACACCTCGTATTCGGACGAAACGCTGAAGAGAATCCTTGAGGAGGAGAGCCTTGAAGAGATTCGCAAGCGCATAAGGGATTATCGACCCAGACTATGGGAGATCATCGAGTTCAGGTTTGGCCTCAAAGACGGAGAGCCACACAACCTCGACGAGACTGCCGCTGAGTTCGGAATCACGCACGAGCGCGTACGGCAGATGGAGGGAGGCTTCTTCTCTCGTGGCTTCACCGTCGACCAGAACGGAAAGATAGTTCGAAAAACCCTGCAAGCGAGGCGTCCCCTGAGGGACTACGTGGACGATGGTGACTAGTCCGGGGAAGACAGTGCGCCAAGATTGGCAAAGCTCGTCTTCGAGACAGGCTTCAAGGGTGTCGTGGAGACGGAAGGGAAGTGGCGAGAGTGGTAGTTGCTCCTACACAACGCATTCGTCGAAATGCCTGGGACATCCGGATGAGCGTTCCTATCAAACGGTCGACCTGGCTAAAAAAGCGCATCGCGAGAAGGCGGGCTTATCCTGCGGGCTGATCCAAGCGACATGCTACCACCTGTTCCCGTATTCCTCGACCGCGCTGTATGGCCACCCGCGCTCACGAATTCGGAAAGCCGCCATCTTGATTCCCACGGGATGGATTCTCGCTTCGATCGTGATGTAATCGACGACGCTTGCCTGCTCCCTATCGTAGGGGGTCGTGTCGCACCTCAGGCCGATGCTCTCCCTCGAATAAAAGTCAAGCGACAGCGGGTCCAAGAAGGAGAAGTAGGCATCGTGGGCGGCTGGAAACAGGAGGAGGGTTCGGAGTGCTCCCGTCTCTGGACACCAGCCTTCATCGGCCTCCTGAATCGACAAATCAGTCGATTGACATCCGCTTACGTTACTCCCCGGGATACGAACCTCGATGAAGCCGCGGGCCGTCAGGACAAAGTCCCTATACAGAAGCCCTCCCGGACTTTCCATCGTGTAGGAAAGCCCCTCCCCCAAATCGTAATTCCACGTACCGCGCTCGTAGCGGGTCCCTACGTGCTTGGAGGTGTATAGGAGGGTGCCCCAGTTTACTATCTCCCGCACTCTCGTCTTTAGGCATGCCTCAGGATCAGGTTTACCTCCGTTCAATCGCTGTTCATAGCTCGAGAATACAAATCGTTCATCAGGGATGTAGCTCACGTTCTCCTCCTAGCATGCCCAACGATTGTACCAAGCAGCGAAACCGCCTATCCTTGGTAATCGGCGTAGGCCAATCAGCACGCTCAGGCCAAGGATCTGAAACCATAGCTCGGGAAGGTTGCAGCATTTGACCATGGCGTTCCCTGCACCGATTGTAAGAGTAAGCTACGGGAGGCGGACCATAATGCAGCTGCAAGACAGAGACAGCAACGAGTTCGACGTGTCGCTACTCCGCTGGGGGCCGGACGGAACGCTCAGGGCGGACGACCTTGACCGCGCCATCGATGAGGAGCTCGTCGGTCGCGACGGATGCGACATGACGATGAGCCTCATGGAGGACGGCGTGACCATGGCCTCGCTCTGGTACGAGAAGGCAGGGGTCGAAGTGATCGACGCGCTCTGCGACAAGGGCCTGCTCTGCGCCGACCACCGGTTCGGTCGCGAGGCGGTTGCGCTGATGAGGCGCCACCCGGATGCCGTCGTCGACGCCGCCGTTCAGTGCACCCGCGACGAGGAGGGGTGGCTTTGTGTCTTGAGGCGTCTCGACGTGTTCGCCACGGACGATGCGACCGACGCCGACGTCGCGTGCGCCGTAGACATCGCGCAGACCTTCACGGGACGAGACACCGACGGCAACTGGCTCAGCCAGAGCGTCAACATGCTCTGGTTCGACAAGGGTGTGAACGCGAGCACGTACGACTGGCGGGGTGAGACACGCGAGCAGCTGCCCCACGCCCACGAGATGGACCTGCCGAAGAGGGAAAGGCGCTAAAACGCGAAGCTCAGACGAGGCTCATGAGTTCGGACAAAACCGCATCAATACTGGGCACGTGGGCAGAGACGTCGGATGACGACGGCACCAACCTGACGGAAGCCGCAAGCGACTCGATTGCGCTGCTCAAAGACTGGGGTTTCGAGGGTATCTGCTGGCACGACTCAGACAACTTGCTAAAAACGTCGACAAGCGAGCTTACCAGGCCCTCAGCCCATATTGCGTAGGTCTCCGCATCGAGGTTCGATGTGTCGCCGCCCTTGCAGGTCAATGAGCGGTTCACGGAAGCGGCGTATAGCATCAGCTGCCTTATGCCCATCGCCCACCGAATCGCTCCAAGCTCAGGGCTCATCCTATAGCGTTCGGACCTGTCAGACGCATCAACCGGAACGTATAATACGCAGTCGCAGTCGCCGTCGCTTGCGATGCTCACCAGTTGATGGCCCGTCAGCCCGACTGAGGCGAAGTATGCCCCGCCATTGAGCAGGTCAATCGTTACCCTTGGACAGTAGTGGGGGAAGAGGAAGAACTCGGTCAGATGGTTTGTGTCATCGAACTCCTTGCAGAAGCCTCTGACCACTCTCGCAATAGCAGACTCGACAGAACTGATTTCTGGAGACCCCAAATCTATCGCGAGGGTCAACTCCCCGTCCCCCTCGACTTCGGAATCCATGCCAGGAAGTCGACTTGCCCTCTCGGCCACCATCGACGGAGCCTTCTTGAGGCAACGTGCTCGAAGCTTCGATTCATACGCAACCGAATGCCTTGGTTTGATGCCTAGCTCGGCAAGTCGGCTGAGCACACCGCAAAGTATAAGAATCTCTTGCTCGATTCTCTCTCCGATCACGTGCCTCTCGAGGAGACACGGCAGCTCGCTGCCGCAGTCATCCAAGGTCTCCACGATCGTCTTCAGCAGGAAGACGGCCGATCTGGCGGCATGCTCAGCGCCATGCGAGTCGCCCTTGCGTAGGGATAAGATCAAATCACAACACCTCTGTCCGAACGGCTCGGCGGTGTTGAGGAGCTTCGAGACGCCGTGTAGTGGGTTCGTCCTACGTCCGCCGAGGCCGACCGGTTCTTCGTCTGCCACCCTCGTCGCCCTACGGTCAACGGGAGAGCTGAGCCTCTTGAAGCCATGGGGATCGCGGTCGGACTTGGGGATGTCAACAAGCGTCCAGCTCTTATCCTCACGTTTGGCGAGTTTAAGGATGTCCGCCGAAAGCGTCCTATGAGGTTGCGCCAGCAATCCCTTCTCGAAGCCCTTGTCCAACCAGCGCGTAAGCCCCACGACGACCCTCTCGAGAAGGGATATGGAATTCTCCACGATCTGGATGGTTGTGGCCCAATCGTCAAGGGAATCGTCGTACTCGCACATGGCGTAGAACATGAGGTCGGCCACGTTCAGCCAGCGTATGGGAAGGTTTTTCACAGGAATGTGCTTCTGGACCGGGGGCATCCTTTCGGACGGCACGAACACGTCCACACCAATCTGGCTCCCGCAGTACGACTCCTTGCACGGGTACAGCCTTCTGTAGTCTAGGATTGCAGCCATGAGTTCGTCATTCAGGTTGTCTTTGCCTCCCTGTGGAGCCTGGAGGAAGTCAATGGACGAGCCAGAAGTATCCCTCCACAGTACTGAATCCGCCTTGTCAATCGCCCTTTCGAGGCACACGTACGCGTCCTGGCTCAAGCTTGACCCGCACAGCTGGACGCCCAGAGCGAAGTCGAGGGCGCTGGAAAGAGGGAGGCCTACCGGCGAGAAGGCGTCCGAGAGTCTTTGCGCGGCCGCCGACACCGAATTGTCGACAATTCCGCAGGTCACAAACTGCACGAGACAGAAGCCGGCGGATGTTAGGTCACGCGAATTGGAGGGCACCGAATATCTGGACAGGTCGACTGCCGCAAGCACGGCTCTTGTGGAGGCGTACTCGATTCGGTAACTGCCGGCTCTCTCTATGAGCGACTCCAGCACCTCGTGCCAATGCTCGTCGGTAGCCAGGCTGAGCAAGGTATCCGACCCCCTTGCGTTAAACGCCTTGGTAATACCGCCGCCCAATGCGAACAGGAGCCACGACGACACGTTATAGCCCGAGAGATCCCGTCGCAAGCCGGCACATTCCTCGTAGGTATCTCTCGCGTCAGACCAAAGCGCGAACTTGAGAAGCTCGGAAAACTTACCCCAGGAGTCATCGACCGATTCGGTCAACCGCCCGACGTTCGATGGCCTCCAGCCATGCTTCGCGTGGAGGTTGACCAGCATCGTCCCGCATCCCGTCTCGGCGCATTCCACGAGGTCTGCCGCAACCTCGTCCATCGAGCGGAAGCAATAGTCCCTGAGGAGGTCCGCCATGATTGACGAGCGGTAGGGATGAAGCGGCCCAACGAATCCCGCTCCGTCCCTCCTCAGGAGGTGCTCTCGGTCAACCGCCCTGACAAAGCCGGCCATCGAGCGGCATCCCGACGTCCTCCCGAGCGCCGGAATCGAACAGACGGACCCTTCGGCCCCGGCGAGGCTAGCGAGGTACAGGGCGTAGATCCAGTCGTCGTCTTTCTCCCTAATCAGTCGACCGACCTGCTCGGACAGCATGCCCCGCAGCGTCGACCCTGTGCCGAGCGAGTACGTGTACTCCATCAGCGGCCCGGATTCTCCGAAGCTGGCCCATGATTCCTCGAATGACGGGTAGCGCGGGGAATCGTATGCGTCGTAGATTTCCCTCGCCTCTTCCTTTTCTAAAGTCAGCGCCACCTCCCGCCAGCGGAATCGCTTTGGCGAGAGGTCCGAGCGTCCGTAGTCCTCCTCCCGAATGCTCACGAGAAGCCTGATGTTTGCGTCGGCACGGGCGTAGACCTGCTCCGCGAGCCATGCCCATCCGTCGTCCCTCGCTCCGTCCAAGTACGCGTATTGCACGGAGTCGTGCCGGGCGTTACAAAGGGCGACAATGAACGAGCATACGTCCCTGGCCGTCTCCACGCTGTCTATGCCCGTTATCACGTGGCAGTCGCCGACCTCGACACGGTCGCATAGGTATCGGTAGCAGAGGGTACTCTTGCCTTGTCCGGAGGCCCCTCGGACCACCACGACCTTTTCCCCCTCAAGTGCAACGTCCAGTTCGCCCATCCATCGTGGCCTCTTAACGTCAAGGTTGGCAACGATGTGCTCCGGTCGGGCGTTGATGCCCGCGCGATACTCGTCAGCGATGTCAACGCTAGCATCGTTCGTGAGCATCTGAGACAGAGGCAGCACCGTGTTACCGTACTGCCGCGACAGCCCCGTAAGCCCTGCGAGACTGGTGCCAAGGGCCACGATATCCTCGTTGATTCCTTGCATCGATAGGTATTGTCTTAGCCGTGAGCAGTCCCGCACTCGCGTCGTTAGGTGATGGAGAAGCACTTGGGGACATGCGCTGACCTCCGGCCTGGATCCGACGTATCGAAGCAGCAAGTCTCTTATCCCCGCCTCGTCCAATGCCTCGAACGACATGTGCCCCCTCGCGAACCTCGCGATTCCACCCCCATACATGGAGCGAATCTTCTCCAGGACCGTTGCCTCTGACCTGGATTCCCCGGAGGAGAAGCCCGCCAGCTCCTCCCCGAGCTCTCCGAAGACGACAACTCGGACGTCCACGTCGAAACCCCTGTCCAGGAAGAACTTTGTGTGTCCCAGCAGGGCGTCATCCTTCCCGTACGATGTGTTCCTCTGCTTCGGGGCGATGTCGGAGAGGGTGAGGGGGCGGTCTTGCGCCTTGACTTGGACGAGTTCGATGCGCTTTTGCCCATCGTTTCCGCCGAGGATCAGGAGGTCCTCGGCAGATTCGGGAAAGTATGTCGTATCGCCGCTCGCGTCGCCGACGATTCGAGAGCAGATGTACAGGGTCTGCAGCTCGTATCCGCGCCAAGCTGAATCCGCACCTGCAATCGACCCCTGAAAGGCTAACGTTTCATTGAACTCCGCCAATGCGGCCATGAGCTCATCAATCTCGCCCAAGCTCTGTAATCCTCCCCACAGTCGTTCGTCCGAAAAGCCCGCTTTTCCGTGCCGCTATCGGGGAATTCATCATGAAGTGCCCTCGACCCGAGCTTGCTCTTCCGGAACGCGTCGTCCTCGCATCTTGGATTCGCGCACATCGGTGACATGTCGAGCGTCTCAACGGTCCGCGACAACCTTTCCGATGAGGTGTGGCACGCCCACCACGAGCGCGTTCCCCATGCAGAAGGCCCTCCTACCGTCGGTCATCCCCGTGTCGGTCCATCCCCTGGGAAACCCTTGCAAGCTGTCAAGCTCGTCAGGCACGAGGCGGCGATAGCGCCCGTCCACGCACCGGATGATGTGCTTGAAGCGCGACGCGCCCTTGCCGCCCTCGCCGGTGAGGATGGTCCTCGACGGGTTCTCCGGGAGGTCCGGGAACGCCATTGCCCCCTCCGAGTACATGTACTCGTGACCGGTCCGCTTGTTTTTGCGCGGTATGCGCTTAGACCCCTTGAGCCACTTCCACTGCCCGAGCTGATCGTCGGGGACGTAGTACTCCTCCGGAACCTCCGCCTCGGGAACGAGCACGTCACCCAAGCACCCCCTCGGTCCGTCGTAGCTCTCCGTCACGGACCCCGCCAGCGCGACGCCCCCCTGCATTACGCCGGCGTTCTCGAACGGGCTTCTGCCGCCCCCCGCGTTGAAAGACCTCGTGATCTCGTATGGGTCCTCGCTGACGTCCACGTCGTGCAGCTCGTCGGACGGGATGATGGGAAGCGCCCGCGCCATGACGCCCGCAATCATGCGCCCGTGCAGGTCCCACTCGCCGGCGTCGCGCTCAGCGTAGATGAACACGCGCTTGCGCCTCTGGGGGAACCCATACTCGGCGCTGTTCACCACGCGCCACTCGACGGAGTACCCGAGGCTGCTGAGGCACGAGAGGATGATAGCGAAGTCACGCCCCCTCTGCCTGGCCGGGCTCTTGAGCAGACGGTCGACGTTCTCAAAGATGCAGTACTTTGGCTTCTTGAGCTTGAGCATGAGGAAACGGTAGATGGACCACCACAGCACGCCCTTCTCGCCCTCGATGCCGCCAGCCTGGGAGAGCGGCTTGGCCACGCTGTAGTCCTGGCAAGGGAAGCCGCCCACGACCATGTCGACATCAGGGATGTCGAGCTCGCCTGCCTCGTACTTGTCCAGAACCACGGCGATGTCCTCGTTGACACAGGAGCCCTTGCCGAAGCGCTCCTCGTAGCATCGCCATGCGAACTGCTTGGAAGCGGTCCCCGGCGGCTCCCACTGATTCGCCCACACGGTCTCGTACGGACCCGCAGGAGGCATCTCAAACTCGGGGTGATCTGCATTGGTGTAGCCGTCCAATGCCAGACGGAAGCCGCCGACGCCCGCGAAGAGCTCGGCGACCCTTATGGTCGCTTTCGTGTCCACGTTTCTCCAATCGCTGCTGTGGACTGATTCGATTAATGACAATCATAGCCGATCGGGTGGACAAGATCAAGAATTGGTAATCCGTGCCTCGGAGAATGAGACGTACCCATTCGAATCCGCCGAGTATCTCAACAGCGTTACGTCAAGCCAGCGGCACGGCACAGGAGGGCGATACCCGGCCAAGCTGTAGCGCTCTGCGGTTGGAAGCACCGCCCCGACCGACGCCTCATCGATGCCGTGCCCGACCAGGAACGCGCTAATGAGCGAGTAGTCGCCGTTGGCATACTCCTCCTTGACCCAATCGACGTACTTCATGAGCTGCTGCAAATCATCACCACGTACCGTGTCTTTCTTTAGCTCGACTACAAAGTACTTCTCGATGATACGGTCGTTTGGGTCGAGCCACCGATAGCCGAAGACATCCATGCGGTCCATATACTGGATGGACTTGGCCGGGGATGCAGCCACCTGATGGCTGATGTAGTCCCAATCACCGAAGACAGCTGCGGTTGCCTGGTCCTTATCGACCCAAAGCTGCCTGATAAGCGCAATCTCAAGTGCCGCCTCGGAACTGAGGGCTCCGTTCCTCTTCCTGTAGGTCGCAACGAGTTCCCCCGCCCTCAACCCACGATTGCTTGTCTGGAGAATCTGAAAGATTCTGGCATGCTCAGAGATGTCCTCATGCTCCAGGGTGCCTCCCGCAGACGGATTCTTGAGCACGTCGATGTTCTTTCGCAGTAGGGCTGTGCGGAATGCCACCTCCTCCTCGTCGTCCAGCTCGATGAAGGAGCGCTTCTCGAACACACGCAGCGATCTGAACGCGCTCCTGTTTGACGCGAGCAAGTCGTCCATATCTATTCCCCGCGAGAACATGAAGGGGCTTGCCTGGAAGGCAACCACCCACCTGTAGGCCCTTCGGTCGTCCTCCTTCGCAGGTGGAACGGGGTCGTCGAGGACCAGCGATTCGTCGGGTTCGGCGATTCCCAGCGTTCCCCTGCGGGTAACGCCATCGCGATTCTCAATCACAACGGAGCCGGGCGCAAGCGCCACTATCTCGCCGATTCCGTACACCATGCGCTTGGAGAAGAAGTAGACTCGGTCGCCCGGCCGCATTGTCATATAATCACCGAGCGTCGGGAGATGCGCTGCGCCCCACTTTGCCTTCATGAGAGTTGCGTACCTTCCCTTTCGCATCGCCTCGAACAAGGCGTTCTCGTCGCTAAAGGTGAAGAGATATCCTGCCATCGCAATACACATCCTCGCTGTTCGGCTGGTCTGCTACCCTCGCCGCACCAAATCCGAAACCTGTCCCAGCATGTAGTCGCTGTTAAGCCAGAACGCCTGACGGGTCATCCAACGTCCGTCTGGCAGCGGCTTGGCATCTCGCTCGACGTTGCCCACCACGGTACCGTCGGCGAAGCGGTAAGCGGACTGCTTCGCCCTCGGCCTCACGTGCGCCACGAGGCGGTCCGATATGGCCGGGAAGTCGTTTGAGAAGGTGACCTTGCCGGTGCGGCCGACCTTCCTCGTGAGCCTCACGCCACGTCGCACGGCATCGCGTGTGCGCTCCCAGCACTCATGCACGGGCCCATCCAGGGTGCCCTCGGACATCGCCCACAGCCCGCAGCCGCGCAGGACCGCGTTGCCCTCGCGGTCCTTCTGGAACACGACGAACAGGTAGCGCATGTCGGCGAGGAGGTTGCGCAGTTCCGAGTCCTCCCAGTCTTCCTCCGCCGCCAGACGGAGGAAGTCGATGTTGAGTATGGGCGAGCTCTCAACGAGCCTCCTCCCGTCCCGCTCGGGCCTGAGCGTCCGCACGCGGATGCCAGCCTTCTCGAACTCCGCCGCGCGGTCTCCCCTGATGCCCAGCAGGCGGTAGGCGATGGTCGTCCACTGCGCCTTGTTGCCCGTGTACTCGAGGTCGAGCATGGAGCAGAGCTCGCGGTCGGTCCTGCCCACATGGCGGTTGATCGTGGAGGTGACGTACTCGGCGAGGGTCCGCCTCTGCAGCTCCCTCGGGTCCTTTACGACCTTCTCGGCCTCCGGCGCGCCCATCACGTAGTGGTGCAGGACGTAGTCCATGTAGGAGCGCTTGAGGGAGAACGCACGCGCCCGCGCCATCTTGCCCGGCGCGTAGATTGGCTGGTCACGCATGCTCTTGGCCCTGCTCGCACCCTTGGTACATGCGCCAAGGTACGTGGTCAGCGACTCGGAGAGCTCGTCGGCGCGGCCCTCGAGCACCAAACCTGTGATTAGCCTGTAGTCCTCCTCTATAATGCGCATGTCCTCCTCGGGAGGCGTGAACATGCACGTGTAGAGAATCCGCTGATCGTACGGGTCGGCGCCACGCCCACGCAGGTACCACACGAGCAGCATGCGCTGGCACTTGCGCCACAGGTGAGAATCGTAGAGGCTGTCCGCAACCGGCTCGTCGTAGGCAATCATGGTGAGCACGAGGCGCTCTCCGGCCGAGAGCCTACCGCTCTTGAGTCTGTCCACGCAGGTAGCCTTGAGTTCCACCCCTGCCTCGGCGAAGTCTGGATCCCTGTCCGAGTTGGCGCGATATCCGAAGAACCGCTCCTCGAGCAGGTTGCCCATGCCGCCCTTGTACCTGCGGCTGTTGTACTCACGCACTACGCCCTCGGGATAGATTCCCAAGTCGAGCACGTCACGGAACGTCATGCCCTCGAGTTTCGACGCGCGCTCGCGTATGCCCTCCACCGACTGGTACTCAATGCTAATTGCATTTGGCGTCTCCACAATGCCCGCTCCCATTCACTCCACGCATCGCCCCATACGCCAGACCACGCACGATGTTACCGCAAACGAGCGCTTGTTGGAGGAGATTCCGCTCCGCACACCCGCCACCCCTTGGAACGAGACGGGGTAAAATGACATGCGAAGCGGGGAGGACAGCAGGCGCTCTTATGGAGTGCCTCCTAGGTCGATGATACCAGAGCAGCCTCTCATACTGCGATGCAACGAGGTCTTTGACCCTCTCGTCCGTCAAGCAGATAGGGATGGACCACGCATAGTAACTGGGGGACGTATAATGGGCGGAGAGACTCGCCCGCCGATACTAATCGGAGGGAGGGGCAGACGCCCACGAACCGTAAGGACCGCCCATGAGAACCATCGACATCGAGCTTGACGACTTCCGCGAGCATCAGGAGGACAAGGTGATGGGTAAGGGGTCCCTATCGGCTGCGCTGATTCTCACGCGGTCGTTCTCGACCGATGCCCTGCCCATCAATCCGGAGGACTACAAGACCAAGAAGGAAGGGCAGGTCAAGGGGCTTGGCGGCGGAAGGGTAAAGGCCATACTCAGGGACCACGGCATAACGAGGATACTGGCCAAGGAGGGCGGACGGACGAACAGGGGCAACATGTCGCTGATGTACGCCTACGCCGACTTCATCAACGGCATCTACGAACGCGACGGGCATATCGACTTCGAGGCGGTTGAGGACTATTGGGTGGGTCGTGTGAGGGTCTACTTCAACAGTATGCCGTTCAAGCTGAGCTCGGACAGCGCCCGATCTATGGACAGCGCCATAGACGACCTGATTGGGCAGGCTAGGAAACGCGAGAGGGAGAGTCCCGGAGCCACATACGCGGGCACCGTCCTTCAGCACCTTGTTGCCGCGAAACTCTGCCTGCTGGTCGAGGACGTCGAGGTCAACGGTGCGTCCTCAGCCGACGAGCAGACGGGCAGGGCGGGCGACTTCATGGTGGGTGACGTTGCCATACACTGTACGACCATGGCTGGCCAGCTCCTCATGGAGAAGTGCAAGTCAAACATCAGGGCTGGTGTGAGGCCCGTCATCATCACCATACGCGAGCGCGTGGGCACCGCCCGGGCCCTCGCGGAGGACAACGGGATAGCGGACCGCATCGAGGTCTGGGACATACAGCAGTTCCTGTCCACAAACGTCTACGAGCATGGTCTGTTCAACGCCGAGGCAAGACGCGACACAATGGCCTCCATCGTAGCCGAGTACAACGGCATCATCACCGAACACGAGACGGACCCGAGCCTGATGATTGAGTTCGAGTGACAGGGGAGCGTATCCAATACAGTTAAGTCTTTGATGCCTATTTCACAGGGAAAGGACCCTGCAGCAGTTTTGGAGGAGTCATATCATTCCTACGCAGTGCCGCGCACCGTGCGGGCCACATCTTCATCCGACGGCATAGCGCTGCTCCTCCGAACGCTCGGCCTCAAGGGCCGGTACGACAGCGGTGCTCACGAGCCACGAGACCGCAGGAACTGCGACAGCATCACCGAACGCGTACATGACCTGGCTCTCCCTGAACTGCGCTAGCTCGAACCCGCTAGCACCCTGCAGGGCAGCGTACTCCCGACCGGTCATCCACCTCACCCTCGCGTTGCCACGACCCAGCACGACGACCGCCTGCTTGGATGATCCGCCCCGCGCCGTCCGCAGGCAACCCGCGATGTCGTCCTGTCTGATCTCCCAGGTCGGCTTCCCGCCCCGAGTCCTGCGGTAGGCGGTGCGTGCCACTACGGCCTTTCCGGCCTTGAGCCGATCGAACCGCTTCCTCTGGATGGCGCTCAGCGAGGCTACAAAAGCATCTGTGCGCTCCTCGTCCCACCAACGCCTATCGTCGTCTCCCAGCTTCTCCGACAGGGCGGTGAACCCCCCGCTCCTCAGCTCGGGAACCTCAGGCAGCTCGCTCACGTGGGTGACCAGCGTCGGGTCGGAGTGTATCCAGGAGAGCTTGTCAGGCCGCAGCGACGAGTCGAGCTCGCCTCCTCCGAGGGGATTCAGGAGGCCGACCACGAACATGCGAGGGCGGGACTGCGGGAGCCAGCGCCTGGCGTCCAGCTCGAACGCGTCAACGGAGTAGCCGAGGCGGTTGAACTCGGAGACGACCGTGCGAAAGTCATCGCCATCGTGCGACGAGGCCAGTCCGCAGACGTTCTCCAATATGAGTGCGCTCGGCCTGCGGGTACCCATCCCCTCGATGACCCTGACGAATCCGAAGAAGGCACTCGACTCCGGACCGGCGACCAGTCCCTCCCTCTTCCCCGCCAGGGAGAGGTCCGTGCAAGGGCTCGATGCCCATGCGACGTCCGCCGCAGGCACGGTGCTGGGGTCGACGTCGAAGACATCCTCACACAGCAAGTCGTCACCGCCCCATTGCGCGCGGTAGAGCTCGCATTTGGTCTTGTCTATGTCGTTCGCCCAGACGGTGCGCACGCCCGCCTTCGCCATTCCCGCGCGGGCGCACCCGATGCCCGAAAAGAACTCCAGTGCGCTGTACCGCGGTGGTGCGAACTCCAACATTTGGCCCATGGCCACCTCCCTCACAACTAGCATTATATGCCCGACGGCCGCGTGGCAATCCCTCATCCTCGATTCCAGCCTTCGCACACGCATGCGATTGCACAAGGAACGACGTATGGCGACCAGCACATGTGCCTGCCTTCCCTTGCATTCCGGGTGCCAGGAGCACGGCCTCAGAGGCAGTGACGTACGTTTGACGTCACAGTAGCCAATGGACGAGACAGGAATACTCCTGGCAACATGACCGTCGACCAGATCGGATGCGTTCTCCTTCTATTTCTTCTTCATCTTTCTCACCACTTCCAGCTCTTCAACCATCGCGTCCGTCAGTATCCACACCATGATTTCTCCCATGTCCTCGCCGGTGACGGCCTTTCTCATCTGTATTGCGGTGTGCAGGTCGGGCGGGAGGTAGAGCATGAACGCCTTCCTCCCGGGCTTCCTCCCGCTTCGCAGCGCGGGCTTGCCGGGCGTGGTCGCACCTGGCTTCCCCCTCCTGCGACCGAGGCTGTAGGACAGGGGGTCACTCTGCTGGCCGCTTGCCATCCTCACCACCTCCCCCCACGCCGATGCCCGCGAGGTAGCCGTCCACGGCACACTCGTAGTCGAGCGCCGCCGTGGAGCGCGGGGCGAAGTCGCGAAGCGCCACGCCGGCTCTCTGCGCCTTGCGGGCGGAGACGGTCGCGCGCACGCACGGCTCGAGCACGGGCACGCCGCACTCGGCCGCGAGGTCGCGGATCCTTCCCAGCATCTCCGGCTCGAGGTTGTTGCGCGCGTCGTAGCGCGTCACGAGCACACCGGCGACGCGCGCCCCGTGGCCTCCGGCGAGCTCGGCCACCTGCGACGCGCAGTCCAGGAGCTCTCCCATGCCGGCGACCGACGAGACGTCCGCCGAGCAGGGCACGATCACGTCGTCGGCGGCAGCGAGAGCGTTGAGCGTCCTCACCTGCAGCGCGGGAGGGGTGTCCTCAACCACGAAGTCGTACTCGGGCAGGAGCGGCGCCAAGGCACGCGAGAGCGTGAGCTCGCGGCCCACGCGGGCGTTGAGCCTGTCGTCCACGCCGCCAAGCCTCTCGTCCGCGCAGATGACGTCGCCGAAGTAGCGCGTCGGCTGCACGAATGCCACGGCCCCCTCGTAGGTCGGCCTCCCCTGCGTCACGAGCTCGTAGGTACCGGGGAGGTCCTTGTCCGCGCCCACGTGCAGCGAGAGGTTGCCGGGCTGGGCGTCCGTTTCCACCATGAGTGCGGCGTAGCCGCGCGCGGCGAGCGAGGCCGCGAACGCCTCGGCGGAGGTGGACTTGGCGACACCACCCTTCTGGTTGGCGAAGGTGACGACCCGAGCGCGGGAGCCGTCCCACGTGGCAGTACCCGTATTACTCATCGCGATCGCCTCCCGCCACGCACTGGTTGGCGAGGAGCGCGTCGATGGGGAGCTCGAGTGCCTCGCAGATCGCCGTCAGCTCGGAGATGTCGGGGCGCCGCTCGCCTGAGAGCAGCTCCCCCACGGCCTCCTCGGTGAAGAGCGCCGGTGAGCAGTGAGACGTCGAGCGCCGTGAGCGGAGGCTCGAACGAGCGCATGACTCGCCGCAGGACGCCGGAGAAGCTCGACCTCGTCATGCTGACCTCCCCTCGCATAGTGCGGCATAGCGAGACGCAACGACGCTTCGCCGTCCCGAGAGCGGCCTTCTCTTCTGTCTTGTCGATGGATGGATATGGCGATAGGCCATGGCTGGACCACCTCTTTCGTCGCCTCGGTTCGCCTGGACGCGGGAGATTCGCGTCAGGTCGCTTGGCTAGATGATGCAGCTAATGCGGGCATGCGATGGGGAGAATCTGGACAATGATTGGCGCATGTGCCGTATCTCGCTTCGGCGCGGCTGCGCGCTAACCCAGCGAGTAATCGGGACTTAGCAGGTTCGGTATGTCGGGCATGGCCTTGAGTGCATACTTCGACATCGCAGCTTCGCGAATCGCAAGGAGGCCCAGTTGTCTATTCGGGGTGCGCGGACGAACACCAAGACTGTCTATATTCATACGGCACAAAGCGCCAATTCCAGCCTCATTACGAATAACGTTCCCAATCGCTGGGGCGAAGAAGACCTCGTCGCTATACGCTAACACCAGTTTCAACAAGACGAGGAGCTTGTCTTCTTCGGCGAGCGATGAGATCTGCCTGTCGAACGAATCGAAGCGCGCGGTACGTCGATGACGAAAGGAAATGACCACAGAGCAATCTCCCATGGGAAAGCAGCAGAGAAACAGTGGTTCGACCACAGCTGTTGGCTCTGGGTCAAAGAGGTTGTTAATTAGCTTGCCCTCAAGATCGACGATGGGAGTGACCATCGTCTGGAACGCGACGGGCGTAACGTATTCGAGTCTCCTGAACAGAAACAACTTGTACGTCCTGTTTCCCCCGCTGGCCGCCAGGAGCGCCTTTCGCAGATTGCGCTCATCGTCATGCGCGGACAGATCCCTGGCGTTAGCGGTGACGGAAAGACGCGCGACGGGGTATTCCTCCGCCAAATTCCCGTACATCGCAGAGTCCCTCCGTGACTTTGCGAGTTCTGAGAGACAGCACTTCACGGCAATCTTTCCAAGTATTTGCTGTGTCGGGCTTCGGCCGTACGACGACCGGCTCTCGTATTCTTTGAAGAACTCGTTGTCGCACTTCCTGCACACGAGGCGAAATGTTCCCGCCCGGTTAAGTCCAATACTGCTTTCTACGATATTCGTCCCGATGGCATCCGCGGTCGATAAGACATGCCCATTTTCCGCGATGCTCTCCAAGCAGAACGCGGGCAGAGTGTGCGAATTGCAGAAGCTAGTCTGAGGCTCACCGCAAAGCAGGCAGTGATCAGGCTTGACCTGCTGCTCGGCCTTTCTTCTCTCAAGAGAGTTGAATTTGCCCATCTTCGCTCGCATCTCTGAGCCCACCAATATCGGGGGAATGTCGAGCGCGTTGTAGTTCCGAGGCATAGATAATCCTTTCCTCGTATGTCAGTTGCCAATGTGGCGCCTTTAGCATGACGGCACAACACAACGAGCGCGCACAAAGCCGCTGGCGACGGGTCGAAAGCCTGGAAGGCCCGCCAATTTATAAAGCCGTACGTACTCGGCGCTATTACACGTTATTCAGGGCTACTTGCCCTTGCCTCGTGTGACATGCCCCCTCGGCTTAAGCCTGCCGCTTCGGTCGTACATGGCCTCCAGACGCCATGCCTCCTTTGAGTCGATGACCAGGCACTCGGCCCCGCGCACCACCCACGTGCGCCAGCGGGTGAGCTCGGGCACGTCCTCGCCAACGGCGTCGGCTACCACGCAGGGGCTGCCGTCCAAGCCGACGGCAAAGCCCAGGCAGAGGCCCGCCGCGTGCAGTTGCGAGCCGCGGTTGCGGGCCACGTTCCTGGGCAGGCGCACTAGGTCTCCGGGCTGGACGGCGACGCCGCCCTTGGTGCTGACGCCCCCGAGCATGACCTGCATCCACGACTGGGAGAGCATGGCCCT
This sequence comes from Atopobiaceae bacterium, assembly GCA_017533825.1. Lineage (GTDB taxonomy): Bacteria > Actinomycetota > Coriobacteriia > Coriobacteriales > Atopobiaceae > RUG440. Next base: position 3,010 of record JAFWIE010000061.1, on the reverse strand, counting down.
GGTCTCGGCGTCGATCAGGGCGCCCGCCCCGCGTCCCCCGAGGCAGCGTTTCTCGACGTCGGCGGCGAGTGCCGCCGCCTCGTCCTCCTCGATCTTGTTGCAGTAGTCTCCGTCAACGATCCAGGTGCGCCACGTGTCCGGTCGCCTCCCGTTGTGCGCGGGGGCGTCCACCACCACGCAGGGGGCGCCGTCCTTGCCGATGGCGTATCCCGTCACGGTCCCGGGGGCGTCCCATTCGCCGTCCCCCGCCCAGCGGACATGCGCGGGCAGGCGGACCACATCGCCGGGGGAAAGCGCGTTTCCGCCCTCGTCCGCGACGCCCTTGGACACGACCTCGGACCACCTGGCCACGAGCGCCCTTCTCTGCGTCCCGCCCAGCATACTCGTCTTCATACGTTGCACCACCGCCCCACATAGTTCGTCTCCATCGCGACAAGTGTACACAATTCGGTGTCATGAGGGACGTTTGTGCGTAACGACTCGCCCGCTTCTTCCAAGGGCCAAGAATGCCAAAGCTGGTATTACGTCGTTGGCACGTGTAGCAAGGCTTAGATCACTTTATTCAATCGTGCCCTATAGCCTGGCTTCAACCCTCTGCTGCTCGGCATCTTTGGTCAGTCCGTAGACGAAGTCTGGCACCGGCCTACGGCATCGGTACTCGAATATCCTATCTTGGGCCTTCTTTACGTGACGTTCGTCATCTTCCCAAAGATCCTCCATCGAGTCCTTGATGCGCTTCGTTGCGTGACGCAAGCACCACCTGTCGATGACACACTCCACCATCCACACAATTATCGGTGTCAGGAGGACGTACGCAATCGCGTTGGTGCCAGATTCTTTGATTCCTAACGTCGCAATCGTAGTGGCTATTGCGGCGACGCATAGATCAATTAGCAGCGTCACGGTCGCAATGTCCATCGTCCAGCAGATATTTGTCTTCTGGCACTCATACTCTGCCCTTCCGGTGGGCAACCCGTCGATGTTTCGATACCAATCCAACAGCTCAGAAGCACCCTTCTTCATCAAGTAACGTCGTCCGCGACGGGCAGCAAGCCTCTCGTCATGCTCTGTATTGGGGAACGCAATCCCGTACAGGTAGGGGTCTATCTCCTGCTGTATGGACGCAGCTTCGCGTTGCCTCTTTTCTGCAAGACTCGTGAGTATTCTCCCCGATACGACTGGAAGTAACACACAAGCAATCATTGGGATTGCGGAAAGATTGGGGACCACACAAGCGAGCACAGGGGGAGCAGTGGCCGCAATGCCATACACCCAGTAAAGCGCCTTCGCATCCGAGTGCAGCTGTCTCTGCGCCGCAAGTAGATTGATTGCCCCATCTGTGTTCTGTAGCTCCGCCATCTTTGCACCGTCGTTCACGGCCCTGCCTCCCACATCAGCCCGGAGTTTGCCCTGACAGTCACACGGATCCACGTCCTCATATTGCGCACGTTTTCGTAGGCCTCCACTTCCGATGAGATGCGGTTGTAATCTCCAGCGACGGCGGAGGCGTAAGCTTCGCTGCTCAGCTCATTGAGCGTCTTGCCGTGACAGGTCCAGACTTGCTTTCCGGAGCCGCAGGGACATCTGTCACTACCCCTGTATCTCTTGCGCTCTGATATAAATCTCATGAGACTAACGGCTGCTTGGTCCGACCGCACCCCGAACAACTCACGGTAGTACTCGAGGATTCCAGCTATCCCATGGCTCCTCTCCCCGAAGGGGTAGCGTCCATACCTGCGCAGGAAAGCGGCGGAGTAGAGACAGCTTGTAACCGGCCCCTCGATTAGCTCGAGCAGCTCGATTCCTCCAGGAAACATCATCAGTACCTCACCCGGGACGCCAATGCACAGCGAGCCGTCGTCATAGCGATGCTCGAACTCGTCAGGAATGGCGCAGGACTCCTCGTAGACTGTCGGAACCTCGTGGGGATATCCGTCGCCGAGAACAATCCTCAGGGAGAAATCCTCGACGATCCAGCAGCCGTAGTCTCCAGGACCGCGCCTTACGTTTGGCGAAGGGAGCTGATGGGCCATGTTGGTGGGGACGGCCAACCGAAGGAGAGGGGCATCCCCGCGGGCAAGGAGTTCGACGACCTGCCCGACGACGTCGAGGCGCTGCAGGACATGCTTCGCGCCGCAAAGCTGCGGCTCAGGAGGGTGCAGCTCGAGCTTGACGTGCGCCAGGCCACGCTCGACATCATAGAAAAGACCCGGGCACCGACCCGAACCGGCCGGCCAACCAGGAGAAGGCGGAGCTGGCGGGCGCCTGGGCCCAGGTGGAGGCCCAGGGAGGTCCTCCCCGCGGTCGGCATGGCCAGGAGCAGCCACGGGTACGCGAGGAACGCGCGGCCCGGGGGCGAGGGCGCCGATCGCGCGGCCAAGAGGAAGGCGGTCGTGGACGCCTTCGACGCGAGCGGCGGAACGTACGGCTACAGGCGCATACACGCGCAGGTGAACGCGTCCGGCGACATGCGCGTCGGCGAGTGGACCGTGCGTCTCAAGAGCGAACGTGGCGGCGCAGATCATGGAGCACCTCTGCTCCTGCCCTGAGCACGGATACTCTCAACCTGGGCGTCACGGCACCTCCGGACATTGCAACGTGAACACCGACGCCGGCACCATCAGGGTGACCAAGGTGTCGCATAAGGTGCTCACCGATAACCTCCGCGCCATGGAGGACTACGGGCTTGTGCACCGCGAGGTGTACTCCGAGGTGCCCCCGCGCGTGGAATACTCGCTCACCGAGGTTGGCCGGACGCTCGAGCCTGTGCTCGACGCCATGTGGGCCTGGGGCGAGTGCTACAAGGAGCGCCTGCGCGAAGGGTCGTGACAGCTGCCGGCCCTGGCAATGCGGAAGGCCGCTTGTCCGGTGTGAACTGCGTCCCAAAACTTGGACGCGATAAATAAGAACCTAGGCGGCTTGGGACTGACATCGGAACTCCTCCGGTGTCAGTCCCTTTAGTTTAACCTGCCTTCTCCTCGTGTTCCAGTGGACGATGTAAGCCTCAAGC
>JAFWIE010000121.1 GCA_017533825.1 Atopobiaceae bacterium | reverse complement strand
CCAAACGCTCTGCCCGTGAGGGCGGAGGCCTGGGGCGCTGCTTGCCATTTTGGGTCCAGGCCGCCGCCCATTTCCCCGTGCCCGACGGCTGCTGGGAGGTCGCTTGGGACCCTGACCTCCAATACGACGAGGACGGCCTGCTGGTGTCCTAGAGTTATCATGTCTACCAGCGCAAACGCGGTCTAGTGACGTCATGACGTCATCCGACTTCGAATAAGGCGACGTCACGGGTGCGGAAACGGCGCCCGTGACGTCGCTTTGACGTCCGCAGGGAAGATAGTCAAAACTGCGGAGGCCAACCGGAATAATGTACACTATTGCATAATAGGTATAAGCCGCAAGGACTTGCCGGACCACGTGTGACAGTGCAACAGGCCCGCAAAGTCGGACCTACTTCCTAAAAACGACCCAGTTGTGGGACCAAGGGACCTTAAGCCCAAAGAGCGTGACGACCTGGTTGGCGGCATCCCTAAACCACGAGTAGTTCCAGCCGGGCCCCATGTCCATGTACAGGGCGTTGCGCACGCCGAGCCGCCTGAGCTCCGCCAAAAACTCGTCGGGCGGCAGCACGTTTACGGAATCTATAATGCAAACGCTGCCATTGAGCTCCGCCAGCGCCCGGTAGCAGCGCGGCCGCGGCCTGTCAAACCGCATGACGGCCTCCCCGTCCCGCATGAGGGCATACTGCATAAACCCGTTTCCGCCCGCTTCGGCAGCCTCGCGTATGGCCCGCCGCGGGTCGTCGAACTCAAACGAGTACGAACCGTTGGCAAACGTAAAGGCCGCAAAGCCGTCGTGGGGATGCGGGCTCGTATACAAGGTGCCGTCCACGGCATGGTCGCCCTCTATGTTCTCTTGGCTAAACCCAATCTCGACGGCATGCTGAAACGCCGCCCCGCTGCACCACGTTATGGACACGTCCGACTCCGGCGGCCGCTCCTCGCACGCAAGCGCGATCTGGGTGTGCTCGGGAAAGATCACATGAGCTGTGCCGGTGTTGTACACCACGGTCTTGTCCGTGGGAAGGATCTGCTCCACCGGCATCGACGTTGCGTCAATGGCGTCTGGAATGGCTGCGTGATATTGGTTGACCAGGCACACGAGAATAAAGGCGAAGGCGGGAATCACCGCAACGGAGGACGCGTACAGCAGCCGATAGAGCGCCCTAAGCGGCCCGAAGGTCAGCTTTTCGGGACCCCACAGGTACATGGTTAGCGCCACGACCTGCAGCAACACCAACACCGTGTACGCGGCATTGAGCGTGGTGGAGCGCATTTGGGACACACAGTAGAAGGTGGCGGCAAACAGGGAGAGCAAGGCCATGGCCATAAGCCAGATGCCGTCGAGGCGTTCCCTTAGCCTCATTTGCCCTCGCCCCCTTTGGCCTGGACTCCCCTGCGCTTAAGCTCAAGGATCTCGCTCCGCTGCACCTTGAAGTCGTCGACCTGCGAATCGAAGTTTGCGATCAGTAGCAGCAGTGCTATGTTGCCAAGGCTCTGCAGCGCGTTTAGCCATATCATGTCGTCGGGTAGGCCCAAGCTGGCATTTGCCACCAACTGCAGCACGCAAATCGCCAGCTCAAAGACAATGGCGATGCGGCTGAGGATCACGTTCTTTGGATTGCCGTGCCTCGCGTAGCCAATAAAGAAGTGGTTGACGGCAATGATGATGATCACGAGGAACGACATGGCGGCAGCCGCCAGGTAGACGCTTCCCTGCAGGCCGGCGATAAGATAGACGTCGAAGTTCTGCTCGGCCAGCAGCTCCACGAGGACGAAGTACCCCTCGGTACATGAGGCAGAACAGCGCCCCGCCCACGAGTCCCTTGGAGACATCCCATCTGTACGACTTGAACGTCGTCACCACAGCGATGGCCGTTATCAGCTTGATGCACGCCACGAACATGCCAAAGTACACGCCCTCCGCAAGGTAGAGGCGCGCCGAAAGCAAGCTCACAGCAACGACGACGACACATGTCGCCACCATAAAGTAGTCGTGCAGGAACAACGATACGCGTTTGCGACCCGCGCTGCCCTCGTGTGTCATGATGTCCCCTCGTACACAAAAGCGCTCCACAACCCCACATGGCGCGATGGCTCCCAGCGGCGCGTCATGACGTCATTGTCCCATTATAGACTCAGGGCACGTACAATCGCCGCCCGTCCACGCGCCAGCGCGACCACGAGTACGTCAGGCTCGGCACGCTGTCGCTGCTGGCGGCGGTCGACCTCGCCACCGGCGTGGCGATCCCGCAGGCCGTTTCGAGCGACCTGCGGATGTGCATGCAGCGCATGAATGACGTTACTGCAAGGGAATCGCTTCGCTTACGAACGTGCCCATTTCCTGCATGGTCGCCTCGTCGAAGTCCATCATGCGCACGGTATGTGGCTTCGTGTCGCTGACAAACATCTTCACGTTCGGGTTGTCCGTGTCGTGCATGCGCAGCGAGTACCACGGGTCGCTGTTGCCGTAGATGAACATGATCTTCGCTTCCGAGGTGTCGATCCACTTGGTCACGCCCTCGTAGAACGCGCCATCGTAGGCGAACGCCTGCTGCTGCTCAGGCGTGAACACCATCTTGAACACGAAGTTCTCTTCGTCTTCGGGCTTCACCGTCAGCACGTCTCCGAGGCCCGCCGCCTCGCATGCCCGGCGCAGGTACGAGAAGTCGTAATGGTACTGCCCGTACTGCGAAGCGGCTCCCACGTAGTACGGCCAAGCGGGATGGTTCGCCGCCCAGTCGGTGGGGCTTGCCAGGACGAGGAGGAACTGGAGCTCGGCTTCAAGCTTCGCGCTCTTCTCGCTATCGGTCCCCTCGGGCATGGCGAGCACCGTCTTCATGCCCTCGAAGCTCACGTCCATGCTCGGGTTGGAGCTCGTCTCCTGGTTGGACTGCCATTCCTGCACGGCCAGCTCGGCCACGGCCAGGTCGAACAGGTTCCCTTCGGTCACGTACTCGCGGTACACGCTGCCTTGCTCTTCGCAGAGCTCCTTGAGCGCGGGGGCCAGGGCGTCCTTGTTCTTCATGAGCTCCACCTGGAATGACGACACTAGGTCGCGGTACTCCTTGGCCTTCTCGGCGCCGTACTTCTCGTCGCCGATTTTGGTGTACACGAATTCATAGCAACGCGGATCCTCGCGGCCACTGCTGAACGGTCCGACGTAGGGCACGTACAGGCCCATGTCCTCGGGGTAGTAGTAGGCGTACGACGTGCACACCTCTCCTCCGCGGCTCGTGCCGGTGGCGGTCCACGGGCCGTCGAGAACCTTGGAGAGCTCGGTGTAGATCCGGTGGTAGTCGGCGGCTGCGTTCTCGGACGTCAGGTACTGCCAGCCTTCCGTGTCGTCGTTCGACAGGCTTTCGGGCCTGGATTGCCCGAAGAAGCGGTGCTCCACATGGATGTAGTTGCCAGAGAGTATAGAGCAAAGCTCATGCGCGTCGTCCATTGCAATTGCCTCATCGAACAGCAGGTAGCCGTCGGTCTCCATGACGTTCGCCTTGGCGTCCTTGACAATACCGACCTCCACGCGCTGCGGGAACGTGCCGGCCGAAGGGTTCTTGTGGTCGAGCGGCTGCTCGAATGTAACAACGTACTTCTCGGCGTACACCTGCGACCCGCTGACGTCGACCGGATCGACGCTCTTCACGCCGTCGAGAGCCGCGAGCGCTTGCGCCATCGACGACCCGCTGGCGCTTGCGGACGATGTGCTTGCGCTCGTGCCGCCCGCAGACGAGCTG
>JAFWIE010000060.1 GCA_017533825.1 Atopobiaceae bacterium | reverse complement strand
GCGGCCGCCGTCCGCCCGCCGGGCGCCGCTCCGCGCACCGCGCGCGGAGCCGAGACAAGCGGATGCGTTCCCTCCGCCCTGCCAAGCGCCGCAGAAGTGACCAATTAACAGGCGACCCCGATGCGCCAACTGGGATTTTACCGTTTTTGATGTGACAATTGGTCACTGCGTATTCTATGCAGTGACCAATTGTCACATCAATCTTCTATGCAAATCGCCCTGAGCTGGGCTTTTGTAAACTAAAAGAAAGCTAATTTGTCACTTTTGGCCACCGGAGGCCCGCCGGGAGGCCGCCTTGGCGGGCGGGTCGGCGAATCAAGTGCGCGTCCACGTCCGAAGGGGCGCTCCCGATGCGGAAAGTCGCGTTCGGCGTGCGCGTCCACGTCCGAAGGAGTGCCCCCGATGCGGAAAGTCGCGCGCGTCGTGCAGCGTGCACGTCCGAGGAACTGCTCCCGACGCAAGGAATCGCCGCAACGACCCCCAGATGAGAGTCATCGCCGCGACTCAGCACCGAACCGCGGCAGGCTGCCCGAGGACTCGCGACGCCCACGTTCAGATTCCCTCCGCGCGGCGCATCTTGCGGATCTCGTTGCGCTTGCGGGCGGCCTCGCACTCGGCGTGTTCCTCAGGCGTGTGGGCCACGAGCCCCCACGGCACCGGAATCGGCCGGCCGTTCTCATCGATGCACACCTCGGTGAGGTAGGCGTGGTTGATCATGCGGCGCTCGCCGGTCTTCGTGTCCTCCACGTAGGTGTCGGCGCGGACCTCCATGGACGTGCGCTCGACGTGCGTCACCCACGCCTCGATGGTGACGATGTCGTTGAGAAACGCCGGATACTCGAACTCGAGCTTATCAACCGCCACTGTCGTGATGGCGCAACCGGCGTGTCGGCGCGCCGCAATGCCGGCGGCGTCGTCGATCCACTCCATGAGGCGGCCGCCAAAGAGGCGGTCCGAACCGTTCATGTCTTCGTGGCGCAGCATGCGCGTGGCAATGGTGCGCGAGCTGCCTACGCGCTTGACGCCCAGTTGATGCTCGTTGCTCGTTGCCATGATGCCTCCTAGATGCTCAGAAGAACGGCGCCGCCGAGTTCATCCCGGCGGCGCCCTTGCTAGTCCTCGACGATCGTAACGCCGAGCATGCCCACGAGGTCGACGGCCTGCTCAGGCGCGATGCGCATGCCGCGCAGCTCGGCGTGCGTGTCGCTCACCGCGATGCCAGCGATGTTGCACGTCGAGAGGTCCATCCCCTTGAGCGAGGTGCGGAAGAGGTCCGCCCGCGTGAGGTTGCACCCCTCCAGCAGCGTGCGGCCTTTGAGGCGCATCTCGCTGAGAAACGCTTCCCGCAGGTCACAGTCGACGAGGCTCGTCCGCTCGAGGGTTGCCTCGCCGAAGTTCGCATACCGACACATGCAAGCCAGAAGCCGCGAGGAACGCCAGAACGACTTCGTGAGCTGCGTGCCCTCGAGTTTGCAAGAGGCCAGTCGCGTCCGCGCGAAGTACGCCTCCTCGAGCTGGGCGCCGCTGAGGTCGCATCCGTGCAGCGTGCTGTCGTAGAAGCTCGCCTTGTTGGCGCGCAGCCCGCGGAGCGTGCACTGCTCCAGCGTGACGTCGTGGAACTCAAAGAACTCGAGGTCAGGAAGGTCGTCGAGCTCTTCTCCCGTCACATGCACACCCTCGATGTAGAGCTCCCCGAGGGCGCGCGCACGCTCGATTGCCTCCGCCAGCTCGCCCCGCGCATGCTCGCCCTGCGCCAGCTCTCGTTGTCCCGGCGCTCCCATGCCGTGGCCTACCTGCGCGTGCCGAAGATTCCGCGCGCGATCTGCCGGCCGGCCTCGCGACCGATCGTGCCCACGACACCGTTGAAGATGTTGCCGACCACACGGTCGCGTGCACGCCGGGCCTCGGCCTCCTTGCGCTCGGCTTCCTTCTCGGCCTTCAGGCGCAAGCGGTCGGCCTCCTTCTCCTCCTTCAGGCGCAGGCGGTCGGCCTCTCGCTCGGCCTTCAGACGCAGGCGCTCGGCCTCCTTGGCGGCCGCGGCCTCCTTGGCGGCAGCCTCCCGCTCGGCCTTGGCGGCCGCAGCGGCCTCCTCCTTGGCCTTCTGCGCCTCGAACGCAGCCTTCTCCTTCTCGAAGGCGGCACGCTCGGCGGCCAGACGCGCAGCCTCGTCAGCCGCGGCACGGGCCTCCTCGATGAGCTCGTAGGCAGACTCGCGGTCGAAGGCCTCCTCGTATTTGGCCATGAGCTCGTATTCGTTGGCAATCACCGTGGAGATGATGCCCGCGTCGGCGGCGGCCATGCGGCACCCCGGGAAGAGCACGCGCGCACGCTCGACCATGCTAGGCTTGCCCTTCTCGTCGAGGAAGCTCACGAGCGCCTCGCCGGTGCCCACGTCCTGAAGGGCCTGCACCGAGTCGAACGCCGGGTTGGTGCGGAAGCTCGCCGCGGCGGCCTTGACGGCCTTCTGCTCGGCGGGTGTGTAGGCGCGCAGGCCGTGCTGCACGCGGTTGGAGAGCTGGGCCAGGACCTCGCCCGGGACGTCGGCCGGCGACTGCGTGATGAAGTACACGCCCACGCCCTTGGAGCGGATGAGCTTGACCACCTGCACGACCTTATCGGTGAGCTGACGGGGCATGCCGTTGAAGAGCAGGTGGGCCTCGTCAAAGAAGAAAACCAGGCGCGGCTTCTCCGGGTCGCCGACCTCGGGCAGGCGCTCAAAGAGCGTGGAGAGCATCCAGAGCAGGAACATCGAGTACACGAGCGGGGTGTTGACGAGGCGGCTGGCGTTGAGGATGTTCACGTAGCCGCGGCCGTTCGCGTCGCATTCGAACCAGTCCATGATGTCGAGGTTCGGCTCGCCAAAGAAGATGTCGCCGCCCTGATCCTCGACGGCGATGAGCGCGCGCTGGATGGCGCCCACGGACTGGCTGGAGACACGACCGTACGTGGTCTCGTACTCCTTGGCATGCTCCGCGACGAAAGTGAGCATGGAGCGCAGGTCCTTGAGGTCGATGAGCAGCATCTGCTGGTCATCGGCAACGCGGAAGACAATGTTGAGGACGCCTTTCTGGACCTCGGTGAGACCGAGCAGGCGGCTGAGAAGCTCCGGACCCATGTCGGAGATGGTAACGCGCACGGGGATGCCCGCGTCACCGAGCATGTCCCAGATGCGGCACGGCGTGCCTTGGAACGCGAAGGCGCGTTCGTCGATGCCAAAGAACGCCATGCGCTCGCGGAGGGCGTCGGTGATCTGGCCGGCCTGGGCCATGCCCGTGACGTCACCCTTGACGTCCGCCATAAAGACGGGCACGCCGGCATCGGAGAAGCCCTCTGCCATGACCTTGAGCGTCACCGTCTTGCCCGTTCCCGACGCTCCGGCGATGAGGCCGTGGCGGTTCGCTTGGTTGAGGAGCAGGTAGCAGGGGTTGTCGCCTTGGGCCATCCAAATCTTGTTGTCAGTGAGCATGAGAAGTCCTTTCGCTGGAAGCTTCCGGGGCCGTGCCGTGTGCCATATGCCATGGGGCCTCGCATCGCGGGGCGCACCACACCCATTGTAGGCATCACGCCCCGCCGGGTGCCGTCCGTTGTGGATGCCGCACCTCGGCGGGCGTCGCGCCGCGCCGAGCGCAGTACACATCGAGGTGCCGCACCCATTGTAACAACTCACGGGCGATATTCCTGCCTCATGGCGAGGAAGTCGGACGTGCCGACCCACCGCGAGAGCTCCAAGAGTGACCAATTAATCTTGTAACCAATTACAAAAGCCCAGCTCAGTGCGATTTGCATTGATTATTGATGTGTTAATTGGTCACTAGGTAAAATAGCCAGTGACCAATCAACACATCATTCTTTGTACTTTTTGCGTCTGAGCTGGGGTTTTGTAAATGCTTTCATAATTTATTGGTCACTATTTCGTGAACGCCAGTCAATAGGCACGCGCCGCTGGACGCAACACCGCAGGACGCAGCACAGTGAGACGAGCGCGCGAGACGAGCGACGGGCTTACAACACGCAAAGGTGGACCCCATTAGAGGTGGACCCCATTAGGCCGCCTAACAGAATTGGACCTTGTGGCAAAGCTCCTAACGGAAATGAAGCTTGTGGCACGGAATCTAACGAAATGGCACCTTGTGGAGTGCCGCAAGGTCCCATTCCGTTAGAAGTCGTGCCGCAAGGTCCGATTTCGTTAGGCGGGGCGGGGCGGCCTTGCCGCAAGGTCCGATTTCGTTAGGCGGGGCGGGGCGGAGGGCGGCTCGCTCGGCGCTGCCCCGCCGCAGCTCAGCGCTGCCCGGCGCTGCCCAGCTCAGCCCAGCTCCAAGACGCGAGCGTACACGTCCGAGCGCGCGAGCGAGAACTCCTTGGCCAGGCGCTTCGAGAGGCGGCTCTTCGGCTCGCCGGCCGCCACGCCCTCGGCGATTGCCTCATCGAGGGTGCGCACGGACGACGTAGGCCCAGCGACGCCCCCCTCCGCGGAACCGGTAACGAAGTCGCCTGCGACCGGTCCCTCGATCACGATGACGCACTCGCCCCGCACCTCCGGCCCCTCCGCAACGCGACGTACCAGTTCGGGTGCCAACTCCCGCACGACCTCCTCGTGAAGCTTGGTGAGCTCGCGCACCAGCGCGACCCTGCGCGCCGGCAGCACCTCCGCGATGGACGCGAGCGTCGCCACGACCCGATGCGGCGACTCGTACACGACGAGCGCACCCGGCACCTGCGAGAGCTCGCCCAGCCGACGCGCCCGCGCACCAGCCTTCCGCGGCAAGAATCCCTCAAAGAAGAAGTGGTCCATCGGCAACCCCGACGCCACCAACGCGCAGGTTACGGCACTGGGCCCGGGAATGACCTCCACCGGTAGGCCCCGCTCAAGCGCCGCGTCGACCAGCTGCTGCCCAGGGTCCGAGACCCCCGGCATCCCCGCATCCGAGACGAACGCCACGCGCTCCCCCGCCTCCACGCGGTCCAGCACGCCGTCCACGCGCGCAGCAATCACGTTTTGGTCGCACCGCATGAGCGAGACGCGAATCCCGAATCGCGCGAGCAGCTTGGACGTGACGCGTGTGTCTTCGCACAAAAGCACATCCGCCTGCCGCAGCGTGGCAAGCACGCGCGGCGAGGCATCCTCCAAGTTACCGATGGGCGTGCCCACCATGGACAGCACGCCCCCGCCTCGCACGCTCACCCCAGCATGCCCCTCTCGAAGCTCGCGAGGGCGACGCGCGAATCCCAGCCCGAGAGGTGCCCGCTCGTCTTCCACGTCTGGAAGAACCACGCGGGCAGCTCGTCGAAGGCCGCGATCTGTTCCGCGCAATAGACGCGCTCGAGCGCGATGCGCCCCTCCGGCGTCATGAGCGAGTCGGCGAACGGCAGGGCCGCAGACCATGCGCCCACCATCACCGGCAGACCGCTCTTGCCGGCGCGAGCGAGCGCATCGCGCGACCGCGAGACGAGCGTCGCAGCGCCGGAGGGACCCGTCGCATCGACCGTCTCGTCGTAGTGATACAGATGGCAGTCCAGCCATACGCGCTCGTAGCGGCGCGTGGCCATGAAGCTGCGCCACGCTCCGGGAACGTTGCCGTCGGGCAGCACCACGTAGCAGTTGAATCCCGCCGCCTCGCGCACGGCCTCGTAGGCATCACGATAGTAGTTGCGCAGAACGTGCAGCGGCACGCCCTCCGAAATGCCGAAGAACCCCTTGCGATGTTGTGCGACCGGTTCGTTGGCCACCTCGATGCCAAAGAGGGCCGGATCGTGCGCATACCTCTGCGCCAAAGCAGAGAGCACCGTGAGTATCTCCGTGCGCCGACCTCTGCCTGAGGATGAGAGCAGGTCCTCGCTCCCGTGCACGCCGGGGCTTATGCCAAGGACGAGCAACACCTTCAGATTGCAGGCCTCAGCCCAATCGAAGGCTGCGTCCACGCGCTCGATGCAGCCCACGTTGCGACCGGGGTCCGGACCCTCGTCGCCCAGCACGTACCACGGCACCACGAGACGCACCGCATTGAACCCGCGGCGCGCGATGAGCTTGAAGTCCGTCTGGGTGATGAAGGTGTTGCGATGATCGTTGATGAGCTCGCGATACAGATCGTCGCCCAAGGTTTCCATAAGGCCTTGCTCGTCGAGGGTGCCAGTTCCCGCGAAGAGTTCCGGCGTGACCCATTGCTCGAGACTGAGCCACCCCGCAAGATTGACCCCATGCAGCGCTTGTCTAGCCATACGCGCCCCCTTTGGACTTCAATAACCACGCGACAAGAGCAGTATACGCCAACGGCGCCCACGCGATATCAGCCGTGAGCGCCGTTGACACTACTCCGTGGGAGCGGAAGCGGTTCCGCCGTTGCCTCCACCGCCTCCGTTTCCGCCGCGACCGCGACCGCCACGACGGCGGCGACGCCTCGGCGCAGGCGCACCGTCTGCGGATTGCTGTTGTTGCTGCTGGGGCGCCTGGCCCTGCTTTCCGCCCTGTCCGCCACGGTCTCCGGGGCGACGCCTCGGCTTGGGCTGGTCATCGGACTTGGACTGGTCACCGGACTTGGGCTGCTGCGCTTGAGCCTGGGCCTGGGTCTGTGCGTTGCCCTCATTGCCGTTCGCGGATGCCGAACTCGTACGATGGCGCCTGCGACGACGGGTCTTGCCCTCACCCTCTTTGCCCTGCTCCTGCGCGGGTGTGGGCGCGGCCCGCGCGGGCGCATTCGCGTTCGATGCTGCCGCGGTGGCTTCGCCGGCACCAGCGCCGGCAGCGGCCCCCGAGCCAGAACGACGACGCCGACGGCGACGGCGCTTCTCCTCCTGCGGGGCCGGCTGGTTCGACTGCTGGCCACCCTGCTGGCCACCCTGCTGGCCACCCTGCTGGCCGTTCTGCTGCCCGCCCTGTTGCCCGTTCTGCTGACCCGCCTGCTGGTTCTTCTGCTGACTCGGCTGCTGCTCCGGGGCCTCCGCACCGGACTTCGCCGAACGCCGGCGGCGACGGCGACGCGACGGGCTGGCAGGCTCTTCTTCAGTGCTCGCACTCGGCGCAGGCGTCTGCACCGGCGCCTGTTCCCCGGCCCGACGGCTCCGACGCTTGCGTGGCTTGGCCTCGACGAAGAGGTCGTCCTCAGCGAAATCGTCATCCTTGATCACGCCGTTCTTGCGGTCGAGCTCGGCAAGCGCCATCTGCACGTCCGGCGACGTGAGTTTGTCGAGAGACGCGCGCAGCACAGTGTCGGGCCTGCACGGACAATGCAGCTCCTCGGACTTCTTGACCGCCGCCTCGGAGGCGACCATCTCGGCCAGCGGAATCCGGACCGTCTTGCCGTTCTCGATGCGCAGCGCCAGCTGCTCCTTCGGCGTGTCGTATTCGATGATCTTTGCCTTGCCAAGCGGCGTGTCGATAACGGCATTGCGCTTGGGCGCGCGGCTCTTAAAGTCGCGATACGCCTCGAACTCATAGCGCAGGCAGCACATGAGACGCCCGCACGCGCCACTGATCTTGTTCGACGTGAGCGGCAGGTCCTGCTCCTTGGCCATGCGTATGGAGACCGGCTCGAACGAGAGCCCGAAGCGCGCGCAGCACAGCTCCTGCCCGCAGTGGCCAAACCCACCGACGACGGCTGCCTCCTCACGCACGCCGATCTGACGCATGTCGATGCGCTCGTGCAGCTCGTGCGAGAGGCTGCGCACGAGCGCGCGGAAGTCGACGCGCTCGTCGGCCGCGAAGTAGCACACCACGCGCTCGCGGCCAAAGAGGTACTCCACCCCCACGGGCTTCATGTCGAGCCCGCTCTCGCTCACCATGCGCCGGAAGACAGGCATGGCGGCGTCGCCCTTGAGCGCGAGCTCCTCGGCACGGTCCAAATCGTCGTCGGTCGCGACGCGCAGCACGGGCTTGAGCGCGGCGTTGCTGGTCTTGCGCCCAAGCTCGGCCTGCCCTACCTCGAAGGGATCGGACGTGGCGAGGCCTATCTCGGTCCCGCGCTCGGTCGAGCAGATCACATGATCGCCCTCAAGTGCGCCCGTCTGACCCGGGTCGAACCACAGGTCGCGGGCAGCGTAGGCAAACCTTACCGGTATGACGGTTGCCATTCGAGTGCCTCCTTGACAGAGAGAAGCATGACCTCAAGGGCCAGCTGAGGTGTAACGTTGTGGGCAATGTCGCTCGCGGCCGCGCGGCACGACTCCAGCGCGCGCAGCACCCCCGAGGTCGTCGCGCTGTGGGCGATGCGCTCCACGGCGGCCGAGACGTCCTCGTTGACGATGGGCTCCAGTGCCCCCTCGCAGCAGAGAAGCACGTCGCGTAGGAACGACTCGGCTGCCGCAAGAGCTTCTATCATAGCTGAACGCTCGCGCGCGGACAGCTCTCTGCGCACGACATCCTCAAGTCTCTTGAGCATGGCGGGCGTGTAGTAGTCTTCCTGACCCTCCGTGCGGCGCTTCGCCTCGTCGCGCACGATGGCGTCGCGCTTGGGCGTCGACTTGCCGCGCTGACGCAAGCCCGAAGCCACCTGAGCATCCTCCACGAGGCCCTGCGCCGCCACGAGCACGTCCCAAGCGTCGTCATCCGCGAGCTCGCACAGCGTGCGCACCATGGTCCGGCGAACGTTGCGCCGGTCGGGCGACTGCAGGAACTCACACGCCATCTCTGGCGTGCCCGTCACCGAGAGCGCGATGCGCGCGTCTCGCTCCTCGCCGCCCACACGCTGTGCGATGCTCGCGACGGCCACCTGTGGCGGCACCACGCGGAAGGGCACCTGCTGGCACCTCGAGACGATGGTGGGCAGCATCGCGTCGGCCGAGCGCGCGATGAGGATGAACATGACGTGGGCGGGCGGCTCTTCGAGGGTCTTGAGCAGGGCGTTTGCGGACGCGCCGCGCAGCTGGTCGGCGCGGTCGAGCACGTAGACCTTGCGCGTGGCGCGCACCGGCGCGTACGCGACCTCCTCCTCGAGCGTGCGCACTTGGTCGATGAGGTAGCCATGGACGCCACCCGGAGAGAGAAACTGCACGTCGGGGTGCGTGTGATGCGCAACGCGCAGGCACTCGTCGCACGTGCCATCCGGACCCTCCGGATTCGGGCACACCACGCACTGCGCCAGCGCGAGCGCCGCCTCCGTCATGCCCGCGCCCGGCATGCCGGTGAAGAGGTACGCGTGCGAGAGACGCCCCTCCGCATACGCTGCAGAGAGGAACGCACGCACGCGCGGCTGGTTGTCGATGCGCATGAGGGGTTGCGGAACAGTGGTCGATGCTGTGGGCATGGGGCGAGCTTTCCTTGGCGGGGACGGGATGACGCGAACGGGACTACAGGGCGAGCACGTCGCCCAGCGCCTCGATTACGCGCGCGTGCACGACCTCGACGGTGCCCACGGCGTCCACCATGCGTACGCGGTTCGGCTCGCGCTGGGCGAGCTCAACGTATCCGTCGCGCACGCGCCGTTGGAAGCGCATCCCCTCGGCCTCGAGGCGGTCGGCCCCCTCGTGCGTCGCGCGGCCGAGCGCCTCCTCGGCCGCGAGGTCAAAGACCAGCGTGACATCGGGGTCGACGCCGCAGCTACCCAGCTTGTTGGCGGCCTCGATCATCTGTGGGGAGAGGCCGCGCCCAGCAGCCTGGTACGCATACGTGGAGTCGTAGAAGCGGTCGCACACCACGACGGCGCCACGCTCGAGGGCCGGCAAGATGAGCTCGCGCACCATCTGGGCACGGGCGGCCTCGTAGAGAAGCAACTCGCACTCGTAGCACATGTCGTCGTTGCCGGGATCGAGCAGCATCAGGCGGATCTTCTCGGAGAGACGCGCGCTGCCTGGATCGCGCAGGCGCACGACCTCGCGCCCCGTCGCCTCCAGCACGTTGGTGAGTAGTGCCCCCTGCGTCGACTTGCCGCAGCCGTCGACGCCTTCCAGGGTGATGAACAGTCCTCGTTGAGCCATGCGCGCTCCTCTCGTCGTTTGCAAAAGTATAGCGGAACGCACGGAGTCGGCCCGCTGGAGGTCCACTGGGGGGCAGTCCCTCGATGGACCGTCTGTCAGGGGACTGCCCCCAGTAGACCCCAGTGGAACCCTACTCCGTTGCCTCTGCGCCGAGGTTCTCCTCGAACTCCCCTACTCCGTTGCCTCTGCGCCGAGGTTCTCCTCGAACTCCCCGAGCTTCGTCTCGATGTCCGACCCCATCTCCTCGAACGTCTTGGTCGCCTCGGGCATCGGGTCGACAACGGTGGCGTTATAGACCGAGAAGCTCATATTCTTGACGAACGTGCTCTGCGGATAGGTGAGCTTCCGGTCGAGGGAAGCGAGGCTGCCATCCTCCTCGAAGCCGATGGTCACGAGAGCCTCCTCGATTGGCGAGCCATAATCCGCGAGCATCTGCAGCGACTCATCGGACGCGGTATACTTCTGGGGATCAAGCGTCAGGGTGTAGAAGGTCAGCCCATTGGTCTCCGTCTTCTCCACTTCTGCGGCGCAATCGGCGAAGACGTCGGCACTTCCGACGGACTCTT
This sequence comes from Atopobiaceae bacterium, assembly GCA_017533825.1. Lineage (GTDB taxonomy): Bacteria > Actinomycetota > Coriobacteriia > Coriobacteriales > Atopobiaceae > RUG440. The sequence goes on along the minus strand of JAFWIE010000060.1, from coordinate 23,811 downwards.
TCAAGAACGCTTCCACACCATCCGCGAAGTTGAGCTCAAACTGCTCGACCGTTCCAGAATACACGCCCTCATCGGTAACAAGTACGGCAGCGTCACCGTCAGTGTAATACGTCATCTTGACATCCGCGATTTCGGCATCGGCGCTCGTCTTGAGCTGATCACCGCTGTTGTCGAACTTGTACACGGTCTTTGACGTTATGTTCTCGTCCGAGTTCGCATCCTCACCCGTGAGGGTCGTGGTCTCTTCCGCGGTGATTGTGACCGACTGGTACGTAGGAGCCTTTGCGGCAGCCTCCTTAAACTCCGCGACGAGTTCCTCCGTGGTCTGCTCGGTCGCCGCCTCGGTCGTCGCTTCGGTCGTCGCCTCGGTCGCCGCGGGCTCCTCGGACGGTGCCGCCTGCTGGCTGCCGCACCCCGCGAGCGCGCCAGTTGCCAATACCGCGCTGAGTGCGGTCGCGATGATGGTAGTGGTTGTGCGTTTCATGCTAGCTCCCCTCGATTAACGCTGCGGTTTCATAACTATATCGCACGTTGGCCACTCGGACTCCAACGCATCGGCCAGGCTCTGTGAATTCGCCAACGCGCTATGATGTGGACGCTATGATGCTGAGAGAACGTCCCGCCGCGCAGAGAGGCCAGCCATGCATCATCTCATCAGCCGCAACATCTCCCTGCTCATGTACCTCCCCGAGGCGCTGCGCCGTCTGGTTGGTAAGCCACTGCCCACCAGCTTCTACAGCCGCGCGTTCTTCGCGAATCTGCTCACGGCGAACGCGGTCGCCGCCACGCGCTACCTGCAGTCCATGCACGACGGCACGCTCAACCCGCTCGACTACGGCAGCCTCACAATCCAGGACGCGTACTACTGCTACCACGCGCAGGACACGCTGAAGGAGCTTCTCGACAGGATTGACCGCGAGAAGAGCCCCGATCTCTACGACCTTGTCGCGTCAAAGGCGAGTGCGTACGACAACTACAACCGCATGTTCTTGGAGGACTGGCATATCCGCGACGCCGAGTGCGTGCTCCCGACGGACGGAACGAGGGCCTACGTGGCGCACGAGCAGCGGGTGGCCCGCGAAGAGGAGCCCATCTACTCCCTGGTCGCATTCCTGCCCTGCTACAACCTCTGGCCGTGGTTCGCGCGGCAGCTCATGGCGAGCCCACGCTACAACCCAGGCGTTTATCGGGACTGGTTCGAAGGTGTCTACGAGGGGGAGGTCGAGAGCTTCGGCGGTGCATGGGCGCTCGGGAGCTTCATAGAGGAGTGGAAGGACGGCGGCGGGGCCTTCGACGAGAGTCTGGCGCACGACATCTATCGCACGTCCATGGAGTTCGAGCTCAGGATGTTCAGAGAAGCCTGCACAGAGGAGTGACCGCTGTCCCGCGGTGGGATCGCAGCCATCAACGAGGGCGGCCCCTCTTGACCAAGGGACCGCCCCTCTCACGACCGTTCAGCTAAATGCCGTTCGCCGTACAGCAAAACGGCGTTCTCCATGCAGCTATTTGCCGTTCTTCACGTCCCGATACAGACGATACGCAAAGAAGACGCACACCAGGTAGCCGATGGAGCCCAGCACCGGGAAGGCGATGAGGAACGGCGTCGTCTCCATCGCGTTGATGGGCACCGTGCACAACAGGCACGAGCCGATGAGAATCGCGGCGATCAGGACCGCTCGGACCGCGTAGCCCACGAGGCGCTCCACCGATCCGAGGGCCTTCTCCTCGAAGGCGAAGTCCGTGCGCGTGCGAATTTGGCCCTTCTCCAGCATGTCGAGCGTCTCGCCGCCCTTGGTGCAGATGGCTGCGAGAACCTTGACGGCCTGCATGGCGATCTGGGGCGCCATCTCCTCGATTTCCTCGTCAGTGAGCTCGGGACCAGAGCCGAAGCCAATGGTCACCTTGTCCATGAAGTTGTTCAGGATGTTGACGCGCGGGCTGAGCGTCCTGACGGTGCCTTCCACTGCGATGATGCCGCGCGAAAGGTTGGTGAGGAAGGGGTCGATCTTGTATTCCTCGTCCTGCAGGCCCGAGAGGATGGTGTCGAGAAGGTCGCCCAGGGCGAAGTCGCCGAAGTCGTCGCCCGTGTACTGGTCGCACATGCCTTCGCACATCTCGAGCAGCGCGCCGTGGTTGATCTCGCCCTGCGGGGTGGCGACCTTCAGGACCGTGCGCTTGAGGGCGTAGGCATCGTGCATCACGATGTTGCTCACGAGGTCGATGAGGAGCTGGCGCTGCTGCGTGGTGAGGGTGCCCATCATGCCGAAGTCGATCCACTCGATGCCGTGTTGCGGCAGCTTCGGCTGCTCCTCGGCGGCGTCGGCGTCGGCGGCTTCGTCACTGGCAGCTTCGTCGGCGGCAGGCTCGTCAGCCTCACCAGCGGCGGACCCGTCAGCGGGCTCTACGGCCTCGGGAGTCTCCTCCGACGCGGCGGCCTCGGGCTTGTCCTCCTCGCGCGGCGGCAGGTCCTTGATCAGCACGTTGCCCGAGTGCGGATCGGCATGATAGAAGCCGTCGGTGAGGACCTGCGTAGCAAAGTTGTCTGCGACCAGCTCGGCAAGGAGGTCGCGCTCTTCGTCATCGAGCGTCTCGAGGAAGGCCAGGTCACCGACCTCGGTACCCGTGACGAAGCTCTCGGTAAGGATGGCCTCGTTCGTGAACTCGCGATAGCACTTCGGGCTCTCGACGCGCTCACGCGCGGCGTTTAGCTCGCGGAATCGCTCGAGGTTAAACGCCTCGTTGGTGAAGTCGAGCTCCAACTTGGACGTCTGCTCGAGCTCCGTGATGAAGCCCTTGATGTCGAAGCCACCCACCGTACCCTTCACGAAGGTGTCGAGAATCTTCTCGATGAGGGCGAAGTCGCGCGCGACCGTGTCCACAACGCCGGGACGGCGCACCTTGACGGCCACAACGGTGCCATCGAAGAGCTCTGCCTTGTGCACCTGCCCAATGGAGGCCGACCCGAGGGGCTTGTCGTCGAAGGAGGCGAAGAGCTCGTCCGTCGGTTTGCCGAGGTATTTCTCGATCTGAGCATGGACGGTCTCGAGGTCCATCGGCGCCACGCTCGACCGAAGCTGCGCGAGGGCGTCGCAGTACTCGGGCGGAATGTGCTCGGACTGCTGAGAGGCAATCTGGCCAATCTTGACGAAGGTCGGCCCCAAATCCTGAATGATGCCGACCACGATCTCGGGCGTGATGCCGTCATCGTAGTCGTATTTGCGCAGAATGTCGACGATCTCCTTCAGACGCCCGCTGGTGTCCGGACCGGCCTTCTTTGCGTCCCTGCGCTGCTTGATCAGCGCGGATATAAACCCTGACATTGTACTGAACCTCCTCGTACTCCCCGACAAGCACTTGCGACCTAGGCGCGGACGCCCTTCAGCGTGAGGTCGCCTTTGTTCGTATGGATGTCGATGCGCAGGTCGTCGCCGGTGACCTCGCCCTTGAGGGTGTACTCAACCTTACCCATGAGCTTGACCTTGCTCGTGCCTTCTGCAGTGAACGTGTCGCCATCGAGCTGCCCCTGCATCTGCTGCTTGCCGACAACGGGAGCATCGATTTCCGCGGTCATCGTGTCACCGTTCGAGCGCAGAACGACTAGGCCATCCTTACGGCCGATGGGGACATCGACCCTAATCTTGTATGTACCATCAATCATCTTCGAATCCCTTTCGTCGTGTTCCTCAGGAAGGCGCATGCGATCGCGCTGACGCTACTTGCGCGATTATGCCAGCTTCCTTCAATTATTGCTACGGTACCATAACTGCACCAAATCAAATGTACCGGCAATCGCTTGCGTAGAGTTGGGTTATGGTCAATAACTGAGGAGGCATATCCGCAAGAAGAGGGGCAGCCGTCATGAGCAACAAACGCACGGCCGGCGAGGCGGGCTGGCACGCTTCTCGGTACAACCCGTTCGCCGCGGTGCCCGGCTCGGACAACGTTGCCATCGCCAGCCGCTTCAAGGGCAATTGCGCCGAGTACACGCCCCTAGAGGTGTACTTGCTCTCCATCGTCGAGGAACTCAATGAGCACCATTCCGTGATCAAGCGGTTCGCGCAGCGCGGCCTTATCTGCAACTTTGACGAACGTGCCGCGCTCGAGACGTTGGGGCGCAACACCTGTGCGCGCATGCGCGACGTACAACTGACCATCTGCCCAACCATGGGCTGCAACTTTGACTGTCCGTAGTACTGCTTCGAGGATCACGGACGAGGACTGATGTCGCCCGAGGTCCAAGACGACGTCGTCTCGCTCGCGGAACGCATGCTCGATGCGTCGAGAAGCAACGAGCTTTCCGTCACCTGGTTCGGCGGCGAGCCGTTGCTCGCGCCCGGCGTCGTTGAGTCGCTTTCGCAAAGGCTCATGGCGCTCATGCGCGACCGTGGCTCCTACAAGGCCTCCATTATCACCAACGGATACTTGCTTACCCAAAAGAACATCGACATGCTCGCACGATGCAAGGTCGACTCGGCGCCGGCCACCCTCGTGCGACCCGCTCTCGCTCGAGCCACCCTACAGGTCTTCGCGCGGGCCACCCTCGTGCGATCCGTCCTCGTAGATAAGCACCTTGGTTCGCTCCATCACGTTCAGGAACTGATTGCCCTCCGGCTTGTACGGCGGCAGATGCAACTCGACCTTCCGGCCGAACGCCTCCTTCAGCTCGCGACGGAAGTCGAAGTAGCGATACCCAAGGTGGACGCCCGGCAGCAGGTCCACCATCAGGTCGATGTCGAAGCGCGCGTGTGCCCAGCCGCTCGCGAACGAGCCAAAGACCCACGCTCGCGCCACGCCCCACTTCTTGAAGATCGGGGCGGCGATTTGGCCTATGACCTGCGGCGCCATCGCATCGTCGACGCTGAGCTCGTCGCCACGGCCGTCAAACGCGTCCGCCTCGACAAACTCGAGGGAGTTTCCGCTCTTCTGCGCCACCGCCCTCACGCGTTCGCGCACCAGCGCAACCTCTTCCGGGCTCCGCGCGTTGACCTTCATGCACACCTCGACCGCAAGGCGACAAGGGCGGCTCAGGTTTTCCATGACTTGGTCGAACGTCTCTCCTGGACCGTCGATCATCACACATACGCGCTTTACGCGACTGTCGGCGAGCATTTCCTGCATGCGCTCGTTGAGCAGCCGACCATCCGTAACGACTGCGGCACGCAGACCGGCACCATGCTCGGCCGTGACCGTTCTCAGCGGGCGCGCGTAATGTTCCTCATAACGCTCGGGGCATAAAGCGGCTCGTCGCCACACCATACGAGGACGAGCTCGGTGGGGCTGCTCGCCGCAAGCAACCGGTCTGCGAGGGCTATGACCTCGTCTTGCGCGGCGGCATCCATGGTGGTCACGATGGGTTCCGACGACTGGCCGCATGTGTCAACCGATGCGGGGTCCACATGCAGATAGACGCGCTGCCCCCTCGGGAGGTCGCTGTGGGATGGCCCTCCTGCGGGCCCCCCAGTCGATCCCCCAGCCAGTCCCCCTGCCGATCCCCCTGCCGATCCCCCGGTCGATCCCCCTGCCGATCCCCCAGCCAGTCCCCCGGCTGATGCGCTACCTCGGACGACGGAGCAAACATAGTCCAGTTGCATGTCAAAGAGCTCGCGGGCAATCGCGGGATACTCGCTGGGCAGCCCCCTGCACGCCGCAAGCCCCCTCTCAAGCTCCTCGCCGAACCCGTCGAGCGCGGTCGGGACGAACCACAAATAGTCCCACGACGGATCGAGGTTGCTGTACCACGTCGCAACGCGAATGCCGTCCGTCAGGCGGTGGCGGTGCGCCCCATGAGAATGCTGTATGCCAAAGGTGCCAAACGAGCCGGCGAGATCGAAGAAGGGCGCGGGGCGCGCGATGCCCGCGGTTGCGTCGTGCCCGGTTGCGTTGCGCCCGGCTGCGTTTCGCACGAAGCCGTAGTTGCCAGAATGGAAGTCCTTCTTGAAGAGCAGCGACTCGGCGACCGCCGCCTTCGCGATAGCCCTGCGGGGGTTCGCGACACCCATCGATTCCAGCAGCTCTTCGACGCCGCCGACCCAGTCGCCGGGAGCAGGCGGCGGAATCGAGGCCTGGCTGCGCGCAGAATCGCTCAGTATGGTGGGAGGGGTCAGCAGATCCTCATCGCGGTTCACCACGGGCGGGCAGGATGAGTACGTCCCTCCGCCTATGCTCACGAGCTCGTAGGGCACGTATTCGCCCACGTCGAGTATGCGCGAGAGCATGCGCGCGCCGAGCACCTCTCCCACTGGCTCACATTCGCCGCCATACGACGCCTTGAGCAGGCGAGGACCATCTGGGGTATGCAGCCACGCCTTACGCGTGCCACCACCACAGGCGAGGTCGGGTACGAAGGAGTCCGCAGGTGCGAGGGCGTCGTAGTCGCGGGCGATAATGGCGCCGCCAAAGGCATCGTCCCAACCGTTGTCAAAGAAGTTCGAGCCAGCCCAGGTGGTTGTGTCACCGTTAGCCCGGTACCAGAACTGGTCGGACAGTGAGAAGCCGTGTGTTCTGACGACAAGCTCGCAGGGATGGGAGGCGGCAAGCGCCTCGAGGATATGCGGCAAGTCTTCTCTAAAGCGCAAGAGAGAACGGCGTCTGACGAACTGGGCAAGTGCCCAGTCCGAGACCCCCTCGTCGTCGAGCACGCCAAGCGGCGCGAGGTCGGCTCGATCGAGCGCGTGCACGTTGCTGATGTTGCCCGTCGCAAGGTCAAGGTCAAACGCAAGCACCTCGTCCTCACAGTGCATGAGGATCAGATCCACGTTGTCCCTGAAAGATCTACGTTGTCCCTGAAAGACGGCACCTCTCCCCTCCTTCGCAGTACAACAAATATAGTATGTGGCGACATGTTGCGGAACAACCTTCCGCGAACACCACCTGCGAATGGCGAGCGAAACCGCGTCGCGCCAACGCCGCGCAGCTCTTCGTCATCCCCGCGTCGCGCAAAAGTGACCAATAAACTTTTGAAGCAATTGCAAAACCCCAGCTCAGCGCGATTTGAATTGAACATTGATGTGACAATTGGTCACTGTATAAAATAGCGAGTGACCAATTGTCACATCAAAAGTGGTAAAACCCCAGTTGGCGAATCGGAGTCGTGCGTTAATTGGTCACTCTTGTCCCCTGCTCATGAGCGGTCGTCGTCCCCTCTCCGGGCAATGGCGGCCCATTCGTAGGCCGGGCGGTCCCTTCCCGGGCAATGGCGGCCCATTCGCAGGCCGGGCGGCCCCTTCCTGAGATGGAAATGTCCTTTCGCGCGTCCCAACGCGCTTCCTTTCTAGCCCACCAGCGCCTCTTGGACGAAATCAACGTTGGTGTGGATTCGCGTGAACGAAATTGACGTTTGTGAGGGTGCGTCTGGAGGGGATCAACGTTCGTGAGGCCAATCACGCCACACGACCGCCAATCCCATCCAAAACTACCCCCACCAACGCAAAAGTCAGCAGATTGACCCTCGCGAACGAAAAAGCCAACCAAGGCCACCCTCACCAACGTCAATCCGTGCCAACGCATTCCGCACGAACGCAGAAGTCAGCAAATCTGGATGAGATTAACGTTGGTGCGAGAGCGGCTGCGGCGGTCGGGCTGGTGCGGCGGCATGGGCGGGATAGTGCGGGCGCGGCGGTCGGGCTGGTGCGGGCGCGACGGCATGGCGGGCTGATGCGTGAGTAGGCGCGGCGATTGGCTACAATGCACATGACAGAGCGCCACCCGCACTTCGTTCGAAAGGAGTCCCATGAGGAAGAAAAGAACCACCTTGCTCGTCATCAGCCTGTTGATCCTGCTACTCGCACTTGGCCCGCTGGTAGGGTGCGGCGCACCGCAGCAGACAACACCGAAGAACGATCAAGCCGCCACCGAGGAAGTGGCCACAACCGAGGAAGCCGCCAAGGAGGTGGCCACGACCGAGGAAGGCGCCGACGGAGACACCGAGGAAACGACCACGACCAAGACGGCCACCGAGGCATCCGCTGCCGAGCCCGCCACCACCGGCACCGCCTACGCAGACGCCTGGAAGCCGCGCGACGGCTACACCCTCAAGCAGGTCGTCGCCATGAGCCGCCACAACCTGCGCGCACCGCAAGAGAAGGACATGGAGACCCTCTCCCGGTCCACGACGCACGACTGGATCGCGTGGTCGTCAAACGGCAGCGAGCTCACCGTGAAGGGCGGCGTTGCCGAGACCATCATGGGCGAGTTCTTCCGCAAGTGGCTTGAGCGCGAGCAGCTCATCCCCGAGAACTACATCCCCGGCGAGGGCGAGGTGCGCTTCTACGCGAACCCACGCCAGCGCACGCTCGCGACGACGCAGTTCTTCTCGTCGGGCATGCTGCCCGTCGCCAACGTCGGCATCGAGTATCACGGTGATTACGACAGCCGTGACCCGACCTTCAAGCCCCGCTTCGGCTTCGTGAGCGACAGCTACATCGACGCAGCAACCGACGAGATCGCGGCGCTCGGCAGTGACGCGGGCCTTGCGGGCCTCGACGAGGACCTGCAGGAGGACTACAACCTCATCTCCGAGGTTCTCGACTACCAGAACTCGCCGGCATACAAGGCCGGGGACGTCGCGGACCTCAAGACCGGCGACGCGACCTATGCGATCGAGCTCGACGAGGAGCCGGCCGTCTCTGGCTCGCTCAAGACCGCGAACCAGTTCTCCGACGCCCTGACGCTGCAGTATTATGAGGCCGAGGACCTGGCCGACGCCTCCTTCGGCACTCCGCTCACCTACGAGCAGTGGCAACAGATCGCAGCGGTCAAGAACGCCTTCGGCGACCGACGCTACAACTCGAAGCTCGTGAGCGTGGACTGCGCTCATCTGCTCGTCTCGGAGATTGCGGACGAGCTGGGCAAAGACGGGCGCCGATTCTCGTTTCTGTGCGGACACGACTCCAACCAGTCGAGCCTGCTGCATGCGCTCGGCGTGACGGACTACGATCTGCCCGACACCCTCGAGACCAAGACCCCCATCGGCGGCAAGATCCTCTTTGAGGTGTGGGAGAGCAAGAAGGGCGAGCAACTCTGCAACATCCGCTACGTCTACGCGACGACCGAGCAGGTACGCAACCTCGACCTGCTCTCGCTGGAGAACGCACCCGCGTCATACGACCTGGAGTTCGAGGGTCTCGAGCGCAACGCCGACGGGCTCTACTCTCTCGCCGACGTGCAGAAGCTCCTCACCGACACCAAGGCTGCCTACGACCAGCTCGCGGTGGACTACCCGGAAGAGGTCGAGCTCGATAAGGCCGCATAGCCGAGTATCAAAGACGGTCCAAGAAGGCCGCAAAGAGCGGCGACCCCTCATGGCACCTGCTCGCCATGAGGGGTCGCCGCTTTTGGCTATGCGACTGACCAGCTCGCACCTGATTAGTACCAGACGCCGTTCTCGTCCTGCCAGTGGCTGGAGACGCCATCCTTGCCCACCAAGCCGTACTCGCTGCTCTCCTCACAGCGATAGACGTTCACGAAGTCGCCGTTCTTGTCGTAGACGTGGAACGCCCAGCCACAGCCGGCCGGCGCGGGCTCCGCCCACACCTTGGTGTAGTTGTAGGTCCAGAACGTGGCCCACCACTTTCCGCTGTCGCCCTTGTGCCACTCGGCGTAGACGGGCTGGCCCCAGTCCTCGCCGATGGTGACGCGCTCGCCCTCGTAGTGGGAGTCGCAGGCGACCGCAGCGGCTTCGGAGCCGTCGTTCGCGAGCGCGGCGCGCGGGGTGGAGACGATCACGGCGCCTCCAAGAGCGGCGACGAGGGCGAATGCGCAGGCGGCGGTAGCGATGGTGTTCTTCTTCATGGTCTTGGTCCCTTCTGTGAGCCCGCTCCGTGCGGGTGTTTTTCTCTAGTCACCTAGTACTACGCACCAATTCCGCGCACGTCTCAGCTTGTGGAGGATTCATGCGCGAAGGGGATGCTCCCTGCGTGGCAACTCGCCCACAGGGAGCATCCCCTTCGCGTTTCTCCTTCGGCGCTCTCCGCGTCGGGAGCAACCCTATCGATTAATAACCCCAGGTCACCAGCTGCCAGCCCTTGCCTTCCTCGCGTGCCAGCCACCACTGATAGTCCTTCATCTCGGTGTCCGCCTCCCAGGCGCCACCGCCCTCCACGGGTGAGTGGAAGTCCGTGAGAAGCTCCACGACCTGCGCGTAGTTCACGTTCTCGTCCAGGCTGTTCAGCCAGTCCAGGTTCTCCTTGGTATTGCACTCGTCACCCGCATAGCGCAGGCTGTGCAACTCGCAGTCCTCAAACGTCGCAAACTCGCACTTCATCTGAACTGCCGCTTCCTCGAGCTCCTCGGTAGTATAGAGATCCGACTCGCCGTAGTCGTAGCTCACCTCCGGCATGGTCTTGCCCGCCTTGTACTCCTCGAAGGTGATGCCCTTGTCCGTAATCTCCTTGGCGATGGCCGGGTCGTCCAGGTAGCGGATGTGCCAAGGCTCGTAACCGTAGCCCGTGATGTGCTCGTCGCCCTCAAGGTACCGCAGGATGAAGCCGTAGTCGGCAAGCTTCGCGTGAATCTTCTCCCACACCTCCGGATACTGCACCATGTCCTCATTCATGACGATGTCCTTGCCGTCGATGTTGAGGTACAGGTCCAGGGCGAGGCCCGTGTGGTGTTCGGAGTATCCGGGCGTGGCGACGGTCTTCTTTGCGTAGTCCGTACCGTACTTCTGGGTAAAGTCGTCCATGATCTTCTGCTGCGCCGCAACGGTTCGACGCGCCGAGTCAAGGTCGACGTGGACGCCCTCCTCCTCAAGAGCGGCCTTCAGCTCGAGGTAGGCGTCGTAGGCCTTCTTCTCGACCTCCACATCGTCGCCGACGGAGTTCGTCATGTGAACGGTTTCCAACGCGTCTTCCCAGCCGTCAGGCAAAGGGTTGAGCTTGTTCACCAAGGCCAGGTAGTCGATGCCCTGAGCCTGCTCGTCCCCGGACGTGGCACTCGTCGTCGATGCCCGCTCATCCTCGATCGCCGCAGTCGTCTGGGTCGTCTGCTCAGCCTGCGGTTCGTCCGCGGTCGGCGCTGGTGCCGGACTCCCCCCACATCCGGCGAGAATCACACACGTCGCCGCACATACGGCCATTCTCGAAAGCGTCTTTCTCATATGTGAGACCCCTAGTTCCTTTGTTCGATTGCTACACTACAATATCCATAATCCACAAAGAACAGCGGCGATGATAGGAGAATCGCATGATAGAACTCACCCATGTATCAAAAACATATGCTGGAAAGGAGGTCAAGGCGGTCGACGACCTCACGTGGACCGTGCAGGACGGCAAGATCACGGGCTTCTTTGGCCCCAACGGCGCCGGCAAGTCCACCACGCTCAAGATGATCTGCGGCGTGAACTCCGTGGACGAGGGCACCATAACAATCAACGGTCACGACATCACGACCGACGGCATCGCGGCCAAGCGCCAGTTCGCCTACGTGCCCGACGACCCCGACCGCTTCCTGCGCCTCACGGGCATCGAGTACCTTACCTTCATGGCCGACATCTACGACACCCCCGTCGAGAAGCGCGCGCCCTTCATCGAGGAGTACGCCAAGCGCTTCGAGATATACGACGCCTTGAGCTCGCGCATCTCCGACTACTCCCACGGCATGCGTCAGAAGGTACACGTGCTCGGCGCGCTCATCCACGAGCCGAGCGTCTGGATTCTCGACGAGCCCATGCTCGGCCTCGACCCCAAGGGCGCCTACGAGCTCAAGGAGATGATGCGCGAGCACGCCGCGCACGGCAACTCGGTGCTCTTCTCGACCCACGTGCTCGAGACGGCCGACAAGCTTTGCGACGCAGTCTGCATCATCGCCCACGGACACAAGCTCTTTGAGGGCACGCTCAACGAGCTCAAGGCCGCACATCCCGGCATCTCGCTCGAGCAGATCTTCTTGGAGATGACAGAAGATGAATAGCATCCTCCTGCTCACGCGGCTGCAGATTGCGCAGTCAATCGGCGGTGCCCGCGCCGCCGTCGAGAAGCGCACCGGCGCGAACGGCGCCATGGCGGGCACTGCGCTCATCGCCGTCATACTGCTCGGCGGCCTCGGCTGGCTGGGATACACCGCATACGGTCTCGTCGGCGGGTTCGGCCTCGCCAAGACCATCTACAACGTCTTGTTCCTCGCGTGCGGCATGCTCACGTTCGCGTTCTCGCTGCCCACCGTACTCAGCTCGTTCTTTGGATCGTCGGACATCAACGACCTCCTGCCGCTGCCCGTCTCGCCCTTCGCAATCGTGCTCTCCAAGGCGCTCGGCGTCCTGGCGGCCTCCTACCTCTGGACGTTCCTCTTCATCGCCGGGCCGCTCGCCGGCTGGGGCATCGCCGCCGGTGTGGGCATGCGCTACTGGGTCGTGTACATCCTGGCGGTCCTCTGTGCGCCACTGATGCCTACCGCATACGCCGGCACCATCTCGATCCTCGTCGCCACGATATTCAAGCGCGTGCGTCGCAAAGACGCCATCACCACCATCACCACGGTCATCTCGCTGGGACTCTCTGTCCTCATGTACTTCGCCGTAAACGGGGCAAACCTCAAGGAAGGCGTCGCGCAAGCGCTCGGCACCATGAGCTCGGGCGTGGGCAGCGTTGTGATGGCGTTTCCCGCCTACGGGTTCGCCGTGTACGCCCTCGTGCACGCCGACCCCCTGGGGACCTGGCTCTTCGTGCTGCTCTCGCTCGCATCGTTCGCCATCTTTGTGGTCGTGGCACGCGTGCTCTACATGCGCATCGTCACCCAGCTCTCCTCCGGCGCAGGCCAGACTGCAGCCTACACCGGCAACGCGGCACAGGAAAAGACGCCGTTGCTCAAGGCACTCTTCACCACCGAGGTGCGCAAGATCACGCGCAACTCCTCGGTCCTGCTCAACTACGTGGTGTACCCACTCGTTATCTCGCCCGTGATGTTCGGCTTCATGCTCTTCTCGGACTCCATCGGTGAGCTCATCGAGAAGATCGGCGATATCCCCAACGTCAACGCAACGGCCGCGGGATTTGCCATGGTGGCAATCATGATGTTCTTTGCCCTCTGTGCCTGCAGCAACAAGATTGCCGCCACCGGAATCTCGCGCGAGGGCTCCAACTGGACGCACATCAAGTTCATCCCCGTCCCCATCGCTACGCAAATCCTTGCGAAAGTCCTCTGCGGCTTTATCGTGAACGCGCTCATCGCGCTGGTGCTCATGGCGAGCGGCGGGTTCCTCCTCATCACGAGGATGGGCATCAGCCCCGTGATCGTCGCGAGCGGCCTGGTGCTCGCGCTGGGTGCGTCGTGGCTCATGGCATGTGTCGGCGCCTGGACCGAGAGCCGTCAGCCCAACGTGGACTGGGGCAATGACGGCGACGTCAACGCAAAGACGCTCAAGGGAGGGGGCGCCGAGCTGCGCGCCCTGCTCGTGGGTCTCATCTACGCCGCGCTGCCAATCCTGGTGACGCCCGTGGTGAAGCTCGATCCCATCGTGTTCTTTCCCATCCTATCCATCCTTGGGGTCGTTGCGGCCGTAGTGCTGGGACGTGTGCTCCTCGCCGCCACCGCAAAGAACATAGAGGTATTCGAATAACCGTGGAATCGTTCAATCGGTCGCAAAAGCCGCCAGCGACACCCGCTGCCGGACAAGAGAGAAAGGAAAAACCATGAAAGGCTTTTATATCGAGAACTTCGCCCTGCGTCTGATCTTCTGCATCGTCGGCATGTTCGCCCTGTGGTTCGGACTCCAGTTCATCAAGTGCAACCTCATCTTGCATGAGCCGATGACCTTCGGCGCATTCGACATCGTCATCCCCCTCGTCGGCGGAATAGCCGAGGCCCTTACCTGGAAGCCCAAGGACAAGTAGATTTCATTGGAGCGAAGGGGACGGTTCCTGCAGCCCCTGAGGGCGACGGGACACCTGGGGACGGTCCCTTGGTGCCCCGTCGCTTTTTTGAGAGGAGAGAGACATGAGGATTCCAGCACGTAAGCGCGCGGCCCTGTGGTCGTGGCTGCTCGTCTTTGTTCTGGTGTTTGGACTGGCGGGCTGCGGCGCGTCGGAGGGCAGCACCGAGGACGAGGCCGCCAGCACCGAGGCGGCCAGCACCGAAACCGGCCAACCCCAACCTGCGTTCGCCACCGGCGGCTCCCCCTGGGTCAACAGCAACGAGGGCGGCAACCTCCCCATCGAGCGGCCCGAACTCAAGGACGACCTGTACCTGTACACCAACTACGACTACATCGCCGACCACGGGCTCACGGGAGGCACACCGATCGCAGAGACCCAATCCGAGATTAGCAACTCGGTAACGGAGCTCATCAAGGACGCATCAAAGACCAGCCCCGCACTTGACCAGCTGCGCATCTTCTACAACCAGCTCTCCGACCTCGACGCCCGCGCGCAGACGGGCCTCTCCGACGTGCAGCCCTACTACGACCGCATTCAGGCCGCACAGTCCGTCGACGAGCTCAACGCGCTTCTCTCCTCGGCCGACTTCCCCTTCGTGCCCGTGCTCAACGCGTACGTGAGCCCCAACGACATGCGTGCGCACAACGCCGTGAGCATCCTGCCCAAGTTCGTCTTGGCCGACGGCGCGAGCGGCGGCGCAGAGTATTACCAGCCCACCGACGACGAGCATGCCCTGCTCATGCAGAACATAGTACTCGCCCCCGAGCTCCTCAAGACCCGCAGCGTGTTCATGATGCTTGGTCGGGCAGCAGACGTGAAGGAGGCGGCAAACCTCGCCTCCGACTACCTCACGTTCGAGGCCTCTTGGGGTAAGTACGGCGACTACACGGGCAAGTGGACCGACACGCCCTATGGCGCGTACGGCACGTCCTTCAAGATGTTCACCCTAGAGGAGCTTGAGAAGTTCTGTCCCAACATCCCCATCAAGGCACTCTTGACAAAGTGTGGCGTGGATGGGTCCGACGCCTACACGGTGAGTTCGGCCGAATGGCTGAGCGCGCTCAGCGACCTGTGGACCAACGACAACCTGGACAACCTCAAGACCTTCGTCACACTCTCCATGATGAAGGACTGCTTCCCCATCCTCGACCCGAACCTGTACAAGGACTACTACGAGGCGCAAAAGCTACCGGTACCTGACGCCGAGGCCAGCGCGTACGAGGGGTGCAACAAACTCGGCACCATGAGCAACGCCATCGCCAAGGTCTACGTCGATGACGTCCTGGGCGCCACGGCAAAGGAGCGCCTGACCCAGCTCACCAACGACCTTATCGACTCGTACCGGGGAACCTTCTCCGAGACCACGTGGATGAGCGACGCCGCCAAGCAGAGCGCCATCGAGAAGCTTGACCACATGACCGCGAACATCCTCGAACCCGACGGTGGCTACTGGGACTACAGCAAGCTCTCGCTCACGCCGACGGAGCAGGGCGGCACGCTCTTCTCGAACCTCCTCACCATCTGGCGGTTCCGCGCCGACTGCGACCGCGCGCTCATCGGCCAGCCCGCGAAGGCCATCGGCCCGTGGGGCATGATTCGCGCCACCGAGATGAACTGCTTCTATGACCCCGCCAACAACTGCATCAACATCCTGCCTGGGTATGTGACGAGCTACACGTACACGGACTCCATGAGTGAGCAGGAGCTGCTCGCAGGCATCGGTGCAGTTATCGGGCACGAGGTGAGCCACGGATTCGACTATCTCGGCAGCCAGCTCGACGCATACGGCGTGCCCAATCCCATCTTCTCGGGCAATGACGCCACGGCGTTCCTCGAGCGCCGCCAACGGCTCGTCGATTACTTCGACACCATTCAGATCTCTGACGGCGTGTACGTCAACGGCAACAACAAGAGCGTTGAGGGTGCGGCCGACCTCTGTGGCGTGCAGGCGATTCTTGCTCGCGCAAAGCAGATCGACGGCATGGACTATGCGAAGCTCTTCCAGGACTACGCGCACCTGTGGTGCCAAGTGTATCCTGCGGGAACCACCCTCGCCCTTGCAACCGACACGCACCCGCTCAACTACCTGCGCGCGAACGCGATGGTGCAGATGTTCGACGAGTTCTATGACGCGTACGGAATCACCGAGGGCGACGGCATGTACCTCGCGCCCGACAAGCGCGTAGCGATCTTTGGCGCGAACGCGTAAGGCGCAAGCGTCCATCATTCGCCCGCATGGGGTCCATTGGGGGGTGTTCCTCCGGTGGACCCCTTTTCACTGGACTCCTTTAACGCGAAGCGGTCATCTGGCAACGCAGGGCATCCGCAATGAGGACAAGCTCATGGCCAAGCTCGGCCTCGCTCAGCATGTCCAGACGCTCGCGCGCAAGGTCGAGGGCACTTTCTCGCACGTAGTGGATGTCCCAACGATCTTGCCCCGGGGCATACGCGAAGGCACCGTCCAACATGATGGTAAGAGGCGCGGCGTCACACTTCATGAGCAGATCAAAGAAGCGCCGATCGAGGAACCGCGCCTCGTGCTCCACGGCGTCGTAAACGCCGTACGGTAGCTTGTGCCACCCGCGTCGCCTGTATCGCTTGTCGAGGTATGCACCCCACGCAATGGCCTCTTCTCGAACTCGGGTGGAAGCATGCCATCCTCCCACAGCACCGTGCATGCCGTACGGCACACGGCGGTTCCCGGACGTAGCACGATAGGAGCAGGAAACGGAGTTGAGGTGGGTCCAGCGGTGCTCTTCGAGTCTGGCATTAGCGAGCGCCCTGGCATTCGCGGCAGTACTGCTTCACGTACATCACCACGTGTGTCCCACCATAGAACAGGGGCGGTGACACATTTGTATGATTCTCCATCGTTGCCACCGTTTCATACATATATGTATGATATACCACCAATCCTGTGCTATCATACATATTTGTAAAGAGGGGAACGCGGGAGGCCCTTATGTCACTACGAAGAACGTCACGGGGATATCGCGCCGAGCTCGACCCACGTTACGACCAACCAGCCCGGACACCTTGCGCGTCCACCGCCGACGCGGGGAAGGTCCTTCGCCAACGTCGCCGCGAACTCGGCTGGACCGTCGAGTTCGCGGCGAAAACGTGCGGCGCTAACCCCCGAACCATCAGTGAGCTGGAACGCGGCCTCAGGCAGGTCGGCTACGACACCGTCGCCGCTTATGCGCAGAACATGGGTGTGGACATCGTCTTTCAAATTCGGGGTAAAGCATGAGCGGGTCGCATGTCAGGGTGTGGGTGGACCGCTACGGCAGCTATGAGCTCGCTGGCACCATCGAAGCGCGCGACGTCGGGCTATCCTTCGCCTACGATCCCTCCTTCCGCGGACCCGCCATCTCCGCCGGCATGCCCCTGCAGGTGAAGCCCTTCTCCTCACACCGAACAGAGACCTTCTTTCACGCACTAGCGCCAGAGGGCGACACACAGCTCGACTTCCTCCGCCTGATGCGCGCCAATAGAAGCGAGTGGCTCCCTTTCCTCCAACGACTTGGCGACGAGTCGTCCGGGGCACTCGTATTCAGCCTGGAGGACGACGCCCCCGGCATGTGCGAGGGATACGACCCTGTGGGCGAGGACTACGTCGAGACCCTAGCGAGGGAGCCCGCGCTCACCACCATGGAAACGCTCAGCTCCACGCGCGTGTCGGTCGCGGGCGCCATGCGCAAGGTGGGCCTCTACCGACAAGAGAAAAGCCAGCCCTGGCACCGCACCAGAGGGGCAGCCCCGACCACACACATCCTCAAGGTTCCCAACGAGCACCTCTTCCCGTTAGAGACCATAAACGAGGCGATTTGCTTGACCGTCGCACGTCTTTGCGACATCGAGACCGAAGAATTCGAGCTAGTCCCCACGGAGACCGCAACGATACTGGCGGCTCGCAGGTTCGATCGGCCCCTTCCCGAAGACCCAATCCTTGTGAGTGGCCTCGCGCGGCCGAAGCGCGTACACCAGGAGGACCTGTGCCAGCTGGGGGACACGCCCGTAAAATACGAGCCAAGCGGGGCCCACTACCTAAGCTTCGCGTCCCGACTTGTGCGCGGCGCATGCGCCAACGCGTTTGGGGAGGCGATGGGTCTCCTTTGCCACGTGTACATCGACTACCTCTTGGGCAATTGCGACAACCATCTCAAGAACTTCTCCGTGCTCTACGATGAGACGATGCGCACAGCTCAGCTCTCGCCGGCCTACGATATTCTCGACACCACAATCTACGCCCGCGTCGCAAGCGAGATGGGGGTGCCACTCTCGTTCAACCGCTCCATCGTTGGGGTGTCATACGAAGATCTCGTGGAAGCGATACGCCATGCTGGCTTTCCGGAGAAGCTCGCCCTAGGCGAGTTCGAAAGCGTACGCGATGACGTGCTCCGACACTTTCCGGAGGCATGCGATATCGTCGCCTCGCAGGGTTTTGCCAAGGAGGTCGAGCGGCTCGCCACCCCCATGAGCCAAGGGTTGAAGGCGCGCGCGGGGTTCTCCTTTACGGAACGAGATAGGCAGTATCTCGACACGCGCGGGCTCGGAACCGACAGGCGCAAGTAGCGCTTCATTGTCACGCTTCGCAAACGGGCGTCGCGAAACAAGCCTCCACGACTGAAGCGAACGCGAGCACAATCGGTATGCTCGCGGGCAAGCCATCTCCGACATGAGCCAATTTGCTGGTCGACACCTCCATCGACGCAGCCTACTGGCGCGTAGGTGCCGGGGCATTCGTATTGGTGGAAGCAGGGGCAGGGACGGGGGCACCAGAGTCGGGTTTTGCCGCGGCCTTCCCCGTCCTCTGTCTCGTCGCTGGGGCAACCGAGCTGCGGTCATCGGCCTTCTCGGTCGTCGGCAGGCTCGCACTGCTCTTGTCGCTTTGAATCGTGATCGTATAGTCCTGATCGAGGTCCATGGCAGCATCGTCCGCCTCGGCAACCAACGAGTTGGTGTCCTCTCCCGAGAGTTCCGACTCCTCAGAGTAGCCGCAGAACGGCACTATGTAGAGCTCCAGACGGTGCCCCGCCTGCACGGTGTAGTACGTCGGATCGAGCCAGATAGTGTAATCGTAGTAAGTGTTGGCCTTAATCGGCTCGTCGCGCTCGGTCGCAGACGCAGAGTCGTAGCCGGCCTCGGGATTGCGTAGGTCCATCCTGCCGAAGGTAACGATCTTTCTGCTTGCCTTGACCTGCTTCCAGCTTACGGTGTCGTACGCGTCGGCGGGTCCCTTCGACTTGTCGCGCGTTCGCACGATTTCCGCCTCGGGCATCGCGCCCATGGCATACGTGGCGAACGGCGCGTCGGCGGCGTCAACGAGCACCGCGCACATCATCTTGTCGCCCTCGCCCGTGTTGTCGACCTTCGCACGCACATGCGCGGGAATCTTGCCCGCAATGGTGAACTGCTCCCCAACGTCCAATGACCAGAGCGCCGCGTTCTCGCTCGGCTTTCCCGTAAAGGTCTTCCGAAGCAGGCTTTCGTTGTCGTAACTGGCGCCTCTTGCGCTGACCGTCGCCTCGCCATCGCCATTTGGACGCAGCGTGACGGAGGAACCACTGTCCCACGCTTCGCTCTCGTAGAACGAGCCGTCCACGTTGCTTTGGACGAGAAAATCCGACATCGAGTCCACGTCGTTGCTCACATCGCAAAGCTCATGTGCGAGCCAGAGGTTCACCCATTCGGCATAGGTGTGTGCGCCCATATCGAGGTCCACGGCATCTTCTTCGTCAAACGGAAGGCCATGGGCATTCTGATGAAGAATCACTTTCGCATTGTTTCCGGATGCCAGAATCGCGTCGCGCAGATAATCGGCCTGCCTCATGGTAACGTTGTCGTCGTTGAGCCCCGTCACGATGAGCGCGGATGCATTTAGACCGTCCTTCCTCGCGTTCCACTCGCGTTCCTCCCAAAACGGGCCAAAGTCTCCCCTTAGCTGCACCTGCTGATTGCGCACGAACGAACGGTGTTGCTTGCAACGCTTCAACACGCTGTCATAGCCTGGATCCTTCCCGTCGTCGATGGTGAGGCGGCTCGTACACGTCGCAGCGATAAAGTTCAAGTAGTCGTGGCTCTTTGACTTCTCGATGCATACTCCCTGCGAGTTCACATAGCTGTACCAGCTTGCTACACCGGCTTCGGGAATGATCGTCTCCAGCCCATCGACCCCTGTCGTGGCCACCTCAAAGGCTACGGAGCCGGCATACGAATGGCCTATCATGCCCACTTTCCCGCTCGCCCAATCGGAGGCCGAAACCGAAGTCGTCCCTTCCTTGTCAGCATAAGCCGACCGCTTGCCATTGATCCATTCAATGACGCCGGCAAACGCGTCGCGCTCCATCTGAGTCCCCGTGCAAACAAGGCCTTCCGAGCCATACGAACCCGGACCTGCCGTCTGTACGATGGCGTAGCCGCGCACAAGGTAGTAGTCGTAGAAATCATAGTTCTCGGGCAGGCCACTGCCCACTGTGGGAATGTCGTAATTCCACACCCGCGAATTGGACCGTGTTGTATCCAAGGCGAGCTGGGACGTACTCATGGAAGCCGTTGCCACCCGCTTGGCCGGCTTCTTCGCCATCGCCTCGTCATCGAGCTCCGGAGTGCCAAATCCCATCACTTCGTGCAGATCCGCAGCCATGCCGGCGTTGTAGGGGCGCGCCTCGTACAACACGGGCGCCTTCCAACCACCTTCGCCACTCTCGACCGCGGCGCGAGGCACCTGAACATACACCTTCATCAGGTCGCATTTGCCATCAAGGTCGGTATCGTAGTCGCTCTCCACGTACACGCAAAAGCGCCAGAGCTCGCTGTTCGCGTTGGTGTAGTCCTTGGCCCTCGCGTCGGAGTAGTTAAATACCGGCTGAGCCATGCCGTCCACAAAGACCATCTGTGCGGCGGGAGGCTCCTGCGCGTGGGACTCGTCACCCAGCGCAAGTGCGGCAGCTTTGGCAACCAAGGAGACAGACAATGCCACGCACGCAGCAAGCAACAACGTCACAGACACGCACAAGCCCCTCCGCAGACATGCCGGACCGTTGGACCTCATCGCTTGAGGCTCTTCGTGCACTGTTTGACTCATTTGTCGCCCTATCCTCTGTGCTGGTCAGACCCACCAAATGTCCGATGTTATCTGCTGTTTTAAACATAAACAAGTAGACTTCGGGCTTGCGCCGCCTCCTCAGAGAACGGATGGCACGTCATGAGGGCGGGCGTAACGCAGCATGGAACGGGGGACGGGTTTTTCGTTCCACGCGTGAACGAAAAACCCGTCCCCCGTTCCACTTCGCCGTCCCCTGTTCCACGTCCGGGATGGCGGCGGCAGGCTCCAAAGACCAGAAGAGACCCACTCATTCGCAATATAAATTATTCTCAATATAAAAGGCCGGAGGATTTTACCCCTCCGACCTCGTGTTTTCTGGTGGGCGATGACGGGTTCGAACCGCCGACCTTGTGCTTGTAAGTCGCCGTCCCATACCTAAATATACCTTTTATACATGTGGCACAAGCCTCTGAACTGCGGTTTCTCGTTACGCTGGCTCTCCAAAATCACCCGAATGAACCCCTTTGCACTGGGTGTAAAGACCAATCATAAAGACATTTTCATTCAAATATTGATGTATCAATATCCCAGTCGAGGATCATGGTCATGGCGAACTCGGCAGCCTCGTCGTAGGCCGCGGCAACGGCCCGCGCGGCTTTGAGGAGCTGCATGTCGTAGCGCCTGATGTAGTGGGCGCCCTGCACGTCGCTCTGCCTGTGCCCATGGTAGCGCCTGTTGGTTCGTGCCTCGACGTGGATCTCGTCCATGAGTGTGATGTTGGCGTGGCGCAGCGTGTTGGGCGAGACGTCCGCCACCTTTCCGGCGAGGGGGCCCGCCGAGAACTCCCGCATGGCCGGACTCCTGCTGTAGCGGGCCATTCGCGCGCCTTTCCACAGGTTCCACCACTGTCGGCGGAAGCCGGACACGCCGAGCCTTCTCCCGTCGAGCGTCGGCGCAACTGGCCCGCGCAGCTTCCTCAGCTCGTATAGTCGACGCGCTGCGTAGCCGCATATCGGCACGCGGCGGCAGCTGTGGGCGTTCTTCGTGCCCTTCACGCCATCCTCCTCCGTCACCGCCTTCTCCACCGACACCCATGCCGTCACCTCGTGGAGTATGCCCCTACGCGACACCTTGAACTCGAAGTCGGACCAGTCGAGCACGAGCGCCTCCTCGCGTCGCATGCCGGTGGCAGACGCCACGAGCAGGTACGCCTCGAGGCGCTGCCCGCGCATGAGCAGCCAAGCCGCCACGGTCTCGGACGCATCCCACACCTTCGCGATTGACGAGCCGGATGCCTCCTCCCCATCCTCCGTGCCGCTCGCCTCGGGATACTTGATCTTATAGTCGCACGGCTTGTGAGGGAGAAGCTCGTCCGCGAAGGCCGCTCGAAGCAGCGCTCGGAAGTACTTGTACGACGATCTGGCGGTGCCGGGGCTCATCCCATCGACCCAAGCCTGGGCCTCGTCGCGGGCGGGCGCCGTGAGCTCCGCCAGCTTCCATGACTCCGGCACGTGCTTCCACATCTTGGCGTATCCGTTGAGGTTCGCCCGCGTCGTGCCCCGCTTGGACGGCAGGAAACGCCTCCTGTAGTAGGCGGCCAGGGTCATCCCCCGCTCGTTCGCGCCCATCTCCTCGTATATGACGGCAGCGCGGGCCTCGGCCTCCGCTCTCGTCCCGCGAACCGTCTCCGTCCTGTAGCGAGGGTTCCCCGTCGCCGTGGTCCCCCTGCCGACGCGCACGCGGTACACTCCCTCTCGCACCCGCGTGACGGTGCCCGTGCCGCGTTGCCGACGCGGCTCGGGGCCTTCTGCTATAGTTGTCATGGCCGCCCCCTTCGTGCGGTGGTCCCAAAGCCGGCCCCCACGTCGCCAAGCCGCCAAGCAAAGCGCGACCGGGGGCCGCAGTCATCCCATTCGTTTACCTCCCGGCCGCGCCCTACATGCGGCCGTCGTCGTACACGTACCGGTACGCCACCTGCCGTCTAGGGGCAAACAGGGCGAACTCGTCAGTGAAGCCCAGCAGGTAGTTGACGTCCACCTGGTACAGGTCGATCATCGCGAGCAGCACCGTGAGCCGCACGTCCCTCCTGCCCGCCTCGTAGAGCGACAGCGACGAGCGCGCGATTCCCAGACGGTCCGCCACGTCCGCCGACGTGAGCCCGCGGAACCTCCTGGCCTGCTTCAAGCGCGACCCCACCAGCGCGAGCCTCTCCTCTCCCGTTGCCGTAGCCATGACCTCGTACCTCCCCTCTTCCCGTATTCTCACAGTATAGGCCATATTCTTTTCTTTTGCAAGTACTATGTCCATTATCCTAGACATTTCTCTTTCATTATGCTACACTTTGCCTGTTAACGAAGAAGCCAGCATCGGGCAGAACGGAGGGTGCCATGACGCATATGGAGTCGGTCGCCCCCACTAGGTACAAAAGACACCTAGAGAGGGGCACGCCTTGGACAAAGAATTTAGGAACGCGAAACTGGGGCGCGACATCGCTCCTGCCTGCTGGGCGAGCGTGCGCGACGCCGAGCGGCACGTCCGAGCACAGGAGGGCACGGTGCGCGCGGCAATCAACAGGGGCGACATACCGGCCTACAGGAGGCCGGGCAAGCGCGGCGCGGTCATCGTCGATCTGCGCGACGTGGACGCCTGGGTGAGGGACACCTGGGAGCCCGCCTCGAGGGCCGAGCTGGACTAGCGGTCGCCGATGACACGGACGTCGACGGGGCGGGGCAATGCGTTCCGCCCCATTTTTCAGGCTCTTCGGGATTAATGGTGGGTAGCACACCAAAAGACTAGCGCAACCCTCCCCGTGAATGGCCCTCGAGGTGTACCATTCCGTGTGCGGACCGTGGAGACGGGAGGTCATGGGATGGTTCAGGACGCCGGCATGCTCGC
>JAFWIE010000059.1 GCA_017533825.1 Atopobiaceae bacterium | reverse complement strand
GCTTGAGGCTTACATCGTCCACTGGAACACGAGGAGAAGGCAGGTTAAACTAAAGGGACTGACACCGGAGGAGTTCCGATGTCAGTCCCAAGCCGCCTAGGTTCTTATTTATCGCGTCCAAGTTTTGGGACGCAGTTCACAAAGAGGGTCGGCCTCTCTCGTCCTCTGTGGCAGGCTTACACCCGGGCATCTTCTAGCAGCGCCATGAACTTCTGGTACTCGCATGCCAAGCAACGAGCCTGCGGTCGGAGTTCTCGCATGAGCCGCATGAGCCGTGCAATCCACCCGTCTTGGTACAATTGACACGTGGCGATGTCTCGATACAGCAAATCCGTTTGGTCGGAGTCCTCCAGAGCTGACGCCCGGCACCCACCTTGACACGGGCGGCACGAATATAGCGATTCGGATATTGGTGGTATTCCTGCTCCGGCAGGATGGAATCTCCGGGCTCACATGGCTCAACGATACCAGCCTCCACAAGATGCGCCACCAAGGCACGGACGTCGGAATCTACCAGAGGGAGGTCAACATCTACCTGCCATTGCAGAGCCGCAGGGCATCCATCTCCCTTTGGGATTTGAGAAAGTGAGCCCTTCCACTCTGCGTATCGACGATTGCCCAGGGCAGACGGTCCCAACCACGCAACCGTAAGCCCTCCTTAAGCTTGTAATATGCCACCGTTGACTCCTCTTGATGTGGGCACGAGCGGCCGCTTGTCGACCGCGGGATTGCGCTACAAATGAAAGCGATCGCACTGCGTGCAAGCGGTCACACGACCTGGAAGACGAAGAAGTCCAAGTAGTGACTCTGCGGAAAGCCCCACAAGATGGGGTGGTCCGGTGCCTGTTGGCGTTCCTCGACCTGCTTGAGCTGCCGGTTCGTGCCGTGCGCGGCCTCGGCGATCGCCTGTGCCAGCAAATCGCGCGTCATGTGCTGCGAGCAGCTGCACGTCGCGAGGTAGCCGCCACGCGGGAGGATGCGCAACGCGGCCGCGTTGAGCTCCCGGTATCCGCGCGCCGCGTTGCGCACGGTCCGTCCGCTCTTGGTGAACGCAGGAGGATCGAGCACGATGAGGTCAAAGGGGCCACCCTCGTCCCGCAGGCGCCGCTTGTTGCGCAGTTCGGGCAGATACGTGAGCACATCAGCCTTGGTCGTGCCCCACATGCCGGGCGTCTCGCCGAACCCGTTGAGCGCGGCATTCTCGCCCACGAGGTCCAGCGCCGTCTGGCTGGCATCTACGAACCGAACGTAGGAGGCGCCGCCAGCTAGCGCGTTGAGGCCGAACGGGCCCACGTGACAAAAGCAGTCGAGCACGCGACGTCCGGCCGCCAGCTCGCGCACGGCACGACGATTGTACTTCTGATCAAGGAAGAAGCCGGTCTTCTGGCTATTGGCAAGGTCGAGCCGGAAGCGCACGCCATTCTCGCGCACGACGAGGCGCTCATCGGCCGCAGCCGTACCATCCCACCACCCCTGGTATCGTTCGAGACCCTCCTTCGCGCGCACCGAGCCGTCGTTGCGCTCGTAGATCGCACGCACCTCTTGGCCATCACCACGCAGCACGTCGAGCAGGAGCTGGTAGACCACCGGCCTCAGCCGCTCCATGCCAACGGTGCCGACCTGCGTGACGAGCACGTCCTCGTACTTGTCGACCACCAGCCCTGGAACGCCGTCCGCCTCCGAGAAGAGCACGCGGCAACAGGTGGTGTCGGGCTCCGCACCCGCGATGCCGCGCCCACCCATGGAGGTGACGCGATGCCGCCAGGCCCACTCGATGCGCCTGCGCCAGAACGCCTCATCCACGTGGTCGTTCGCATTGCTCGTGACGACCCGCGCGCGAATCGTGCTCCGCTGCGAGACCAGCGCGGCACCCTGCCAGGTACCGTTCTCCTCAAAGAGGTCGACCACCGCACCGTTCTCCGTCGGTTCCGCGTCGATGACCTCGTCCGCATACACCCAAGGATGCCCGGCTTGCAAGGACTTTGCCGCCTTGCGCGTTATGGTGAGGCGTGGATACGACCTTGCCTGCTTCATGGCTCCTCCAGGAATCAATAATGCCGTCCGTACAGACCCCTGCCGCGCGACCGCGAGCCGGCAAACATCGTGCGCTTCGGCTTGATGGTTGAACGCGTCGCTCCCGGTATGATGCGGCCCTCATCGTAGGTAAATCCCGGCAGGTCCCAAGCGGGCACAAGCTTGCCGGTGAAGTACTCGATCTCGCGCAGGGGCGTGACCTCGTCGGGTGCCATGAAGGTGTACGCGTGGCCCGTGGCACCCGCGCGACCCGTGCGACCAATGCGATGCACATAGTCCTCGGGATCGAGGGGGACGTCGTAGTTGACGACTGCGTCGATGCCGCTCACGTCGATACCGCGGCTCATGACGTCGGTCGCGATGAGCAACTGACACTTGCCCTCGCGGAACTTCTCCAAGGCGCGCTCGCGGGCCTTCTGCGGGCGGTCGGCATGCATCACGTCAACGGAGAAACCCGCCTGCTTGAGCGCGTGACTCACGTCGTCCACCCGCTGCTTGGTACGACAGAACACCAGCACGCGCTCGGGCACGCTGCCCTGCTCGGCACCACCTGTGCGAACGAGCTCCTGGAGAAGCTGCGTCTTCTGTCCCTGCGTGACGGGGCACAGGTGCTCTTCGACGGTCTCGGCCGTCTGCCCCACGCGCGAGATCTCCACGTAGGCGGGGTCGCGAAGCATCGCATCGATGGTGGACTTGATGCTGGGCGGTATGGTGGCAGAGAAGAGGAGGTTCTGGCGCTCGGCGGGCAGTTTCGCCATGATGCGCCGCACGCTGGGCCAAAAGCCCATGTCGAGCATGCGATCCGCCTCGTCAAGAACCAGCACCTGCACATGGCTGAGGTCGACGTGGTCGTGCTCGAGGAGGTCGATCAGGCGTCCTGGCGTAGCGACGAGCATGTCGCATCCCGCCTCGAGCGAGCGAATCTGCCGCTCAAACCTGGCTCCACCCATCACGATGACGGCGCGTTGGTTGGTGTGCTCGCACACCACCGAGACGACGCTGTCGATCTGCTGCGCGAGCTCACGTGTCGGCGTGATGACAAGCGCGAACGGACCGAACGGGCGCGCGTCGGGGTTCTTCTCCCGAGAGTCCTCCACACGGGGGGCGTCACCCCGTCCCCGCCCTTTCTTGCGGCGCCTGCGATTGCGCTTGGGCCTCTCTGCCGGCGCCACAGTGCTTGCGGCTTCTTCGACGGTCGCCTCACGATCGGAGGCCAGCTCCTGCTTGGACCTCGGCTTGCGCCTACGACGGCGCCTTGGGTTGGGTGCGGACTCCGGATTGGACACCGCCTCGGAATCCGGCGCCACCTGCACCTCGACTTGCGGCTCATCGTCCTTCGGCATCTCGTCTGCGGCAGCGACCTTGCGGTGATGACGCCGTGGCCTGCACCTCCGCGCGGGCTGGCCATCATCCGGTGACGGAGCAGGCACAGAGAGGGACTCTCCGGGCACGTCGTCGGCAAGTACGTCTGGGACATCGTCGTTGGCTACGTCGGCGTCCACCTGCGCCACGATCTCCTCACGCGCGGCGCGCGACGCCTCGGTGATGTTCTGCAGGACGGGAAGCGCGAAGGCGCAGGTCTTACCCGTTCCCGTCTGCGCGGACGCAACGACGTCGCGTCCAGCGAGGATGAGCGGAATCGCTTCCACCTGTACGGGTGTGGGTGTGGTGAAGCCGAGGGCTTCGACCCCGGCGAGTATCTGCTCGTTAAGCCCGAGCTCGGCAAATGTGTTATCCATTCTTCAAGTATCGCGCAAGTGCACGTCCGTACATCGGATAATAGAAAACCCCTACACTTGCAACGATGCATAGGAGACCATTGCCGCGAGGAGACGATTCCCGACGGAAGACGCCGGATGACCCGAGGAGGGCGCATGGCACGCGACTACGAGAACATCATTGACTACGTGCAGACCGAAGTAGACGACTTCACCGCGCGTGAGGTCTGTTGCGTCGACAGCCTCGTGTTCTCGTGTCTCGCGTACCTTCGCCTTCCCACGGAAGCACACGCCGCGGGCGACGAGGAGGGGCTCTGCCTCAAGGACCTCTTTCGCCTGGAATGGCTCGACGGCATGTGCGCCGGCCTCTTTGACCCGCAAAGCTCCGCGGAATTGCTTGCCGCCGCCGCCGCAAGCCCACGCTTCAGGGACGTGCGCGTCGGCGGATACGTGGCGCACACCGACGAGCAGGCTGAGCAACAATTCTCGGCCATGACCTTCTCGCTCTTGCCACACGAGACCTTCGTAGCGTTTCGTGGCACCGACAACACGCTCGTGGGATGGAAGGAAGACTTCAACATGGCCTTTCAACGCGCCATACCATCTCAGATGGCGGCAACACGCTACCTCGAGCACGTGGCCACACGTTCAGCGGGACGCATCTGGTGCGGGGGCCACTCAAAGGGCGGCAACTTGGCCGTATACGCAGGCATGACCTGCTCGAACGAGGTTGCCGCGCGTTTGGTGCGGCTCTTCTCGCACGACGGTCCGGGCTTCGTGGGCGAGGTCATGGCACAGGGGCGATGGGCCGAGTCCGCCATGCTCGTAGACAAGACCATCCCCCAGTCGTCAGTCGTCGGCATGCTCTTCGAGTGTCAGGAGCCCAACTACCGTGTGGTACGCAGCCACAGTGTCGGCTTCTCTCAGCACGATCCCTTCAGCTGGGAAGTTGACGGACGCGACTTCGTGACGGAGGGCCGTGTGGGCCTCGGTGCGAGCCTTCTCGACTCCTCGGTGAACACATGGCTCGTCACGACGTCGCCCGAGGAGCGCGAGCGCTTCGTGGACGCGGTGTTCTCGGTGCTCAGTGCATCGGGCATGGCGACTATCGGCGGCATCAAGCGTGGGTGGCGCACGGCGGTGCCCAAGATGCTCGTCGCCACGGCGACCCTTCCCGAAGAAGACAGAAAGCTCGTCATCGACGCCGCGATGGACATCGTACGCCTGATGGCACCACCCCTCTAGGCTGCACGGACGGGCTGCGCGAACGGGGCGCCCCAAACTCCCCTTAACACTCTACAATGTATGGGTAATACGACCATGAGGGAGGCTTCCATGAACGACGTCACACTGGGAACGACAGGCATCACGGTGCCGCAGAACGCATTCGGCGCACTGCCCATCCAGCGCACGCCCATCGACGAGGCGGTGCGCATCCTGCGCCGTGCCTACGAGGGAGGCATGCGCTACTTCGACACCGCACGCGCCTACTCAAACAGCGAGGAGAAGCTCGGTCTTGCCTTTGGCGACGGATACCTCAAGCGCGAGGAGGTCTACATCGCGACCAAGACGACCTCCACCACGCCCGAGAAATTCCGTGAGGACCTCGAGACCTCGCTCGCCAAGCTCCGTACCTCCTATATCGACGTGTACCAATTCCACATGGCTGCCCAAGTGTGGCGACCGGGCGATGGCGCCGGCATGTACGAGGCCATGCTCGAAGCCAAGGAGGCGGGCAAGATTCGCCACATCGGCATCACGGCGCACAAGATCGGCGTAGCGGAAGAGGCAGTCGAGTCTGGCCTCTACGAGACGCTGCAGTTCCCCTTCTCCTACCTCGCCGGCGAACGCGAGGTGCGCCTCGTCGAGCTCTGCCAGCGCAACAACGTGGGCTTCGTGTGCATGAAGGGCCTAGCAGGCGGACTTATCACCAACTCGCGCGCAGCGATGGCCTTCCTCACGCAACACCCGTGGGCACTTCCCATTTGGGGCATTCAACGCATGGAGGAACTCGAGGAGTGGCTCGCCTTCATGGACGAGACGCCCATCTACGACGAGGAGATCGCCGCCTTTGTGGAGGCCGAGCGCGCCGAACTCGTGGGCGAGTTCTGCCGCGGATGCGGATACTGCATGCCCTGCCCCATGGGCATCCAAATCAACAACTGCGCACGCATGTCGCTCATGCTACGGCGCGCTCCCAGCGAGGCATGGCTCAACGACCATTGGCAGGCGGAGATGGCAAAGATTCCCAGCTGCATCCGTTGCTACCGGTGCGCGCGGCATTGTCCCTACAACCTCGATACTCCCGCGCTGCTCCAAAAGAACTACGAGGACTACCAGCGCGTCCTTGCGGGCGAGGTCAGCGTACAGTAGGCGAGAAGGCCGCCGGCTCGTCCGGCGGCTGACAGCGTTGTCAGATTCGCATTCTAGAACTCCCCGAGCAACGCAAGCAGTCGATCCTCATGACTGCGCAAGTAGTCGCGCATGTACGGCATAGAGAAGTCGACCACTCCCCTGCGAGGGGCGACTATAAGACTGTCTCGCATCAGAGATCCTCGATACTTCCCGAGTGACGCGGCGCTGCGCTCGAGGCGTTTCGCCACATCGCCGGATCGAGATGGTCCATCATCCACGCTCATGGCTAGAAGGAATCGCAGAGCCACGTTCGACAGGCTGCTGAGCGCGGGCTCGATGACGTCAAGGTCAAATGCCCGCCGTGCCTGGCGGATGCCCTCGCTCGCGTCTTGCCTGCGTATCGTAGTAGGTTGATACCCAGCCTCGCGATACGCCTGCTGCCATGCGTAGTAGCCCACGAGCTGTACCATGAAGGGATATCCCGCAGTCGCATCCACGAGCATGCCCAGCGTCGACTCACCCACATGCATGCCAGACGCCTCTATGGTCAGGCGCATAGAGGAACGTATGTCATCACCATCGAGGGCTTCGAGCGTCTCGGGTGTCGCCCTGCGCAAGAAAGTCAGGCTCGGCTCGTTAATAAATCGGTCCACCGCAGACGGAAGCCCCGCAAAAACAAAGGCTATGTTTCGGTCCTCGCGAATCTGGTGCTGAATCGCCGTTGCCAAGTGTGCAAGCTCATCCATAGGAGCGCTCTGCACCTCGTCAAGCAGAATGAGGACTCCCCTTTCCGCACCCAGCTTATCGATTCTTCTGGCAAGGACATCACGAAGAGTGAGCGTGGCCGACGTACCTACGTGCATCCCACCGACTCCCACGGTTACCGGCCCCATGGAGAGTTGTGGAACGATGTCGACCCCTCTCGGGTCATGTCCTCCAAGACCCGCAACCACCCTGTCCACGATTCCCGGTAGCGCGGTCTCGTCTACGACCAGCCAGTCGCGTTTCCGGGCTATGGACGCGAACTCGTTGAGCACGACGGTCTTTCCCATGCCACGCATGCCTGTAATTCGCAGGAGACGCCCAGGCGCACCAGGACCATTATCAAGCCCCTCCACAAAGTCACGCAGCACGTCATCTCTGTCTATGAGACGTGGCGGGGTCTTCCCCGCGGTTGGTTTGAACGGATTGAAGATTCGATGATCTGCCATTGTTTCGACCTCTATCCGCATGCATTACCCATATTTACCATATTTTACCCTGTTTTACCGGAAATTACCCATACTTACCAGCTCAACGCTTCACAGAGAAACAGGGAATCGGTTCCGCTTTGTTTTGTTTTGGGCGGCCTATCGGATGGACCGCAGTACGGCGCGCGCCGACAGGTACGGGAGGACCCGCTCTACGGGAGGGCTCCGGCACCGCCATAGGCTTATCGCTCGCGCGATTTGCCGCCGCGGCGCGCGTTGACCCCGCGCAGCACGCGCTTGCCCGTGTTCACCACCTTGGGTTCGAGGTCCACCTCGGCGGGAGAGACGATGTCTAGCTGCAACGAGACGCGCCGCAGGAGCATGACGACCGCCACCGTACTGACCGACGCAATTAGCTGGTCGCCACGGAGCGCCATGCCCGCATAGTACGTTATAGAGCCCGCCACCGCACAGACCGCATAGAAGTTCGACTGCCGGAAGACGTGCGGAATCTCGCCGAGAAACACGTCGCGCAGCATGCCCCCTCCTATGCCCGTCATGGTTCCCATCAAGACGACCGAAGGCGCACGGAGCTCGTACGCAATGGCTTTGTCGGCGCCAGCCACCACGTAGAGGGCCACCGACGCAATGTCGACCCACTCGTAGAGGTTGGGGAAGTGCGAGAGTGCGCTCGGAAAGAAGAAGCCCACGATCGCGGTAAGCACGCACAGGGGGATGGCCCATTCAGACTCGAGGGCATACACGCTCCCGACCTGCATGATCGCGTCACGCAGCATACCTCCGCCCAGAGCACAAATGAGGCACATCGCAATGAATCCCACGAGGTCGAGCTTGTACTTGTGGCCCACGAAGACGCCCGCCAGCGCACCGACAACCACCGCGGAGAGGTCAAGCCAATCGGGAATCATCGAATCCAAACCCTCCTCTTGCCGGCATCGTGCCACTCGGCCATAGCGCAGCGCATTACGCCAACACGATGTGGGACAATTGCCATTCGAGATGCCACACCTTGCTCCATACTACTGCAAGGCGGCTCTCGGTTAAGAATCGCACAGGAAAGGAGCATGACATGAACGACTTTGTCTTCCACTCCCCCACCAAGTTCGTCTTTGGGCGCGGATACGTTGACCGGACGGGTACCGAGATGAAGCAGCTTGGCTTCGAGAAGGTGCTCGTCGTATACGGGCAAGGCTCGGTCGAGCGCACCGGCACGCTGGAGCGGGTGCTCGCATCCCTCGACGAAGCTGGCATCACGTATGTCGAGGCAGGTGGTGCCCGTCCGAATCCCGAGGTAACGTTTGTACGCGAGGCCATCGAGCTTGCCCGCACGCACGAGGTGACGGGAATACTGGCCGTCGGCGGCGGCAGCTCCATCGACGCGGCCAAGGCGGTATCGTTCGGCGTGCCCTACGACGGCGACGTGTGGGACTTCTTTGCACAGAAGAAGCCCATTGAGGAATGCCTGCCGTTGGCAGTCGTTCTCACGCTCCCCGCAGCGGGTTCCGAGGGATCGGGATCGTGCGTGGTGAGCAATGATGCCGAGAACCGCAAGCTCGGCGTGAGCGGCGACGTATTCCGACCGCGCCTCGCCATCATGGATCCAGAGCTCACCTTCACGCTGCCTGCCTATCAGACGGCCGCAGGTATCACCGACATGATCGCCCACGTCTGCGAGCGTTACTTTAGCGGCGTCGGCGCCGTTCCCCTCACTGACGGCATCGCTTGCAGCATCATCAGAACGCTCATGAGCGAGGCACCAAAGGTCCTTGCCAATCCCAACAACTACGATGCGCGCGCGAACATTATGTGGGCGGGCACCCTCGCCCACAACGACCTCGCGGGCTGCGGCAGGTCCCTCTCGCCAACCGTCCGCGCTGGCGGGTGGGAGAGCCACGCACTGGAGCACGAACTCTCGGCCCACCATACCGAGGTGACCCACGGTGCGGGACTTGCCGTTGTCATGCCCGCATGGATGCGCCATGTATGGCGCCACGATACAAAGCGATTCCTGTCCTTCGCGCGCGATGTCTTTGGCATAGAGCCGGAAGAGGGATACGAGTCGCATCGCGATGCGGTTTACGACGCCGTCACGTCCGCAATCAAAGAACTCCAGAATTTCTTTGGGTCAATCCCAAAACCTGTAGGTTAGGGCGTTAGCCAGCCAGTTCCACATGGAAAGGGAGGCGGTCGTCCTCTAGAATCTTGCATCTTCCACAACGCAGGGTTCGACGAAGGGAACGACCGCCATGACCAGTTTAGC
>JAFWIE010000058.1 GCA_017533825.1 Atopobiaceae bacterium | reverse complement strand
CTCGGGACCAATCATCCGCGCACGGTCGACTACGCCCACCACAAAGCCTGCCAAGTCGTAATCCTTTGGATCCATCACGCCGGGATGCTCCGCCATCTCGCCTCCGACAAGCGCACAGCCCGCCTTGCGGCACCCCGTCGCGATGCCCCCCACGATCTGGGCCATCGCATGAGCCTCGAGCTTGCCTACGGCTACGTAGTCGAGGAAGCAATCCCGAGACTCTCCTCGACGCCTACTGCGGCACGGGCACCATCGGCATCTGCGCAGCTGCCGACGCGCGGGCTCGAGGCTACAGCCTTGACGTGACGGGGGTCGAGAAGGTCTCCGATGCCGTGGGCTGCGCGCGACGCAACGCCCGTGCCAACGAACTCGACGACGTTTGTCACTTCATCTGTGCCGATGCGACAGATTGGATGGCCGAGCAGCAACGCACAACGTTCGACACCATCGTCCTCGATCCGCCGCGTGCTGGCTCGACACCCGAGTTCCTACACGGCGTCGCACGTATCGCACCCAAGCGCATCGTCTACATCAGTTGCAACCCCACCACACAGGTGCGCGACCTCGCCATTCTCCGCGAGGCAGGCTATCACGTGCAACGCATCACGCCCGTGGACCTCTTCCCCCACACCAAGCACGTCGAGACGGTGGTCTCGCTCTCAAAGTGACAAAGGATGACGAATTATTCCTTGTCACCAATCCCCTTGTCCCCGCATGCCACCAATGGATGTATTGACGTAATATCAGCTGCGCTCAGTTATGATAAGAGTCTGCCCAACACACAAATTGCTATCCGAATCTGAACAACGGACCGATAGCCATTGCCACCGGCCTCAAAGCCATATATGAAGACCGTGCAGAGGAGCGATTCGTATGAGCGAAGCACCATCCCCCGCCAATACCACCAGCAAGCTGCAACCTTATCTTTCCCCTTTGGCCGTCTGGGCCCTGTCGGTTGGATCGGCCATCGGCTGGGGATCTCTCGTCGTTACCAGCAAAACCTATCTTTCTCAGGCAGGACCAGTAGGGTCCATCCTCGGTCTGCTCATCGGCTTTGCCATGATGATAATGGTGTCGAGCCATTATCACTATTTGGCCAACCGTTATCCGGGCGAGGGCGGTCCGTACAACTATGTGAAGCACATCTTCGGTTACGACCGTGCCTTCCTGATTGCTTGGTTCATGTTCTTGATCTACATCTCCATCTTCTGGGCCAACGCCACAAGCATTCCGCTATTTGCGAGGTACTTCTTGCGAGCGGTGTTCAAGCAGGGGTATCTCTTCACGGTATTCAACTATGACGTCTATCTCGGGGAAGCCGTAATAACCCTGGTGGTAATGTGGCTCGTCGGTTTGCTGTGCATGAAGAGCAAAATAAACACTGCCCGAATCATGACAGCAATGGTGTTGATCTTTACCGTCGGCATTACCTTTTGCTTCGCCGTTGCCATGTTGAGACATAGTAGCTCCGGGATGAGTATGAGCCCGGCCTTCGTTCCAGACAAGAATGCCTTGCAGCAGGTAATGCGCATTGCCTTTATCTCGCCCTGGGCCTTCATCGGATTTGAGACCGTGTCCCATTCCGCTGAGGAGTATAAGTTCAAGCACAGCGCCATGTTCCGCATCCTTGTTACTGCCGTAACCGTCACCACTGCGTTGTACATCTTTGTGGTCCTCTTAAGCGTTACCGCATATCCGGAGAGCTGCAACGGGTGGCTCGATTACATCAGCCGGCTGGACGAATTCGAGGGAATCGCCGGGTTGCCAGCCTTCTACGCAGCCGACCACTATCTCGGTATAAGCGGAGTAGACATCCTGATGGTATCCCTGCTATCACTCGTGCTTACCAGCCTAATCGGCATGTTGCGTGTCGTAAGCCGTCTCTGTTATGCCGTGGCGCAGGATGGCATTCTGCCTGAGCGCTTTGCCAAGCTCAGCAATAAGCAAATCCCTATTAACGCCATCCTCTTGGTTCTGATCGTATCTCTGCCCATACCATTCCTTGGCAGGACGGCAATTGGGTGGATTGTAGATACCACCACGATTGGCGCCAGCATTATCTACGGCACCATATCTGTCGCCGTGTTTAAGGTTTCGGGCCAGGAGGGCTCAAAGAGGAATCGCATCATCAGCGGAATCTGCCTGCCCATCCTAGGCATCTTTGCGGTATTCCTGCTTTTCCCAAGCGCTTTCTCCGACTATTCGATCGAAACGGAAACATACGTGCTCTTGGCCGTTTGGTCTTTCTTGGGGCTCCTGTACTTCCACTGGGTCATCCGCAAGGACAACGACAGGAAGTTTGGAAAAGCCATCATCGTTTGGCTCGCCCTGCTTGTCTTTATCGTTTTGATGACAATGACGTGGGCAGAGAGGCTCAACGAAGCTAGGGAAAACACCATCATAGCCGAGATTTCCAGCTACATGGATGGCACAGGCGACGCTGACCTGCTTGCAATGAGTCAGGACGAGTTCCTCGAGATGGAGCTCGTACGACTCCACGAGGCCGACAATATCAGCGTCTTAATGATCGTCGGACTGTTCGGCGTGTCCCTGATCGTTATGTTCGTCAACCACACTACCATGCTGAAGTGGGAGAAGAAGGCAGCCCAAGAGCGCGATGAGGCTCAGGCAGTCGCCATGATCGACCCCCTGACCGGCGTCAAGAGCAAGCATGCATTCC
The DNA here is from genome assembly GCA_017533825.1 of Atopobiaceae bacterium. Lineage (GTDB taxonomy): Bacteria > Actinomycetota > Coriobacteriia > Coriobacteriales > Atopobiaceae > RUG440. The sequence goes on along the minus strand of JAFWIE010000058.1, from coordinate 97,280 downwards.
TCTTGAGCCAGAAGCAACTCGACGCTTCCATCGAAGAGGGCACGGCAGAGAACTTTGCCGTTGTCGTCTGCGACGTCAACGGTCTGAAGGTAATCAACGACACCCTCGGCCATAAGGCTGGTGACGAGTACATCATCGCCGCATGCAGGATGGTCTGTGACATCTTCGCTCACAGCCCGGTGTACCGAACGGGCGGAGACGAATTCGTGGTGATTATGCGCGGACGCGACTATCTCATTAGGAACGAGCTGGTCCTGGCATTGCATGATCGCTCCGTGGAGCATATCAGCACCAAGGAAGTCGTCATTTCGGGCGGTCTCTCGGACTACTTGCCAGGCGAGGACACCAGCTTCCACGAGGTCTTCGAGCGTGCCGACTCCCTGATGTACGAAGAGAAGAAGCTGCTCAAAGGCATGGGATCAATCACGCGAGAAGATGCCGAGAATGCCACAAAGTCGATATTCCCAGCCGACGAAGACGCGGAGATACTGCACCTCAAGCGACACGTACTCATCGTGGAGGACGAATACATCAATCAGATGATTCTGGCCAACATGCTCCAGGATGACTACGAGATACTGTATGCCTCCGATGGCGTGGAGGCGTTATCGCAAGTCAAGACGCATAAGGACGATCTGGCCATCGTGCTGCTTGACCTGCAGATGCCGAAGATGAGTGGCTTGGAAGTGCTCAGGGTGATGAAGGAGGAAGAGGAACTCAGCGGCATCCCGGTGATCGTGATGACAGCGGACCAAAGCGCCGAGGTCGACTGTCTCAAGATCGGAGCAATCGACTTCATTCCCAAGCCGTATCCATCCGCCGAAATCGTGCAAGTTCGCGTCAACCGCTGCATAGAGCTCAACGAGAAGCGAAGCATCATCCAATCCACGGAGCGCGACAACCTGACGAGCTTGTTGAATCTCGACTACTTCCTCCGCTATGTCCGAATGTATGACCAGCACTACAACGATACTCCGACGGATGCCATCGTCCTCGACGTCAACCACTTCCACATGCTCAACGAGCGCTACGGAAGGCAATATGGCGACAGCGTACTCGCCCGCATCGGCAAGCGCATCCGCCAGATATCCCGCGACGTCGCCGGCGTGTGCTGTCGCCGAGGGGCGGACACCTTCCTCATTTACTGTCCGCACCAGCAGGACTACGAGAGCATACTCGACAAGGCGTCTGAAGGTCTTGTCGACGAGAACGTATCTGCGAACCGCGTTCGTCTACGCATGGGCGTGTACTCCGAGGTGAACAAGTCACTCCAAATCGAACGTCGCTTTGACTATGCACGGATTGCCGCAAATACCGTCAAAAGCGGATTCCGCAAAGCCATCGGCATCTACGACACAGAGATGCATGAGGCCGAACTGTACAGAGAGCGTCTGTTGGAGGACTTCAAACCTTCCATGGAGAACAACCGCTTCGTCGTCTACTTCCAGCCCAAGTATGACATCCGTCCCGACATACCCGTACTTGCCAGTGCAGAAGCATTGGTACGCTGGGATCATCCGGAGCTCGGCCTGATCAGTCCGGGCGTGTTCATCCCACTGCTTGAGGACAATGGCCTGATTCTGGACCTTGACCAGTTCGTGTGGCGTGCGGCCGCTGCGCAGATACGGAATTGGAAGGATCGCTTTGGGTATTCCGTTCCGGTGTCGGTAAACGTGTCGCGCATCGACATGCTGACGCCGAATTTAAAGAGCATCTTCAAGGAGATTTTGACTGAGTACGACCTTAGCCCGAACGATCTGATGCTCGAAATCACCGAGTCGGCCTATACCGGCGACTCGGATCAGGTGATCACCACGGCCAAGGATCTACGCGGAATGGGTATGGGATTCCGCATCGAGATGGACGACTTCGGCACGGGATACTCATCCTTGGGCATGCTGTCGCACCTTCCCATCGACGCCTTGAAGCTCGATATGAGCTTCATACGCAACGCCTTCGGAGAGAGCCGCGACGTGCGCATGATCGAGCTCATCATCGACATCGCGGATTACCTGCACGTACCCGTTGTGGCAGAGGGTGTCGAAACCGAGGAACAGTATCTGGTTTTGAAGGCCATGGGTTGCGACTATGTCCAAGGATACTACTTCTCCAGACCAGTACCGCCCGCGGAATTCAGCCAGTTCCTCGCTGAGTCGGCAGAGGTCGGGTACGAGGCAACACCAATGGCCAAGAAGACCCACATGAGCATCTCCAAGGCCTTGACCACTGATTTTGAGAGCATCTACTACGTGGACGTGGTCACGGACTTCTATCTTGAATTCCATACCGACAAGGGTGGCGGCCTCGAAATACGTCCCGGTGGAATCGATTTCTTTGATGAGGCCCGGGCACACCTCCTCGAGGATGTGTACGAGGATGATGTCCAGAAGGTCAGGGAGGCAACCGACAAAGAGAACCTGATGCGCTCGGCCGCACAAGGTGAAGCCATTCAGTTATCATTCCGTCGAGGGCAGGAAGAGGCGATACCGTATTGTCTGCAGACCATCAAGACGAGAGAGAGCGACCATAATCACATCGTCATTGGGGTCAGGCAAGCATAGTTCCCTGACAGGGGGTGCGTCATATGTTCAGCAAGCACTTTGTCTTAAATGAACAGAGTCTTTCTGTTGTCGAACAGTTTGGCGAGCACATGCCGGGCGGCTTCTTTATCTATAAGGCCGAGGGCGACGAAGGGCTTCTATATGCCAATGACGCCGTCTGCCGCATCTTTGGCTGCGATGACCTCGAGGGCCTTAAGGCGCTCACCGGATCCACCTTCCGCGGGATGGTCCATCCCGACGACTATGAGTGGGTCTCGGCTGCCATCGGCGACCAGATTGGCGAAACTCGCTACGCCCTCGATCACATCGAGTACCGCATAATCCGCAAGGACGGAGAGGTCCGCTGGATAGACGACTACGGTCACTACGTGGAATCCGACGTCTACAAGGGTCTGTACTATGTGTTCATCTCGGACATCACCGAGCAACGGCTGCAGGCGGAATCAGACAAAGCCCTCCGTACGGCCGTCATCGAAGCTCTCACACGCGTCTATGACTCGGTCTGGCTCATCGACGACATTCAGACCCAGCACTTCCAGCTGTATCGCGTCGACGAGGAGCTCTCGCACGTCATGCCCGCCAATCAGGCAATCAAGATCGAGCGCTTCTCGGACGCCTTTGCCTTCTACTCGAACCTAGTACTCGAGGAGGACCGTCAGGGGTTCCTCGCCGCCGTTACTCCAGAAGAAATTGTGCGCAACACCGAAGACCGCATCATCTACTCAGTGCCCTTCCGCCGCGTGTTCGAGACGGGAATACGTTACTATCGGCTCGAGTTCGCCAAGCTCGACCTCGGTGACGGAAGGACCGGAATCGTCACCGGTTTCAAAGACGTTGACGAAGAGGTGCGCAGGGAGCAGCAGATTCAGCAGGCCCTCAGAGACGCCGTCGAAGCTGCCAATGCCTCAAGCAAGGCGAAGAGCGACTTCCTCTCCAACATGAGCCACGACATCCGCACGCCCATGAACGGCATCATCGGGATGACCACCATCGCCACAAACAACCTGGACGACCGCGAGAAGGTTGCCGACTGCCTGCACAAGATTGCGGAGTCCTCCAACCACCTCCTCTCCCTCATCAACGAGTTCCTCGACATGAACAAGATAGAATCCGGAAAGATCGAGCTCGTGGAGGAGGAGTTCAACCTCGCAGAGCTCATCGATGGCATGCTCGTCATGACCCGACCCCAGATTCAGGCACGCAACCACACCTTCCGCATGGACATCGTGAACGTACTGCACGAGCGCGTCATCGGCGACAGCCGTCGACTTCAGCAGGTCTTCATCAACATCATGAGCAATGCCATCAAGTACACGCCCGACGGAGGGAAGATTTCCCTGTGCGTCGTGGAGACGCCCACCAAAGCCCATGACTTCGGCCATTACCAGTTCATCTTTGAGGACAACGGTTATGGGATGACCGAGGAGTTCCAGAAGCACCTGTTCGAACCCTTTGTGCGGGCAAACGACAAGATGACCGCCGGCATTCAGGGTACGGGTCTAGGCATGACCATCACGCGCAACATCGTTCGCATGATGGGTGGCGACATATCGGTAGAGAGTACCTATGGAGTCGGTTCCAAGTTCACGGTCAGCGTGTACCTCAAGCTGCAGCCATCCGAGGACATCAACTACGACAGCTTCTCCGACCTGCGCGTCCTCGTCGTAGACGATGACCCCAGTTGCTGCGAGTCAACGTGTGGGATTCTTAACGACATGGGTATGAACAGCGAGTGGGTGCTCTCTGGAAAGGCTGCCGTTGATCGCGTGCGGACACGGTGCGAGCAGGGTCGTGAATTCTTCGCCATCATCATCGATTGGAAGATTCCCGATCAAAGCGGCGTGGAAACCACTCGAAGAATCCGCGAACTTGTGGGAGACGACGTGCCCATCGTCATCTTCTCTGCGTACGACTTGTCGACAATTGAGGCGGAGGCACGTGCGGCAGGTGCGAACTCCTTCATGAGCAAGCCTCTCTTCCGCACGAAGCTGGAAACCTTGTTTGACTCCCTCGTCAACAAGCAGGCTGATCATCCCGACTCCGATGCCGCACTAGACAACCTCATAGAACTCAACCTCGAAGGACACAGAATCCTTTTGGCTGAGGACCAGGAGATTAACGCAGAGATCGCCATGGACTTCCTCGAAATGACCGGATTGGAGGTCGACTGGGCAAAGGATGGAGCCGAGGCCGTTAAGATGATCGAATCCTCCCCCGACGGCTACTACGCCATGATACTCTCCGACATCCGCATGCCCGTCATGGACGGCTACGAGGCAACCAAGGCCATCAGGGCCATGGAGCGTCCTTATGTCAAGGAGATTCCCATCGTTGCCATGTCGGCAAATGCCTTCACCGAGGACGTCATAAGCAGCAAGAAAGCCGGCATGAACGACCACATCGCAAAGCCCATCGACATCGAGGCCCTCGCGCGGGTACTCTCCACCTACGTACGGTAGCTACCGACTGCTTGCCCGCAGTGGGCAAGCAGTCGCTTACAAAACCTCGACGGTTCCGTTGTCCCGTACGCTCACGCGCCCCTCTGCCAGAAGCTGTATGGTGTCCGGATAGAGAACGTGCTCGATGGCGTGGATGTGTTCCTCAAGCTCATCGACCGTCCATCCCTCCTCAACCGCAAGCGCTTGTTGGGCAATGATGGGCCCGCAATCGTACTTGTCGTCCGCAAAGTGCACCGTGACGCCAGTGACTTTGACGCCATAGTCGTAGGCATCTTGGATGGCGTGGGCCCCTTTGAAGCTGGGTAGCAAGGCGGGATGTAAGTTGACCACGCGATTTGGAAAGGCTGCCAGAATCGGATCGTGCACCATTCGCATGTACCCCGCCATAATCACATAATCGACGTCATGCATACGAAGTTCGGTAGCAATAATCTCGTCGGCCACCAGTGGGTCGGCGTAGAGTTCCTTGGAAAGCGTCAACGTCTGGAGATTAGCCTCCTGCGCACGCTTGATTCCATAGGCATCCGGCCGCGAAGACACGACCAACTCAATCGTCGCGTCGAGCGTCCCCGCCGCGATGCGATCGATGATCGCCTGCAGGTTGGTGCCTGACCCAGAAAGAAGAACGCCCAGCTTGATGCTCACTTTGCACGTCCCTTCGCCTCGATTGGGACATCCGTCGGAACGGATGTCCCAATCTGTGTCAACGATAAATGACCTTGCCCGTGCCTGCGACGATGCGTCCCATCTCGAAGGTCTCGAGCCCTTCGTCTTGCAGCGCGGCCCGCACGGCCTCCACATCCTCGGAAGCACAGATCACACTCATGCCCACGCCCATGTTGAAGGTCTTGTACGCCTCATCCTGGGTCAACCCCGCCGCATTCACCATGTAGTCGATGACGGGCGGCACGTGCCAGGCGGGACCGTCCTCGCCGCCACGATACACTTCTGCGTCCAGATGAGAAGGCAACGCCCGGTTGAGATTCTCGGTGATGCCTCCCCCCGTGATATGCGCCATCGCATGAATCGGCGCGCCCGAACGCAGCGCACGCACCAGCGCCCCCGCATAGATGGTTGTCGGGCGCAGAACGGCATCCGCCAGAGACTCGCCGCCAAGCTCGTCGAGCGGCTCAAGCAGCTCCTCCACGCTACGTCCCTCGATGGCAACCTTGCGAACCAGCGAGTATCCATTCGAATGAATGCCCGAACTCGGGATGCCGAGCACGACATCACCCTCTTGCACGAGCTCGGGACCAATCATCCGCGCACGGTCGACTACGCCCACCACAAAGCCTGCCAAGTCGTAATCCTTTGGATCCATCACGCCGGGATGCTCCGCCATCTCGCCTCCGACAAGCGCACAGCCCGCCTTGCGGCACCCCGTCGCAATGCCCCCCACGATCTGGGCCATCGCATGAGCCTCGAGCTTGCCTACGGCTACGTAGTCGAGGAAGAAGAGCGGCTCGGCACCAACGACCACGACATCGTCGGCACACATGGCCACGAGGTCTTCCCCCACGGTATCGTGTCGATTGAGCAGCTGCGCGATGGCGAGCTTAGTGCCCACGCCATCGGTCCCACTCACGAGCACCGGATCGTCCATCTCCTTGAGGGCGGATGCCGCAAAGCAACTGCCGAACCCCCCGAGCCCACCTATGACCTCGGGACGCATCGTAGTGGCGACGGCATCCTTGATGGCATCGACCGCGCGAGCGCCCTCGTCAACGTCGACGCCTGCATCAGCATACGTTACATGCTCAGCCATGAGCTCTCCTCCTATGGCGCTACGTGGCGCCGTGCCTTATTCCTCGACAAACTCAGTAATCTCGGTTGTCACCTGGACGTCCGCGTTCTCTCCCTGCTCTGCAGCAGCCGCCGCGGCTGCAGCTGCGGCCTCGGCCGCCTTGCGCTGCTCTTCGGCCCTTCGTGCCGCTCGGATTGGCTCCGCAACCTCGTACTGAGGCGTGCCCGGCACCTCGTTGCGCGGGACACACACCAAGAGCGTCCTTCCATATCCGTCGTAATAGTTGCAGGTGGAGAGCGTCAGCACGTGTTCCACCTGATCGATTATCTGCTTCGCGTCGGCACGCTTCGTCACCGCATGCTCGAAGTACCCGTTGAGATACTTGTGGAAGTCGTCGAGCTTCTCGAATTTGAACTGTCGCACCTCGAGGTCTCCCTCGTTGGTGTAGTACAGAAAGAGCGGGACGAGGTCATAGACCGCATCCTCCGTGACATACCACACCAGATTGACGCCGTCGAAGAGCTCTTGCTTGTCCATGTCGGCAATCTGCTTGAACTGCGATCCGTTGCGCATGTGATGGCCATAGATGATGGTCTGCTCATCAATCATGCCCGGCTTGGTGTTCTCGAAGTCCATGAACACCGAGCCGCCAATGCTCGAGCTGCCATCTGGCGCGCGATTCAGGTAGACCTCGTTGCTCCCCGCCTGATAGACAGGGTAGTTGACGATGGTGCCGGGCACTTGTAGCCAGCCAACCACATCCGGGTTCATCGCCTTGAGTGCTTCCCAGTCAACCTCGGGCGGCGTCTCTGCATCGTCGGTCAGTTTGGCATATTCCGCCACACGCTCGTTGGTCTCGTCTATCTTTCGATAGTTCTCCTCGTTGTGCATGAATGTGACTCCAGCAACGAGCAGCAGCGCAATTCCCACAACAATGAGAATGTTCGAAACCACGTTCGAACGCGACTTCGCACCACGTCGCTTCGGTGCGCGCGATGCACCCTCACCTTTCACATGCTTTGCCATGCACGTCTCCTGACCTTCCGTCTTCTTCGCAGGCTCATCGCAATGCGATTACCCCTCCGCCATTGCAACCTTAAAGTCCACGACCTTCTGACGATTTCCATCATCGCCGGCACCCAGAATCTGAGCTGCAAAGATGGCCGCATTCTTCGCACCATTGATGGCAACGCACGCCACGGGCACGCCGGAGGGCATTTGAACCATGGAAAGCAGGGAGTCCATACCACCAAGGTCACTCGTCTTGATGGGTACGCCGACGACGGGAAGCGGCGTGAAAGCTGCCACCACACCGCCGAGGTGCGCTGCCTTGCCCGCTGCTGCGATTATTACGCGCAAGCCTCGCTCAGCCGCCGTGGAAGCCCATTCATGCACCTTCGCGGGATTCCGATGGGCAGATGCGATGACAAGCTCGTACGGTATGTCGAACTCCTCGAGCTGATCTACGCATGCCTGCATGACGGGCATGTCGGACTTCGACCCCATGATGATGCCTACGAGCGGAGTTGCCTGTTCCTTGCTCATTGTTGCCATCCTTTCACTCGCATACGACATAGTAGTATAAGTGCGCTACGCTTCGCTCCATGCCCAACGTCCTTCAAGAAAGACGGGCACTTCTTCCCCGTCCTCCGTGACTCCCACGATCTCCAGATCATCTGAGCCTATCATGAAGTCCACGTGCGTCATGCTCGTATTGACGCCGTGCGCCGCGAGCTCATCCGAACTCATCTCGAATCCGCCCTCCACACACTCGGGGAACCCCTTCCCCAGTGCCAGATGGCAGCTGGCGTTCTCGTCGTAGAGCGTATTGAAGAAGAGCAGGCCGCTCTGACGTATGGGCGTGTCCTTGGCAACGAGGGCACACTCTCCCAAGCGGCAGGATCCCTCGTCCGACTCCACGATGCTGCGCAGGACATCCTCGCCTTCCCGTGCGCCAAACTCCACGACTTTGCCCGCCTCGAAACGCAGCCAGAAGTCATCTATCACGTTTCCAGCGTAGACCAGCGGCATCGCCGAGTGTACGATACCTTCGGCACGCAGGCGGTCGGGCGACGTAAACACTTCCTCGGTGGGAATGTTGGGGAAGAACACCCTCCCGTCGCTCCCGATGCTTGACCCACCCTCCCAGCGATGCCCTTTGTTCATGCCGATCACGAAGTCAGTCCCGTTTGCGGAGCGATAGCGCAGGTGATCGAAGGCATAGTCATTCATGATGCGCTTGTTCTTCTCGAAGGCAGCGTTATGACGCTCCCACGCCTCCTGAGGATCGGGTCCGTCTGCGCGCGCCGTAGAGAGAATCGAGCGCCAGAGATGCAGAACCGCCTCATGGTCTCCCATCTCGGGAAAGACCGCGCGCGCCCATGCGACGACAGGCACACCCGCGATGCACCAAGCACATCTCCCGAAGAGCAACGCCTCGCGATACGCCGCACACTGCTCGTTATGTGCCCGCGAGGCCGTCGCGATCTTCTCGGGAGCGACGCCCTTCAGACCGTTTGGATCGGACCCAGTGAGCGTGAGGAACGCCGCCCCGGCATCCGCTAGGTCATTGAGCTGGGAGCGCTTCCATGCGGGCACGCGCTCAAAGAAGGAGCTCTCGTGGTATTGATAGTTCAGACGACTCAGCTCGTCATCCGACCAAATGACCGTCACGTTCCCCGCCCCGGCCTCATAGGCGCACCTCACAACCACGCGTACGAAGTCGGCCCGCTCGATTGGCCCTGTGACGACGAGCTCCTGCCCGGGCCTCAGCGCCACGCCCTTGCGGACCAAGAGTTCCGCATACCGGTTAATCTGATCTGTGAGGCCAGCCAATTCGGCCTCAATCGATACTTGGGAAGAGTTTCTCTGCCCGCACATGTGGTATCCCCAACCTCCCTGGCGCAATTCAGCCATCGTTTTTCGCCTTGTTCATGCAGCTACTGATGTTACAGGATATTGGCGTTGGCATTCTCGAACAAACTGTGTTATGATGCATTGCTATGCGGGTGTCGCCAAGTGGTACGGCAGTAGCTTCCCAAGCTACCATTCGCGGGTTCGAATCCCGTCACCCGCTCCATAGATGAGAAGAGCCTCCTTGACGGAGGCTTTTTTGTATCTGGCATGCGCCGCCTGCCTGTCATTCCACCCCATCGACCCGTGTTTTTTGCTGCACCTGTTGCGTCCACTCGCTTCATGGCGAGAGAACGCAACAGGTGCAGCTTGCTTGAGCGCGTGCAGGATCATATGGACGTCATGCGCGACGAACGATCTCCGTGACGATGCGGACGACGTCATCCACCTGCTCCGGGTTCACATTCTCGGGCACGTCATCCAACGTGTGCGACAATGCGGGAAGGTCATTCTCATCGAGGCCAACGATCGTCACCGAACGGACACGTGCCCTCATGGCCGTTGCAGCGTCGGTCTCGTCCCAATCGTACATAGCAGTATCCATGGAGATGTGCAGGTCACGCGCGATGCTAGTGATGAGGTTTACCAACCTGCGATCGGCCCTGCGGCGATCCCTCATGCCCTCGCGCGCATACACCGCAAGCGACCCGGCACCCACGCATTCCAAGTTAACGAGGAAGGCACCCCTCAATTCTCTACGATGCGCGTCCAGGAACGCCTTGATGCCGGCATGGTCGCGATCCGATGCGCCCGTTGCGACGAACCAGATGTCATGCTCATCAAGGAACTCATCACCAAGCTCAAGCATGGCATCCTGCATGTCCGCATCCGAGAAGAGCTCGTCCGCATCGCGCAAGTCCTCGCGCAGCGTGGCGCCTCCCTTCCACGAACTCGCACGGGCATCCCTGTCGTCGTTCCAGAATCCCCCACGCGCGCCACCATTTCTAGCCTCCTCACGCGTGGCCGGCACATCGTCTTCGTACTCGTAGTCATCATCGAGCGGGTCAATTGTCTTACCTGAGGGATCGGGCAAATCGTAAAGCGCGGCACGACGAGCAATGTTCATCGCGGGACGTGCTGGCTGATACGTAGAAGTTCCCCACGTTGGATCCTCAATGGCGGCTGGGCGGGAACGGCGAGATTCGCGCGCAACGTCATCAGCATAGAGGTCATAGCTATCAGAAATCGTGCTGAGTCCTGAGTCATCGCGCGCAACGATATCGTCATCCTGCTCACGATCGAAGTGCAGCAGGTTCGGGTCTTGCAGCTGTGGGGTCTCCTCCTCCTCGTAATACTCGTCCTCGTAATACTCTTCGTAGTATTCTTCGTCCTCCATCAACTCGCCATAATCGTTCGCGTCATGCACATCTTCTTCGTAGTGTGCATCTCTCGATGATTCCTGCTCCTGCGACTCAGCGTACGCATCATACGATCCGTCTTCGCCATCATCGAGATAGTAGTCATCTCCCTCATACGCCGTCCCATACGAGTCATCTTCAACAAGCTCGTCGTCGTAATTTGCATCATCATATGACTCGTCCTCAACGGCGGCACGACGCGATGCCTTACGGCGCTTCCCGCCGCGGAACAACCCAAGTATCTTATCGACAATTGACGGGTTGTCCTGCTGGCGATCCGACGCCCTCACTGGCTCGTCGTCATCCACGTCGTAGCTGCTTTCCCAAGACCCCTCGTCACCTTCATCTGAATCGTACGGGTCCATCAGCACGTCGTCATCCGAGTCGAGAAGCTCGTCGTCGTAGACGTCGGTCTCCAGGTCTTCCTCTCCCCCGTCATCCAGCCGCTCGTACTCGTCATCCAGCAGTTCATCGTCATCGTACTCGACATCCACCTCTGGCATACGAGCGATGACGGGTGCCACTGCAGACTGTGCGTTGAAGATTTGGTCATATTCCTCGTCGTATTCGAAGTCGGAGGCGTATTCCTCCGCGAGCTCGGCATCGAACGCCATGTCTGCCATGGCATCCGGATCGGAGGTATCGAACTCCTCCGCCGCCGGATATGCCTGTAAAGCCTCGTCGCTGTTGGGAATCGGCTCATCGCTCGGCTCGTCCTCAAGGGACGGTATACGTGCCGAACGATCAATTGGCTCGTCTCCATCCTCTTCGACCTCGTCTTCGTAGAGATACTCATCGAAGTCCGCATCGGGATCTTCGAGGTAATCATCCTCGTACTCGTCCGACTCGATGTCGTAGTCCGCTTCGTAGTCCTCTTCCTCGTCGAGTGACTCCTCAGGCTCCGACTCGGCCTCCTCGTACTCCTCGTCGGTCAGGTACTCTTCATCCTCATCGGTCAGGAATTCGCTGTCGTCATCGTCCGACTCGTCCGTCTGCGCAAGCGGTTCTTCCTCGTCATCCTCCGGCGCTTCCTCATCGTATGCGTCCGGAGCCTCATCCTCCCCCTCATTTGGATTGCGGTTACCTTCGGCATCCTCGTCTTCGTCATCAAACCAGTCTTCATCATCGTCATCGGTGGTGAGACGTGCGCGTATCGCCTTGAATCTCTCGGAGAACCAACTGCCTATCGATGACCCTATGGGCGCGTCGTCCCTCTCACCCTCTGCGTCTTCCTCGCCATACTCGTCATCGTACCCATCGCCATACTCGTCGTCATATTCGTCGTCGTCGTATTCGTCGTCGTAACGATCGCCGTCATCGAAGGACTCGTCATACGAATCCTCCTCCTCGAGCTCATCGTTGTCGATTTGGTCGTAGCCGTCGTCCCACGTACCCTCGTCGCCCTCTTCGAAGTCCTCCGAGTCGAGATCGGTGTTCTCCAGCTCGGTGTTATTCGCACCTTCGTCTGCGGCATCTCCTTGGAACTCATCGCCAAAGTCATCCGCATCGTCAACGTAGTCATCAAACGCATCATCCTCGAAGCGCTCGTCATCATCGTATGCGAGATCGTCATCGGCATGAGGCTGCTCGGCCACCTGCTCTTCCTCGGGTTGGAATTCTGCCGGCTCTTCCTGCTCTTCGACGAAGGTCACGCGCGGTTCCTCATAGGTAATCTCGCACGAGGCGGGCAGGATGGCCAGCGAGCGGAGCACTTCCTCGCCATGACGTACGCCCTTGACCTCCTCGACAACCTCAACGCGCTGACGCACCGGCTCGACTGGCTCCTCCGCGAGCCGCCGCTTCCGAGGCGCATGGCGTCCCTCGATTGCGACAGTTGCTCGGTCATCGGCCGGATTGACCCTGTTCACCATGGAGAGGAGCGCCGCAACTGAGGACTTGTTGTCGTTTGCCCCCAGCGTGCAAGGCCCAAAGCTAGAGATGATGGACGTGACGGCAGCGAGCAAGGCGGGCAGAGACGCGATGAGGCCTACCACCCACATGAACATGCGAACCGTCTCGGGCAGGAACATCATGATCTGGAACAAGAGCGACACGGCAACGACCGCGGGGCAGAACATGCCAATGCGCAGGAGCATCGCCTCGTAGCGTGCGATGCCCGGCCTGCGCAGAACGCTCTCTCGCGGGGTGTCGTAGTGAGCGACCACGACGATTGGGCGCGAGCCTCGCACCACCTCCTCCGCACACGCACGCCGAACTCCCACGACGTTTTGACTCTTGCGGTGGCCCCCCACGAGTCCGAACACGTTCCGGACGAAGTGGGCGTACACCTGCAGTCCCGCTGCGACGAGCGCGACAAGCAGCAAGATCATATGGGGAGCTCCTTGTAGCAGGCCCCCGACAAGCAGGGAAAGGAACATGATGATCATGACGGCGTCACGAACCATGGTGCCCGCTCCCTGACCATCAAACTCCTCCACCGACGTCTCGATTCCATGCTCCCGCATGATCTGAGAAATTACCTCGCTCGCCTGGTATTCCTCTTGGCTATATGCGGGGGCTATCCCAATCGAGTCATCAAGATAGTCCATGTAGTCTCGCGTCTTGGCCATGCTGTCCATCCTTTGCTGCGTATCCGGCTACACGCTCGGCCCTACAGTATACGTCTAATGCACTGGTATTCCGTCGCACATGGAGGTAGGCGGCAGATATGTTCGGCGGCTCTCGATGCTCTTCCTGCAGCACATCTAACATTATTGGTAGAGTGTACCATGCTGTAGCGCACTTGCAGATAATATGCAGTCACATGGTACACTCACCTGGATTGCGATGTGGCAACACACCCGAGCGCGTACCACGGGAGGAAGCACATGGATGTGTGGGACGACGACTTTAGGGAGCCGACGGAGGACGAGCGCACAGCGCGTCGCGTGGTGGCGCTTGCAATCGCCTTGACCAACGCGCGGCGACCCGTGACGACCAGCCACATTCGCATCGACTTTTACCCCGAACTTGGTGACGAGGCATTTCGCAAGGCATATCAGCGCGACCGTGCGCGCCTAGGCGCGACGGGCCTCTCCGTCGTGCGCCACGACCTCCCCACCGGCGAGGCAGCATGGCAGATCGACAAGGATGCCTCCTTCGTGGGCGGTTCCGACCTCACTCCCGAAGACGCCCTCTATCTCGACTGTTTGCTGCTCCCCCTTGCCGCAGACCCGACGCTTCCCTTCGCACACGACCTACGACTCGCACTCACCAAGATCGACCGCTCCTTCTCAGGCGATTCCGTAGCGCCCATACCGCCGGAAGCTCGCGTGCGCAATCGACAGCTCGAGCGCCTTGAGACATGCCTCTCGCATCGTCATGCGGCACGCGTTTCGTACGAGCGTTCCGATGGATCGCGCACCGATCGCACCATCGTCCCCCTTGGACTTTTCCACCTTCGAAGCACAACCTACCTCGTGGCCTCTCGCTTGCTCGACCAAACGGATGGCAAGCACTTGCAGGAGCCCCATGTGTACAACTTGAACCGGTTCCATTCGGTTCGCGAGATTGCGAACAAGACGTACCCGATGCCGCCCGACTTCAGTGTGCGCGACTACATACGCCTACCTTTCCAACTTGGTCCTACGATCTATGAGGCCGAGTTCTGCGTTCCGGCCGGCCGCCTCACCGATGTGCGGAAGTCGGTCGCCAATCGTGGGATTTGGCGTGATGAGAATGGCACGATGTTTGTGCGCCTCGCAGTGGCAGATGAGGAAGCCGCCGGCGCATGGGCGATAGCAGAGGGCCTTCGGCCCACGATGCCCGAATCCCTTGTCAGCGAGTGGAACAGGCGTCTGCAGACATCCGCGGAGGAGGGAGTCCGATGAGCCGCAAGACGAGCGCCGGACGTCGACTTGGTTCAGAACGCATACGCGAGCTTGTCTCTGTCCTCGGCTCGCTGAGTCGCACGGGCGACCGTGTGACGATAGACGCCCTTGCCACCAGGCTTGGCATTAGCACTGCCGAGGCGGGCAACATGATGAGCATCGTCTGCCAGGCGACCGGCGAGGAGACAGGCGGCCTGCTCATTAGCGCAAACGACGACATGACCGAGTTCACGCTCGCCTACCCCGGTGCGTCTGGGCATCCGCTGCGTTTGACGCACGCAGAGACCATGGCACTCATGCATGCGCTTGACTACGCTGAAGTGCCAGCTGACGACCCGATACGTGCACGCCTCACTGAAGCCTATGCTTCGCCAAGTGTCGAGCATGACGAGGTGCGCAAATCATTGGGAAGTCCCAACAATCCACTGCTTGCGCAGACGCTGCGCTTATGCGCCCGCGCTCAGTCCGAGGAGCGCATGCTCTCCTTCTTGTATCAAGGGCTAGCGGATGACTCGCCCAGGGAGCGCTGCATACTCGTGCGAAAGCTTCGCCTGGAAGACGACTTCTGGTATGTCGATGCACACGACTTGGATGTGCTCCAAGAGCGGACCTTCCGTCTCGACCGCATGGAGGACCCTTCGCTCGGTCCGCGAGGTCGTCTACCACAAGGCAATGACATCGTGCGCACCGCTGCACACAGAGTCGAGATTACCTTCCTCGACCTGTCATATGTAACACTTTTTGATTGGCCTGGGCTACGTATTACCCGACATACTACGTCCAGTATTACGGGTCTAATACCGTATTACGAGGATCGGAGCGACTGGCTGCTCCGTCGTATTATTGCGTGCGCCGGTGGTGTCGTCACAAACGACGAAGGTATTATGGCTCGGGCCCGAAAATACGCACGTCGTATTCTCGGGCCCGAGCCATAATACCTATTCTCACACGCGTAGCCGCAGCGTCACTCGTGCGATGCACGCCAAAGTGCCAGATAGCGTGCTACGTTCTGAGTCTCCAGAGTAATACAGTTATGTGAGGGCAGCGTACTGATGAACGTATTCCCGTAACGTTTGGTACTAATACGTCCGTCAGCCAAGATGAATACACCCGTATCACTCGAGGAACGGATAAGCCTCCCAGCAGCTTGCTTCACCTCCAGCGCCGCCTCCGGCAGCGAATACCGCCACCAGGCGCGTCTGTCTCGCAGCTCACGCTCACGCACGAGCGGTTCGCGCGGGGAGGCGAAGGGGAGCTTACACACCACGACGCACCGCAGCGTATCGCCCGCCGCATCGAACCCCTCCCAGAACGACTTCAAGGCAAACAACGAGAGCTTCCGTTCCGAGACGAAACGCTCGCGCAGACGACGCGGTGACGAACCGCGCTGCTGGCATGCAAGGTCGAGACCACGCAAGGCAAGCCGTGGACGCAGACCCTCGTACACACGCTCCATCTCACGTCGGTTCGTGAAGAGGGTAAGCACGGATCCGTCCATCCCGCAGTGCACATCAAACAACAAATCCTCGAGTGCGGCGAGATACCTGCGGTCATTAGGCTCGGGCAAATCGCGCGTGACTATCACAGACATGTTCGCGTCAAAGTCATAGCTACTCTCTAGACGCACATTGAGGTGCTTCTCCGCCGGAAGCAAATCCAATCCTACGCCATGCGCGAAGTGTTCGAAGCTATCGCCCACCGCCATGGTCGCGGATGTGTATACCACGCTCTTTGTCTCGGGGTACCATTTGTTCGCGAGTGCCGGCCCGACTTCGAGGAGCTCGGCAACCAAGCGGTCGCCCACACGGCGTCGCCCCCTGAAGAGCTCGGCCGAGTATACATATGCAGTATCCGGCTCGAGCACGATGATTCGCAGTGATGATTGGAAGGCGCGCAGACGTCGCAAGGGATCCTGCAGCTCTGACGCCGACTGCGCATCCTCGGGAGCCAGCGCCTCGCGCGCCTCGTCGAGTACCTTGACCGTCTCGTCCAGAAGCGGCAACAGCTTCGCTGACGCATCCTCCACGGCATGCCACTCCGCACTCTGACGTAGCCCCTCATCAATCCACAGCGTCGTGCTCTCGTATCCACCAAAGCCAGCGACCATAGACAGGCCGTGTATTGCCTCAAAGAGGTCGATCGAAGCGTCCGATGTCCGTTGGACCCACGAGGCTGCCTTTGCCATCAGCCCAGCCACCAGCGTCGCCGCGTCCATATGGGAGCCCTTGGTAATAATACTGTGTATTAGACCTCGCTCTAGGCCTCCTAGCTGCTGTAATGCACGTCGTATTTCATCACCTAATACCTCATGCGCCCATTGTCTTCGCGCTTCGGCATCGAACGAATGCGCCTCGTCAACCACCCAATGACGTATGGGCGGCAGAATGGCATTCTCCGCATCGATGTCGCGCAGCAGCAGGGAGTGATTGGTGACGACCACATCGGCACATGACGCAGCCATTCGGGCGCCATGTACGAAGCAGCCTCGCGGATAATACGGACATCCACGCCGCAGACACTCATTGGACGTTGTCGCCAACAATTCCCTTGGCACGGCACGCCATCGAATCCCAAGGGCATCGAGATCGCCATCGATCGACTGACAGGCGAACGCGTAGGTCACCGCAATGGCGGTCAGCACATCTTCGGCATTCTCTTCCGCACCAGCCGGCAGGGTTCCCCTCGCCGCCAGCTCGAGCCTTCTCATGCACGGATACCGCTCACACCCCTTAAGGCTCACATACGTGACGCCACTCGGGAGGGCATTGGCCAGCGCAGGCAGCTCGTGACTCACGAGCTGGTCCGCGAGTGCGTTCGTCTTTGTCGCTATGCCCACCGTCACATCATTCGCTTGCGCGAACATCACCTCGGGAACGAGATAGGCCATCGACTTGCCTACTCCTGTTCCCGCCTCCAAACACCGATGCGTCGAGGTGGCAAGTGCGTCACACACCTGCTGTGCCATAGCGAGTTGCTCGTCTCGCAACTCGTAGGAGTCGTACAGTGACGATACGAGTCCATCGGCACCAAATGCAGCATGTATGGCCTCCGGCGTCGGCGCATGGAGAGGAATCTCCATCGCGTCCTCGCGTCTCCTACCGTCGCGCAAGCCACCCAGCGTACGCCGCTCCGAAAGCAAGGAGAATCTCGCTCCCGGGTTCCGCTGCGCCAAGTACGCAAACAAGGGGCGATAGGCCCATTCGACCTCATCGTGCATGGAAGCAAGGTGTTCGAGAAGCCCGTCAGGCAGGTCGCTCAGGGCGACCAAGATGATGCGCCAGAGCCCGCACAGGGCATCGACGTCATCCATCGCGCGGTGTGTGACGGACTCACAACCGAACGCCATTGCCATGTCCGACAGACGATGGGTCTTGAGCCTCGGCAATGCGATGCGCGAGAGCGCCAGAGAGTCAATCCAAGTATCAGATACCTCAAAGCCTTGTGCGGCACCTTCCACAAAGGAGCGGTCAAAGGTTGCGTTATGCGCAACGATGGGCATGCCACCAACGAAGTCGGCGAGCATCCCGACAGCATCAATCGCGGAAGGAGCATCGGTCACGTCAACATCGCGTATCCCGGTAAGGGAGACGATCTCGCGGGGAATCGGACCCGTCGGGTGCACGAAGGTCTGGAACCGCTCCACAACCACGCCTCCCGAAAGCCGGGCCGCAGCAATCTCGATAAGCTCATTCTTCCGATACGAGAGCCCCGTCGTCTCTGTGTCGAGCATCACGACATCTTCCTCAAGGAGGCCGAAGCGCGCCTCTCGGCTGCGGGCCGCCAAACTGGCGTAGCGTTCCCGTATGTGGGCAGGCGTGCCAGGAAGAATGATGTCTTCAATGGTCAAGCTACTGACCGTATCCGTCATGACGGGCTCTCGCACTCAAGGGCGAGCTCGACGAACCTCTTGCAAAGCTCCGGAAACTCGATGCCCGCATGGCGCGCCGCGTCTGGCAGCAGGCTTGCCGGCGTCATGCCCGGAATCGTATTGGTCTCGAGGATGACGGGCACGCCATCTGCGCGCACGATAAAGTCGCTACGCGAACAACCGACGCAACCCAAGGAGCGATGTGCCCGAATCGCGTACTCCTGCGCAAGCGCATAGGTCGCACTACTCAAGCGCGCTGGTATCACGTGGTGAAGGTCGCTCGGCTCATACTTGACCTTAACGTCATAGAAATCTGCCCCAGTGACGACCTCGATGATGGGCAGCGCCTCCGCGTCGTCGTTGCCCACGACCGGAACCGTTATCTCGGTACCCTCAATCGCTTCTTCGACCAAAACCCTGTCTCCGTTAGATGCGGCCATCACGATGGCGGGCGCAAGTTCCTCACGCGTGGTGACCCGAGAGATGCCAAAGCTCGACCCGTTGCCCACAGGCTTCACGAAGAGCGGAAGACCGAGTTCTTCGACCAGTTTGTCGAGCTCGCCCTCGTCGGGATGTGCGTCGGTGAGCTGGACGCCCCTCGGCACCGGAATGCCAGCCTTGTGGAACACCAACTTGGCCATGTCCTTGGCCATGGCCAAGGACGACGCAAACACATGAGAGAACGTGTAAGGAATGCCCACGACATCGAGCAGGCCTTGCACGCTGCCGTCCTCGCCCATCCTGCCATGCATGGCGATGAACGCGACGTCGTAATCACCACTCACGAGTCGGGAGAGGAAGTCATCGGAAGCCGGATCGAGCAAGTCCACGCGATTGAACCCCGCTTCCTCCAAAGCCTTGGCGACCTCGGAGCCAGAGACCTTCGAGACCTCACGCTCGTCCGACCATCCACCTGCAAGCACTACGACCTTGCTTGCCGTAACATCTTGGTTTGGCATGTTTTTGCCCCTTGTTCGTCCTACCTGCGCTAGACTCGTATCTGCGCAATAATCCAGATGATGAGGATACTACCCCAAGCGGCTCATCACGACGACAAGGGCAATCTCACATGCAACCTCAAGAACATACAAACTCAATTGTCAACGACGTGGAACACGACACCGAGCAGCGCGAAGACACGCAGTCATCGCGTCCACGCGACGGCAAAATCAACCTCCTCTCATGCTCTCGACGCGACCTCGAAGCGCTCGTCACCGAGCTCGGCCAACCGAAGTTCCGCGGAAAGCAGCTTGAGTCATGGATCTGGGACAAGGGCGTCGCTTCGTTTGACGACATGACCAACCTCCCCAAGGCTCTCAGAGCCGAGCTGGCAGAGCACGCCACACTTCGCACGAGCAAACCTGCGGCCGCCCTGCGCTCCTCGGACGGCAGCCGCAAGTACCTACTCCGCTATGAGGACGGCGTCAGCGTGGAGTGTGTGGGCATGCCCTCCGGCAATCGCCTTGCCGCCTGCGTCTCCACGCAAGCGGGCTGCGCAATGGGATGCGCGTTCTGTGCGACCGGCGCATCTGGCCTCACGCGATCCCTCACGGCGGGCGAGATGGTAGAGCAGGTCATCCACGTCCGCGATGACTTCGGCAGCCGCGTGACGAGCGTGGTGATGATGGGCCAAGGCGAGCCGTTCGTCAATTATGACGCGACGCTCGCGGCGCTCCGGCGACTCAACGACCCCTCGGGCCTTGGCATCGGCGCGCGACACCTCACGGTCTCCACCTGCGGCATCATTCCCATGATCACGCGTTTCTCGCGCGAGCCGGAGCAGTTCACGCTGGCCGTATCGCTTCACTCCGCCGTCCAGCGCACGCGTGACGCGCTCATGCCTGGCGTCAAGCGGTGGTCGCTCTTGCGCCTCTACGACGCTATGGGCGAGTATGCTGAGCGGACCGGCAGACGCCCCACCTACGAATACGCGCTCATCCGCGGCGTCAACGACACCGACGAGGAGCTCACCTATCTGTGCGACTTCTGCCGAGACACACTGTGTCACGTGAACCTCATCCTGCTCAACGCCACCCCTGGTTCGCACTTCGAGCCAAGCTCCCAACACCGTGCCCTTGACTTCGCACGTCACCTCGAGTCCGTCGGCGTCGAGACTACCATTCGCAACTCGCGTGGCACCGATATCGATGCCGCCTGTGGGCAGCTGCGCCAGCGCCTCGGCTAGCCCGCCAAAAGTCATGGCGAGAGGGGCATCCCCCGGACGTGCGATTCTTTCACGTCCGGGGGATGCCCCTCTCGCCACCCTCTGCGCCTTGGCTAGTAACCGATGGCCTCCCACTGCTGCGCCGTGCGCGCACGGTTCGCCTCGGCCGCGGCACGTTCTTGCGCTTTGGTAGGCGTTCCCTTGGAGACCAGCGGCATCACGGCATCCGAGATTTCCTCCATGGCCTTCTTGAGTTCTTCTTGCGCTGCGGCGACGTCAGCCCGTTGCTCGTCCGAGAGCACGTGGTGGTACGCGAGGTACCCGCCCACGATGAAGACACCCAGAAACACCGTGATTCTGTTAAGTACGTTCATGATGCTCCTCCCATAACTCGTGCGACGAGTTCTTCCAAATCTTCCTCGTCACTAAATTCTATCTCGACCTTGTTCGTCCCGCGCACCGTGCGCACGCGAACCTTGGTCCCCAACGCCTCCCCCAGACGACGCGCGGCCACCTTGTACGATTGAGGGGTTGCCGCCCTCGGCTCGCGATGCGATTCATCTTTGACAAAAAACAACGGAGCGAGGGTTTCTGTCTGACGAACCGTGAGTCCGTCACGGATTACCTTCTGGGCAAGCGCACACTTGCCCTCGTCGTCCGCAACCGCAAGAATCGCGCGCGCGTGCCCAGCACTCAGCAAGCCATCCTCGACATACCCCTGGACCTCCTCCGGTAGGTCGAGGAGGCGAATGGCGTTGGAGATGGCCGAGCGTGACTTGCTCAGGATTTCGGCAACCTCGGCATGCGTCAAACCATTTTGTGCCGCCAAGTCGCGATACCCACGTGCAGCCTCCATGGGATTGAGGTCCGAACGTTGGAGGTTCTCGACAAGTGCGAGCTGAAGCACCTCCTCGTCGCTCACCTCCCTCACGACGACGGGCACAGTTGCAAGACCGGCCCGCTTTGCCGCCTGATACCTCCGCTCCCCTGCCACGATCTGATACGAGCCGCCGAAAGGTCTCACCACGATAGGCTGCAGGACCCCGCAACGTGCAACCGAGTCCGCAAGCTCCGCAAGCTCGTCCTCGTCGAACGAGCGCCGCGGTTGGTCGGGATTTGGCTGCACGTCCTCGATGCGCAGCTCCCTCAGACCGGGAGCATCGGAGCTATGCCTCACCTCACCGACCGTCTCGCCCAGAAGTGCGTCGAGGCCACGACCCAGTCCGGTGCGCTTAGCCATGCGAAATCACCTCAAGGGCAAGGGCATCGTAGGCCAAGGCCCCCTTGCTGGTGGGGGCATACAGGTTGATCGGAAGACCGTGGCTCGGCGCTTCCGAGAGCTTGACGTTGCGTGGAATGAGCGTCTGGAAGACCTTCTCGCCAAAGTAGGCACGGACCTCATCAACCACCTGACGGGAGAGGGTCGTGCGCACGTCAAACATCGTCATGAGGACGCCAAAGATGTCCAGCGAGGGATTGAGGCGTCCCTTTACCATGCGCATCGACTCCAGAAGCTTGGAGAGTCCCTCAAGGGCGTAGAACTCGCATTGTATGGGGATGAGAAGGGAGTCGGCGGCGACCAGGGCGTTGACCGTCAGCAGCCCGAGCGAGGGCGGACAGTCCACGAATACGTAGTCGTATGCGTCACGTACCGGGTCAAGAACGTAGCGCAGGACGCTCTCGCGCGCCATGACGCTCACGAGCTCAATCTCGGCACCTGCTAGCTCGATGGTCGCCGGCGCCACATCGACGTTCTGCGCACACGAGGCGACAATCACGTCCCTAATGGGCTTGTTGTCCATCAGGGCATCGTAGATGTCGAGGTTCAGATCGTCCTTGTCGATGCCAAAGCCACTCGTCGCATTACCTTGAGGATCGAAGTCAACCACCAGGACACGCTTTCCCTGGGCGCCGAGTGCGGCAGAGAGGTCCACCGCAGTGGTGGACTTTCCCACCCCGCCCTTCTGGTTAATGATCGCGATGACGTTCGCCATGCACGCTCCTTTCAAAAAAGGTTCCACGTGAAACGGAACCATAGGATACGCCCAACATGGGACAGATGTAACCAGAAGATTCTCTTGGCTTGGCGATGATGGAGGCCGGGCGCCCTCACATCCCCGAGGAAACCTCACATTCCCAGAGGATGGTGTTGGGCCATGCCCGTCGCACGCGGCAGTTTGATGCGCGGGTTTCCCACGCGCTCATACGAGATGATCTCCCGATGGCCCATGTCGGCAGGGAGCTCATATGTTTCACGTGAAACACGACGCATGCCACACAGCGCGGCGACGCGATCCCCCACGTGCATCTCTTCGTCTGAGGGGCGTGCCTTCGCCAACACGAGGCGGCCTCCGCGACACAGCAACGGCGCAGCGTACTCAATAATGACGCCTGCCTGCGCCACCGCACGGGCCGTCACGACGGCGTAGCGCCCGCGCTCTTTGCGGGCGAGTTCCTCGACACGCATTGATTCGACACGGACTTGCTCATCCATGCCCAGCTCGTGTACAAAGTCACGTACGGCGGAGGCCTTCTTCCCAACCGAATCGATGAGCGTCGCATTTCGACCGGTGACCACGGCGAGGGGAATGCCGGGGTAGCCTGCGCCGGTCCCCACGTCGACAAAAGCTCCCGCAGGCGCCTTGGCGAAGGCATCCTGCAGGAGCAGAGAATCTACGATATGGAGGCACACGGCCTCGTCCCAGCTCGTGATGCGGGTCAGGTTCACCGTCTGGTTCCGCTCGACGACCAACTCGAGATGTCGCCTGAGCGTCGCCCACTGTTCCCGCGTCGCGAGCGTACGCACGTTACCCACGCAAGGCAGTGACCACCACGCGGCGCGCGGGGTCTTCTCCTTCCGAGTGGGTCGTGACCGCATCGTCGTCTACAAGTGCCAAGTGCACGAGTCGGCGCTCATATGCATTCATGGGCGGAAGCGTGACCTTGGAGTGCTGACGCTTCGCACGCGCCGCCGCAGAAAGCGCAAGGTTGCGCAGCTTGTCCTTGCGGCGCATCTTGTATCCCTCGACGTCGACGACGACGGGATAGTGGAAACGAAGCGACGAACTCATCAGGGACGAGATGACCATCTGCAGCGCGTCGAGCGTGCGACCATGACGGCCAATGAGCACCGCCAGGTCCCCACCCGTCACGTCGAGAATCAGCTCGCCGTCATCGCCCTCGTATTCATCGATCGTCACCTTCGTCTCCCCAAAGAACGCGAGCACGTTGCGCAGGTAATCCACGGCAACGTCAGCGATGGTGTCCACATCCTCGTCTGTGAGCTCCTCGCCCGACGCATAGCGCTCGCGCATCGCAGCGTAACGATCCTCCGCTTCCGCTTTGGCAACCTCAGGAGTGGCCGTCATCTCATCCGCCATGTGAGGTACCTCCATTTCTATGCTTAAGGGCATGGCACCAAGGTGCCATGCCCGTCCCTTAGTCCTTCGTGTTTTCTAGCCCTTCTTGTGCGGGCGCTTCTTGCGATCGCGACGCACCACGTCAATCTCAATGGGCTTGTTCGCCAAATCGGCCTCGGCTTCGGCCTTGGCCTGGTCCATGACGCGCTTGGTAACCAACTGCTGCTGGGCGAGCTGCCACAGGGCCGACGTGTTGTAGTAGAGCAGCACGCCGGAGGGCAGTCCCCAACCGATCCACACCATCCAGACCGCCATGAAGATGCCCATCGTGCGCGCGGTGCCCTGCTGCTGCGCGTCGCTGTTCATGCTGCTGTTCAGGAGCATCGGAACGAGCGTGAGCACACCAAACAGCAGGTCGAGGAAGATGTAGACCGCAGCCGCCGCCCATCCGGAACTCGCGAGAACGGCACCGGGGCCAACGGTGAGGTCGGGCACGATGTTGTAGAACGAGGCAGTTCCACCCGAGAGGTCGCCAACGCTACGAATGACGCCGAACAATGCGAAGAATATCGGCATCTGTAGCAAGATTGGCAGGCATCCGCCGAGGGGGTTGAAGTTGTTCTCGGAGTAGAACTTGCTCATCTCCTTCTGCAGCCGCTCGGGGTCGTCAGCGTAACGCTCCTGCAGCTCCTGCATCTTTGGTTGCAACACCTGCATCTTTGCCGACGAGCGTGTGCTGCGCGTCATGAGCGGCATGATGAGCAGACGCACGATGAGCGTGAGGATGATGATGGCAAGTCCCCAGTCACCGCAGAACCCGTATATCGCGGTGAGAACCTGTGTGATGAGATTGGTAAATGCTTCCCACATGGTATGAGCGCCTTCGCTTTCTTATCTATGGAACGGGATCGAAGCCGCCCTTGTGGAAGGGATTGCACCTCAGGATGCGCCGAAACGCAAGCCAACTCCCCTGGGCGGCACCATACTTATCTATTGCCTCAAGTGCATATTGCGAGCATGTCGGGCTATATATGCACGAGTCAGGCAACAGCGGAGACACATAGTGGCGATAACCGCGGATTGCCGAGGTGAGACAACGCGCAGCAACTCCCTTCGGAACGCTCATCGGACGCGCGCCTTAGTGAGCAGTCTGTCTAAATCCACCGCGACGGACGCCGGGTGTGCGTCATGCGTCGCGCGCGTCGCAAACATAATGACGTCGGCACCCGCGCATGGCAATTCGCATGCGCGGGCAGCCTCCCTCAGTACTCTCTTGCATCGGTTACGAAACACGGCGTTGCCGAGCCGCTTTGCCGCCACAAACGCGACCCTTCCCTTCGCGGACGGGTCACGGAACACGCACAACCGCACGAGCGGGCTGCCATAGCGCCGCCCAGCGGAGAAGACCTGCTCAAATTCCCTCCTGGATTTGATGGTCTCCATGCGAGAGGCTAGTCCGAGACGGTAAGGCGCTTGCGGCCCTTCGCGCGGCGGCGGGCCAGTACCTGACGACCACCCTTGGTTGCCATGCGGGCGCGGAAGCCGTGGGTCTTCGCGCGCTTCCTTTTGTTGGGCTGATACGTGCGCTTCATTGTTCCTCCTGTTGCAAAGCCGTGGACTGGGCACTATCCCAGCAGGTTAGACTCAAGTTTCCCGATTGTAGGGGAGCCGTGGCGCGTCTGTCAAGAACCGATGTGATGTATGTGTGGCTTGCATCCACCACGCCGGATCCGGTACGCATTGGGCAGGGCCGTCGCTGCGTGACCTCGCGGGAACTCTCGGTGACCGAGAGGCTCTCAACCGACGTAGTATTAGCCCCAGATCGCGCCATTGCCCACCTCGCGCGCAAGAAATATTTCAAAGAGTCGTTTATGTGCATGCTTCGTGCTAGAATTTTCGCGTTGTTGGAAGGCAATATTCACGAGTTTTCATCACGTTATTCACTTCCGTTGAAAACTTTCTTTCACATGAGAATTGTCTTGAAAGTTTTCTTCCAACGTTCATGGTTTGTAGAAAGGTTCGGGTTACGCGTGGCAGAGGACTTCTATCCCTTCGTCGAAAACGGACAGGCTCCGGCAGAGAATCCGCTCGAGCCGCGCCATCCGGCGCGCATCGCCGTCTATGACGATGCCGCGGCCGCGCCGCGCGTCGTCGAGGTTGCGCCCAAGGACGTGCGCGCATACCTCGAGGAAATCACCCTGCAGGTCACCCAGCTCGCCCAAGCACAAGGTGGGATGATTCCCTTCATGGTGATTCGCGAAATCGTCGAGAACCTCATTCACGCTTACTTCATAGAACCGACGGTCTCGATCCTCGACCACGGCAACACCATACGGTTCTCGGACCAAGGCCCCGGCATCCGCCA
Organism: Atopobiaceae bacterium; assembly: GCA_017533825.1. GTDB lineage: Bacteria > Actinomycetota > Coriobacteriia > Coriobacteriales > Atopobiaceae > RUG440. The sequence goes on along the minus strand of JAFWIE010000058.1, from coordinate 70,659 downwards.
GAAGGACCGGGCGTTGCAATACGGCACGACGTCGGCAACCGAGGAGATGCGCCGCTACATCCGCGGCGTTGGATCGGGCCTCCCCTACGTCCAACAGTACATGGCCGACAAGGGCGGCTCGCTCCTGATCGAGGACAACATGGCCGGCGGCACCGTCGTGACGATATCCGCATCCGCAGGCCCCCAAGCCTCAGCGGCGTCGCTCTCCCCCACCCAGACGCAGCAGCCCTGGCCCTCGTACCAGCAGAACTCACCGCAGGCACCGCAGCAGGGCTGGCAACAGGCAACGCAGGGCTGGCCCCAGCAGCAACCGCCGCAGGGCTGGCAGCAACAACCGTACCCCGCGCAACAAGGCTGGCAGCAACCACAGCAGGGCTGGCCCCAGCAGCCCTACCAACAGCAGGGCTGGCCTCCGCAGTCCTGGCAGGCGCCCTACGCTGCCCAGGCACCAGCTCAGGCTCCACCCTGGGGTGCCGCAGCACCTGGCGACGAGTCCGGCACGTCCGGCGGAGGCTTCCCCTGGGTCAACATCTCTTCGCGCGGCGAGGCGATTCTTCAATACCTCCGAACGCACGATTCCGTCGGGCCCTCCGACCTCGCGCGGGCCCTCGGCGGGTCGCAGCCAACCTGGACGCGCGAGCTGCAGGCGCTCGAGGACCAGGGCCTCGTGAGGAAGGACGGGCAGAAGCGTCGACTCACCTCCATGGGACAGGCGTATCTACAGCGCTGACCCCACGCCGTGGACTCGTGAATGTTGACACGATGCGGGCAGATGCCGATTTTTCTACATTCTCCACATCCCCGAGCGCGGTTTTCATCATATACTGTTGTTTCATCACCATGCTTCTACAAGGAGACCAATGGATACCACAAACGAATCGGATGCCGAGGCGCTTTGGGACGACATCATTGCGACCCTCGAGGCCGGCGACCTCCCCGCTTCGACCACCGCCATGCTCAAGAGCTGCAAAGCCTCCTCGATGGACGATGAGTCTCTGCACGTGCTCACCACCTCGCGATTCGTGCAGCGTACGCTCGCTCGCATCGCGCAGGACCTTGACGACGCGGCGACCGACGCCGCATTCACCCAGATGAGTGTGGTGGTTGAGCTCGGTCGCGCGGAGCCCAAGAGGCAACGTCCCGAGCGCGCTCCGATGCGACCAGCCCCTGCACCCGTGCCACCTCCAGAGGCCACGGTCGAGAAACGCGCTGCGCCGGAGCCAAATCCGCTCGTGGAAGACCTCAGCGACGTGGGTTCGACGCTCACGTTCGACCGCTTCGTGGAAGGCCCACAGAACAAGTTCGCCCTCGACGCCGCGAAGCAGGTCGCCAACGGAAGCCGTAACTATAACCCACTCTTCATATATGGCAAAAGCGGGCTCGGAAAGACGCACCTGCTCCGCGCCATACAGAATTACATCGCCCAGAACGATCCCGAGCGGCTCTGCGCCTATCGCGTTGCGACGGACTTCATCGATGACTACACCAAGGCCATGAAGAACGCGCGCACCGGCGCAGCCGAGGCCCTCGCCGCGAACTACCACGCCATCGACGTGCTCATCATCGACGACATACAGCTCATGAGCACGGCGGCGGGCACCATCGGGTTCTTCTACGACACCTTCAACTACCTCATTAACCACGGCAAGCAGATCGTTCTAGCTGCCGACCGCACTCCCTCGGAGCTGGGTATGGGCCAGTCGCGCTTCGACGAGCGCGTGACGAGCAGGCTCGACTCCGGCATGACGGTCTCCATCCAGGTGCCCGACTACGAGCTCAAGCTGCAGCTCATCGACGCCTTCTACGAGCGTATGCGGGCGGACGCCCGTGAGCAGCGCGTCCCCGGCATCGACGCGCACATCGACGAGAGTCTCAGGCGACGCATGGCGGAACTCGCGGGCACCAACATCCGCGTCATCGAGGGCTACGTGCAGTCGTGCCTCATGCTTGCCTACCAGCGCGAAGCGGCCGGAGAGCACCTGACCGAGGAAGACGTGGTCAGCGCGGCCGAGCAGAAGTGGCCGTCCGGGCAGCGGCGCGTCACGGTGGACAAGATCCAAGAGGCCGTCGAGCGAAGCTACGGGATCGACCACGCGCAACTCGTGGGCGCGAAGCGCAACAAGGAGCTCATGGAGCCCCGCCACATTGCCATCTGGCTCACCCGCGAGCTCACCGACAACACCCTCGCCGACATCGGCAAGCACTTCGGCGGCCGCACCCACGCCACCGTCAAGCACAGCATCGGCGTCATCGAGGAGGGCATGCGCGAGGATCGCGTGCTCCAGGACCGCGTCGCGCGCATCCGCGACCAGATCCTCGAGTAGCCCCAAACCAGCGACCACATCCGTAATACGACGTGTTCAAAACCCGTAGACGCCGTGTAGAGAGGAGCATACAAACCCACAACAAGTGTTCAAAGCGTCTTTCGATTGTGTGAAGAAAGTCGAACACCGCGAGAACACGTTGAGGGAAGCGACCGCATAATACCGGCATCTACCTGCGTGAATACAATGTTGTCCACATTTGAACATACCTTGTTACTACTACTGTATTCTCTAAGAACTAATTAATAAGAACAGGGGGAGAGATGAAGTTCATCGTAAGCCAGTCCGCGCTCATGCGCGCGCTCAGCGTCGTCTCCAAGGGCATCGCGTCCACATCAGGCCAGCCGATTCTGGCAGGGGTCAAAATCACAGCCGAGGACGGCTGCATCGAGTTCCAGAGCACCAACGGCAACATTTCAATCCGTCATGCCATCGCGGCAAACGTGGAGGAGCCGGGCGAGACGGTCGTCTCGGGCAAGACACTTTCCAACGTGGTGAAAAACCTTCCGGATTCAGCGGTCTCCTTCGAGGACGACGGCACCCAGATGCGGCTGTCGTGCGAGCGGTCGCACTTCAGGCTCAACACACTCTCCCCCGCCGACTTCCCCGAGTTCCCATCCATCGAGCCGGATCGCTCCATCGAGCTGCCGAGCGAGCTCCTCTCCAGCATGGTGGACAAGGTGTACAAGGTGACGAGCAAGGACACCTCCCGCCCCATCCTCTCTGGCGTGCTGCTCACGGTGGAGAACAACACCATTCGCTTGGTGGCCACGGACTCGTACCGTCTGGCGGTGTGCGACTCCAATACCGAGACGTCTCAGTCCGACGAGGCGTTTGAGGCCATTGTACCGGGCGTCACGTTCCACGACGTGCTGTCGCTGCCGTCCATGACGGAGCGCATCACCATTGGCATCACCGCGAGCCAGGTCGTCTTCTCGTTCGGAAGCACCACCTACGTCTCGCGGCGCATCGAGGGCAACTTCCCCAACTTCCGCCAACTCCTCCCCACCTCCCAGAATGCCGTCGTGCGCATTGACGCCCAGCAGCTGGCGCAGGCGCTCCGCCGCGTCTCGGTCATCGCGCAGTCGAACCCCTCCGTGCGCTTCGACGCGGACGCCGACGGAGGGGTGCTGCGCCTCTCCGCCTCGTCACCCGATCAGGGCGAGGCGAGCGAGATGATGGGCGTGGAGATCGAGGGCGAGTCGATGTCCATAGCGCTGAACTTCCACTTCGTGCTCGACTGCGTGGCGGCCGTCTCGTCCGATGCGGATGTGACGCTCGAGCTGCTCAGCTCCATGCAGCCAGCCATCTTCAAGTCGTATGCCTCCATCAACTATCTGTACCTCCTCATGCCCGTAAGGATGTAGCCACGTGGGGCTCACCGTCACCTGCGTCGCGATGAGCGACTGGCGCAGCTTCGAGGAGCGCACCATCGAGCTCACGCCCGGCCTCAACGTGCTGTGCGGCCCGAACGCGACGGGCAAGACGAACACCGTCGAGGCGCTTCAGCTGTTGACTGCGGGAACGTCGTTCAGGCACCCGCGAACGACCGAGCTCGTCCGCGACGGCGCGGACGAGGGGCGGGCGAAGGCTCGCCTCGAGGGGGACGGGCGCGTCATAGACGTGTGCTGCCGCGCCGCGCGGGGCAGGCGGCGCACGTACGAGCGCAACGGCAAGCCCTGTCGGCCGGCTGACCTCTCCGCGACGCTCATGTCGGTGCTCTTCTGCCCCGACGACCTCTCTCTGGTCAAGGGGTCGGCCCGCGCCCGGCGAGACGCCCTCGACGCCTTCGGGGCGCAGGCGAGCGCGGGCTACCGCAAGGTTTCCAAGGCGTATGCGCGAGCGGTCGAGCAGCGAAACCGCCTGCTTAAGGAGGCCCACGTCGACCTCGGGATGCTCGAGGCGTGGGACGGCGCCGTGGCATTGGGCGGCGCCACCCTGCTGCATGCGCGGATGGCGCTTTTCGAGCGTCTGCGCACGCAGATACGCCGCGTGTACGAGCGCGTGGCTGACGAGCCCCTCGAGTGCGTGTACGACTGCTCGATTGGGCCCGATGCCGCAGGGCTCACCCGCGACGAGCTGCGTGACCTCATCCTGGATGCCATCGCCGAGCGCCGCGCCGAGGAGCTGCGACGTGGCGTGACGCTCGTGGGGCCCCATCGTGATGACGTGTCGTTCTCCATCGGGGGACGCGATGCGCGGAGTTTCGGAAGCCAAGGGCAACAGCGCTCGGTGGCGTTGGCCTGGAAGATGGCGGAGGTCGCCGTCGCGCGTGACGTCGTGGGGGAGCAGCCGCTGCTGCTGCTCGACGACGTCATGAGCGAGCTGGACGCACGCAGGAGGGCGGCCGTCACGGAGTTCGTCGTCGGGAGGATCCAGACGGTCATCACCACCGCGAACCTCCAATACTTCCCTCCCGAGCTGCTCGAGTGCGCGGAGGTGATTGACTTTGGCGGTTGTTGACGGAGCGAATCGGGGCGTCGCGCGAGCGGGCGACCTTGTTGGTGCGCTGTTCGGGGCGGCGGGAACGTCGAAGCTCTCGGATGCCCAGCGTGCCGCACGTGCGTGGTTTCAGGCAAACGGGGACCGCGAGCGTGCCCATACCACGGGCGTGTGGCTGCGCAAGTCCGGTCGCGCGGGCGTGGACCCCATCATGGTCGTACGCCTTGACTCGGGTCTCCTCGCGCAAGAACTTGGCACCAACAAAGACCTCTACCTCGCCCGCATCGCCCGCGCGGGAATCGCGGTGAGCGACATTCGCTTCGACGTGGGCCGTCCCCCCTCCACCTCGAGGCCGAAGGCGCCCACCACCGCAACGCGAGTGCCGAGCAAGCCCCGGGAACTGAGCGCGCTGGAACTCGAGCGCGTGAGGGAGTTGACGTCCGAACTCCCCGATGGCCTTCGCCAAAGCGTCTCTCGCGCGATGTGCGCCACGTTGGCGCGCCGTAAGCTTGAGGATACGTAGGCGATGTAAAAACGCCCTGAAATCGCCCCTCAGGCCCTCAGATGGGGTATAATAGCCTTTCGCACTTTATAGGAGGGCTACGAAGGGTGGCGTACGGCCTCGTGGGGCCTGCTGCGACCCGCCGCGCGGATATGCGTGGCGGCCCTTTCGAAGAGAGGAACTACGTGGCTAGGAAGAAGAACCAGAACGGCTACGGCGAGGACGCGATCAAGGTCTTGGAGGGACTCGACCCCGTGCGCAAGCGCCCGGGCATGTACATCGGGTCCACGAGCGCCAGCGGATTGCACCACCTGGTGTGGGAGATCGTCGACAATTCGGTCGACGAGGCCATGGCCGGATTCTGCACGCGGATTAACGTCACCGTGCACGCCGACAACTCCGTCACCGTCACCGACAACGGCCGCGGCATCCCGGTGGGACGCCATCCCCAGAAGCGCATCCCCACGCTCGAGGTCGTTCTCACGGTGCTCCATGCGGGCGGCAAGTTCGACAACGACGCATACAAGGTGTCTGGCGGACTGCACGGTGTGGGCGTCTCGGTGGTAAACGCACTTTCGAGCAAGCTCATAGCCGAGGTCAAGCGTGATGGCGGCGTGTACCGGATGGAGTTCAGCCGTGGCAAGGTAACGCAGAAGATGCAGCAGGTGGGAACCTCGAAGGCAACGGGGACCTCCATCACCTTCTGGCCGGACGAGGAGATCTTCGAGACCACGACCTTCTCGTACGACACGTTGCACGATCACCTTCAGGAGACGGCGTTCCTCAACAAGAACCTCAAGATCGTGCTCACGGACGAGCGCGAGCTCGAGCCGCGTGTCGACGAGTTCTGCTACGCCGGCGGCATCATCGACTTCGTAAAGTTCCTCAACGAGGAGAAGACCATCCTCCCCGGCCTCAGCCGTCCCATCTACATCGAGGGTCGTTCCGCCGACGACGCGCCCGCCGACAAGCGCGGCGAGGTGGAGGTGGCGCTGCAGTGGAACACCACCTACTCCGAGCAGGTTCTCTCGTTTGCCAACGACATCTACACGGACGAGGGCGGCATGCACCTCGAGGGGTTCCGCACGGCGCTGACGAAGACCATCAACGACTACGCGCGTGCGAAGAAGCTGCTCAAGGACAAGGACCCCAACCTCACCGGCGACGACGTTCGTGAGGGGCTCACCGCCGTCATATCGGTCAAGCTCCCTGACCCGCAGTTCGAGGGGCAGACCAAGGCCAAGCTCGGCAGCTCGTACATGCGCACCCTCACAAACAAAGTGGTGGCGCAGGGTCTCGCCGAGTACCTCGAGGAACACCCCAACCCCGCGAAGGAGATCTTCAAGAAGGCGAGCCAGGCCGCCAAGGGCCGTCTCGCGGCACAGAAGGCGCGCCAGGCGACACGTCGCAAGGGCCTGCTCGAGTCCGCCAGCCTTCCGGGCAAGCTCGCGGACTGCTCGGTGCGCGATCCCGAGATGACGGAACTCTTCATCGTGGAGGGCGACTCCGCAGGTGGCTCCGCAAAGATGGCGCGCGATCGCTCCATTCAGGCCGTGCTGCCCCTGCGTGGCAAGATTCTCAACGTGGAGCGCGTGCAGGAACATCGCGCGCTCAGCTCCGACACCATCACGTCGCTCATCACGGCTATCGGTACGGGTGTCGGTCCGGAGTTCAACATCGAAAAGGCACGATATCATAAGATTGTAATTATGACGGATGCTGACGTCGACGGCGCGCACATCCGCATCCTGTTGCTCACGTTCTTCTACCGCTATATGAAGCCCATGATCGACGCGGGCTACATCTACGTCGCACAGCCGCCCTTGTACCAGCTCAAGCCCAAGGGCCGCAAGACCGGCAAGTACCTCTTTACCGATGAGGAGCTTGCCATAGAGGCGGCCAAGTTCGACGATCCCACGCGCTACACGGTGCAGCGCTACAAGGGTCTGGGCGAGATGGACCCGGAGCAGCTGTGGGAGACCACCATGGAGCCAAAGAACCGCATCATGTTGCGGGTAACCGTGGAGGACGCCCTCGCCGCCGACCTGGCCGTCTCTGACCTCATGGGAACCACCGTCGAGAAGCGCAAGGACTTCATCCAGAAGCACGCGAAGGACGTGCGCTTCCTCGACATCTAAGGCATTCGTGGCCGCCGCGCGGTGTTGGTCACCCGCTCGAACAGTCCTCGCGTTGCTGCGGAACTTGCGTTCGACCAGCACCGCGCGGCGGCCAAGGAGCCTGAATCGGAAGCGTACGGGCTTCGTCCGTGCAAACGCGGGGAGAAGAAAGTGTGTGCGCCGCTGCGCGGCGCGTTTTGGAATAGGAGACTAGCTTGGCAGATAACGACGACGAGATTCGCAACGACGACGAGGAGGAGCTGAGGGGGCCGGACGGACGCGACCACCTGGACGACCTCGTCAATCGCGCGATGCACGACATGGAGGTTGACCCCGAGCTCGAGGACGAGGACCCCTCTGACGTCTATGACGACGAGGAGGACGACTATCCACCCGAGCAGGGTTCGCTCGGCCTCGCGGGCGCGGGTCTCTCCCATACCATCAGCGACGAGGCGGGAACGCGCCTTGACCTCACGGACATCCATGGCGGTACGCTCAAGCCCATCGAGATGAGCCAGGAGATGAAGACCTCCTTCCTCGAGTACTCCATGTCCGTCATCGTCGCCCGCGCCCTTCCGGACGTGCGCGACGGCCTCAAGCCCGTGCACCGCCGCATCCTGTACGCCATGAACGAGGCCCATATCGTGCCGACGCGCCCGCACAAGAAGAGTGCGTGGACCGTCGGCGAGGTCATGGGCAAGTACCACCCCCATGGCGATGCGGCCATCTACGATTCCATGGTGCGCATGGCGCAGGACTTCTCGATGCGCCTGCCGCTCGTGGATGGCCATGGAAACTTCGGCTCGGTGGACGGCGACCCCCCGGCGGCCATGCGCTATACGGAGAGCCGCCTGACCCATGCCGCGATGGAGATGCTGCGCGACCTCGACAAAGAGACCGTCGATCTCCAACCCAACTACGATGAGTCCCTCTCGGAACCCGCGGTGCTTCCGAGCCGCTTCCCAAATCTGCTGGTCAACGGTTCATCCGGTATCGCAGTGGGCATGGCGACCAACGTGCCGCCCCATAACCTCTCGGAGGTGGTTGAGGCGGTATGCCTCGTCATCGACAACCCCGACGCCACGCTCGACGACGTCATGAAGGTGCTTCCTGGGCCAGACTTCCCCACCGGCGGCATCATCATGGGAACCGACGGCATTCGCGACGCCTACGCAACGGGCCGCGGCTCCATCACCGTCCGCTCGAAGGTGCACGTGGAGCAGCGCAAGGGCGGCCGCCAGCGGCTCGTCGTCACCGAGATCCCCTACCAGGTGAACAAAGGCACGCTGCAAGAGAAGATTGCCCAGCAAGTCAACGAGAAGCGCATCGAGGGCATCTCCGACATGCGCGACGAGTCGAACCGCAAGGGCATGCGCATCGTCATCGATCTCAAGCAGGGCGCTGTGCCGCAGGTAGTGCTCAACAACCTCTACAAACGCACCCAGCTCCAATCGAACTTCGGCGTCATCGACATCGCCCTCGTGGACGGCGTGCCGCGCACCCTCACCCTGCTCGAGATGCTGCGCTACTACATCGACCATCAAGTGGACGTTGTCACCCGGCGCACCAAGTTCGACCTTGCCAAGGCGCAGAAGGACCTGCACGTGCGCGAGGGTCTGCTCATCGCCGTCGACAACATCGACGAGATCGTCCACATCATCCGCAGCTCGCGCGACGACAAGGAGTCCAAGCGGCGCATGAACGAGCGCTTCGGCCTCTCCGAGATTCAGTGCGAGGCCATCCTCCAGATGCGCCTGCGTCGTCTGACGGCACTGGCGCGCGACGAGCTCGTCGCCCAGATCGAGGAGCTGCGCGAGCGGATTGCCTACCTGCAGGATCTGCTCGACCATGAGGACAAGATGCTCGGCGTCATCAAGGACGAGCTGCGCCAGATCGCGGCACGCTTTGGCACGCCGCGTCGCACGCAGATCAATGCAGGCGCTGCCGAGAACCTCGACGTGGAGGACCTCATCGCCGAGGAAGACATGGTCGTCACCTTCACGCACGCAGGTTACGTCAAGCGCCTTCCGGTGGCGACGTATCGCTCGCAGCGTCGGGGCGGCAAAGGCATGCGAGGCCTCTCGCTCAAGGACAACGACTACGTCGAAGACCTCTTTGTGGCGAGTACCCACGACTACGTGCTCTTCTTCACCAACAAAGGCAAGGTGTACCGTCTGAAGGTGCACGAGTTGCCGCTGGGAAGCCGTCAGGCCCGCGGCTCGGCGCTCGTCAACGTGCTCAGTCTCGCGGATGGCGAGCACCCGCTTGCCGTGCTTACGGCCAGGGACTTCCCCGAGGATGAGTTCCTCATGTTCGCTACGGCGTCGGGCATGGTAAAGAAGACCTCCATGAGCGCCTATGACGTGAATCGTGCGGGTGGTCTCATCGCCATAAAGCTGAAGGTAGATGACGAGCTCGTGGGCGTGCGCCGCGTGAAGCCGGGGAGCAAGGTCATCCTCTGCAGCACCGATGGCAAGGCCATCCTCTTTGACGAGTCGCAGGTACGGCCCATGGGTCGCGACACTTCCGGCGTGCGTGGCATCAACCTCAAGGGCGATGCGCGGGTACTGGGCATGGAGATAACCAACGGCAACGGTGACCTCGTCGTCATGACCGAGAACGGCTTCGGTAAGCGCACGTCCGTCTCGGAGTATCCCGAGCACAGGCGCGGTGGCCAGGGCGTCTTCACCATCGCCATGACGGCTCGCAAGGGCAAGCTGGTGGCCTGTCGTGTGGTTGGTCCGCAGCACGAGCTCATGATCGTGAGCGAGGCGGGCGTGATGATTCGCGTGAAGGCGGAAGACATCAGCAAGCTTGGCCGTGCCACGCAAGGAGTCAAGATCATGAATCTTGCCGAAGGCGATCGGGTGAGCGCGATGGCGCGCATGATCGCCCGCAAGAAGAAGGCGCCAAGGCGTCAGGCCGGTGCGGGCGAGGCGCAGGCGATGCTTGACATCCAGGTCGAAGACCCGACGAGCGTGGATGTCGGCGAGGAGGACTTCGACGAGAGTCTGCTCGACGAATAGCACGACGACATCGCTCCCAACGTCGTTGCGCCCCGACACCGTGCGTAGCGGCGTCGGGGCGCGGTCTTATGCGGGGACGGAGGGCTCATGGTCTTGGACAGGGGCGAGGCGACGAGGGTTGTGCAGCTCACGGGCGAGGGCATCGACGGATGCTCCGACTGGCTGAACGAGGCCCTTGGCGAGATGGGCATCGAGCGGCGCAACCTCATTCGCCTGCGGCTTACGGGTGAGGATGCGCTTCTCTGCCTGCGCGACCGCTTTGGGGAACAAGACGAGGCCGTGGTCTCGATCGTGAACAGCCTCATCGGCAGGTCCATCCGCGTCGAGCACGTTGGTGAGGCCTACAACCCCCTGAGCAACACGGACGCGGATTCTGACGACTCGGCTTCCCTGCTGTTCACGTGGGTGGGCATCCGCTCGCACTATTCGTATGTGGGAGGCAAGAACGTCTTGCGCATTCCCCTCCCCTACGCCGGCATAAACCCCGCTGCCGCGTTGCTGGGAGGCATGTTCGTCGGTGGCGTGCTCGGCGTGCTGGGCATGCTTGTGCTCCCCGAGTCCACGCGCGACATGGTCAACGACACGCTCTTCAGCCCACTCTTTAATATGTGGACGCGGTTACTCAACGCACTTGCCGGTCCCGTCGTGTTCCTCATGGTAATCACGACGCTGCTCGACATGCGTCAGGTCGATGAGCGCGGGGGTTCGTGGCGCCACATGGTTGCGAGGTACTTTGGGATAAGCTTCTTCATCGCGTTCGTGACGGTGGTGGTTTCCGCCCTCGTGCTGCGGGTCGGGGCCATCCATGAGGAAATCGAGATGCGCAGAATCGCGCAGCTGCTCGATGGCATGATGCGCTTCATTCCCGAGCATATCGTGGAGCCGTTCGCGACGTCAAATACGCCCCAGCTCCTCTTCCTCGCGGCAATCGTTGGCAGTGCGCTCATTGCGCTGGGGGAACAGGTTACCGACCTTGTGAGGATAGTTCGCCAGTCGAATGCCGTGGCTTCGCTGATAACCAATTGGGTGAGCAGCTTCGTGCCGCTCTTTGCGGGCATCTTACTTGCCTTGGAGATTTGGGACAACCAAGTTACCGTCCTTCTGCAGCTATGGAAGCCCTTGTTGTTGTCGGTGATCACCACCGCGGCCCTCATGGCCATAGATCTGGCCGTAACCTGCAAACAAACGGGTGTGGGTCCGCGTCGGTTGGTCGAAAAGCTCAGGCTCCCCTTTGTGACTGCCATGCGGGCGGGAACCTTGGATGCGTCATACGGTGCGACGGAATACTCCTGCACGAGGGACCTGGGAATGAATGAGGCGTTCACGAGTGTGACGCTCCCCCAGGGATTGGTCCTGTACATGCCGTCGAGCATCGTGGGGACGCTGGCGATTACGATGTTCTGCGCACGTGAGTACGGATTCGATGCGACGGCGTCGCAGTACGCGACGATGATCGTGCTCGATGTGTTGCTCTTTGTGGCGACGCCCCCCGTGCCCGGTGCGAACCTCCTTGCCTACATCGCGCTTTTCGGCGTGCTGGGCATATCGAGCGACGCCTTCCTCGATGCGATGATCTTCGACATACTCTTTGGTCTGGTTGCCAACGCGGCGAACCAGGCCATGCTGCAGCTGGAGATGGTGAGACAAGCGAATCGCCTCGGGTTCCTCGATCGCGAGCGACTCAAGGCCTAGTCCCCTGTTGTGGTAGAGCCCCCTGTCGTCGCGGATGGAGCGCGCTGCCGCCCCTACTGGGCGAAGTCCTCAGGCGTGAGGCCCTCGACGAAGTCGTGGAACGCAGCTGCCTCCCTCTCGCGCTCGTCGCGCTCTATGGACTCGAAGTCTGGGAGCGCCGCAGTGCTCAAGACATGCTCGTCGGCAAAGATCGGCGCATGCATGCGGACGGCGAGCGCGACTGCGTCGGACGGACGGGAATCCACCCAAAGCGTCTCCCCCTCCGCCGTGGTGAGCTGGAGCTGCGCAAAGAAGGTAGTCCCCTTCACGCGTGTGATAATCACGCGCGTGAGCGTGGCGCCGAGCGTCTGGATGACGGAGCGCATGAGGTCGTGCGTCATGGGACGCGTGTGGGCCTTGCTGGGGTCAATACCCATGCTGATAGCTGCCGCCTCCACGCTTCCGATGCGTATGGGGAGCTTGCCGAGCCCCTCTGCCTCGTCTTGGCGCGGCTTGAGCACCACCAACGAGGCGACCGGGCCGCCACCCACGACGATGGACTGGATGTCCATACGAATTTGTCCCATGCGAATCCCTTCTCCTAAACCGGATGGTATGGTACTCAAGGAGGCGCCATCGTATGACGCCGGACACCCAATTTCAGAGGTTTTTTACAGCATCGCGTGAGACAGGTCGTAAACTACGGCGTACAACAGACAACCGCAAGCAAGATGGACCGACATTACGTCGAGGAGGAAGAAATGGCAATGAGCGAGAATCAGATCGCAATGGCACTCAAGCGTGGCATTGGCGGCTTTAGGGCACGGCGCAAGGAGCACGAGGACGAGCTGCTCGCGCGGATCTTTGAGGAGGTCGACTTCGAGCGTGAAATCTCCGATGACGAGCTCGAATTGTTATCGGCCGCCGGCGATGTGGATGCTATGCTAAGAGGAACCGAAGACCTGTAGAGACAAAATGGCGCACACTCGTGCTGCCACGGAGTGCAGTGAGGTGTTGCGATGCTAGGCAAGGTGAATCGTAGACGGCATTTGAGCCTTGTGGGAGACGATGATGCGAACGCACGCGATAAGCGTGCGTTCGCTAAGTACTATCACGAAAGCTACAAGCGCGTCTATGCATACGTCTATACGCTTACGATGAGCCACGACGAGACGGAAGACGTCGTAAGCGAGGCATTTCTGAAGGCGGCAAAGGCGTTCGATCGGTTTGACGATAGCAAGGCATCCTTCTCCACGTGGGTGTGTACCATTGCGCGTAACGTCGCGTACAGCAGGATGAGGACGCGCAAGCGCAGGGATGTGTGGACGGAGAGCGAACTCGACACGGACCTTTCCACCATCGCGGCCCCAGAAGAGGAGCCGGGCTACGAGGAGGATGCGTCTCAGGTGGCAGAGAAGCTCCTCGCGCTGCTTAACGACGAGGAACGCGAGCTCGTGTACCTCAAGTTCTACCAAGAGCTCTCCAACAAAGAGATTGCCGTCCAGCTCGGTATGAATGCCTCGACGGTGGGCACGAAGCTCTCGCGTGCGGTCGCAAAGATGCGCAAGGCGTCGTAAGACCGTTGGCAATCAAGCGGATCGGACCGCATGCTCAAAAAAAGTTTCGGTTTGTGCTTGACGGGATGTGGGAGTTGGGGTATTGTATCTACTTGCGGATGGGCCTGTAGCTCAGTTGGTCAGAGCGTCCGGCTGATAACCGGGAGGTCACAAGTTCGAGCCTTGTCAGGCCCACCATCCTTTGACAATAGCCGCCCCAGCGTGAGCCGAGTCGCCGCTGGGGCGGTTATTACGGGGACGTAGCTCAGCTGGGAGAGCGCGGGCTTTGCAAGCCTGAGGTCGTGGGTTCGATCCCCATCGTCTCCACCAGAACTTAGAACCGAGGCGCAAGCCTCGGTTTTTTGTTGTGCGCGCACGATGCTGCGTGTAAGGGGAGGCACGCTCGATCATGGAAGGTCGATGCAAGGTGTAACATGCTAAAATGCGTGTGCATTACCTATCGTAATACTCGAAAGGCGTGAGTAATGGCAACCAAACGCCCGACAACCTTTAGCATGCGTATGCCCGAGGATCTGAACGAGAAGATCAACGCTTACGCAACCGAGCACAGCTGTACCAAGGCGGAGGCCATGAGCCACTTCGCGCGTGCGGGCATCGCACTCGAGGAGGGCGGCATCCAGCCCAATGCTGCTGAGGCAAAGGACGACGGTTCGCGCGAAGCCCTGCAGAAGATCGAGGCGCGCCTGGAGGCATTGCAGAAGCTGCCCACCATTGAGCCCGCGCAGCAGACGTCTCTGGTCCCAGTTGACATACGCGAAAGAATACAGGCGTATTCCGCAGAGAATGCATGCAGCGAGCAGGATGCGCTGACGTATTACGCACGATTGGGCATACAGCTGAGTGGCGAGACGCGTCAGGCGACGAACGCGGATGTGGCCGAGCTACGCACGCGGCTGGATGCGCTCGCGCAGGACAGCCAGAAGAAGTCGGAGCAGCTGGCCCAGATGGCCGACGCGCTCGTCGTAATACGGGAATACACCAAGCCAGAAGAGCTGGAGCTCGAAGGTGAGGTCGCCGATGATGCGGAAGACGTCGATCAGCCCGAATTGACCGAAGAGGAGCGGCAGAGAATCGCGGACGAACACACGCGACAAATCGTGAGCAGCGTTATGGAGGAATACCTCGGACAGGAGGATGCGCAGGCTGGCGACGCACAGCTGGATTCCCGTCCTCAGCTCAACCAATGGATTCCAGTGCTCGTCGCCATCATCGTAAGTCTCGTGATTGGTCTCGTCGTTGCCCTGATTCGATAGGTGGTATTGTGATGTGTGTGGACGATAATACATACTATGGAACTGTATCACAGCAGCTAGATGACTTAAGTAGCACATTGATGGGCGATGCGCTCGACATGCTCGCGGAGGGAGAATACGTAGGCGTACTCGTGGTAATACAGAAAGAAGACGCGTCGTATGACTCCATGCAGTTCACCAACGACGGCATCGATGCGATGCTGCAGGCTGCGCGCGAACGGGTGAGGAGGACCCATGGTGCCCTGCGCTATGCCATTGCCTACGAGGGTGCCATCGAGTCCGAGGGGGGCGGCTATGCTGACGCGCTGATCATGGAGTTCGGTGAGCGCGGACGGCCGAGTTTCTCTGCGTTCTCGCTCTTCGAGGGACGCGGATGTGGGGATGGATTCGCCTGGACGGATCCTGCGCCCGCTGGTGAGGAGGAACCACTCATCTAGATGGTGGTTCTGGGGGGATGTGCCTGCGCCCTGCCATCGCTGCTATGGCACTTCCTTGGAAATGCGCTACACTCATGCGGTTGTCTCAACGCATGAACAAGAGGTGCCCATGCTCCAAGAACACATTCGCAATATCGCCATCATCGCCCATGTCGACCACGGGAAGACGACGCTGGTCGACCAGATGCTTCGCGCGTCGGGCGCGTTTCGTGAGGGGCAGCAGGTGCAGGAACGCGTGCTGGACTCCAACGACCAAGAGCGCGAGCGCGGTATTACGATTCTTGCGAAGAACATATCGATTACCTACCACGATGTGAAGATAAACGTCATCGACACGCCTGGCCACGCAGATTTTGGTGGTGAGGTCGAGCGCGTGCTGAAGATGGCGGATGGAGCGTTGCTGCTGGTCGACGCGGCGGAGGGTCCGATGCCCCAGACGCGATTCGTGCTGCGGCATGCCATTGCCTGCGGGCTGCGCATCATGGTGGTAATCAACAAAGTGGATCGAGAGGGTGCCAATCCCGAGGCCGCCATGGAATCGAGCATTGAGCTGATGATGGAGCTGGGTGCGACAGACGATCAGATTGAGTTCGCGATGGAGCACATCGTATACGCATCGGCCGTGAACGGCTTCGCGCGCCTTGAGGCGGATGGTCCGAATGAGGGGGACATGTTGCCCCTGCTCGATATGATCGTGGAAGCATTGCCCGCTCCAGAGGTGGACGTGGACGCACCCTTGGCCATGCAATGCGTTACCGTTGACCATTCAAGCTACGTCGGACGCATTGGCATCGGGCGTGTATTCTCCGGTATTATCCATGCTGGAGAACGTATTATGGTCATCAAGAACGATGGTCAGCGAGTGATGGCTCAGGTAAAGCAGCTCTTTACCTTTGACTATCTTGGCCGTACCGAGTGCGACGAGGTCATAGCTGGCGACATCGCTGCGGTCGTCGGTGTGGAAGGCACGGACATCGGCGATGTATACACTGACCCCGAGTCACCGATTGAGCTTGAGCCCATTGAGATTGATCCGCCTACTCTCGCAGTCGTCTTTGAGGCAAGCACGAGTCCCCTTGTCGGCCGAGATGGAGACATCGTTGGTGGGCGCCAACTCAAAGAACGCCTGATGCAGGAGCGCGAGAACAACGTGACCATGCGGATCGAGGAACTCGAGGACAAGACCGGCATCGAGGTCGCGGGACGCGGCATCCTGCATCTCTCGGTGCTCATGGAGGCGATGAGGCGCGAGGGCTACGAGTTCCAGGTGGGGCGGCCGCGCGTGCTGTATCGCAAGGGACCCAACGGCGTGCGTCTGGAGCCCTATGAGCAGGCAGTCGTCGAGTGCCCGAACGAATACGCGGGGAAGGTAATCGAGACCTTCGGCAATGCATGCGGCACGATGGTGAGCATGGAGTCGGGGGAGACCCAGACACAGCTCGAGTTCAACATTCCCACGCGTGGCATCATGGGCCTGAAGACGCGCATCCTGAACGTCACCCATGGCGAAGGCGTTTTCTACCATACCTTTAATGAGTATGCGCCGGTTACCGCGGAACTTGGTGGGCGCAAGAACGGTGCGATGATCAGCATGAGCACCGAGAAGGCCGTCGCCTACGCGCTGGGTACCCTCCAGGAGCGCGGTACGTTGTTTGTGGCGCCCGGCGATGAGTGCTACGAGGGCATGCTGGTGGGCGAGCGTCCGCGTCCGGACGACATGGTGGTCAACGTGGCGCGTACCAAGCAGCTGGGCAATCAGCGCTCGAGCACGGCGGACATTGCCGTGCAGCTTACACCCCCGCGCGTGTTCACCCTCGAGGAGGCGCTCGAGTACATAATGGACGACGAGCTCGTGGAGGTGACGCCCAAGCACATTCGCATGCGCAAGAGGCTTCTCTCCGAGACGGAGCGCCGCAAGTGGGCGGTGCGCCACGGCCTTGTGAAGAAGTAGGCTGAGTCCTGGCAACGAGTCTGAGCCCACCGTCGAATCAAATTCATGTCTTGCGCTCGTAAGGGCAAGTGCGCTATACTTGCGTTCGCGTTTTGAAGGAGAGTTGTCCGAGCTGGCCGAAGGAGCACGATTGGAAATCGTGTATGCGCCGAAAGCGCATCCGGGGTTCGAATCCCCGACTCTCCGCCAGAAACTAGCCGCGGCGTCCCGTTTGGGGCGTCGCGTCACCCTACGGAGGGGTGGCAGAGTGGTTGAATGCGGCGGTCTCGAAAACCGTTTGGCCCTTTCGGGTCACGAGGGTTCGAATCCCTCCTCCTCCGCCATATACGATTACTGGAGCCCCTGCGGGGGCTCTTGTGCTATAGGTCAAGTAATATATGGTCATGCAAAAGAACCATTAAGGGGGCTATATCATGCAGGAACGAAGCTACGCGAAGCGTTCGTGGGCGCTGCTGACCCGCGATAAGGGATGGATCAAGCCCGTTCTCGTACTAGCCGCTGCCAACCTCGTACCTATCGTTGGTGCTTTGGGCGCGCTTGGCTATGCGATGGAGTGGGCGCGACTCACAGCTTGGGGCGTTGACTCATCGCCCAAGCAGAAGAATGTCCAAGTCGGTGCCTGCATCGCAAGTGGGTGGAGGGCATTTCTGGTCACCCTTGGCTGGGGGTTGTGCCTTGGTCTGGTGGGCGGGTTGCTCAGCCTCATACTCGGCTTCATCCCCGGAGTGCTTGGGGACATCCTTGAGGTGTTGCTCTCGCTCGTGCTCGTAGCCGGTGAGTTCATAGTGGGCGTCGGCATCTGCGTCGCGTGCGTCCGAGCCGCCATATACGAGAAAGTCGGGGCGGGATATCGCGTTGACCGCATATTTGAGATGATTAAGCGCGACGTGCAGGGATTTTTCCATCTCGTTCTCTTTGCATTTGTTTGGCTCGTCGTCATCGGATTGATGACATTCGTCATCGCGCTGATTCTTGGGATTGCGTTCATGCCCGTTGTCCTGACGGCGAGCTATTCCTCGAGCGGGTATGCCGCGATGGCGGCACTTTCGCAGGCTATCGGTGTCGTCATCATCCTCGGCTTGCTTCTCGGCTATGGCGTATCGATTCTGACTTCCGCATATAGTCTCGTGTTCTACAATGCGGTCGCGCTGTGGATGCGTCAGTTCGATGTTCCCTCTTGGGGAAGGAGCGAAGACCCGCTGCCCCAGAGTATGGCTGACGGAGCCGCCCCCGAGCGTGAGCAACAATCCAGCTCTGCAGAAGAGAGTGTTGTGGAGCAACCCGTCGCAGCGACGCGCCCGACGGAAACACAGCACACGGCCGATACCGTGTCCGCCCCCGAGGAGGAGCGGCCCGTCGTGCACGTTCAAGACCCCACGCCTGCCGCAATGGATACTGTGACGGCGGTGCGAACGGAGGCAGAGCATACGGTGACGAGCGAGCCGGACATCGCACGGGAGATGGAATCCGTGGTGCCGACGACGCGCATCGAGCCCGCCCCCACGGTCCTCTTCGATTCGGCGCCCGAGGACGTACCCGCCCCTTCCGAGGTGGCTTCTACGGCAGGAGATGTGCACGTTGACGAGCCGGTGTCCAATTCCGTGCCTGATGGTGCCGAGGCGGGTGATGTGGGGCAGGTTGACGATCTCTACAGCCAGCTCTACGACGTGATGCATCGCGACGACTAGGCGTGTCAGAAAATTCTCGTTTTGACGAGTGCAAAATGAAACACGGCACTCTACCTGCGAAGGTGCAAAAAACGGGGAAAAAAGTGTGTGCTAGCGGGGAAATTCGTGCAAACAACGTCTCGTATACTGGCGCAACGCGACGGGTGGGCGGCATAGTAGCGAGAAAGTGAAGGTGGTAAGAGTTTTCCCACGGTGCAAGGGCATGTGCTACCATGTCCTGCGGAACTTTCCTGCTCCGGGCGCAACCTTCACGACCCGGGGCCACGAGCCCAGAGGAGGTGAACCAAATGAAGGCTTATGAGTTGCTGTACATCGTTGATCCTTCGGCTAATGACGAGGTCCGTGCAGGCGTGAGCGCCCGCATCGATGTTGCCATCACGTCGGAGGGCGGTCAGGTCGACAATGTCGAGGATTGGGGCAAGCGCAAGCTCGCCTACGAGATCGACGGCCTCGCGGAGGGTGACTACATCCTCATCAACTTCCATGCTGATCCTACCCAGATCGCAGAGCTCGATCGTGTCCTTCGCATCAACGATGCGGTCAAGAGGCACATGATCGTGAGGCGCCAGGAGGAGGAGTAGCAAGGAAGGGAACTGGCAAATCCAGTTCCGTACGAGAGGCAGGAGACAGACATGAGTATCAATAGGGTGATTGTTTCGGGCAACCTTACGCGCGACCCGGAGATTCGGTCCTCGCAGAGCGGGACGAATATCCTTACCTTTGGCATGGCGGTCAACGATCGCAGGCGTAACCCACAGACGCAAGAGTGGGAAGACTATGCCAACTTCGTTGATTGCGTTCTGTTTGGTAATCGCGCTGACTACATGTCTCGTGCTCTACGCAAGGGCACCAAGGTCATTGTGGAGGGAAAGCTGCGCTATAGCTCTTGGGAACGTGACGGTCAACGTCGCAGCAAGCTCGAGGTTGTCGTTGACGACATCGACTTCATGTCGCCGCGGCAACAGCAGCAAGGCGGCTACGCTCCCCAGCAGGGAGGGTATGTGAGCCAGCAGCCGAGTCCCTATGCGGCTGGCCAACAGCAGCAGGGATATGCACCAAGCCAATCTCAGCAAGGGTATGCGCAGGGTCCGACTTACAGTGCGCCGGCTCCCATGCCGCAGCCCCAGATGAGCGCACCGCAGTCGCCCAATCAGGGCTATGCGATGCCCAATACGCAACCCGCACCGCAGCCCACCGCGCAACCAGCGCCTGCACCTGCCTCCTCGTCGCCCGCGCCCGTAACGGCTCAGCCCGAGACGGACGTGTACGACGACGACATTCCGTTTTAACCGTTAGAACTTAGGGCGTGCTATGGGCACACCCACAGAAAGGCAACGACATGGCTCAGCAAAAGCAAGACTATCAGCGCCAGCCGCGTCGCAAGTATTGCCAGTTCTGCAAGGAGAACGTCGAGTTCATTGATTACAAGGATGTCGCACTCCTTCGCAAGTACACGACCGACCGTGGCAAGATCAAGCCCCGTCGCGTGACTGGCACCTGCACGCAGCATCAGCACGACATCGCGAACGCCA
Organism: Atopobiaceae bacterium; assembly: GCA_017533825.1. Lineage (GTDB taxonomy): Bacteria > Actinomycetota > Coriobacteriia > Coriobacteriales > Atopobiaceae > RUG440. The sequence continues at coordinate 50,139 of JAFWIE010000058.1, read as the reverse complement.
TCAAGCGCGCTCGCGAGATGGCACTCATCCCCTACGTCGTCCCCGTGGTATCTAGCCGCGGTGGTCGTAGTCGCGGGTAACCCAAAGAAAGGAGCACACGATGAAGGTAATCCTTTTGGGCGAGCTGCGCGGCAAGGGCGGCGAGGGCGACGTCGTCGACGTGGCCCAGGGCTTCGCCGAGAACTACCTCTATCCAAACAAGATCGCTGTCCCCGCTACCAAGGGCAACCTCAAGCAGCTTGAGGAGCGTCGTCACAACATCGCAAAGCGCGAAGAGAAGCGCCTCGCGGATGCCGCCGCACTCAAGGAGATCCTCGAGGGCAAGGCAGTTGCCGTGGACGCTCGCATCGGCGAGGAGGGCCAGCTCTTCGGTTCCGTCACCAGCGCCATGATTGCCGATGCCATCAAGCGCGAGCTTGGTGTCGACATCGACCGCAAGCGCATCGCCCGCAGCCACACCATCAAGAACGCCGGACGCCACGAGGTCGAGGTTGACCTCTATCGCGAGATCAACGCGACCGTCGCCGTGCTTGTCGGTGTTACCGAGGACGAGGAGGCTTCCGTGGAGGAGGCCGCCGAGGCTGAGGTCGTCGAGGAGAACGAGGCCGAGTAGATTCTCGTGGACGGGGTGCCTCACCCCGTTCGGTAATCCAAGAGATCGATTGGCGGGTGCGACGGGGGGATTCCCTCTGTCGCACCCGCTCTTATGAGGAGCGTCCATGCCGGATACCACATATGAGATAAACCCAACGCGTGCGACGCTCGTGCAGCATGGTTCCATGCCCCACGACCAAAAGGCGGAGCAGTCGGTGCTCTCGGCTATGCTTCGTTCTGCCGAGGCATTCCAAGAGTGTCTGCTCGAGGTCGACGCGAACGACTTCTACCAACCGGCCAATCGCACGATCTTCAATGCGATGCGACACCTCTTCGACAGCAACCTGCCGGTCGACCCTGTCTCGTTGGCGGATACGCTGCGCACTGAGGGGGAGCTCGAGCGCGTGGGAGGCGTCTCGTATCTGCTCGATTTGGCAGGGGACCCGTTTGCGTTGGCCAGCTGGCCCCACCACGCCCAGATACTGCGTCGCAATGCGACTTTGCGCCAGATGATTGCCGCTTCGGCTCAGATCTCGGCACTAGCCTTTGATGCTCCCGAGGACACCAAAGAGGTCGTTGACCAGGCGGAACGCATGCTTCTCTCGGTGACCGACCGGAGTGTGCGCTCAAGCTATTCCACGCTCGAAGAGATCATGGAGCAGCTGTACAACGACTTGGGTGAGCAGGCGGAGAACCAAAGTGACTCGATGGGCGTAGAGACCGGGTTCCCGGGACTCGATTCGCGCCTGCTTGGACTACGTGGTGGTCAGATGGTCGTCATCGGCGCGCGCCCCGGCGTAGGAAAGACGTCGTTCTGCCTCAATCTGGCCGTCAATGCGGCCGAGGCAGGCGCGACGGTGGCCCTCTTCTCGCTGGAGATGAGCAAGGTGGAGATCGCGCAGCGCCTGCTCGCCGCACGTTCGATGATTCCGCTTACCGACATTCGCTCGGCAAACATCCGCGACAACCAATGGCCACAGATACTCGAGGCAACCGAAGACTTGCGCCAGCTCGACATCCTCGTGGACGATACGCCGGGTACCACGGTGACGGAGATCCGTGCCAAGGCGAGGCGCATGTTGCATGGCAGGGAGCGCGGCGTCGTGATTATCGACTACCTCCAGCTCTTGTCCACGCCACCGGGTGCGAACCGCAACGACAACCGCGCGACCATCGTGGGTGAGATGAGCCGTGGCATAAAGATCATGGCGAAGGACCTCGACGTGCCCGTCGTTGCCTTGAGCCAGCTCAACCGCGAGGTCGAGGGACGAACCGGCAAGCGGCCGCAACTCAGTGACCTGCGCGAATCCGGTTCCATCGAGCAGGACGCCGACATCGTCATCCTTCTCGACCGCTCGATGACGCCCGAGGAGGCGGAGCGCCAAGACCGACCGGACGAGGGCATAACGCAGTTCATCATTGCCAAGAACCGTTCGGGTCCCCTTGCGGCCGTGGACATGCGCTTCGACGGTTCGACGATCAAGTTCTACGAGTTGGACCGCTTTCACGACGTGTAAACAGCGGGTCGCACGTTCTGTGACCTGTGTGCCAATCGGCTATACTCATCGTTTGTCTGTTACCGCACGAAAGGAAGCATCATGCCAGCAACGGTGCTAGTGGGAACCCAGTGGGGCGACGAGGGAAAGGGCAAGGTCACCGACCTGATATCCGGTGACTATGATGTGGTGTGCCGCTACGCGGGTGGTGCGAACGCCGGTCATACCGTCATCGTGGGAGACAAGAAGCTCGCGCTTCACCAGATTCCGAGCGGAGTGATGTATGAGGGCACGGTGCCGGTGATTGGTAACGGATGCATCGTGGACCCCACAATCCTTCTGGAAGAGATGGACATGCTCGAAGGGCAGGGCATCTCCTGCGACGCACTCAAGATCAGCGGCAATGCACACATCGTGATGCCGTATCACAAGGACTTGGATGGTGCCCACGAGAAGAAGCTGGGCAAGAATCTTATCGGTACCACTAAGCGTGGTGTCGGGCCGACCTATATGGACAAGATGAACCGCACCGGCCTGCGCATCCAGGACATGCTCGACGAGAAGATATTCCGCCAGAAGCTTGAGGCGGCCCTCGCCTACACCAATCCGATTCTCGAGAAGGTCTACGAACTGCCGACCTACACCGTCAGCGAGATTTGCGAGACGTACCTGCCTATGGCGGCGAGGATTCGTCCATACATCTGCGAGAGCTCGCTGCTGCTCAACGACGCAATCGACGCGCGCAAGAACATCCTCTTCGAGGGCGCACAGGCCACCATGCTCGACATCGACCACGGCACCTATCCCTTCGTGACAAGCTCGAACTGCACGGCGGGCGGTGCGGTGACGGGTAGCGGCGTGGGTCCCGTGCACATCAAGCGCGTCCTGGGCATTGCCAAGGCATACCTCACGCGCGTGGGGTCCGGTCCCTTCCCCACCGAGCTCTTCGATGAGGTGGGCGAGAAGCTCGGCGAAGTGGGGCACGAGTACGGCGTGACCACGGGTCGCAAGCGTCGCTGTGGCTGGTATGACGGCGTGGTCGTCAACTACGCGGCGCGCGTCAACGGTCTCACCGACCTCGCCATCACCAAGCTCGACGTGCTTGGCTGCCTTGACGAGATCAAGGTGTGCGTTGCCTACGAGTGCGACGGGGTTCGCTACTCCACCGTCCCCGAACATCAGAGCGTGTTCTACCACGCAAAGCCCGTGTACGAGACGCTTCCCGGTTGGAAGTGCGACATCACCGGCGTACGCGACTTCTACAAGCTTCCGCGCGAGGCCAAGGATTACATCGACTTCCTTGAGCAGCTTGCCGGCGTGCGCGTGAGCATCATCACCGTTGGTCCGGATCGAGAGCAGACCATCGATCGCTACTGGCACTAGAAGAGCTGCACGCGAAGGGGGCTATCCCTTATGTGCGCGCACATAAGGGATAGCCCCCTTCGCGTCAGTCCTACGAGAGGGGAATTGCAATGACAAACAAGATAGACATTCTGCTGCTTGGTGCTGGCGGACGCGAGCATGCGCTTTTGGTCAAGCTTGCCGAGTCACCGCGCGCGGGCAAGTTGTACGTGACGCCGGGCAATGGTGGCATGCTTCAGCTGGCCGAGTCTGCGCCGGTGAGCCAGGACAGCCCACAGGAGGTTGCGACGTGGGCGGCGGAGAACGGGATTGGACTCGTGGTCGTCGGTCCTGAGGCTCCACTTGTGGAGGGCGTTGCCGATGCCGTGCGCGCGAAGGGCATCGCATGCTTCGGCCCGAACGCTGACGCCGCACAGATGGAGGGCTCGAAGGAATTCGCCAAGCAGGTCATGGCACGCGCAAACGTACCGACGGCGGCGTATCGCAGCTTTACCGATCGTGCCGCGGCTGAGGCCTATGTGCGCGAGCTCGCCGGGCCGTGCGTGGTGAAGGCCGATGGCCTTGCGGCTGGCAAGGGCGTCATCGTTGCGGCGACCACCGAGGAGGCGCTCGATGGCGTTGCCCAGTGCTTTGGTGGAGCGTTTGGCGCCGCAGGCGAGACCGTGGTGATCGAAGAGATGCTCGATGGTCCCGAGTGCAGCCTGCTTGCTCTCACCGATGGCACGACGGTGGTGCCTCTCGCCACGAGCCAGGATCACAAGCGCGCCTACGACGGCGACAAGGGACCCAACACCGGTGGCATGGGCGTGTATTCTCCGGTGCCGGAGCATTTGGTGAGTCCGGATGACCTCGCCACCATGACTGACGTCATGAACCGCGTGGTGGCGCAGCTCAAGGCCGATGGAATCGTGTATTCGGGCTGCTTGTACGGAGGCTTCATGCTTACGGCCGAGGGACCCAAGGTGCTCGAGTTCAACGCGCGATTCGGCGACCCCGAGACGCAGGTCGTCCTGCCCCGCATGCATGCGGACCTCGTCGAGGTGTTTCTTGCATGCGACAACGGAACCTTGGATGCCGCAGACGTGGCATGGGACGATGACTGGGCGGTCTCGGTGGTGCTGGCGAGCGCGGGCTACCCCGGGTCTTATGAGTCGGGGAAGGTCATCACGGGTCTCGAGAAGGCTTCCGCACAGCCAGGAATCACGGTGTATCATGCCGGAACGAAGCTCGATGGTGGTAACGTGCTCACCGCAGGCGGTCGCGTGCTTGACGTCACTGCCGTCGCACCCACGTTTGCCGAGGCACGGTCACGTGCCTATGCCGCATGCGACCTTATCGACTTCGAAGGCAAGCAGTTCCGTACCGATATCGGTGCGCGGGCGTTGTGAGATACGGGAGGAAGATGTATGGATAAGGTGCCAACCTTCGACGACGTTGCCGCTGCATCGGACAGCATGGCCGATGCAGTCGAGGCATTCACCTACGATGGCGAACGTCTCTTTGGCGATCACGTCTCTGGGGAGCCTCGACGTCGCGACTTGGTGCTCGGGGGAGAGGACCCGCGCGATGCGTTGCTTGAAGAGCGCCCGCAGACTGAGGATGTGCTCTTTGCCGGACGTATCTTCAACGTCAATCGTCTGAACGTGCGGTTGCCCAACGACCGAGAGTCCGTGCGCGATGTGGTGCGGCACCCAGGAGCGGTGGCCATCGTGGCGCTCACTGACGATGGTCGCATCTGTCTGGTGCGCCAATATCGCACGGCGCTTGGGCGCGTGACGGTGGAGATTCCTGCAGGCAAGCTTGATCCCGGCGAGGATCCGCTCGCCTGTGCCACGCGCGAGTTGCGCGAAGAGACGGGCATGGAGGCCGACCAGATGGCGTTCCTCACCACCATCGCCACGAGCGTAGGCTTCTGCGACGAACTCATACACATATATATGGCAACGGGACTCCACTTCGTCGCGTCGAATCCGGATGATGACGAGTTCATCAATGTGGACCTGGTCCCTTTGTCGGAGCTCATCGACGCCGTGCTCGACGGGCGCATCGAGGATTGCAAGACGGTGACGGGCGCGCTCATCTGCGACGCAGTGAGCCATCGGCTCGACATCTGATGGCGTTCGACGCCTCGGGGTAGTTCGGGAGATGTCGTAAGGCGAGATAGGCATAAGGCAAGATAGGCCCGCTCTTGGAAGGTATCCAGGGGCGGGTTTCTTCTCAGTCAAATTTTGACTAAACCCCAAATTTGGATGTGCATTCTTGAACCACTACAAGATTCGCAGGTTGGAGGGGTCGCGGCGCAAGAATCGGGGTAATTGCTGACTGCTAGCGGGGAAATTAGTGCAAACAAGGGGGCGTAAGGTCTTGTTCCACGTAATGTCTGAGCAAGAAGGAGGCTCACATGGCACTGTATTGGCCCAAGGAGAAGGTCGCCCTCGACATCGTCGACGATCCCCAGCGCAATCCCTTCGAAGGCGATGACGACTATACGGTCCTGCGCGTGACTTGCGCCGACCTGGCCGACTACGAGTCGTTCTCGAGAATCTACCAGCATCTTGCGAGCCTGCTTGGCTGTAGGGCCACCTCGACGAAGGATGCGCGCGACGCGAACAAGGCTCTGCACACCATGCTCGTCAATTGGATGTCAAACACCGGCGAGGATCTGGATGAGGAGTCCATGCTCGGTTCCTTCCCCTTCTCGGAGGGTGGGGTTCCAAGCGGGTATCCCTTCGATGTGCCCGATGGCGACGACGATTCGTGCGAAGAAGGTCTCTTTGATAACTACGTCCGGGACCGAAACCTCGACAATGTCGAGATTCTCGCAACGAGCGAGGAGGAAGGGGAGGCCATGCGCCTCGCCGCGCGATCTGAGGGACGCCACGTACGAAAGGTGAGCGTATGGGAAGGACCCGTCCCCGAGGGATCGTTCGAGATGCTCTCTTCGGGTATGCGGATGAGCACTCCCGAGTACTTCTTCTTCCGCAAGGCAAACCAGTTACCCTTCGCGGAGGCTGTGCAGCTCGGTTGCGAGCTCTGTGGGAAGTACCGCACTTCGATTACACAGTATGACGCGGGCGAGGATTACGACTACTTGCTCCACACGCGTACCTCCACGTCATTGCTGCGCAGCTACCTCCGCGGGGCACGTGGCACCAAGGAATGCAAACGTGCGCGTCGTGTGTTGCGCTACGTCTCGGACAATGCGAGTAGCCCCATGGCAACCTTCCTGCACCTGTGGTTCTGCCTCTCGCGTACGCACGGTGGATACGGGCTTGCGCGATCGGAATTCTCGCAGGTGTACGAGACGCAAGACGGCTTGGCACCATCATCGGCGGGCCCTTACCTCGCATATGACCTCGTGTGGCCGAGCAAGCGCGTTGCCGTGCAATACGTTGGTTCGCATGAGCCAAGCGATTCGGAGTTCTCTGCACTCGAGGCGGATTTCATGCGCATCGTTTGCGTGAGTGACAAGGACGTCAAGAGCCCGGCGCGCCTCGACCGCATAGCTCGCCGTGTGGCGGACCTTCTTGGAACGACTTTGCCGGAAGACAACGAGAAGTGGTGCAATACGCGCAAACGCCTTTGGCGGCAGCTCGAGGTGCCGACGTATCCGCATATGCGTCTGACCTTGCCCGATATCGAGACGCATCAAATGCCGTAGCACAACCTCTCGACCGTCTGTCTCCGGAGGTGCCGGTGGAATAACCCCTGCTTATGCGTACCAACGTCCTGAGCGTTCCTGGCAGAAGCCTTCGCGCGCCAGCTCACAGAGCAGGTCGTGCGCGACGTCCGTCGTCACGCGCGGCCTGCCCGATTGCTCTTCCTCGCGTGAGAGGGCTTCGGCAACTAGGCTGGTATCGATTCCCTGCATCCGTGCGTCAAGTACCAACCTCAATACCATGGCACGCTTCTGGCGGTGCGATCCCTCGAAGGAAGTCTGTCGGACGTGCTCTCGCGAACGCCGTGATGGATTGGGGACGATTCGCTTGAGCCAAGCCCCGTAGTCGAGCAGCGCATAATACCAAGAACGGACGTCGTGTGCGGGACATGCTGCCTCGACCAGTGGGGCGAGGAATCGATCCGAGACGGCGTCTTCCTGCGGGAAGAGTTCGTGCAAGAAGACAGTGCGAACATTGGTCTCCAGATAGATTCCCGGTTTGTCAAACGCAAATGCGCGAATGCCCGCAGCCGTTGCCGGGCCTATGCCCGGGAGTGCGACCAGATCTCTTTGCGAGGTTGGAAAGGCACCAGCCTCGCTAATGATACGGGCGCATCGGAGAAGCGACAACGCGCGCCGGTTGTATCCCATCCCCTGCCATTCGGCTAGTACGTCGGCCTGCTGAGCCTGTGCCAGGTCCACAACGGTAGGGAAGCGCTCGAGCCATCGTTGCCAGCGCCCGTCAACGCGCGAGACCTGCGTCTGCTGCAACATGACCTCGCTCACCCAGATTTCGTAAGGGTCTCGTGTGCGACGCCATGGCAGGTCGCGGTATAATTCCCGGCCTTTCTCTCGTATCATGGCGCGAAATGTATCGAGTTCGATCACGGGGCGTGGGTCAACCCCCTCCGGCCAGCGTCCTTCCAGTCGCTCTTCATTCATGAGCGCCCATCCCCTCGACATATGCGGCACAGATGTGCGCAAAACAAAAAAAACCTCGCATATGCGAGGTTCTCGTATTCAATGGCGGGATGTAAGGGACTTGAACCCTCGACCTCCGACGTGACAGGCCGGCGCTCTAACCAACTGAGCTAACACCCCGTGCAAGAAATAGAATGCCATACGACAGGCTACACGTCAAGAACTTTTTTCGGAATTCCTGGGCACCCTCCTCCTGTCCGTGGAACTGCCGCCATACGCGTTACCACAGAGCTTGCGTCGACGAGGCATCGCTTCGCCTCAGAGTCGTATACTCATCAAGTCGGGAAATCATGTGTGGAGGGAGTACACAATGGGACTCAAGGATCTGTTTGCCGCCCATGCGGCCGACGGGGCGCAACAGGCGCCGCAACACACCATCAATGTGAGCGGTATGCACTGCAATGCATGCGAGAAGCGCGTGTGCCTCGCGCTCGAGGAGCTTGGTGCCACTGACGTCGTGGCCAATCACGAGACCGGTGTCGTGGCGTATCACGGCGATGTGGATAGCGCTGCCATCGGTGAGGCGGTAACATCACTTGGGTTTGCACTTGCGTAGGCCCTGCATCGTTCTGCTACACTATCCGCATGTGTCAATCCGTACTAGGGGGTAGCGTCGCCGCGTGGACATAGCGATTTCTCTTGCCGTAACCGTACTCCTCACCATAGTCAACGGCTTCTTTTCCATGTCGGAAATGGCCCTTTCAACTGCAAAGAAGGTTGTGCTCGAGCACGAGGCGGAGGAAGGTGACCGTCGTGCGAAGGTTGCCGCCGACGTCATAGAGAATCCGGGCGACTTCCTCGCCGCAATTCAGGTGGCCATTACGCTCGTGGGATTCGCAAGCTCCGCATTCGCGGCAACGAGCCTTTCCGATCCGTTCGGTGAGCTCTTGGCGTCCATCGGCGTGCCGGCCTCGCGCATCATTGCGACGGTGCTCATCACGCTGATCCTCTCGTACTTCTCCATCGTGGTGGGAGAGCTGGTTCCCAAGCGCATTGCGATGGCAGATGCGGAGAATGTGAGCAAACGGGTTGCGGGACCGCTCAGGAAGTTCTCCACCATCGCGAAGCCGCTCGTATGGTTGACGGCCGCAAGTGCCAACGGTCTGGCGACGCTCCTGCACATCAAGTCTGCAGACGATCGCCAGAATGTGAGCGAGGACGAGATTCGCTATATGGTGACTGATGCCGAGGAGCTTACCGAGCAGGAAAAGTCCATGATTCATGACGTCATAGACTTGGGCGATACGGTGGCGCGCGAGGTCATGATTCCGCGCGTGGACGTAGAGGCGGTCGAAGACACGGCTACATGTGTCGAGGTACTTGACGTCATGAAGCGCACTGGGTACAGCCGCGTGCCCATTTACCATGAAGACATCGATCGCATAGTAGGCATTGCTCACATCAAGGACCTCATTACGCCCGTGCTCGAGGAGGGTGCGAGCGATAAGCGTGTCAGTCGCTACGCCCGCTCCGCCACGTACGTGCCCGAGACGAAGGACATCATCCCCCTGCTTTCCGAGATGCAGGCTTCCCACGACCAGATGGTGATTGTGGTGGATGAGTATGGCGGCACCGCTGGTGTCATCACGGTTGAGGACATCGTTGAGGAAGTCGTGGGAGAGATTGAGGACGAATTCGATCCAGACAACCGCTACATCAGCCAGGTCGCGCCCGGTACTTGGGTTGTCGACGGTCGCTATTCCATTGACGATGCGATTGAGATGGGATGGCCCATTGAGGACAACGCGGAGTTCGAGACCATTGCAGGTTTCGTGCTAGAGCTTGCGGACAAGCTGCCGCACGTTGGCGACGTCTTCCAGAAGGATGGCTACACCTTCGAGGTACTTTCGATGCGGGGCAGGCGCGTCTCGATGATTCGCGTCACGGCGAGTGACGACGACGAAGGTGACGAGGCTGTCGATGAGGATGCCGCCGTTTGACTTGGCTTTGGTTCCCTGCGCTATAATGTAGCGCACTAGCCGTCCGCGAAGAAGGACACCACCATGGCGCAACTCATCGATATCACCCGTGTCGTCGTTGGGACCGAGTACCTTACGGCCACCGTGCATATCTCCAATGACGGACCGCTCATGACGAGCGAGGACCTGGAAGCAACGACGAGGGTCTACAACCTGCTTCCTACCATCATCGACCATGCGTGTGCGGGCGATGCGGGTATGACCTTCAAGGATTGCATGGGCGATACGGAGATTGCGCACCTCCTTGAGCACGTTACCGTGGAGCTGCTTGCGCGGTCAAACCTCACGGATGAGGTGATCGCTGGTCGTACGTGGCGTGAGTTGGCATACGATCGAACCTATAGCATCCAGCTGCCCTGCATCGATGACGTCTTGGTTTCCGGCGCGCTTTCCAGCGCCATCTGGATTGTGACGTGGGCGTTCACTGGCGGAGCGGGTGCGGTGCCTGACGTTGACGCAACGGTGAAGGGACTCGTCCAGCTCGTTCAGTCGCTTCCCGTCGAGGGGGAAGGTGGAGAGCTGCCTGCAGACGAGCCCGTTGATGACTACTTCGAAGAGGATGCGGCGGAGGAGTTCGACGATAGCTACGACGACGACTTCGGACCGGATGCCGACTACGACGACTACGAGGACGAGGAGTTCGATCGCGGTCCTTCTATGTCGCAAAAAATCATCTAGATGTTCTATAGGGGCATGACCGCTTGGCCTATCCTCGCTGCGAGGCAGCTCCAAACGGTATATACTCTTTCGGACGAGTCGGTAGCAAAGCGCCTTGGCGCACGATAAGGAGATCTGGAGGCCACAATGAAGTTACTCAAGTATGCGCTCGGTGCAGTTGCGGGCGTCGCTGCTGGGTTCGCTGCGGGCGTTCTGCTTGCCCCGCGCTCTGGTGCGGAAAGCAGGGCAATGGCGTCGGATGCCGTAAACGATGCATGGGATTCCGCGGTCGATACGTATGAGCGCGGACAGCAGGCCGTGAGCGACAAGTTCAGCTCCGTTCGTCCCAACGTGGACGCCACGACGGACGAGCTCCGTGCAAAGGTTGACCTCGCCCGTGAGCGCATGGATCAGCTTCGTGACTCCCTTTCCAATGCTGCTGAGATGCCCGTAGAGGACGTCGAGGCTGAGGACGATGTCGAGGCCGTCGAGGAAGTCGCCGACGAGGCCGCCGAGGATGAGGTTGTTGAGGCTGAGGAAGCCCTCGAGGCGGAGGCAGTCGTCGAGGCAGCCGAGGAAGTCGCCGACGAGGAAGTGGCTGAAGAGGCCGAGTAGCTCAAGGAGCGACATGCTGCGAGTGAGTCAGCTCATGCGCGTGCCGGTGCACGTTCCCAAGAAGGGTCGCAAGGGTGATCCTCGGGAACTTGCACCGGCTGATTTGTCGAACGTGGGGGAGGTGCACCAAGTGGTCTTCTCTCCGGCGGGCAATCGCGTGGTGGGGTATCTGGTGCGTAGACCCGACGTGGGTGGCATGATCAAGCGGGAGGATGCCTTCGTTGCCCTTGATGCCTGTGTGGCGCACGATGCGGGGCTTGTGGTGACGGGTGATGCAGGCATGGACGACGACGCTCGCGCGCGTCTCGGCTTGGATTGGAATGCGTGCCTCATCTGGACCGGAATGGATGCGAAGACCAGCGACGGCAAGGAGCTGGGGTGGGTCTCGGACGTTGAGTTCCACTCAAAGAGTGGCCGTGTGTCCTCGTTCTACGTGGGGGATGGTGGCGTCGCGACGTCTCTGGTGGGGAATCTGGTCATTCCTGCCGACATGCTGCTTGGGTATCGCGATGGATATATGATTGTGGAGCCTGAGGCGGCAAACTTGCAGCTGAACGGCGGTCTCGCCGCAAAGGCGGGCGAAGGCTACGCGAAGGCGAAGGTCAGCGGAAGACACGTCGCGGCCAAAGTTGGCAAGGTGACGGAACACGCGACGGAACAGGGTGCGCGCAACTTGGGAAAGATGCTGGGCAAGGCCAAGAAGCAGGGAAAGAAGCGCATTGGACAGTCCAAGGGAATGTTTGGCGCCTTCCTCGATGAGTACAAGAAGGCGAGCAAGTAGCGACTACCCTCGTCTATCGTGCGATGTTTTGCCGAGCGGTGTCTCCCACCGCCTCGAAGCTTTTCCGTGGTAGGAACCGTTTGCGTGCCACCAGCTTTCCTGGAAACGTCGTGATGGCATCGTTATAGCTGCGTACGCAATCGTTGTAGCTTGCCCGCGCATAGGTGAGCCTGGTGTCGATGTCTTCCAACTCTTCCTTGAGTTCGGGCTGAATCTCTTGGGACGAGATCAGTGCGTTGAGGACGCTTGTAAGCTCCGCCGAGGCAGACATCTTGGATTCGGCCTTCGTCGCACCGTCAACCGCGGCCTGCATGCGGGTGAGGTACTGCAGTTCGTCGTTCTGCTCGGCGGACGTCGCAGGCAAGCTGGCAACAAGCTTGGAAACCACTGCGCTGCGCCTGGCGAGTTGGGCATCAAGGTCCTCCCAGGCATGCTCGCAGAGATTGTCCTTGCGGACGAGGGACTTGTATATCTGCAGGTACGATATGGCAGCCACTGCAAAGATGGCTACAACAAAAAGAAGACCCACCATGGGGGAATCCTCCCACGATCGACTTACGGTTCATCTGATGTGCTGTGCACCAAATGGCGGAGGGGGCGGGATTCGAACCCGCGAGACCTCTCGGCCCGGCGGTTTTCAAGACCGCTGCATTCAACCACTCTGCCACCCCTCCGCAAGGGCGCATGCCTTATTATAATACGTTACGGGGACGTACGATGCGTACAAAGAAAGGAGTCCACATGGACAATCACGTGCATCCCGATATCGAAGCCATTCTGCTCTCGCAGGAGGATATACGAGAGATTGTGTCGCGTCTCGGGAAAGCCATCTCGCAGGATTATGCCGACAAGAACCCCTTGATCGTAACGGTGCTTCGGGGCGCTTTTGTCTTTACGGCCGACCTGCTCCGCGCGATTACCGTACCGTGCTCCGTGGACTTCATGGCGGTCTCGAGTTATGGCGATGGCGTGAAGAGTTCCGGCGTTGTTCGCATCGTCAAGGACCTCGATACAAAGATCGAGGGTAGGCACATCATCATTGCGGAAGACATCCTCGATTCGGGCATCACGCTCTCTTACTTGGTCGGGCTCTTCAAGGCGCGCAATCCGAAGTCGGTGGAGATTGCCGCGTTCGCGGTCAAGGACATTCCGGGCAAGAAGCCGTCGATTGAGCCTCGCTATGTCGGCACGCATGTGCCCAATGAGTTCATCGTGGGGTACGGGCTCGACTATGCGGAGCGTTATCGCAACCTGCCCTACGTGGGTGTACTGAAGCCGGAAGTGTACTCATAACCCAATCAGTCGCGTCGTCCGATGCATGTGTTCTCGTGTGTGGGGCTCTCCGCGAATGGGTAGAATAACGATTCACGTTCATACATGTGACGGGAGAATTGCGTGCCAGACGACAACAACCGCAGCCCTCATGACTTTGCGTCGCAACGGCGTCGACGTGGGTTGGTCTACATAGTCATCCTCATTACGTTCCTCACATATCTGATCATGTCGCGTGGTCAGATGTTTGGGGTCGAGCAGCCAGACGTATTGGCCACGAGCGAGTTCGTGACGGCCGTCAAGGAGGATCGCGTCAAAGAGGTCACCTACAAGGTCGAAGACAAGTCGCTCCAAGGCAAGTACTACAAGTCGGCGGGCAACAAGGCCGAGGGAAAGGTAAGCGGCTTCAAGTCCACCTACGTTGGGGAAGACAACCTTGACGAACTGATGGCACGGCATTCCGATGTCAAGTTCACCGTCGATGCGAGCACCAGCGAACTGTGGGAGACGCTGCTCATCTCGGTGTTGCCTACGGTGCTCATGATCGGAATCATCGTCTACTTCATGAACCAGATGCAGAGTCAGAATGGTCGCGCCATGAACTTTGGTCGTGCGCGCGTGAAGAGCGACGAGGGGAGCAGACCGAACGTCAAGTTCGAGGATGTGGCGGGCATCGACGAGGTCGTCGAGGAGCTCAAGGAGGTGCGCGACTTCCTCTCTGAGCCGGAGCGTTTCCAGAAGATGGGCGCAAAGATTCCTCGCGGCGTGCTGCTGATGGGCCCTCCGGGTACCGGCAAGACCCTTCTCGCCAAGGCCGTCGCAGGTGAGGCAGGCGTCCCCTTCTTCTCGATTTCGGGCTCTGACTTCGTGGAGATGTTCGTTGGCGTCGGTGCATCGCGCGTGCGTGACCTCTTCAAGCAGGCAAAGGACGCCTCGCCCTCGATTATCTTTATCGACGAGATAGATGCCGTGGGACGTCAGCGCGGCGCCGGCTTGGGTGGCGGCCACGACGAACGCGAACAGACGCTCAACCAGCTCCTGGTGGAGATGGATGGCTTCGAAGACAACACGGCGGTCATACTCATCGCGGCCACCAACCGCCCCGACATCCTTGACCCCGCGTTGCTCCGGCCCGGGCGTTTCGACCGGCAGATTACGGTCGATCGGCCCGACGTGGCAGGTCGCGAGCAGATTCTGCGTGTGCATGCCGCGGACAAGCCCCTTGACTCGAGCATCGATTTCGAGGCACTGGCCAAGCTCACGCCCGGGTTCACCGGTGCCGACCTCGCCAACCTGATGAACGAAGCCGCCTTGCTTGCTGCACGGCGTCACAAGGATGCCATCTCCATGACCGAGATCGAGGAGGCGATGGAGCGCGTCATCGCAGGTCCCGAGAAGAAGTCCCGCGTCATGACCGAGAGCGAGCGTCGAACCATCGCCTACCACGAATGTGGGCACGCATTGGTCGGGCACGTGTTGGAGAACTCCGATCCGGTGCACAAGATCAGCATCATTTCGCGCGGTCGCGCACTCGGGTACACGCTGCAATTGCCTGACGAGGATCACTTCCTCGAGACGCGTAGTGGCATGCTTGACCAAATTGCCGTGTTGCTCGGTGGGCGAACTGCCGAGGAGCTCTTCTGTGACGACATCACGACGGGTGCGAGCAACGACCTCGAGCGCGCCACCAAGATGGCTCGCGAGATGGTGACCCGCTATGGCATGAGCGAGGACCTCGGAACGCAGGTCTATGGTGAGGCCCAGCATGAGGTGTTCCTCGGCAGAGATTGGGCCAACCACAACGACCTTTCTGCAGAGACCTCGAAGCGCATTGACGACGAGGTTGAGCGCATCATGCGCGAGGCCCATAGTCGTGCGCAGGTCGTGCTGGGCGAGCGCCGCGATCAGATGAATACGATGGCGGCCGTGCTGCTCGAGCGCGAGACCGTTGAGGGAGATGTGGTGAAAGCTTTGCTTGACGACAAGTGGGCAGAGTATCAGGCAGCACATGTCTAGGCTTATGGTAATATGACTAACTCACGTACAGAACGAGAAACGGAGCAATCATGAACAACCGTACGCGCAAGTTCCTTTCGATGATACTGGCCATTACCTTGGCGTTTGCCACGCTCGGGCTTGCCGGCTGTGGCGGCGGCCAGAAGGAAGAGCAGGACAATTGCTACGGCGAGGACATGCCCGTCGTCAACGATGACTAGGGATGCGCATGACTGGTAGTGAGCTTGTCGACGCCATCGACGCACAAGCGCTCCAAAACCCCGATCGAGTAGCCTTCTGCAATAGTCGCGGAGAGCAGATTACGTATGCCGAGCTGCGTGCGCGGTCGAATGCGCTTGCCTGTTGGCTGGCCGATTCCACGCATGTGGACTCGGGTGTACCGGTGGTGATCTACGGACACAAGTCGCCGTACATGTTGGTCTCGATGCTGGCGTGCGCCAAGTCCGGCCATGCGTACGCGCCGGTAGACACGGTGTATCCGCCCGAGCGCGTGGCGCGCATCGTTGCTCAGACTGGCAATACGCTCCTCATCGACACCACTGCCTCAGGCAGTGGCAAGAGTGGGGCGGGAGATGCCCGACTGCTTTCCATCGCTGAGCTTACGGAGATCTGCACCTCCACGCCCTGTGAGGACGAGGTGGCAGCGCTACCCGGCACCGATGCGACACGCACCTTCTACATACTGTTCACCTCGGGTTCGACGGGTGACCCCAAGGGCGTCGAGATTACCACCGAATGCGTGGACGAGTTCTCGCGTTGGATGATGAGCGACTACGTATTCGAGGAGGACGGGCCCCGCATCTGGTTCAACCGCACCCCCTATTCCTTCGATGTGAGCATCACTGACTTGGTGTGTGGCACCACGCGAGGCGACACGACCTTCGCCCTCGAGAAGGAGGCGGACGCAAGTCTGGGAACGACCTTCGAGGTGCTTGCCACCTGCGACGCGACCGACTGGGTCTCCACGCCGAGCTTCGTCGAGCAATGCCTTGCCGACGACAAATATAATGCCACGCTCATGCCGCATCTCAAGCGCATGCTCTTGGCAGGAGAGACGCTGCGACCGGCGACGGTGCGCGAGGTGAAGCGGCGCTTCCCCGGATTGCATGTCTACAACGGGTATGGTCCCACTGAGTCGACCGACCTTATCACGCTGTGCGAGATAACCGACGAGATGCTTGCGGATGACGTGGCCTTGCCGATTGGCTATGCCAAGAAGTGGTCCGACCTCGTGGTGCTCGACCCTGAGACGCTGGAAGAGGTGCCTGACGGCAAGCCCGGAGAGCTATTCGTGGCAGGCAACACGGTTGCGAAGGGGTACTATGGCAGGCCCGACCTGACGGAGGTCGCGTTTGGACGATGCCCGGAACACCTCGCGCGCGGACGACGATCGTATCGTACGGGCGACGAGGTAACGCGTGAGGCTGATGGGCTGTATTACTTCCACGGCAGACTCGACCTTCAGATAAAGCTGCATGGCTACCGCATCGAGCTGGGCGATATTGAGGCGACCTTGTGCGCGACGCCGCTCGTACACATGGCATGTGTCCTGCCCGTTCGACGTGGGGGTGCCATTCACCACCTCACCGCCTTCGTGGTCCCCGCTGGGGACGCTGCCGAACGTGGTTTGCGTCTGACGCGACAGATCAAGGCGCAGGTGCGCGACATGTTGCCATCGTACATGATTCCTCGCACGTTCAAGTATCTTGACGAGATGCCGCTCAACAGCAATGGAAAGGCAGATCGCAAGGCACTTGCCGACCTCATTGACGCCTAGGCAAACCATATGGACTTCTACGTTGAGCCCGCATTCTTTGTGTTATGCGCACCCATAGCTATCATTGCGTGCGTGATGGGAGTGCTTGAGCGGCCGCTTAAGCGGTATTCGCTCGTTGTCTCGGTGGTCATGCTGTTCCTGTTGTTCTTCAGGACACCGGGAACGCTCATATATGCCGCGGTGTACCTAGCGGTATCGGTCGCGTTGTATGGGGTGGCGCTTTGGTCCCGGGAGGATTCAAGCCGTTCCGAGGACGCGCCGCATGGCATGCGCTCGCTGCCGTATGGTGTGCTGGTTGGGGTGCAACTGCTTCCGCTTGTGGCGTATAAGGTGGGTGTGCTCGTGAGGCCGGATTTTCCCGGCTTCCTCGGCATCTCGTACATCACGTTCAAGGCCGTGCAGGTGCTCCTCGAGGTGCATGACGGACTCATCACCGACATGACGTACCTTGAGTACTTGGGGTTCCTGAGCTTCTTTCCCACGTTCACCTCGGGACCCATCATGCGCAGCCGTGCCTATGTGCAGGACGTGCGTACGCCGCTCTCGCGTGATGGGTACCTGGATCGACTGTATCGGGGACTTGGTTGGTTCGTCCTCGGCGCCTTGTATAAGTTCGTCGGCGCTGCGCTCGCACAGTGGTTCATGTGGTTCGTTCCCGTTGTGGTCGGAGGTGGCGTACTCGGCTGGCTGGTCACCGTCTTTGGTTACGGGATGGACCTCTTCTTTGACTTTGCCGGGTATTCGGACATGGCCATGGGCTTGGGTCTCGTGCTGGGAGTCGAGGTACCGCGCAACTTTCGTGCGCCATTCGTGGCCACGGACATCAAGGAATTCTGGGACCGTTGGCACATATCGCTCTCGACGTGGCTGCGCGACTTTGTGTTCATGCGCTTTTCTCAGTTCGCCATCTCGCATAAGCTGTTCAAGTCGCGTCTGACCTGTGCGTGCGTCGGCTTCATGCTCAACATGGTCCTGATGGGTGCCTGGCATGGCATCACGCCGGATTACCTCGTATATGGTCTGTATCACGGCCTGTTGCTTGCCGGTTGTCATGCGATGCAGAAGAAGTGGAAGTTCTATAAGGCACATCGCCGCGATAGGTGGTTCATGGTTGCTTCATGGGCGGTTACCATGGTGGCGGTATTCTTTGGCTTTGCCCTGTTTGGGGGATATGTGGTGACGCCTTTGCTCGGATAAGGTGTCAATCGTTTGCGTTTGTTGAGGAGGAACGACATGGCAGACATAGCAGAGCAGATTGTGGACCTCGTAGTGGAAATTTCGGGTGAGGACGAAGTTGCGGACGAGCGCGACATCGATCTCTTCGAGGAGGAGATTCTTGATTCGATGGCAGCAATCGAGCTGCTCGTGGCCATCAAGGACGAGTTCGGTGTATCGATCGCTCCTACCGAGCTCGATCGGAGCGAGATGAACACGGTCAACAAGATCATTGCGCGCGTGAGCGAGCGCCTCTAGGAGACACGTGAAAGCACACACCTTGCATAGGAGACTTGCCGCGCTTGGGTGCGGCGTTGCAGTTGCCGCCTGCGTTGTGGTGGCAACGTGTCTCTTGCTGCCGAAGCAGGAAGCGACGGATACGCTCGTCGATTACGGCTATGTGTATTCTGGTGCAAAGTCCTCGAGCGTGGACTTCGTGCGCGCAAACCTTCCCGAGGACTCCCTGCTCATGCTGGGTTCGTCTGAGTTCTCCACGCCAGCGTCGACGGTCGCCCAGGTGCCGGCGCAGGTGTTTGGTACCACGAACTATGGCGTACGGCCTATGTTGGTGGGGGAGGCGTTCGACCAGGCGCTCTGGCATGCCATCGCTCTGGGAGCCCTCGCGGATGGAGGTCTGCCGCGCAACAAGGTGGTGCTCGTAGTGAGTCTGGGCGAGTACACGGATGGTGGCTTGGACAACGCGTCCTTTGGCGAGAGATTCTCCTACACGCTGTATCGGGCCTTTTGCAAGAACGAACGCATCGACGCCGAGACGCGTGCGTATGTGCGCAGGCGCCTTGCAGAACAAGGGATTGACGAAGCCACATTGCGTGCTGCGTCCGGAGACGATCCGTTGGCCAGCATCGACGGGTGCGTGCTCTCCCTCATCGATGATTTGCGCCTGCGTGGGCAACTCATTGACGTGCGGTCCCGGGGCATCGCCCGCGCTCAAGGTGATGTGGTGGCACCGGACTGGGATGCCCTTAGGAACGAGGCGCTGAGCGAGGCGATGCGACGGAGCACGACCAACGAGTGGGGCGCGGAGGATGAGTTCTGGAAGACGGAGCTCGCGCCCGTGCTCGACAAGTTGCAGGGTGCCCGGGCGGAAGAGACCTATACCGACACGCCCGAATACGATGACCTCGCCTGCTTCATGGATGTGTGTGCTGAGTGCGGCGTCCAGCCGCTCGTGGTCATAGAGCCCAGCATGGGACCATACTACGACCACATCGGCATATCCGCGGAGACGCGCGCAGCGGCATACCAGCGCATTCGCGATGTGGTGCTTGCGCATCCCGGCGCACGGTTGGCCGACTTCAGCGATCGGGAGTATGAGCGCTACTTCCTCTTTGACATTGTCCACTTTGGATGGACGGGGTGGATTGATGCGGAGCGGGCGATATACGAATTTGCCCAAGGGGTAACATAGAGAGACGGAACGCCTTGTCGGTGGTCCTCGAGGAGGGGAATTGGTGCGTAAGAGAAAAAAGACACTGCGCGATCGCTACGACGCGTGGATGGGCGAGCATCCCGCATTGGCATGTGTGGTGGTGGGTGCGTCGGTGGCTGCGGCCCTCGTGACCACCTTTCTCTTTGTCACGTTCTCGGGATTCGGGTCCTCGGCGGAGTTTATCTATAACCAGTTCTAGGTAGGTGTGAGGAATGAGCAACGCTACAGAGGACGGAAGGCGGCGTCGTACCGCGTCCGTTGACAGTTCGCGAATCAGACGTGGTGGTTCGTCCAATCGTCCTCAAGCGCGCGACGAGGGCGTGAGGCGTCAACAGCCGACGCGGCGACGCGCTCAGAGCACAGGCGCGACAAGGGGACAGGCTGCCGCTGCCTCTGGGACAAAGGCGACGGACCGGTCGGCGACGCCGCGACGTAGTTCCACGGCGAATCGCGCGGTGGGTGTGGAGCCTGCTCGTCCCACGCCGCGTACCAGGGAAGGGGAGCGAGACACCCGCTCTTCTCGGCCGGCAGACGTCAGGCAGGGTCTTCCGGTCATCCCTACGCTCGTGGCGTTCGTCGTTGCCATTGCGATAACGTCGTTCGTAACGCGCTCACTGGTTCTGAAGTCGGTGGGCGGATCCGCTGGCTCGGGTGCTGCTGAGGTAGCGGCCGCCTCCTCGGCCGAAGGTGAGGGGACGTCCCAGGTGCAGTCCGGTGACGCGACGCAGGATGATGACTCGTCTGCTGACGCGCGCACATCCACATCGAAAGAGACGTCGAGCGAAACGTCTACACGCAAGGACTCAAAGTCCGGCAACGGCGTCAAGTCGCCTTGGATTACTTCGGGCACGTTCACCACGGGTGACGCGACGCTCGACGAGGAGGTCAAGGAATTCTGTGACGGCATTGCCACGACCGATATGGACATCGATACCGCTGCCCTCGAGGTATACAAGGGCGTCGCTTGGTCCGAGTACGTGGAGCGCGATGATGCTCAGCATCCCGCTGGCAAGGACTGGCGCATAGAGTATGCGCGGCAGTACTACGAGAACGACCGCTCAGGCAACTGCTACGAGTTCGCGGCGTTTCTCAGCTATTGTCTCCAATACCTTGGCTTGGAAGATGCTCATGCCGAAGCGGTCATCCTCGAGCTGAAGAGTGGCGATTGGGGCGATCACGGCCTGGTATACGTGACGAATACAGACGGTACGCCGAGCCTGTGCGACACCTCGTTGGGGACCAATGGTTGGATGCTTAAGGAAACGGCATACAACGTGCAGATCCAAGACGTGGAGAATGACTAACTGAATCCAGAGCGTCAAGAACGGATGATGGACCCGCGCATGCGGGGATAGAAATGACCAAGGGCAGCGCTGCGGGTGGGAGGTGCACGGTGCGCAGTACGGAAGACGAAGAGCGGGTGGAGAAGAAGCAGAAGCGAGGCGGCTCCATACTGCATGACATTGTCGCGTGTATCCTTCCCATCGTATGCCTTGCTGCCGCCCTTGCCGGCGGTGTCTTCGTTTACCGATACGCAAACAACTCGATAGTCGAGGCGCAAGCCACCATTAGGGGCGAAGATCAGGCCAACGGAGTGGTAATCGAGGAAGCGGCGCCTTATGCGGGCGTTGCTGATCCTTGGAACCAAGCGGGCAGCTTCACGGTGGGCAACGAAGAGCTCGATGCGTGGATCAAGGCATTTTGTGACGAGCACACGCCTGAGGATGCCAAGGTCGAAGAGGCTGCCAAGGAGACGTACGATGCCATCGTCCTGAGCACGTATCTCGATCGCGTCGACAAGCCCATGGGTACCGACTGGGTTGCTCGTTCCGCGCGCGACTACTTCTCCAGCGATGATGGTATGGGTGGGTATCAAGGCGACTACTATGAGTTCTCGTCGGTGCTTGCTCTTTGCCTACGCTACTTCGGTTACGCGGATGCCATCGCCGTGCCGATTGTCCGTTCGATGCCGAGCGGCGAAGAGTACGGAAGCGCACTGTGCCTGGTAACGAACTTGGACGGTGTGGGAAGCGTGTGCGATCCCTCCTTGGGAGTCGATGGGTGGATGATCGCTCGTGCCGGGTACGACATCCTCGTGGATGACATAGGCCAAAACTTGGATGCAGCCGAGGCGATAGGTCTGCGAATCCAGAAGAAGGACGAGACGGGAGAGGCCGGAGACGACAACGGCTATGGCTACAATACCGGGGAGTCGACCGGTGGAACGTCGGGCACCTACGATTCAAGTGAGTCCGGTTCGGGGTATGACGACGATACCTATGGTGGTAGCGATGACGAGGATCGCTACGGGTACGATGACTACTCGGATGGCGACGGGTCGAGCGATTACGGCTCTTCCTCCTCAGGCTCGACGTATGGCAACTCCACGTATGGTGATGCGACCGGTGGTGCGACGTCTGATGACTCGACGTACGGCAACACCAACTCGTACGACAATGCAAATTCGTACGACGACGATTCGTATGGCGGCTCGGGCAGCTCGGCTGGTAGTTCAGCGGGATACGGGCAAACAAATCGCTATTGAGGATGAGCGAAAGCAGGCTTGAACAGGAACAGGCCACCGGGCGGAAGGAGGGACCCGGTGGCCTGTAGCCGTCTTCTGGCAAGTTGCACGCTGGCCTCGCGCAAGCTAGAAGGGAAATGACGTGTCGCGTCATTTGCTGCTACACTCATTCTCTCCCCTTTGGGTGCTCGCTAAACTACGAAACCCAATGTCACAAGCCCTACATTGCTTTGCCACGCCGCATCCACATATCGCCTCCTTGCCGACGTTTCCACCTCAGGAGTTCGCGTTCCCGCTGTGGGAAAGTGAGCAGGGGCTGCGCTACAATGTGCCATACGCAATCGAGAGGAGCTTTTTATGAGCATAAACGAGCAGAGCTACGCTTACGGGGCCTCTAAGTCGAGCATTCGCGAGATTGCGGCCTATGGTGCGGCCCGCAAGGCAGAGATTGGTGCCGAGAACGTCTACGATTTCTCCTTGGGCAATCCCAGCGTGCCCGCGCCCGATGCCGTTCGTGACTCCATAAGCCATGCGCTGACCCTTCCCGCCACTGCCCTGCATGGCTACACGCCTGCAAACGGTCTTCCTGCTGCGCGCAATGCCGTGGCGGCCTCACTCAATCGGCGCTTCGGTACGACATATGGTGCGGATGATCTCTACCTCACGTGTGGCGCCGCCGCATCCATTTCGATCGTGCTCAATGCGATTTGCAACGAGGGCGATCAAGTGATTGTCATCGCGCCCTACTTCCCCGAGTATGCCGTCTTTATCCAGAACGCAGGTGCTGAGTGCGTTGAGGTCATGGCGGACGCCCAGACGTTCCAGATTGACGTTGCCGCTGTCGAGGATGCCATCACCCCGCTCACCAAGGCGGTAATGATCGACTCGCCCAACAATCCCGTGGGATCGGTGTATGCGCGCGAGAACCTCGCAGAGCTTGCCGAGCTTCTGCGCAAGAAGGGCGGCGAACTTGGTCAACCCATCTACCTTATCAGCGATGAGCCGTACCGTGAGATTGCCTACGATGTCGAGGTCCCGTGGGTGCCCGACCTCTACGATCGCACGCTCGTGTGCTACTCGTACTCCAAGTCGCTGAGCCTGCCCGGCGAGCGCATTGGCTGGGTTCTCGTGCCAAATACGAATCCCGAGCATGATCGGTTGGTGCCTGCCGTGGCCGGTGCTGGCCGGAAGATGGGCTTCGTGTGCGCCCCCGCACTCTTCCAGAGGGTTCTCATCGACTGCGTGGACGAGCCGACCAACATCGATGCGTACGCCCGCAACCGCAAGGCACTCACCGAAGGCCTGGCAAAGATCGGCTATGAGTTCGTCGAGCCGCAGGGCGCGTTCTACCTGTGGATGAAGGCGCTCGAGCCAGACGCCAACGCGTTCTTTGAGCGGGCGAAGAGCTTCGAGCTGTTGCCAGTCCCCAGCGATTCGTTCGGCTGCCCCGGATGGGTGCGCGTGGGCTACTGCGTGAGCTACGAGACCATCGTCGACTCCATGCCTGCCTGGCAGGCCCTCTGGGACAGCTACTGCTAGTCGTTGGATGCATTGTAGTCCCGTCTTCGTTGTATGTTTTCGAATCAGAAAGATTGGGGGTGGGTTTAGTTGGCGAGAAAGAATCTAGAAGTGTTAGAGATTTGCGCCGGTGCGGGTGGGCAAGCTCTTGGAACGTCACGGGCGGGCTTCACGCACGTTGGTCTGGTTGAGATTGAGGCCGATTATTGTGCGACTCTCTTACGTAATCGGCCGGACTGGAATGTAATCAATGCGGATTTGCGCGAATTTGACGGGTCGGAGTATGAAGGCATCGATTTGCTTGCTGGCGGTGTTCCATGTCCCCCATTCTCAATAGCGGGGAAGGGATTGGGTGCAGACGATGAGCGCGATATGTTTCCTTACGCGTTACGGCTTGTCGATGATATTCATCCTCGTGCGGTGATGTTTGAGAACGTACGTGGTTTGCTCACGTCAAAGTTTGATGATTATCGCAAAGCGATTCTAGCCGAATTGAATCGTATGGGGTATCGAGTGTGGATTAGCCTGCTAAATGCCTCGGACTACGGAGTTCCACAGCTCAGGCCCCGCGTGGTGATTGTAGGTCTGCGCCGTGACGTTCAGAGGGATTTTGTATTTCCGTCCACAGATGCTTATGGCGAAGCTCCTACAGTGGGAGAGACGCTATTGGATCTCATGGAGGAGAGGTCATGGCGGCAGGCAAAGATTTGGGCAGATGGAGCCAATCGTATTGCTCCAACTGTAGTTGGAGGATCAACTAAACATGGTGGTCCCGACCTTGGTCCAGTGCGAGCTAAGCGGGCTTGGGCTGCATTGGGTGTAGATGGTAAGGGTATTGCTGATGCCGCACCTGACCAAGACTTTGTTGGAATGCCCCGCCTTACGACACGCATGGTCGCACGAATTCAGGGCTTTCCTGACGAATGGGACTTCGGAAAGGGAAAAACAAAAGCCTATCGACAAATCGGAAATGCATTTCCTCCTCCAGTCGCGGAGGCGGTTGCACGAGAGATTGCGAGATGTCTCATATGAGTCCTTCGTTGCTGGCATTTGAGAGAAATCTGTTTCATACGCGGCTATGCGAGTCAGGTTTGTTGGTTGTGGATGGGGAAGTAGCCTCCAATGCAGATTTGAGCAGCAGGTCATCACGAGAAATAGCACTGCATTTAGCTCGTATATTAGACGCCCCTCGTGGAAAAAAACTGCGTGGGCAAACAAGCGGTGCCGTGTTTGAGCGTGAGCTTGCAGATTATATAGCGAGGACATTTCGTGAGCTACAGCAATTGAGGCCGGGAGATTGGCATGTGGCAAATCTCGGTAATCGAGGTCATAGGATTGCCGAAGGATTCGCGCAGTATGAACATCTTGCTCATCTCGCAGCTATGGTTGAGAAGGATAGCGAGCTTCGGATGGCGATAGGTAATGACTACGTTGTCTCTCCTGATATTGTGGTTTGGCGAGGGCTTGTTTCCGATGATGACATGAATGAGGGTAAAACGATTGTTGAAGATGGAATAGCTGGTGCAGCGGATTTGAGGGCGTCAAACGGAGGTAAACCCATTCTGCATGCATCAATTTCAGCAAAATGGACCATTCGTTCAGATCGAGCGCAAAACAGTAGAACAGAGGCACTTAACCTCATACGCAATCGAAAGGGGCGCCTTCCTCATATTGTCGTAGTCACGGGTGAACCGCTGCCCTCAAGGCTGGCTTCATTGGCGCTTGGTACCGGAGATATCGATTGTGTTTATCATGTCGCGCTGTATGAGCTTCAACAGGCAGTGGAGCAATATTCGCAGGAACGCGGTGTTGATGATTCACTTGATGCCTTGGAAGCATTGATCATGGGGCGAAGGCTCAAAGACATTTCTGACTTGCCACTCGATTTATGCGTTTAGGATTGCAGAGGTCAAATCACAAACAGCCATTATGTTGCGACTTGGAAGGAGATGAAATGGCTTACGACGAGCTGCGCCTGGTGTCGTGGAACGTCAACGGACTGCGTGCCGTGCTCAAGAAGGAGCCTGGCTTCGAGGAGATCTTCCACGTCATGAACGCCGACGTGTTTGCCATTCAAGAGACCAAGCTTCAGGACGATCAGCGCGCCAAACTGGGCATTGAGTTCCCCGGGTATCACCAGACGTGGAGCTTCGCCGAGCGCAAGGGCTACTCGGGCACGGCTGTGTGGAGTCGGGAGGAGCCTCTCAGCGTGAGGCATCACATTGGGTGCGAGGTGGCTGATGACGAGGGACGCATCTGTGCCCTCGAGTTTCCCACGTATTGGTTCGTGAACGTGTACACGCCCAACGCGCAGAACGAGCTCAAGCGCATCGACACGCGTCTGGCCTGGGACGAGCGCTTCCGTGAGTTCCTCTCGGAATTGGCGCAGGAGAAGCCTGTCGTTACCTGCGGGGACTTCAACGTGGCCCACGAGGAGATTGACCTCAAGAACCCAGGTCCGAATCGTGGCAATGCGGGATTCTCGGACGAGGAGCGCGAGAGCTTCACGAAGCTGCTCGACTCTGGCCTCGTCGACACGTTCCGCGCACGCCATCCCGACCTCGAGGGGGCGTATAGCTGGTGGAGCTACCGGTTCCGCGCTCGACAGAAGAATGCGGGATGGCGCATCGACTACTTCCTCGTGAGCGAATCGATTGCCGACCGCGTGACGGGTGCTTCCATTCTGAACGAGGTGTACGGATCGGATCATTGTCCTGTTGAGCTTACCATCCGACTGTAAGGAGTACCCATGCGCAAGGCGACTAAAGCGAACGTGAGCGGAGACCGGTGCTGTCGAAAGTGCGGGACACCGGTGGGCCTGAGCTGGCACTTGCCCACGTCATGCAAGGAGTGCGGGGCATCGTTTGCCGTGCGACCTCAATGGCTGGTGACCATTGCCTTCTTGGTGGCGACAACCCTTGCCGTCGGGGTCATGGCATTGCTGAGGCAGGTGACAGATGCGACTGCCTTGCTCGCATGCGTGGGACTCCTCGCCGGCTTTATCGGGTTCAACGCGGCGGAGCTTGTCATGTTCCGTGCTGGGCTTCTGCGCCTCACCAACGTGAACGCAGACGATCCCTTGGACGCGGTTGAATTGCAGGCAGACGATGCCCTTGCACAGGCGGAGCGCGAGGCTCGCGCCAAGGGCTATGCCGGTACCGACAAGCGCACGCGCGCCGCTCAGGCGCGTCAGCTGCGTCAGAGCATCGAGCTTGCGCGGTCGCTGAAAACAGGCGAAGAAGTGCAAGACGCAACTGCTGAGGCGGCCGTGCGCAAAGACGGCGCGTCGCGGCCTCGCTGCCGCTTCAAGCGGCTCGCTGGTGATGACGAGCGTGCGGTGCGTGCCATGTCGTCGCTTGCCACCCGCATCGTGCGCGAGCACTTCGACCCGATTGTTGGGCCCGAGCAAAATGACTACATGATCGCACGCTTCCAATCGCCGGAGGCAATCGCGGTGCAGATTGAAGAGGGCTACGAGTACTACTTCGTCTTTCCACCGCGCGAACCCCAGGCTGATGATGGGCAGCGCAGAAAGGTGAGGCCCATCGGGTTCCTTGCGGTTTGCGTCCAGACGGACGGGAGCCTGTACCTGAGCAAGTTCTATCTCCTCAAGGAGGAGCGTGGCAAGGGGTATGCGCATTCCATGATGGGCTTGGTCCTGCAGCGTGCCCGCAAGCTCGGTTGTGATCGAGTGACGCTCAACGTGAATCGCAACAACTACCAGGCAATCCTTGCCTATGAGCACCTGGGCTTTGAGCGCACGGGGACACGCCGCACCGACATCGGTGGCGGCTTCGAGATGGACGACTACGTCTACGAGCTGAGCCTGTAGAGCATCAGTCGAAACGCGCCCTTTGGCGCCATCGCCCCCTCGCGTGGGTGAGAGCCGATGCGAGGGGGCGATGGCGCCAAAGGGCGTATGTGTGGCTATCGGAAGCTCTTTGCCCAGTTAAGAAGCGAGTCGGGCCAGATGTTGTTCGTCACGTCCCTGCGCATCTGGTCGGTGACGGGGCCATTGGCTGCCATTTTGGAGAGAATGACTGCCTGAAGCTGCTCCACCGTCATCTGTTCGAGCGGGATGCTGGGAACCTCGACGGGCAGATCTTCGGCGGGTGAGCCCGACGTCTCCACTCCCGACTCGGAATCGAGCTCTGGCTTCTCTGCTGGTACGAACGCCTCCAGAAGCTCGGCATCGCCCAGTTGCTCCACGCGCTCGTCCTCGTCGCAGACGGGTGCGTATATCTCGCCGCCGCAGGGGGGTAGCACGATGTGCAGCAATCCGTCCTCGACGTCTATCTGCGTACCCCCAAGCAGCCCCACGTAGGAAGTCGCGTCGGCACGCACCTCGATGGTAGCCTCGTGCTCGGCGTTGTTGACGGCGACGATGAGGCGTCCGCGGGCATAGGCGAACTGCTCGGTCGTGAGACACAGCTCACGATACAATCCGTACACGAGGTCGGTCCGCCAAGTGGCGTGAAGTGCTCCCAAGGCGGCGATGAGTTTGGTGCAGGGGTTGGACTCGTAGTCGTCCGCATGGCTCTTAAGGTCGATGGCCGGACGGAGCGAGTCGTCGGAGAAGCGCTCCTTGCGCCCCTCGATGCCGAACTCGCTGCCGTAGTAGACCGAAGGGATGCCGGGCAGCGTGTAGAGAAGGATGTGTACCGGCAGGTAGTGGGCCTTGTTGAGAAGCTTCGTGCTTATGCGTTCAACATCGTGATTGTCCACGAAGTTGTAAAGCCGGACATCTGGGGGCATCATGCCATTGCTGCGCGTGACGGTGTGGGCGATCTCGAAGTAGTTGTGGTCGTTGTGACCGCTGTAGAGGGCCTTGTGCAGTGTGTAGTGGGTGACGCTGTGCAGCGTGTGCTCGTTTGCCCAGCGGGAGTAGTCGCCGTGGATGACCTCGCCCATGAGCCAGAAGTCGGGCTTGACGGAGTCGGCGGTGTGGCGGAGTGCCCTCATGAAGTCGAAGTCCAGAACGTCGGCGGTATCGAGGCGAATGCCATCGACGTCGAACTCGTTTACCCAGTAGCGCACCACGTCACAGAGGTAGTCGCGTACGGCGGGGTTGCGCTGGTTGAGCTTGGCCAAAAGATCGTATCCGCCCCAGTTGTCGTAGGAGAATCCGTCGTTGTACTCGTTGTTGCCCCAGAAGTTCACGTTGCAGTACCAGTCACGGTACGGGGAACCCTCGCGGTTGGTGCGCAGGTCTTGGAACGCAAAGAAGTCGCGACCGGTGTGATTGAAGACCCCGTCAAACACGACCTTGATGCCAGCCTCGTGGCACGAGCGGACGAAGGAAGCGAGGTCCTCGTTCGTGCCGAGGCGGCTGTCCAAGGTTCGATAGTCGGTGGTCTCGTAGCCATGACCTACCGATTGGAAGAGGGGACCGATGTAGAGGGCGGTGAATCCCAGACGTTTGATGTGGTCAATCCACGGTACGAGTGTAAGGAGCCGGTGAACGGGCGTCCCATAGTCGTTCTGCTTCGGAGCGCCGGTGAGGCCTAGAGGGTAGATGTGATAAAAAACGGCTTCGTCGTACCAAGCCATGTGGCACTCCTTCCATCGTGGTCTATGGTTCTTGGCATGGTAACAAATAAAACTGACTTTTGGACGAAGAATCGCCTATTGCGGACGTCCTGCCGGAAGGGGGCCGATCGCATGCTCGCATGTCTGCAGGAACGTCTGCGCGTCACGCGTGGCAATGAGTTCCAATGGGAAGTGAATCTCCTCAAGGAGCGCGGCAGTCTTGTCGAATCTGCCGACGTCGCATGCGATGTGTGCGTCTGTACCGGTGGCGATCATGACGCCGAGCTCGGCACACCGCTCGGCGATGTGGCGGCATGTGTCGTGGGTGGTCGAGCCGTAGTGTTGTGCGAAGCTATGCTCGTTGATTTCGATGAGCTTGCCACGCTCCTTGGCCGCGCGTAGCACGACGTCAACGTCGAAGGGGACACCGGAACGTCCGGAGTGACCCAAGATGAGCACCTTGGGGTCATCAAGTGCCCGCACGTACATATCGGTGGTCTGTGTGCAGGTCGCAGACTCGGTAAACGTCTTGTCATGTATGCTTGCAATCGCATAGTCGAGATTGCGCCATACGTATTCCTGCAGGGTCAGTTGATGACTGAACGCCCTGCCCGTGATTCCCTCACTCAGGCGGATGTCCCATCCGAAGAGATGCCCCTCGAGGTCTACGATGTCTGCCTCCGCACCACGGAGCACGAGAACGCCGCTCCACATCCGTGGCCAAACGTCGAAGTTGATGAAGTACTGATAGTCGCGCACGTGCAGGGTTGTGCTGGTCATGCACGAGTAGTGGTCGGTGGAGCCCAAGAGTTGGAGTCCCGCGCTGCGTGCCGCGCTCACACATTCTCCGACGGTGGAGTACGCATGGCGCGAGAACAGCGTGTGGGTGTGCACGTCACACCCGTAGGGCGACTGCGGAACATGGGTTTGATCGTAGGTGTGCTCGTGCATGCGGGTCTCCTTCGTGTCGCTACGTTTGGCATTGTAGGTCTTTGTGCTACAGTTCACGCGTCTCGCAAAAGGAAGGAGATACCATGGCATACACAATTACCGACGAGCGAGAGGCGGCACAGGAGCTGAAGAGTCGCGTGGAACGCGCGGGCAAGGTGGTGTTCTTTGGCGGGGCCGGAGTGAGCACAGCGAGCGGCATTCCCGACTTCAGGTCTCCTGATGGTTTGTATCACCAGCGGTTTGCCTATCCGCCCGAGACGATGCTCTCGCATAGCTTCTACGAGACGCATACGAAGGAATTCTTCGACTTCTACAGGACGCGCATGATCGCGCTCGACGCCCAGCCGTGTCAGGCGCATCGCAAGCTTGCCGAGCTGGAGGCGCAGGGCAAGGTGAGTGCCGTGGTGACGCAGAACATAGATGGCCTGCATCAGCTGGCCGGTTCTCGGCGCGTGTGGGAACTGCACGGATCCGTCCACAGGAACATCTGCCGACGCTGCGGGGCGGTGTATTCCGCGGAGTGGGTGCTCGACACCACGGGTGTGCCCCACTGCGAGCGTTGTGGGGGCGAGGTGAAGCCCGATGTTGTTCTGTACGAGGAGGGGCTCGACGAGCGCGTGATCGAGGGCGCGGTGCGCGCCATCGCCACGGCTGACATGCTCATCATCGGTGGTACCTCGCTGGTGGTGTATCCGGCGGCGGGACTTGTGCGCTACTTCCGGGGGAATCAGCTCGTGATCTGTAACCTGCAGCCCACCCCACAGGACTCATCTGCCGACTTGGTGCTCGCATGCGACATTGCGAAGACGTTTGACTGGTAAAGAGTGGCCCTCATACCGGAGTCAGGTGCCGTTCGCCCTCATGTTTGTCACCGCGCACAAAAAACAGTTAGAATCATACGAATTGATGCATACTCAAAGGATATGGGATGCTACGCGACAACTACAACAGCTGGAGATGTGGGAGTAACGACATCTCTCTGGTGCGTCCGCGCATCATGGGTGTACTCAACGTGACGCCGGATTCGTTCTCTGATGGCGGGGAGCACTTGGATGCCGAGGCTGCCATAGCCTACGGTCTCTCCATGCTCGACGATGGTGCCGACATCATCGACGTCGGGGGAGAGTCCACGCGTCCGGGTCATGAGCCGATCGATCCCGAGGAGGAGCTTGATCGAATCGCTCCGGTTGTCGAGGCCTTGTGCGAGCACGGGGCTATCGTCTCGGTCGATACGCGTCACGCACAAGTTGCGCAGACTTGCTTGGAGCTCGGTGCCTCCATCATCAATGACGTCTCGGGCTTTACCGAGCAGGACATGGTGGACGTCGTCGCGGAATGGGACTGCGGCGTCGTGGTCATGCACTGGAATCAGAAGTCGGGCAAGAACTCACGGCGTTCGGTACGTCTGGACACGAGCTTGCCGGCGCGTCGTACGATGCCTAGTGCTCGACGCTTTACGTTGCCGGACGAGATGCCCGTCATGCGTGAGGTCATGGGGTTCCTCGGTGATCAGGCCCGTACGCTCATGCGCGCGGGCGTTTCCCATGACCGCATTTGCGTTGATCCAGGTGCGGGATTCCAGAAGGGGACGGACGAGGACGTCATCATCCAGCGCAATACGAGGAAGCTCGTCTCGATGGGCTACCACGTGATGACTGCCGTATCGCGCAAGCGCTTCGTTGGTGCCGTGACGGGAACGTGCGAGCCGATTGAGCGAGATGCAGCGACCATGGGCATGTGCCTTTCGGCCGTAGAATGCGGGGCACGCGTGCTGCGCGTGCATGACGTGAAGGCGGCCTTCAGGGCACTTACCGCATACTGGGCGGTTTCGCGTGCCGATCAACGTCAGGGATTCGTTGCGCTTGGCTCAAACGTGGGCGACCGCATGGGCAACTTGGTTGAGGCGGCACGACGCATCGACAAGATACCCCTCACCTGCGTTACGAATGTGAGCAATGCGTACGAGACGGAGCCCGCCTACGGCATCGCTACGCCGGTTGCGAATGCCGTAGCAGAGATTCGTACCGAGCTTCACCCGCTGGTCCTGCTCGACTACCTTCTCAAGATTGAGGACGAGTTGGGACGAACGCGCAGTAAGGAGACCGCAGGTCACGGTCCACGTACGCTCGACTGCGATCTGTGTTGGGTACAGGGAGAGAGGCACGCCGGCGCACGTCTGACGTTGCCCCATCCCAGGATGGGCGAGCGCGAGTTCGTGCTCGTGCCCATGGAGGATCTCATGCCCGATCCAAAGCGGTTCTTCTCTCACACAGGCGTGGTCGTCCGTCCGGTTGAGGAGCGAGTGGGGCAGGTCATTGCGGACCTCGGCCCGGTTGAGTGGCAATAGGTGTCGCAGCTCGCGTCGAGGGTTCTCGACGCGAGTGACTACGCTTCGTGCTCCCTCGTCCAGCGCCAAATGTCGCGGATGCCGCGCAGGGTGAGGTCGGGGTCTATCGCGTCAAAGAGGTCCGTAGCCACGCTGACGGTGCGGGCAAGGCCTCCGGTGCCGACGACGGTAGCATCATCGATGGCAAGTTCAGCCTTGATGCGGGCGACAAGGCCTTCGGCTTGTGCCGCGGCGCCGATCACGAGACCGGACTGTACCGCCGTCTCCGTTGAGTCGCCGAGTGCATGGGCTGGCGCCTCGACGGGCACACTGGAAAGCTTCGCTGCGCGCGAGAAAAGCGCATCGGCAGAAAGCATGATACCGGGGGCAATGGTGCCGCCACGGTAGGCTCCGTCGCGATCCACTACGTCAATGTTGGTCGCGGTGCCGAAGTCGACCACGATGACGGGTGCGCCATACGTACGGACGGCGGCAATGGCATTGGCGACGCGATCGGCACCAACGCGTGCGGGATTCTTGAGCAGCATTGGCATGCCGCAGGAGGTACCCGAGCCTATGAGGAGGGGATCATGCCCTAGCATGCGCTGGAAGCAGCGCATCCAAGCACGGGAGAGCACCGGTACCACACTTGCTATTGCGGCATCGGTCACGTCGGTCATGCTGAATCCGTCCATCGATAGATAGCCGTACAGACGCGATCGAAGGCTATCTGAGGTGTCGGTGCGTAGCGTGGGCATGCGCCAGCCCATGAGGTTCGTTCCGTCGTCGGCAAAGAGACCTATGGTTGTTTGGGTGTTCCCTACGTCGATGGATAAGAACATGAATCCCTCCCAAGTCCGAAAAAAAGCTTGATAGCATAAGTAATTGTAAAATGCAAGTAACATCCATTCGCGAGAAAGTGACCAATAATCGTAGATTTTGGGGAGATTCGTTGGAATGAACCGCTATACTGTTCAAACGTCACTTCAATGCAAAAAAAGAACAGAATTTTCTTTTCAAGTGCGGCGAAGTGATGTAGCTTGGTAATAAAGCATGCAGTGTTGAAGGCGTGCATGCTTTAAGTAGGCACGCTCGGAGAGGTCCGAGCAAAAGAAGCAAGGGAAAGGAAGTACCATCATGCTCACCATTCGTCTGTTCTGCGCTGCTGGCATGTCCACCAGTCTTCTCGTCCGCAAGATGGAGGAGGCCGCTGCTGCCGAGGGCACCGAGGTCGACATCATCGCCTTCCCCGTGGGCGAGATGGATCAGCACCTTGACGGCGTCGACGTCGCTCTGCTCGGACCCCAGGTTGGCTACATGAAGGCTCAGATGCAGAAGACCGCCGCTGCCAAGGGCGTTCCCTGCGACGTCATCCCCATGGCTGACTACGGCATGGTCAACGGCAAGAACGTCCTGGCCTTCGCCAAGAAGCTCGCCAACAAGTAAGGTTTCCCTGGTCATCTGGCCGACCATCGAAGCATAAGCATGCAACTGTAAGGAAAGGAAGGAGTCAAAGTGGGCGATTTCATTCAGAATACAATCCTACCGGCGTTTATGAAGTTCGTTAACACCCGTGGTGTGCGCGCCATCAAGGACGGCATGATGTTCACCATGCCGCTCATCATTGTCGGTGCTGTTTACCTCCTGCTGTTCCAGCTGCCTATCGAGGCCGCAGCTAACTTCATCACGAGCCTTGGCATCGTGCCGTTCCTGAGCCATGGCTACACCTCCACGTTCCAGATCATCGCTATGGTCTGCGCCGTGGGCGTCGGCTACACGTGGGCAAAGAACGAGGGCTGGGAGCCGCTGTCCGCTGGCGTCATCTCCCTCGCTGTTTTCCTCATCCTCATCCCCGACTACATTGGTGCTGTTGTCACCACTGCTGATGGCGCTGCTACCATCTCCGCGGTCGACACTGCAACCGCAGCAGAGGCTGCTGCCGTTGACGGTGCCATGGCCACCACGGTGTCTGGTCTTAACAAGACGTGGCTTGCTGGCCAGGGCATGATTGGCGCAATCCTCGCTGGCCTGGCTTCCGGCTGCGTATACAGCATGTTCATGGCCAAGGACATCCGCATCAAGATGCCCGAGGGCGTGCCTGATGGCGTTGCCGCTGCATTCACCGGCCTCATTCCCGCTGCTGTCATCTGCACCGGCGCTGTTGTCGTCTTTGGTATCTGCGAGGCTATCGGCGGCGTCACCCCCATCGAGGTTATCTACCGCTTCGTGCAGACCCCGCTCCAGGGCCTTGGCGACTCGCTGGTCGGCGTCACCATCTTTGAGGCGCTCATCCCCATCCTGTGGTTCTTTGGCGTCCATGGCGCGACCGTCGTCGGCTCCGTTACCCAGCCCATCGGCCTTGCCAACCAGGCTGAGAATGCCGAGATCTTCAACAAGCTCATCTCTCAGGGCGTGCCCCGCGACCAGGCTGTCTTCCAGATTGGTGCTGAGGGTGGCCACATCTTCACCGAGGCGTTCTGCAACTGCTTCCAGGCCATCTCCGGTTCCGGCATCACGCTGGGTCTGGTTATCTTCATGACCTTCTTTGCGAAGTCTGCTCAGCTCAAGCAGGTCGGTAAGCTTGGCCTTGGCTGCGGCATCTTCAACATCAACGAGCCCGTGCTCTTCGGTACCCCGATCGTTCTTAACCCCAAGCTGATCGTTCCGTTCGTGGCGGCACCGCTTGTGTCCAACATTGGCGCGTACATCCTCACCGACATCGGCTTCATGCCCTACACGATGGGCGTTACGGTTCCTTGGACCACGCCTCCCGTACTTTCCGGCCTCCTCTGCATTGGTTGGCAGGCCGCTGCATGGCAGCTGCTTACCCTTGTTGCCTCGTTCTTCATCTATCTGCCGTTCGCCCGCTCGGTCGACGCAGAGTACCTGGCGCTCGAAGGGGACAGCGCGGCTGCGTAAGCATGCCCTCTGTGCCGATGGTACCGACACCGGTACCATCGGCACTTTTCTAAAGTAGTCATTGTGTTATTGATATGTTATTGCACATTTGAGGAGGCAAAGCATGACTGAAGAGCTCGAGCTCACACTGTTCCAGATTATCACCGCTGCCGGTGGCTGCAAGTCCAACTACATTGGCGCTATCCAGCTCGCCAAGGAGGGCAAGTTCGAGGAGGCCAAGGATCTCGTCAAGGAAGGCGACCAGTTCCTGGCTCAGGCTCACGATCC
This sequence comes from Atopobiaceae bacterium, assembly GCA_017533825.1. Lineage (GTDB taxonomy): Bacteria > Actinomycetota > Coriobacteriia > Coriobacteriales > Atopobiaceae > RUG440. The sequence goes on along the minus strand of JAFWIE010000058.1, from coordinate 14,252 downwards.
TCATGCAAAGCTGCTGGCTCAGGAAGCACAGCTTGCCGTGGAGGGCAAGAACTCCTCCGATCTCGTCTGCCTGCTGCTCATCCACGCCGAGGACCAGATGATGAGCTGCGAAGTCTTCAAGCAGATGGCCGTTGAGTTCATCGACCTGTACGAGAACAAGTTCTAAGTCTGCATTTGACGTAGCTTCAGTAGGCGGGGAGGGCAATGCTCTCCCCGCCTTTTGCTATTGAGGAAGGAAGCAAAATGGAGCGGAAAGATGAAGCAGTAACGCTCGGTGTATCGGTATATCCCGACCTGCGACCACTCGAGGAAATCGCTGCGTATGTGGTTTGTGCAGCGCAACATGGGTATACGCGGGTGTTCAGTAGCATGTTCTCGGTCGAAGGAACGCCTGAGGAGGTGCTTGATCTCTTTCGAAGGCTCAACGGGGTTGTGCACAAGAACGGCATGCGCATATCGCTAGACATAAACCCCGAATGCATGAAGCGGTTTGGAACAGCCCCTGATGACCTCTCGGTGTTCCATGCAATCGGAGCAGACATCCTACGCATGGATGGGGCATATGGCGAGGATGATAACCTGCGAATGCTCAACAACCCCTATGGGATGCAGATTGAGTACAATGCCAGCGCTCTTACTCCGGAAGCAATTGGGGCGTTGGTCGCTCGTGGAGTCAGTAGGGAACGCATACTTGCGTGTCACAACTTCTACCCGCAGCGATACACAGGCTTCCGGTGGGACAAATTCCAAGCAGTGAACAAGCAACTGCAGCGTGCTGGTTTGCGGATCGGAGCGTTTGTCTCGTCGCACGCGCCGCAGACCCATGGGGTATGGGATGCGATGGACGGACTTCCCACGGTCGAGCGATTGCGAGACTATCCTGCAGATTTGCAAGCGCGCATACTTGCAGCCGCGGGAACCACGGACGTCTTCTTTGGCAATGCGTATGCCTCCGACGAAGAACTGGAAGCGGTACATAGGGCGCTTCAGGATGGCTGCAAGCACGTACACGTCGAACCGGTATACAATTTGTCTGCCGTAGAGCGTGAGATTCTATTCGAGTTCACGCCTCATGTGGATATGGGTGACTCATCGGAGTGGATGTGGCGCTCGCGGCTCCCACGGGTCACATATGCGGATAAAGCGATTTTGCCGCGTAGGCATGCGGCAAAGGAGTTCGTGCCGGGCGATGTCGTTATGGTCAACGACAACTATAAACACTATGCCGGCGAGGTACAGGTCGTACTACGACCAATGGTCAACGACGGAATGCGCAACCTGGTAGCGCGAATCAACGAGCAAGAGATGACCATGTTCGACGTGATTGACAGCTTTGACCAGGTGATATTCGACTGCGATTCCTAGATGGACCAAGCATTGCATGTTGCGCGCTTGCGGCGCTCGTGATCGGTGAGTAACCATCACGAGCGCCGCTTCCATGTGGGGCGATTTGTACCAAATTCTTAGAAAAAGTACTTGCAAAATAAAGTAAGAGCGCTTACTATACAAGCAGAGACAAGATAAAGGAAGGAATACCGATGAACATAGAGAAGTACGACACTCTGCCTGCAGATTTCTTCTTTGGGGCGGCACTCTCCGGTCCACAGACGGAAGGCATGTGGACGGCAATGGGAAAGCAGGAGAACCTGTGGGATATGTGGTCAAACTTGGACCTCAGCGCATTCCACAATAGAGTTGGATCCTACTCGGGCAACGACATGGGTTCACGGTACTCCGAAGATTGGCAGACCTTTGCCTCGTTGGGGTTCACCTCTGCTCGCACATCGATTCAATGGTCGCGGCTGATGGATGCCAACGGCAACCTCAATCCCGAGGGTGCTGCGTTCTACCATCAACTCTTCGCTGCTGCGCGTGATGCCGGCGTAGAGACGTTCGTCAACCTGTACCACTTTGACATGCCTGCCCAGCTGTTCCGTCGCGGTGGTTGGGAGAGCCGTGAGGTCGTTGAGGCCTATGCACACTATGCTGCAACTGCTTTTGCGGAGTTCGGACAGGAAATTGAGCACTGGTTTACCTTCAATGAGCCGATCGTCGAGCCTGAGCAGCGTTACGAGCAGGGGAACTGGTACCCCTTCTATCACGACTTCGCTCGGGCGCGCACGGTGCAATACCACATCTCCCTGGCACATGCCTTGGCGGTTGACGCCTTCCGTAAGGCTAAGGAAAAAGGCATCGTGCGTGAGGATGCTCGCATCGGCCTGATCAACTGCTTCACGCCTCCCTATACGCGCGAAAACCCCACGGAAGGTGATCTCGAGGCCGTTCGCATGACAGACGGTCTGGGCAACCGCTGGTGGCTCGACCTGGTGACGACTGGTACCCTGCCTCATGACGTGCTTGATACGCTCGCGGCCCGTGGTGTCGAGCTGCCCATCAGGGCGGGCGATGAGCAGATTCTTGCCCAAGGCAAGGTGGACTGGCTGGGCTTCAACTATTACCACCCCGCACGTGTGCAGGCACCAGAGCACGATGCCGACGAGTACGGGAATCCCGTCTTCGCGCAGGAATACGTGTGGCCAGATGCTGTGATGAACGAATCGCGTGGTTGGGAGATTTATCCCAAGGGCGTCTATGACTTCGCTCTCAAGATGACGCGGGACTATCCGGAACTTGAGTGGTTCGTCTCTGAGAATGGCATTGGCATTGAGGAGCATCATGCCGAGCGCGATGAGGAGGGACGCATCTTGGACGCCTCGTATCGCGTTCCGTTCGTGCGCGATCATCTGCGCTGGATTGCACGTGCCATTAGCGAAGGTGCCAAGTGCCGCGGCTATCACTACTGGGGTGCCATCGACTGCTGGAGCTGGAACAACGCCTACAAGAACCGCTACGGGTTCGTGGAGGTCGACCTCAACGCAAACTACGAGCGCAGACCCAAGGAATCGGCGGCGTGGATAGCCGAGGTCGCGCGCACGCATCACATCGGCTAGCGACCCACATCGGTTAGTGAGGGACGGCACGGTGCTGGCACACCACCCGTCTCGAAGCAATAGAAGGAAGGAAGAAGGACCATGTCAGAAGAAACAACAACCAGTAAGGGGCAGGCGTTCCTCGACAAGTTCGCCGCCGTCTCCGGCAGAATCGGCTCGGAGGTACACCTACGCAGCTTGCGCGACGCCTTTGCCACCATCATGCCGCTCTACATCCTGGCAGGTATAGCGGTACTCATCAACAACGTTCTGTTCCCGCTGTTCCTTGCTGACGAGGCACTCGCGAACGCACAATACTGGGGAAACGCGCTCACGCTCGGTACGCTCAACATCTCTGCCATCCTCCTCGCTGGTGTCGTTGGTTACTGCCATGCGCATAACATGCGCTATGAGCGCGACATTGCCTGTGTGGTCGTTGCCATCTCCGCCTTCTTCGTCACGATGCCCCAGAGCGTCGAGGTCGTGGTCAACGACGTCACCGGCATGGTCTCGGGCGTATTCCTGACGGCCAACACCGGTACGAACGGCCTGTTTGGCGCCATCATCATCGGCCTGCTCGCGACGGCGCTCTTCATCAAGCTCTCGAGCATCGACCAGCTCAAGATTAACCTTGGCGAGGGCGTGCCGCCTGCGGTAGCCGGCTCCTTCAACGTCATGATCCCGATGCTGCTCACCCTCGCTGCGTTCGGTCTGCTCTCCGCCGTGCTCTATGTTGGCTTTGGCACCAACCTCGCTGATGTCATCAAGCTGGTCGTACAGACCCCGCTGCAGGCACTTAACTCCAACATCTGGGGTGTCGTTATCATCTACACCTTCGCCAATTTGCTCTTCTGCCTGGGTATTCACCAGAGCGCCATCTCCGGCGTCCTTGCCGAGCCCATGCTCACCATCCTGATCACCGAGAACATGAGCGCCTACGCTTCCGGCGGCTTCGCGGCAATCCAGCCCGACCACTACATGAACATGCAGATTGTCAACACCTTCGGCCTCATCGGTGGCTCCGGTTGCACGCTCTGCCTGCTCATCGCCACGTTCCTCTTCTCGAAGAGCAAGACAAGCAAGACCATCGCGTCGCTCGCCATCGGCCCTGGCATCTTCAACATCAACGAGCCCGTCATCTACGGTTACCCCATCGTGTACAACCTGCCCCTTATGGTTCCCTTCGTGCTCATACCCGACCTCTTCATGATCATCACCTACTTCGCAACCACCATGGGTCTCATCAATCCCTGCGTCGTGATGGTGCCCTGGACCACGCCGGTATTCCTGAGTGGCTTCCTTGCGACCGCTGGTGACTTCCGTGCCGTCATCCTGCAAGTCATCCTCGTGGTGCTCGGCGTGCTTATCTACCTGCCCTTCATGAAGGTACATGAGCGTGTCCAGGCGCAGCAGGCCGATGCGAACGCAGAGGTAGAGGCCGCGTAACACAACGTCTTTCCTTTCCGGGATGAGGGGGCAAGGCCATGCCTCCTCGTTCTTTTGTCATACAAACAAAAGGTGTTCTCGTCTGAGAGGAGCAAGCATGAACCGCATCGGTATAGACATCGGAGGAACGCAACTGCGCGTCGCCGCATACTCAGAAGAAGGGGAGCAACTGGCAAGAGAGGCCATGCCAAACGATCACGAGCTTGGGCCGGCGCAGAACCTCGATCGCCTCGTTGCATGTATCGAGAAGTGGGAGCTGCCCTACGTCGGCATTGGTGTTGGTTGTCCCGGTCCGCTGGACTTCTCGACGGGCAAGGTGCTCAATCCGCCTAACCTGCCCGGATGGGAGAACTTTGGTGTTGCGGACTACCTTAAGGAGCGTACGGGGCATCGAGTGCTTGTGAACAATGACGCGAACGTTGCTGGTCTTGCCGAGGCGCTCGTCGGTGCGGCTGCAGGTTTGGAATCCGTCTTCTACTTTACGGTGTCGACGGGCGTGGGTGGTGCCTACATCTATCGCGGTGAGGTTGTGGGAGGCGCGAACTCGTGCGCAGCCGAGGTCTTCAACATGATGGTCGCGGACGACAAGTACCATCGCTTAGGAATGAATCCTGGTGGTTTGGAGGACCATGCCAGCGGAACGGCCCTTGCGCGCATTGCGACGCAACGCTTTGGGCGGTCGGTGAGCGCAGCGGAGCTCTTTGGTATGGCACATGCGGGCGACGGACTTGCGGTGGAGATCGCGGAGCTTGCGGCCGAGAACCTCGCCCGTGCCGTGGCTTGCGTGACCTTTGTGGTGGATCCCGACTGCTTTGTGTTTGGCGGATCGGTGGCGCTTCACAACCCCGATTTCGTGGACCTCGTTCATCGTCGCGCCCTCGCCTACGTACTCAATCCCACGAAGCTCGACTTCGCCCTCGCCAAGTGTGGTGGTGACGCTGGTCTCATCGGTGCCGCGCTGCTCGTGTAAGCCTTGATACTCGCATAACGACGTGCGGTGGCGGATACGTTCGCGTATATTGGCTGATGTTGATGTAGTGTGACGGTGATGGGGTAATCCTAAGTAGAAAGGCATGGAGGAGATCGAAATGAATGACCTTATCTTTTTGCAACCGGTTTTGCACGGGAAGCTGTGGGGAGGGCATCGTCTGCATGAGGACTACGGTTATGAGGTGCCTGAGGGACCGGTAGGAGAGTGCTGGGCGATTAGTGCGCATCCCCATGGGGATTGCCGTGTGGTAGGCGGCGCATGGGACGGAAAGTACTTCTCAGAGCTTTGGGCCGAGCATCGCGAACTGTTTGGCGACTTGGAGGGGGACGAATTCCCGCTGCTCATCAAGATTATCGACGCCCAAGATGACCTCTCGATTCAGGTGCATCCGGACGACGCATACGCCAACGAGCACGAGAATGGGTCGTTGGGCAAGCGCGAGTGCTGGTACGTGATAGATGCGCGCGAAGGTGGCGACATCGTCGTTGGTCAGCGTGCACAGAGCCGAGACGAGTTTGCGCAGATGATCGAGGAAGGACGCTGGGATGACCTTCTGAATCGCGTGCCCATTCAGAAGGGCGACTTCTTCCAGATCGACCCCGGAACGGTGCACGCCATCCTCGGTGGGACTCTCATCCTGGAGACGCAGCAGTCTTCGGACGTGACGTATCGCGTATACGACTTCGACCGTCGTCAGGCGGACGGCTCCTTGCGCGAGCTCCACATCCAGCAGGCGATTGACGTGGTGGACTTCGGCGTGAAGGCGCCGACGACGGGCAAGGTGACCGCTGCCGAGGTCGACGGCGTAACGCGCTTGGTCGAGACGCCCAACTATGTGGTGGATCGCATCGTCGTGAGGCCGGATGCTTCTGTGACGTACGCGCAGCCGTGGCCATTCCTCAACGTGAGCGTCATCGAAGGTTCGGGAACCGTAACCGCAAATGACGTGGCGCGAGAGCTGCCCAAGGGAACGCACTTCGTGGCGCCGTTCGACAGTGGTGACCTGACCTTCTCGGGAGACATGACGCTCATCGTTTCCCACGTGTAACGCCTCTAAGACCAGTAGCAAAGTAGCAAAGAGACGCGAAGGAAACTTCTCCTTCGCGTCTTTTTTGCTTGCTACACATCAAGGGATGCGATATCCTTATAAAGCTTGACCGTCGAGGTGGCAGGCGTCCTGCCCTGTGCCGAGGCGGAGAAACCCCGCTCTGGTCGGAAACCAGGGCCTACGTAAGGAGTACCAGATGAAGCAAGGAATCCATCCCAATTACGTGGAGTGCACCGTTCGTTGCTCCTGTGGCAACACGTGGACCACGCATGCCACCGTGCCCAGCATGAGGCTTGACCTCTGCGACAAGTGCCACCCGTTCTACACCGGCACTCAGAAGCTCGTCGACACCGGTGGACGCGTCCAGCGCTTCGCCGACAAGTTCGGTGGCGCCGCTGCCGCCCAGCTCGCTCGCGCCGCTGCCGCCAAGGAAGCCCGCGCCAAGAAGGCCGCCGAGGCCGCTGCTGCCAAGAAGGCCGCTGCTGAGGCCAAGGCTGCTGCCAAGGCCAAGCGTGCCGCTGAGTACGCCAAGCGCGCTGAGGCTGAGGCTGCCAAGAAGGCCGCCGAAGAGGCCGCCGAGGCCGCTGCCGTCGAGGCAACCGACGCTGAGTAGCATTTGAAGCTAAACGCGAAGCCGCGACGCCCCCGCTCACATGAACGGGGGCGTCGCGGCTTATTGGTTGCCTATGATCTGCGAGGTCCTCACACAAGCTTAAGAGGTGGGCGACTGTTGCGCTCATTCTTCTTGCGCTGAGCCTGCATCTGTGCGTCGAGCATGCGCCGGGCCTCGCGCGAACGTGCCTCCGCCTGAGCGGGCGTCTCGTGTCGGTACGTGCACGATGCCTCGGCCACAATGGTGTTCATGGCCTTGATGTGCAGGGCATACTGGCGTGCCTGTTCCAGTTGGCCGCTGACGCGGAGCTGGTTGAGGAATTCCTGCTCGTCGCCATCGGCAGGCATACCAAGATACTGCGGCAACTCATCGTCGCTCACCTGCAGCTTGCTATGCTCTATCCAGGCGGTGATGGCAGCCTCTTGCTCAGCAGCTTCCTTGGCCCGGGAAGCAAACATCGCCTGCAGATCGCTGGTACGCATGCCAGTCTGTGCAAGAAACTCTGCCTCGGTCATCCCCTGTTCTTGGAGGTCCATCGCGAAGGACTCGGCAATCGCGCGCTGTGCCTGCATGACGGCAGTTCGAGGGACCGCCTGCATCAGACGACTTGCAAGTGCCGCTGCGCATTGCTGAGTCTTCTGTGCTTCCGCCGCCTGGGCATTCATGGCCGTGAGCTCTTGACGGACGAGCTCACGCAGCTCAGCTACATTGTGCAGTCCCTCGAAGTTCTCGCGAATCCAAGCGTCATTGTTGAGCTCGGCAGGGCCTCCACCCATCTGTGTAACGGACATCTGTAGGGCAAGCTCGACGTCTTGGTCGGAGGTTGCGGCGACGTCAACCACGATTGTGACGGGATCGTACGATGTCAGGGTATAGTGGGGACGGCCACCGATGATGAGTGGCTCGGGTTTGACCAGTTCCATTCCAACTCCTTTGAGACATACACAAAACGGATTCATTGTACCCATACCGCATACGCTTCTATCGTGACGGCTCACCCATGGATACCCATGCAGTTCTCGGTGCGTGTTTCTCGTGTGTCAAAATACGAACAAATGTCCTTGACAGAGAACACGTGTACTACTACCATATATAGCACAATAACCGAGGAAGGGAAGACGATGGGAAACCTCGACGCATTATGTAAGGCATATATGTCTGATGCCAATCACTTTGCAGATCTATTCAACTTCTTTATGTATGGTGGGGATTAAATCATCGATGGAAACGAATTGATTTAGTTGGATATTACAGAACGCGCATTCGTGGGTCAGAATGATTCCGTGGCCGTAGAGCAACGGTATCGCGATGTGCTCAAGGGATGGGAGGCAATGCGGGACAACGTTGCGGTTTATGCCGTTTTAGGTATAGAGAATCAGTCGTATATCGATTATGCAATGCCGACAAGGGCAATGATCTACGACGCTATCCAGTATGCAGCCCAAGTCGATAAGATTCGAAAGATACATAGAGCCGAGAAGTTTGCCGGAATGGACAGCGATGAGGTGCTGTCAGGGTATGGAAAAGAAGATAAGCTTACGCCCGTGGTGACGCTTGTGTTGTACTTCGGCGCTTCGAAGTGGAGTGGACCAATGAGTCTGCACGACATGATGAACACTCACGACAACGCACTTCTTAAGTTTGTGCAGAACTATCAACTGAGTATCGTCACGCCAAATGACTTACAGGACATTGACTTTGAAAGATTCACGACGAATCTTGGGCGTGTTCTCAAGTATGTCAAGTACTGTGACGAGATGGAAAAACTTGCTATAATGGTTAGCAATGATGAGAGGTATAGGTCGCTTGACGAGGAGAGCGCTCGTCTGATTAACGCAGTAACCAACTCAAAGCTGGAATTCGAGGTGAGTGAAGGGAAGGTCGACATGTGCAAGGCAATCGATGAGATGCGCAAGGAGTCTTGGGACCAGGGGCGCGAGGACATGCGTCGCGAGATGGCCCCCGCGATTAAGGAGATGTGCATGAACTCTTGGAAACAAGGCAGGGAGGACATGCAGCGGGAGATGATCAATGCACTCGTTAGTGCTGGTCTTGTGACTGAGTCTGAGGCTATAGATGCCTTGTGTGTTCAAGGAGTTGCGTGAGAGAAGGAGAATAGTCGTGGCCTTCGCGCCGACTGCCGATGCCGTATAATGGGCCGGCCCATAATACGTGAAAGGACGCACCATGATTCGTGAGCTTATCAACGACGACGAGCTTCTCTCCCAGCCCTGTGAACCAGCCACGGCGGACGACGCCGATCTCGCACAGGACCTTTTGGATACCCTTGCTTCCATCGAAGACGGTGGCTGCCTCGCTGCCAACCAAATCGGCGTGACAAAGGCGCTCATCGTATTTGTGGACGACAATGGCAAGACGCACGTTATGTACAACCCCAAGATTCTGATGGGACTTCGTGCGCAGCGTGTCGTCGAGGGATGCTTGTCCCACGAGGAGACCGTCAAGGTTCGCCGCTACGCAAAGATCAAGGTTCAGTTTGACGAGCTCGTTGACGGGAAGCTCGTCTCGCGCAAGCGCGATTACCTGGGATGGACGGCGCAGATGATCCAGCACATGATCGACCACTGCAACGGCAAGCTGGTGTAGGCACACCATCCATAATCCTTTGAAGAAGAAGGTCCCCCTCGCGTTCAAAGTGACGCGAGGGGGACCTCTTTGTGGCGCTATGCGCGAAGGTGCGGTTTAGTGGTGGAAGAGCCTCATGCCAGTGAATGCCATGGCGATGCCGTAGCGGTCCGCCGTCTCGATGACGTTGTCGTCGCGGATGGAGCCGCCGGGCTCGGCGATGTAGCATACACCGGACTTGTGGCAGCGCTCGACGTTGTCACCGAAGGGGAAGAAAGCATCAGAACCGCAGGTTACGCCCGTCTGTGTGGCGATCCAGTCGGCCTTCTCCTCGCGCGTGAGCACCTCGGGACGCGTGGCGAACCACTTCTGCCACTCGCCTTCACGTAGGACATCATCGTGTTCGTCGGAGATGTACACGTCGATGGCGTTGTCGCGGTTGGCGCGGCGAATGCCAGAGACGAACTGCAGACCGAGCACTTTGGGGTGCTGGCGCAGGTACCAAGTATCGGCCTTGTTGCCCGCGAGGCGGGTGCAATGAACGCGACTCTGCTGACCGGCGCCCACGCCGATTGCCTGACCGTCCTTGACGTAGCACACGGAGTTGGACTGCGTGTACTTGAGCGTGATGAGGCTGATGATCATGTCGCGAATCGCCGACTCGGGCACTTCGCGGTTCTTGGTCACGAAGTTGCTGACGAGCTCAGCGTCGACCTTGTAGTTGTTGTGTCCCTGCTCGAAGGTGATGCCAAAGACGTCCTTGGTCTCGATAGCTGCGCACTCGTAGGTGGGGTCGATCTGGACCACATTGTAGTTGCCGCCCTTCTTCTGGGCGAGAATGGCGAGCGCCTCTTCGGTGTAGCCAGGTGCGATGATGCCGTCAGAGACCTCGGGCTTGAGGTAACGTGCCACGTCGGCATCGCAGACGTCGGAGAGGGCTGCCCAGTCGCCATAGCTGCTCATGCGGTCGGCGCCACGTGCGCGGATGTAGGCGCAGGCGATGGGGGAGGGGTCGGGCAAGTCCGTGCCCACGAAGTAGATCTGGCGGTCAATGTCGCTGAGCGGTGTGCCTACGGCGGCGCCAGCGGGCGAGACGTGCTTGAAGCTTGCTGCCGCGGGTAGTCCTGTGGCCTCCTTGAGGTCGCGGACGAGCTGCCAAGAATTGAGCGCGTCGAGGAAGTTGATGAAGCCGGGCTTGCCCTGCAGGACGGTGATGGGCAGGTCGGAACCATCCTTCATGAAGATGCGCGACGGCTTCTGGTTGGGGTTCATACCGTACTTGAGCTCGAGTTCGTTCATGATTCTATCCTTTCTTTGCGGGCGGCAAGAAGATACGCGCGTGCTTCGGACAGTCCTCGCTCGCTTCGCTCGCTGCGGAACTCGCACGCTAGCCTATCTTCTTGCCGCCCTCCTTTAAGGCGATGCCGAGAACCCCAACCAGAAGCCGATTACTCGCCGACGGCTGGGGAAGTGAGTGCGCCGTTGCGCGGCGCCCTATGATGGGGCGCGGCGCCCTACGCTATTAATCGCCGAGGTGCTTGTTGTAGAGGGTTACCTTGCCGGCTACGTTGCAGTACAGGCTGATCTTGTTGTCGGGGTCGAGTGCCGCCCAAACGTCGTCGGGGTTGGCCATCGCAACCTCAACGGGCTCGCCAACGAAGCTGGGGAGCGGATTGCCATCGCCCACATAGGTGGAGAGGAAGTAGCCCGTGCCCTCGTCGGCACCTTCGTAGCAGAAGAACTCACGCAGGCAGCGGCCGCCCTTCCCGTCCTGGCTCTTGAGGATGGAAAGTGCGAATGACTTGTCGGTGTTGAGGATGGCGCTGATGCGCGGGGTGAAGTTCGGTGCGTCGGGCTCAAACTCGCGTGCGAGGCAGCCCGCTACGAAGTCACCCTTCTCGACGATGGTGTCGGTCTGGTCGCCGTTGGTGACGACGAGGCTGTCGCCCATGGTGCGCACAGGGTGGTAGATGATAAGACTGGGATCCTCAACGAGCTCGGGCTTGAAGGCCTCGGTACGGATGCCGTCGTCAGTCTTGGTGAAGATGCGGTTGCGGCTGTTTGCACTGCGCCCCATGATCCAGTAGTACACAACGGGTTGGCCGGCATCATTCGTGCCCACCACGATCCCGCGGCCGGGGTAGGGGTTGGCCTTGAGCAGCTCTACGAGGTCTTGCATGCGGTTCCTCTCCTTACGCAAAGGGCAAGCCTCCCGCAATGCGAGAACGGCTTGCCCAGACGGTCGGCTCTTGTATGTATGCTGCTTCCCCGTGGTTATCCACTGTATCCGTCAGTCGCAGCACGCGCGCAACTGTAGCACAACCCCGAGTCGTTGAGAAGTGGCGTCCACGTTCCCACAACGGGAATGCGAAATCCCGTCATGGGATGGTAAGCAACGACAAGAAACGCGGCACGGGTTCCTGGCCACCCGTGCCGCGCCTAAGGAAAGGAAGGGCGAATCAGTCCGCCTTAGCGGATGTGTCGATTAGCTGAGTACCTTGAGCAGCCAGTCGACGTCGTCGGTGGTGCGCATCTTCTTGATGACGTTATCGTCCTCGAGGCAGCGGGCCACGTTGGCAAGCACGGTGAGGTGCTCTCCGCCGGCACCGGCGATGCCAAAGACGAGGTAGGCCTTCTCGTCGCCCCACTGCACGCCGTCGGGATACTGGTGCAGCGTGACGCAGGTCTTCTTGACGGAATCCTTGGCGTCGTTGGTCCCGTGGGGGATGGCCACGCCGAGGCCCATGTACACGCTCTGGACCTTCTCGCGCTCAAACATGGCGTCAATGTAGGACTCGTCCACGGCACCGTGGGCCATGAGCAGCTCGCCGGAGGCGCGGATGGCCTCTTCCTTGGTGACGGACGGGCAGCCGAGCTTGATGCCGTCGCGGTCGATGGCGACTGCGGGCTTTGTTCCAGCCTCGATCTTCTCGGTGACGACGGCTACGTCGGTCTCACCCACGCCAGCAGCCGCGGAGACGGACACCAGGTCGTTGTACAGTGCGTCGAGGTTGGGGTCGTTGAGGAAGTTGTTGATGACGACGAACTGAGCCTGCGGAGCGCTCTTGCGGGCACGGTCGGCAAGGTTGGCCTGCACGACGACGATGCGGGCGTCTGCGGGGACCTCGTCCACGGAGGCGTGCTCGACGATAAGGTCGGGACGGTCAAGCTTGATGCGGTTGCGGAAGCGGGTGGCGCCCATGGCAGAGGAGCCCATGCCAGCGTCGCAGGCAAAGATGATCTTGTCGCCCAGGCCAGCCTCGGCAGGACCATTGGAGCCGGCGGCCTTCATGTTGGCAACGGCGCTCTGTGCGGATGCGAGGTCAGAAACATCGGAGGTACGAACGATGGGCGAGGCGATGAGGAACGAGATGGCTGCACCAGCGAGGACGCCGAGCAGGATCGTGATGGTCTGACCCTGAGGAGCCATGGCCATGAAGGCGATGATGGAGCCAGGAGAGGCGGGGCCGACGAGACCGCAGCCAAAGAGGGAGAACAGGAGGATGGAGACGAAGTTGCCTACGATGGGAGCAATGATTACCTTAGGGTTCATGAGCACGTAGGGGAAGTAGATCTCGTGGATGCCGCCCAGGAAGTGGATGATGACGGCGCCGGGGGCGGACTGCTTGGTGGACTCATCCTTGCAGAAGAAGCAGTAGGCCAGAAGGACGCCGAGGCCGGGGCCAGGGTTGGACTCAAGCATGTACATGATGGACTGACCGGCAGTCTTCGCCTGCTCGGTTGCGATGGGTACGAACACGCCGTTGCCAATTGCGTTGTTGAGGAAGAGCACCTTGGCAGGCTCGATGAAGATGGCAAGAGCGGGCAGCAGGTGCGCGTTGATCATCGCCTCGACGCCAGACTGCAGGATTACGAGGATGGTGCCCATGAAGGGGCCAACGCCGTAGAAGCCGGCGATGGCAAGCAGCATGCCCAGGATGCCGATCGAGAAGTTGTCGATAAGCATTTCGAGGCCGGCGGGTTTCCAGTTGTCCGCGAATTCGTCCCACTTCTTAATGACGAAGCCAGCAAGAGGACCCATAAGCATGGCGCCCATGAGCATGGTGTACTCGGATCCGACGACAGCGCCCATAACGGCGATGGAGCCGATGACGCGGCCACGCTGGCCCGCAATCATGAATCCGCCTTGCCCCGCAATAAGTATGGGGAGCAGGAACTTAAGGATGGGGCCGACCATTTCTGCGAGTTGTGCGTTGGGGAGCCAGCCTGTTTCGATAAAGAGGGCCGTGAGGAAGCCCCATGCGATGAATGCTCCGATGTTGGGCATGACCATGCCACTGAGGGCTTTGCCGAACCTGGATACTGCGGCTCTGACGTCTGCCATTGTCTCTCCTTCCAATGATGTGACGATATTGGCTGTGCAAGGTGTTGAAACGACAATTGCTACTCTACAGTTGTTGGAACAACAATGCAAGAGACTTTTGAAACACAGGGGTAAATGGTATAGAAATCGCCCTGAACGGCAAATTAACCTCATACTAGTATAACGTCTCTAAAATAACTGGACTGTAGAGCCCCACAATGGGATACTGTTCTCGTCGACGAGAGGAGAGCCATCCCATGGGAAGAAGAGCGAGCGTCATCGAACTCACGAACGAGGAAAGGGAGTACCTGGAG
>JAFWIE010000057.1 GCA_017533825.1 Atopobiaceae bacterium | reverse complement strand
GGTCAGCGTCGACATGCGCAGACAGGATCGCAGGACGGCACTGATTCACTGTTTTATATCCTCTACACAATGGCGACACATTCCGACTTTCCACAAATCTCTACTTGACTTTATATAGCTGGTCTCTTGCAGAAAGTTGGTTTTCGGTAGGTTTCCGTCGATCACGGCGCACTATAATTGTGCGTTGACATAGCCATCCGCCAGAGTGTTGCGGTGGGCGGCGGGGCTCTGGCGATTGGTAGTCCCTGGCGCCGCCGTCCACCGCAGCAGCAGGGACTACCAACCATGAGCGGCAAGAGATGGCACGTTCCGTCGGCGTCGGCGACGCCCTGGGACGGCATCGGGGACGATGACCTGACGCCGTCGCAGATCGTCGTCAGGGACAGCCACAGGGACGTGTACGAATTCAGGCACCGGGCCCTCTCCGAGGTCGGCGACGCGGGCTTCCTCAACGGCTACGCGCGGGATCGCTGTCCGAGGTGCGGCTGCGACCGCATCCAGCGCTGGGGCCGCGAGCAGGGCGGCGTCCAGAGGTACATGTGCCGCGGTTGCCGTCGGACGTTCACACCGTCCACCGGCACCATATTCGAGGACCACAAGCTGCCCGTCGCCGACTGGGTGGAGTTCATGGTGCAGGCGTTCGGCTTCGAGAGCCTCGAGGCGATGACCAGGGAGGACAGGCGGAGCGGCACCACCACGCCGTGGTGGATGGCCAAGCTCTTCCTCGTGCTGCGCGGAGTCCAGGACGGCGTCGTGCTGTCCGGCGAGGTCCAGATCGACGAGAAGATGCACCCGCTCGCGGCCAAGGACAGGGCGGGCGGCAGGGCGGGCATGGGCGCATACTCCAAGGACAAGGTCTGCATCGCCGTCGGATGCGACGACGCGGGCAGGAGCCTCATGGTTCGCGCCGGCCTCGGCAAGCTCAGCAAGTCCCGCTGCTGGGACGCCTACGGCGGCCACATCGAGCGCGGCTCCACACTCGTGCACGACCGCGAGAACGCGCACTCGGTCCTCGTCGACCGCCTCGCGCTCAAGAGCGTCTCCTACAGGTCGGCGGACCTCAAGGGCCTCGACGACAGGCGCAACCCGCTCTCGCGCGTGAACCACATGCACTTCCTCCTAAAGGAGTTCATGCACCGCCACTCCGGCTTCGACCGCGACCGCATCGACGACTGGCTCAACCTGTTCTCCGTCATCGTCAACCCGCCCGATAGCCGGCTCGAGAAGGCCGCGATGGTGCTCGACAGGGCAATGTCCCTCCCGGTTTCGCTGCCCTACAGGGAGTATTACGGACAGAATGGCTGTTCAGAGTAGGTGCAGGTCAGGAAGGCACCAACTTTCTGCAAGAGACCAGCTATATAAAGTCAAGTAGAGATTTGTGGAAAGTCGGAATGTGTCGCCATTGTGTAGAGGATATAAAACAGTGAATCAGTGCCGTCCTGCGATCCTGTCTGCGCATGTCGACGCTGACCCCCGGTTGGCGAGGGTCGCTTGCGTTCGGCCGGCTGTCGGAAGAATGCCCCAGCGGCTACGCCCCCGAGCCGCGCACCTCGGCGTCCCCCGCATCGAGGGCGGACTGCACGGACGGCCTCGGCTCGTACTCCCTGCGATCGCGCAGCAGGGCGAGGATGACGCCGCAAAGCTTACGCGCCACTGCCGAGAGCGCCACGTAGTGGTGCTTGCCACGCGCGACGAGCGAGTCGTAGTAGTCGCCGAAGTAGGGGTCGTTCCTCCGCGCGCCGTCCGCCGCGGTCATGAGCGCCTCCCTGAGGTAGGCGCTCCCGCGCTTGGACATGTGCTGCTCGTCGCCGTCGAACTTGCCCGACTGGGACTTGGACGACTCGAGTCCCGCGAATGCGAAGAGCTGCTTGGGCGTCTCGAAGCGGTCAGGGTCGCCGACCTCGGCGGCGATGGTGGAGGCGCAGACGGGGCCGATGCCGGGCACCGACTCGAGGATCCTACCGACCTCCGGGTCGAGGAGGCGACCGATCTCCCCGTCGAGGGCGGCGACCTCGTCGTCGAGCCTTCGCACGAGCCCGACGATGCTCCCGGCCTCGAAGGCGAGCGCCTTGGCGGCGAACGTCGTGCCGACCGACGACTTGGCGGCGGCCTTCACCTCGTCCGCCTTCTCGCGTCCGAACCGCCCGCGCGACGCCGTGCGGACCGTCTTGGCCAGCCTCCTGACGTCCGTGGACGCGATCGCCTCGGCGCTGCCGTACTCGGACATGAGGGCGCGCATCGTCGCGGAGTCGTTTCCGCCGACCATCCCGCCGAGCTCGGGGAACGTCCTGTCGGCGATCGAGGTGAGCCTGTTCTTGAGGGCGGTGCGCTCCCTCACGAGCTGGCTCCGGTAGCGAGTGAGCTGCTTGAGCCCCTCGGCGTCCTCGGGCGAGACCCTGGACGGTCCCAGCCGCTTGAACCGCGCGTACTCCGCTATCAGGAACGCGTCGATCCTGTCGGTCTTGGTCTTGCGCAGCGTGTCCGCCTTCCTGAAGGCGTCGGTGAGCACGGGGTTGACCACGGCCACGTCGAGGCCGTGGGCGTCCAGGAACTCCCAGAGCGCCAGCCAGTAGTGGCCGGTGGACTCCATCACCACGAGCGTGTCCCCGGCCTCGCACCCGAGCTCGCGCATTCGGGCCAGGAGCGACCTGAAGCCGGCCTGGTCGTTGGAGAACTCGAAGGCCTTGCCGTGCGGCGAGCCGTCCTCGCGCCTCACCGCCGCGACGTGTGTGTGCTTCGCTACGTCGACTCCCAGGTATTGCATGCTCGGCTCCCGTCCGCTCGTATGGTACAGGCGAAGGTCCTCCTTCGGACACCGCGACACGCAGCCTCGTTGGAAATACGACCCGAGATCGGTCTTCCAGCCTTATTCGCGTCCAGTCGCGGGCCGGAGGCGCAAGTCTCTTGCACGGGACCGAGTCCCAGGGGATTCCGTACGCCCTCCGCCCACTGCGCACCCTTTGTCGCACAACAACGTGCGCTTCGCAAGGCGCGGACATCGAAGTGGCGCAGTGGGTTTTGCACCACTCCTAACGTCAGTTATTACTATACGAGGGGATTTTGACGCCAAATGCCCCAAACGGCTCGTCCGCCACGTCGTACAGCACGGCCGACATCATGATGTCACCCGGCTTTACGTCATCGACCTTGGCACGCACTCGCACGGGAACCTTGCCCGCTATGGTGAACTGCTCGTCCGCGGTCATCTTCCAGAGCGCGGCATGTTCGGTCTGCTCGCCCGTCAGGGTCTGCTCGTAAGGATCAATCGCGCACATGGGCGCACCCGCCGCCCGAACGGTGGTCTCCCCCTCCCCGTCGGGGCTCAACGTGATGCCGTCGCTGGCGTCCCAACGCTCGCTGCCATAGAAGGAGCCGTCGACGTTGCTTTGCACCATGAAGCTGGGAAGGCTCGCCGCCTCGTTCTCTTCGCCGAGCAGCGCGCGTGTGAACCACAGGTTGAGCCACTCGAGGTAGGTATGGTTGCCAATCATGATGTCGCTGTAGTTGGTGTCGTCTGCCGGGAACACGTGCTTGTTTTGGTGGAGCAGCATCTTGACTTCGCACCCCGAGGCCAAAAACGCGCTTCTCATGAGGTCGGAATGCTTGGTCGTGACGTTCTCGTCGTTGAGGCCATGCACGATGAGCGCCGATGCTCGGATGCCGGTCTGCCCCGTGTACCAGTCGCGCGCCTCCCAGAAGGGACCGTAATCGCCCGCAAGCTCACCCTGCGAGTTGCCTACCCACGTGCGATACCGCTGGTAGAGGTCGTGGACGGCTTGGTCGGAATCGGCAAAGAACTTGCTCGCACAGGCATCCGACAACACGGTCATGTAGTTGTAGCTCGTGTTGGCGTTCTTGCAGATGCCTTGGCTGTTGCTGTTGTCGTACCAGCTTGACGGACCGGCGGCGGGAACGACTGTCTCGAGCCCCTCGACGCCCGAAGTCGCCACCTCGTAGCACATGGCTCCCGGATACGAGAGTCCCGTCATGCCCACGTGACCGCTCGACCAATCCGTCGCCTTGATCTCCATGGTTCCGGCCGCATCCGCATAGGCAGTCCGTCCCGGCGTGCCATGCAGCCACTCGACGACATCGACGAACGCGTCGCGCTCCATCACCGTGCCGCAGCACTCTATGCCTTCCGACCCATACGTTCCCAACCCCGCTGCCTGCACCACGGCAAAGCCGCGTACGAGGTAATAGTCGAGGGAGGCAATTCCCGAGGGATATTGCTTCTCGTCAAGCTCGTAATACCAATCGGAGGCCTTTGCAGACGTCGGGCTGAGGGCAAGCTCCTCTGTCGTGACGGTACCATGCGGAACGCGGTGGTCGGGCCTGCCCGACAGGGCGCCGTCGTCCACGGGCGGCTGGGAGAACTCGAAGGTGCTGTCTGAGTCACGCCTTCCCGCGCTGTAGGGATCTGCCGAGAAGAGCACCGGAGCCTTGTACCTGCCCTGCACGGCGGCGCGGGGTACCTGCACGTATGTCTTGACGAGATCACATTTGCCGTCCAGGTCGGTGTCGTAGTCGGTCTCCACGTAGACGACGAATCGGTATAGCTCGCTGTTCTCGTTCGTGTAGTCGGCGCCGTGCACGTCCGAATAGGCAAATACGGGCTGGGCCATGCCGTCCACGATGCTCATTCCCGACGCGGACTCATCCTGCGCAAGCTCGACGGACAGACTGATGCCACCACCTTCGGGAACCGTCAGATAGTATCCTCCCTCGTCGCGCTCGAGCGGCACCTTCTCCTCCTCGCCGTTGTATGCGCCCTTGATGAGAAAACCCGGCTCGAGTGCGACGTCGAGGTAGACCTTCTCTCCCGTGTGAGCGACCGGGAAGCCATGGCTTTGGGGAAGGGCCTCCTTGCTCTGGTTTACGGCGGTTACGGTACCTCCTGATTCAGGCTGCTCAAGTCGCACGATGTAGTTTGTACGCGCGGCAACGTCGGTGGCCTCGCACGTGGCGTAGTCTCCCTTTTGGAACAAGGCGCCACCTTCGGACGTCTCTATCTTCCATACCGTGATGTCGAGTGCGGCGGCATCTGCGGCGTCGAATCGAACGCCCTCGGCCGTGCCGCGCACGGTGCCCTGCACCAAGACGTCCGCAACGCCACCGTTGGTAGATTCGAGCCAGACACCGATGCCCAAGTTGTCACTCGTTCCGACCGAATCGCCCGTGGCTTCGAGTTGTGCGCACGACCCTTCTTGTGCGGAGAGCTTCGCGCCGACCGCCATGTTCGTACCCGTGGCCTCGATGTCGCCCTGTACCCTGGCAACGCACAGCGCCGCGGGGTTTCCGGGGTTCGACACGCTGGTCACGCGCACACCGCATGCGTTTGCGTTCCTCGAGTCCCCTGCCTCTGCATGCACGTCCTTCCCGACCTCAAGCGTGATCTCCGAACCGTCGCTGGCCTGGATGTCGGCCGCAAAGGAGCCGTATTCCTCCCCCCCTCGCTCGTCGACGTCGCGATCATGCTCTGGCCGACCTTGAGCGAGGCCTTGGAGTCTGAGTCCCCATCCATCGTGACGCACGTCGCATCCCCCTTGCCGGTAGCGCTTACGTCGCCCGCGACCTCGATCGATGAGGTGCCCGCCTATACCTTGTTGAAGATGCTGCAGAACTCCTTGGGGTTCTGTGCGACCGAGCTGGGTGCAATCGACACCCCGCCGTTCACCCTTACGTTCACCGCGCCCGCGCCCAAGCCATATGCGATGAGCGTGGCGAAGAGGGGATCGCTGCTTTGTTCCTCGTTCACGGTGGTATTCGCCAGGTCGCCTTCCACCTCGACGGCAGCGGCACCTCCCTCCCCCGTGCCGGTGGCCTTGACCACGAACCTGTTGTTCGACACCGCGAGACCGCTGGCGATCGTCCTGGCGTCGTTGGTCACCTCGATCGGAGCGGACGCGTCGGCTGCCGCCTCGAGGGCAGATTCGTCGAGAGTGGCTCCCTCGAGGGCGGTTCCCTCGAGGGCGACTGATGGGGTCGGCGCGAGGGAGTCGGGGCCTTCTTCATAGGCCGAGAGCGGCGCCGCTCCCATCGAGAGTGCCACAACTAAGAAGAACAGGAGCGGGAGCGGGAGGCTTGTGCGTTTCGGGCGATTCATTGCTCTCTTCCTGGCGACAACCGCGGGACTTACTCCGGTGCGCAGCATGCTGCGACTTCTCAGAATACAGCTAATCCACGCGCGTATGGGGAACGTAACATGGGAGGGATTCTGACTGGCATCGCAATCGCTGCGGTGCTTGTCTTCGCGCGTGAAGTACGTCGTTGGCGCGTCGATTCAGCGCACGCGCAAAACTGCCAAACCGAGGTGGCAAAAGCGGCAGCTTTTCGAGCTTTTGTACTGTTTTGGAGGCAGGTTCGCTCACCGCGCCGAAACGAGCCCCGCGTTTGCGCAGGTAGAGGGTACCGTCGATGCAACCCCGCTTTCTGCGAGCCAAAAAAACCGTACAAAAGCTCAAATACGTGGCGCAAACGCGATGCCGGTTTGGCAGTTTCCGCCGGGCCACCTCCCAGACGCCCCCAGATAGCACGCCACGGTCGGCTGCCGCTGGAATCCCCCGGCCGCTCCCCTCTTCACACAGCCCGCCTCTCGTCACGGATCGATAACGCTTGAGGGAGGTGCCTGTCGTCCTGGTCTGTCGTTCTCGTCTTTCTTGGCGAACGAAGGTTGTATGCCTATTGCGGCGGTGCAAGGTAACGTGTAGAATACCTTGAGCGCCATTGAACTTGCAGATACTTGTGGTGTTGCGGGCGACATGGTGCACACAATTGAGGGAGTCCGGGCTGTGAACCGGGCCGTTACAATTTAGGGGGTCCGGGCTGTGAACCGGACCCATTTTTCTTGGTCTTGCTCATCGCTTGTGCTTGTGCGGACTTCTCGGAAGCACGGCGTGATCAGCGTACCTGGTACGAGAGTCCATGCTCGCTCCATCGTTTCCGCTCACTTCCGGGAATCCATCCACCTCTCGAGAAGGTGGCGGGCGCGCGCCGGGCTTCCTGCGCGTTTGCTTCGCCAGTACGCGGTGATGCGCTGGTCGCTGGTCGGTCGGAGCACCCGGGCGCCCTCGGCCATCTCCTGCACCGAGACGTAGTGTGTGCCGGTTGCCTTAGCGGGAGCAGCACGCAGGACCCAGGTCCACAGGAAGGCGAGAAGTATCGTTACCGCAGCCACGTGCTCGATCCCACGCAGGTCGAGCGTCGGCTGGGAAACAAGAGCCTTCCAGCACAGATAGGCGAGGGCGAACGTAGCAAGTATTCCAGCAGCAATTCTCAGCTCGAAGCCAGGCGAGGCGTCACGCTTCGCTTTGGCATTGTCAACGGCGAGGGTGCCCGCGCACATGCCCGTTTGGCCGTTCACCACGTAGAGAGCATCCTCGCCCTCGCGCGTGCAGTGCAGGAGCCACACGGGCAGTGCGCAAAGACGCCAGTCGGTTATGCGAGTCTCGCCTTTTCGCTCCACGATCTCCACGCCACGTTTGATCGCAATCTGCTCGACGCTAAGACCTCTGCACCAGTCGTAGCCCAGGTTCTCGCCGGTGTTAGGCGTGGTATTCGACAACAGCCAGTCGTGGAGCATGCCACCCGCGATTGCCTCGGCTCGAGCCGCCCTCTCATTCGCCGGGGCGTCGGGGACCTCCACAACGACCCCTCCGACGAACGCCTCCAAGGGCGCGTGGCGGTCGTCGATGAAGAACAGCCCCGCTGCCTCCATGTAGAACGGTGGCATGAGCTGAGACGCGCTCACGGCCAGGTCCCCATACGTCGCCCGCGCGGACTGGCACGCGCCCCAAAAGGACTGTGATCCGCTGCCATAGGTCCGGTCCAGTATGGTGAGGGTTTCCCACGCCCTGGCCCCGAAGAGCCAGTACGGAACGTAGGTGGGCCGCGCATGATTGACTTGAACCTCGAAGTCATCGGGCACAAACCAGGTGTTCCGAACGAACTTGTTCAGCGATTCAACGGCCTGCGCTTGCGTCACCGAGAATGGCACCGCAAAGTCGGGCACCTCCTCTTCGCGCGCAGGCCCCGCAGGCTGCAGGTCACTCCCGCACCACGGGCAGGTCGCCGCCGCGCTCGCTTCGCGGGCGACGTAGCGCGCATTGCAATCAGGGCAGCGAAAGGCCACGAACTCCGCGTCGTTGGCGGTGCGCTCGTCGTGGACGGCATCTTCGTGCTCGGCACGATCGGCCACGTCTTGCTCATAGGCCTCAAGCCTTGCCTCAGCACCTTGCATGTTCGCATCCCTCGACAACGTTCCAGACAACACTCTGGACTGACTCTTGCAGGCTCATTCTATATGTCGGTAAGCACTCTCTCAAGTCAGCCAAACTCGGTCGCCTCGTCGTGGCGCAAGGCCACGCGCATGGTGTCTCGCGACACTGCGCAGCTTGCCGGGTGTGCGACCCGACGCCTCGGATGGGGCGTTTCGTGCCATTGTTGCTGATGCCCATCGCCGTCGGTGCCATCGCTATGCCTTCTGAGGATGTACGATTTGCGTCATCCCGAAGGGGTAACTATGTACAATTGCCCCGGCAGACTGTACATACTCCCCCTCTCAGGATGACGCGAATTGTACATCCTCAAACGCTATGACGCGGTCGGATGTGCGGGAAGGATGACGAGGTGCGGCCGGGACAGCGTCGTGCGGCCGGGACGGCATCGTGCTGCCCGGAAGGCATCGTGCGGCCGAGCTGTCGGGACGGTGCCAGACGGGGGCGCTGGCAAACTGCCAAACCGAGGTGGCAAAAGTGGCAGGCTTCCGAGCTTTTGTACGGTTTTGGCGGCAGGTTCGCCCACCGCGCCGAAACGAGCCCCGCGTTTGTGCAGGTAGATGGTGCCGCCGATGCGATCCCGTATTTTGCGAGCCAAGAAAACCGTATAAAAGCGAATAAGGTGCAAATATCGGCGGGCGTTCGCTCCTACGCTAAAGGCAATATGCCTTTGCCAAAAACCGAGCCGTATTGATAATCATAGGACGTTCCTTGCGTCTCACGTTGTGAGCATGCTCTTCGAGCCTATCCAAGAACTCCTTCACGTCCCGCTCGATGGAAGAAGGAAGCTTGCACGAGTCATCATCCGTGAGCAAGCCTGCCAGCGCCAGAACATCGCTGCGATGCTTTGTGAGGTTTCTTCTCCTTACGTCCTCGCCGTTCTCATGGCGCTTGTTCAGATCGATGTGCGCACGCATCTTGAGCGGAATGACGTGGAGAACGTCAGGTATGGGGACACCATGCTTTATGACAATCCCCTCCTTGATGAACCTGTAGTAGCCCTCGTCGAGCAAAATCGCAGAGAGGCTAGAAAGGTCATCATCGAATGGAACGGGGACTATCTGCACCCCCGCGTCCACAGGCCAGTTAGCATGCGAGAACAGCTCGATCTCTTGGGGCAGATCTGTGCCAGCCATCCGCCCATTATCCGACGGCAACGTGAACCGGTAGTATCTCGCGCTCCCGTCTTCCCGGACGCCACACGTATAACTCCCCGCGCGAACAAACGACCACAACCTCTTGCCGAACTCCACATCATCCGACGCCGCGAGAATCACAATATCAAGATCCTTGGTTAACCGGAATTCTTGGGGAGTCCCCTCAAAGAGGAGGCTGCATGCACCGCCCCCAATGAGCACGTATTTGTCCTCGTGTCCCGCCATAGCATCGCGAAACGCGTCTATACCCGCGACTAACGGCATATGTCCTCCCTCAGCTGGTCAATCGCATCGGCCACACGCTCGTCATCCTCGTACCTGTCCCGAAGAGAAAGATAGAGGGACAGCCTCCCGACCGCCTCTAGACCACCAAAGGATTGGCCGGCAATGCCGGTCGGGCAGTCGTCCCAGTAACCCCATGCCTCGACTTCCGTACCGTCCTCGTCCCACCAGGGAAGCTCGCTGCCCTCCTTGTCGAGCTTGGACAGGGCGTTTGCCAAACCCTCTTGTGGGAAGGCCACGACCGGATAGTCGCCTCTAACCGCCAGGTCGCTCATCATCCCGAGTGCGGAGAGCCCCGCGAGGCGTGCGCCTGCAGCGGCCAGCTCGTTAAGGCGCACGCCACACGCGATACGGAACCGACGAGAGACGGGCGACCTGAGGTACGACTCGAAGCAATCCAGCAGGTCATTCCTCTCCATACCGTCACTGCACAGTATTGTGGTACGACCCGAACGCCTCACCGCTCCCGGGCACACGGCCTCTATCTCCGAAAGATACTTGCTAACGCTCGAACGGCTCTTCCCTAGCCTCTTCGACAGCTCGCCGGCACTCAGGCCATTCCAACGCCCCTCAATGAGATTCACGACAACTCGCTGGGCCTGTGGGGAGAGGGCGGCTGGACGTCTCCCCCTCGACGATTCCCGGAGAACAAGACCGAGGAACGGAAGGAAGGCGTTCCGCTCATCCTGTATGAAGGGCAGTCGCCTCGAAACGAGCCACTCCTTCTGCCAGTAGTCAAGCGACGGGCTAACCACCACGATCGGACAGTCGCTTCCCGCGCTCAAGAAATCAGCGGCCCCCTTCAGCGTCTTTAGATTAGGCCTGAGCTTCGAACCAATCGCGATGAACCTCGTATCCGATGCGAGACCGTCGAATTCGAACATCCCCGTCTCGTACTCGAGCGAGTACATACGAGGAAGTAATGCAGGCGCTGCATCCTCAACGGGATCTATGTAGAGTGAGAGTACCTCCGCAGGCATATACTCAAACATGCCGCTCCTTTCATATTTCAACGTAATTTTACTAAGTGGATAAAATAACGTCAACAAATCAAGCGAACACGATAGGGGGACGAGGGAGACGAGGATGCTTGTCTTGGTCAATCATATTGCGCGGACCGCTTGGTGCCGTTCCCACAAGAACGGGAGTGCTCTCGGAAGACCCCGGATGCACCTCTTTCGCCAATGCAGTTGTTGGCCGCGCGATGGGTGAGGAGATGGAAACTCCGCCATAGTCGCAAGGTGCTCGCCGTCTCCCTCGGACCATCGAACACGATATGTTGATTTCTCCGCATGCTGCCCCATATGCGTTACTCCTCGTCGTTTAGACGTCACGACCGAACGATATGCCGACGTCACGGTGATGGTGGCCCAGAATCCACAGTTCGAAGGATGGCTGAAAGGGCTCGATGGTCTGGCTGATTGGAGGGAGCGATGACCTAGCCGGATGAACTCAGGCTCGCAGTGAATAACGCTACCGCGTCGCGTACGTCCGCGTCGAAGTGTCTTTTCTTGCTGGAGTCCATGGCCTCCTTCCCTATTCCTTGAACTCTACGGTGAGCGATTCCTTGCTCGGAAGCTCCATGTGGCTCCTCCCTGAAGTGGCGGAAAAGTTGGTAACTAGCGCGATTCGGCGCACAGTGTGCGCCGAATCGAGTATGGACGTGGCATTCTCTGAGCTAACGTGTGACGTGTAGCGATGGGCGCAGGGACGGCACAGACCCAGCTTCGTCGATACTCTTTGCTATGCTCTTTGAGGATGTACGATTTGCGTCATCGTGAGGGGGTAAGTATGTACAATTGCCCCGGCAGTCTGTACATAGTCCCCTTCCTGGGATGACGCGAATTGTACATCCTCAGACGCTATACCGTGGTCGAAGGCATCGTGCGGCCAAGCTGTCGGGACGGTGCCAGACGGGGGCGCTGGCAAACTGCCAAACCGAGGTGGCAAAAGCGGCAGGTTTTCGAGCTTTTGTACGGTTTTCGAGGCGGGTTCGCCCACCGTGTCGATACGAGCCCCGCGTTTGCGCAGGTAGATGGTGCCGCCGATGCGACCCCGTATTTTGCGAGCCGATAAAACCGTACAGAACCTCGAATAAGTGGCGCAAATGGGGTGCTGGTTTGGCAGTTTCCGGCGGGCCGCCGAGGGCCTCCCGGGAGAGCGGGCCGACCGATGCGTTCGGTCCCCCTGATAGATGCGCTCGCGCTGCTTCATGTACTTGGCGCTCTTGATCGTCATCGAGTCCTCGGTGAGCGCCAGCTCGAAGCCCATCTGCGCTTGGTGCCCCTGCTGGATGTTGGCGGACGGCTTGGATCCAAAGATGAACTCCCAGAGCGTTGTAGGGATGCTCTTGAGGATGAGAAACTCGTTGTCCACGAGATTCAGACGTCCATGCGCGCCCATTCTTTCACCTACCGAAAAGACCATGCCAGTACCTCCGCTCACGAACTATCATGCATTCAGTTAGCAACCGACGAGGAGTGCCCATGAACGTTTACGTCGGTGTGACAGACTGGAATTGGTACCGGTACCTCCGCGATCACAACATGACGGAGGTCAACTTCTGGAAGCCGAGCGGCCAGCCATTCAAGGCTCTGCAAGAGGGCGACCTCTTCCTCTTCAAGCTCAAGGCGGCGCAGGGTGGCATGATTGCGGGCGGTGGCTTCTTCGTCAGCGCGACTATCACCTCAATCGATTGGGCGTGGCGTGCGTTTGGCAACGAGAATGGTGTGAACAATCTCGCGGAGCTCAGCGACGCCATCTGGCACTACAAGGGAAATGACGGACGTCGCGACCCGAATGCAAACGTAACGTGCATCATCCTCACCGATGTGTTTTATCTCGATGAGGCGGACTGGATTGATATCTCGACGCAATGGAGCAGGGCAATCGTCGCAGGCAAGACGTTCCGCGGACAAGAGGCCGCGCAACTCGCCGAGCGTGTGTCTCGGCACCTCAGCGGTACTGTCTTTGCTGACGAGCAAGTCATGGAAGTTCCCGGCTCTCGTCCCGGTTTCGTGCAAACGCAGTCCAAGCGGCGCCTCGGGCAGGGGGCGTTTCGCACCCTTGTTGCCGATGCCTACCACCGTCGGTGTGCCATCACGGGCGAACGCACCGTGCCCGTCTTGCAGGCTGCGCACATACAGTCTTTCGCGTCGGACGGGCCCAACACGGTGAACAACGGATTGCTGCTCCGCTCGGACCTCCACGCTCTCTTTGATGCGGGATACATCACCGTCGAGAATGACCTGCGCGTCGTTGTGTCGCCGCGGTTGCATGATGACTTCGGCAATGGGAAGGACTACTATCCCTACCACGGCAAACGCCTAGCGATTGTGCCCGACCAACAAATCCTCCGACCGGCACGCGAATACCTCGAGTGGCACCACGAGAACTGCTTTCTCGGCTGAGAGGTGGTCTGGACGTGTCCCTCTCAGAGCTCGTGCGCGACATCGAGCAGGGGGCATAGGACGCGGGCGTCTCTGATTTTGCGGCTGCTCTCGGCTATGCCTTTTGAGGATGTACAATTCGAGTCATTGGGAAGGGGTGACTATGTACAATTACCCCGGCAGATTGTACATACTCCCCCTCTCAGGATGACGCGAAATGTACATCCTCAAATGCTATGGTTGCTTGAGGCACGATCACCTGGTAGAACGACAACCGACAGCACCACACAAAACCCCACCGCCGAGGTCCAGCTCAGCGAAGAAACGCTCGATGCGCAGTATTGGAAACAGCGCAAACCATCTCCCATGATGTATATCTCCTCCAACGATGCGGCTACCACCGCATAAGGCCAACCAGAGAGGAGCACCGAGTATGGAGTATAAAGATCTGATGCCCGAGCAATAGAAGGTTGACGCCTGCAAGACGCCGGAAGACATCCTCGCGCTCGCCAAGTCGGAAGGCTACGAACTGAGCGAGGACGAGATGGATCAGATTTCTGGAGGATCGTTCTTAGGGTGGGATGATGGCTTTATGCTGCTTCATGCCACCTGCCCGATTTGCAAGAAGGAGTACGTCTGGCGGAAAAGGGAAGGCAAACCGCAGAAGTGCCTTTACTGCGGTATATAATTCTTGCTTCAACGGTCTTTAGCCCCCTGTCTTTGCGCGCCGTAGGGAAATGCCCTGCGGCGCTTTTTTACCGCCAATCCCCATCATTGTGGCTTGTCGGTCCCTGGGACACCGCTAGCCTTCATCGATATGCTTTGGCATCATACCGATTGTAGCTTGACACATGACGCATAAAACATGCCATCATAACTGGTGGAAGGATGTTTGGCCAGATTGGAGAATTGCAGGTGGAAGGATGTTGGGCCAGATTGGAGAAATGCAGGTCCAACCAAGAGCGAAGGGAGAGTAGGAGATGGGTACTGGTATGACGAGAAGGAGCTTCATGGGAGCCGTTGGCCTGGCAAGCCTTGCTATGGCGGCCTGCGGCGGCAGCGGGGACACAGGTGATGCCGCGGCCACGGATGCCGCGACCACCGCAGCTGACGGCAAGACCATCTCCGGCACCTACAAGAAGCACGTCCAAGGCTTTGACTGGGGCGCGGGGGTAGACGTTGCCACCCTCACACTCGACGCACCTCTCGACTCGGCCGATGCCACCAACTTTGAGGTCACCGAGACCAAGATGGCGACCGACTTCACCGACGAGACGTTCCCCATCGTCGAGGTCACCATCCCGCGTCCCGTTACGGCGGCCACGCTGGAAGACGAGGGCAAGACCCTCAAGCTCGAGCTCGCCTGCGCGCCGAACGACGGCGACGGCCCCATGATCTTTAGCATGGCAACGCAGTACAACACCTGGAGCGACCCATATTTCCTGACCATCAAACTGGCAGAAGGCGCATCTGTCACCAGCGGCGGCGAGGCCGTGGCGGCCCTGAACATCGACACCGCTCCCCAACTGACCTTGACCGCTGCCGATGACTGGAAGTTCGACGACTTCAAGGCGAGCGACGGTACGACCTTCCACTCCCTGTTGTGGATACCCGAGCAAGCTTCGAAGACGCTCGTCGTCTGGCTGCATGGCCTTGGTGAAGGCGGCGCGAAGACCGAGGAGAAGACCGACCCCAGCGTGACCCTCTTGGCAAACAAGGTCACCGCTCTTGGGCTGAGCGAGTTCCAAGAGGCCGTAGGCGGCGCCAACGTGCTCGTTCCCCAGTGCCCCACGTATTGGATGGACGCCGACGGCAACTCAAGCAACTTCAGTGGCGGTGCCATCAATGCCGATGGCACCTCGTTCTACACCGCCGCACTCGAGGAGCTCATCGACTCGCAGGCTGAGGAGCTCGGCGCCGAGAAGATCGTGCTCGCGGGCTGCTCCAATGGTGGCTACATGACGATGGTCCTCTCCATAAACCGGCCGGACGCCTATGCGGCCGTCGTGCCCATCTGCGAGGCACTGGAGGACCAGTACATCACCGACGAACAGATCGAGAGCCTCGTCGACCTGCCGATGTACTTCGTCTACTCCAAGGATGACACCACCGTGGATCCCACGAAGAACGAGGAACCCACCATCGAGCGCCTCAAGGCTGCCGGCAAGACCGCCGACACCCTGCACGTCTCGACGACCGAGCACGTCGTGGACACCTCCGGCCAGTTCTTCATGACTGATGAGAGCGGCAACCCGACCGAAGAGCCCTATCAGTACAACGGCCACTGGAGCTGGATCTACTTCGACAATAACGAGTGCGAGTGTGACGAGGACGGCCTCAAGGCGTGGGAGTTCATCGCCGAGAACGTCAAGTAACGGAGCCATCCTCACCGAGGACGCGGGCGCGCCGCAGGGGTTATCCCTTGTGGCGCGCTTTTGCTATGCTGGAGCGAGTACCCGATACTGGATCGAGTACCCGATGCTGGATCGAGTACCCGATGCTGGATCGAGTACCCGATGCTGGAGCGAGTACCCGATGCTGGATCGAGTACCCGAGCAAACATCCATCCACCCGAGAGGAGCACCCGTGCCCACACTCTTCGTCGACGCCGACGCTTGTCCCACCACGCGAGAGGCACTCGCCTGCGCCCGCAAGGCACGCATCCCGTGTGTGCTTGCCGGCGACTCCGGGCACAACCTCTTGCGCCACGTGCGCAAGGACGACCCGACCGAGCCGCCGAGCACACAAGGTGCGGGCGGAAAGGGCGGCTTCTGGGTGCGCACGCTTCAGGTCGGGCAAGGTGCCGACGCCGCCGACTTCGCCATCGTCTGTGAGCTGGAACCGGGTGACGTGGTGGTGACGCAGGACTTCGGGCTTGCCTCGATGGCTCTCGGTCGTGGCTGCAAGGCGATTGACCCGCGCGGGCACGTATACGACCAGCGGACCATCGACGCACTGCTGCTCGTGCGCCATGCCACCAAGCAAGAACTCCGCTCCAAGCGCCGACACGGAAAGCCCCGCGTCACGAAGCATGCAGCCTTCGACGAAGAGGATCGGGAGCGATTCGTGCGCAACCTCACGGCGCTGCTCAACGAAGTCTAGCGGTGCGAAGAGAGCTTATGTCGTTACACGTGTTCTTCTAACGGCATCCGCTTCCCTCACACGCCTTGCCTCCTAGATGGTAGCACGAACGGAATGAAGCGGGAGAGGCCCCCGGCACATTGCCAGGGGCCTCTCCGTCGATAAGACTTTCGTCTCGTACTATTACTGTACGGTGACGCTCGTGATGTGCGGGTTCGCGCCCTCGTACCAGTACAGGAAGCCCTCGAGGTCGACGACGTCGCCCACCTTCAGGCCCTCAACGGCCTTGTAGACGTCGGTGTCCTTGTCGCAGAGATAAGACTCAACCGTGAAGGTGTACGTATTGGTACCATCACTCACGTTGAAGTACAGGTCATCGCCCTGCGTACCAGAGCCGTCGTAGCCGTACAGATATCCGACCTCATTACCGTCGGGGTCCTTGGAAGCGGCAACGGTGAGACCCTTGAAGGCCACCTTTTGGTTCTGGAAGCTGATGAGGTCCTCAGATTCGAGCTTGTCGGTGACGTCGACCGGCTCGGCGATGTACGTGTCGCCGTCGTCCTCGATCGTGACGGTGGCATCCGCGATCTCGTCCTCGCCGTTGAAGTTTGCCTTGTAGCCGCTCACCTTGACCTTGATGCCGTCCGCGAGCTTCGCATAGTCATCCTCGGTGCAGGCGGACTCAAAGACGAAGTAGGCGCCGTCCTTGTCCTGCAGATACAGGGTGGCCTTGTCCTGCCACCAGGCCTGCTTGCCCTGAACGTACGCCTCAATGGTAACGGGGTCGTCAACGGCCGCAGCCGCGTAGTCGGCATAGTTCATCACAGCAGCGTCGTCGGTCGTGGCAGCAGCCGCGTCTGCCGTGGCGCCTTCCTCAGTAGCCGTCTGCTCGGTAGTCTGGGCAGCCTCAGTTGAGGTGTCCTCAGTGGTGGCGTTCTCGGCGGATCCGCCGCCGCACGCACCAAGCGACAACGCGAGCATGATGGAAAACGCGGTGGCCGGAACCTTGTTCCACAGATTGGTCCTCATGATAGGTAACTCCCCTTTTCTCGGTGGACGAACCAACGCGTCCATTATAGCGAATGCCTACGGCGCAAACCTGTTGCAATGAGCCCGAAGGCCGCGAGCATCAACAGCCACGTTATGGAAGTGCTCTGGTCTCCCGTCGCGGGCGTCGAGGTGCGCGTCGTTGTACTTGCAGGTGACGTTATGGTTGACCGCGACGGAGTCGAGGTCTTCGACGAGTTCGATGGTGTCGAAGGGGTCGAAGGTTTCGACGGAGTCGCAGGATTCGAGGGCTTCGACGGATTCGATGGCGTGTCCGGAGTGTCCCCACCGCTTTGCCGCCACTGCGCGACGAAGGTGTGATCTTCCACTACGGTGTATTCATCTCCCGGCTGGTACTCGGAGCCCTTCCAGTACAGGAACGTGTGCCCGCCCCTCGTCGGTGCCTCATGGATGGCAATCTTCGTCCCGCCCTTGTAAGTCTCCACGATGTCCTCGGTGCTTCCGTCGTAGGTGCCGCCGTTCAACTTGTAGGTAATGGTGAATTCTTCATCTTCAGGGTCCGGATCAGGGTCCGGATCCGGATCTGGGTCAGGCTCGGGATCAGGCTCGGGATCAGGTTCTGGTTCCGGTTCTGGATCGGGATCAGGCGATGGGGTTGATTCGGCATCGTAGACGTTCGTAACGGTGAATCCCGTAGCGGCATCTCCGTCAATCGTCGTCTTGTAGCCCTCGACCTCTTCCTCGGTCACCGTGTAGGTTATCGGCTCGTCGCCTGACTTCGCAGCCAAGCCTTCGAAGGCTCCTGCCCAGCCGTTGGCCTCGCTCAGTTCAAGAGAGCGTCCCGTCTCGCTGCCATCGGCCAGCAATCGAATGATGACAGATGCCGGCCGCTTACCAGCCTCGTTGTTCGCGTCGTCCCAGACCTTCGTCACGCTCAACTGCGTGGTCTCTGGCTCGGGATCAGATCCGGGTGTCGTCTCGCCCGGTGGCTCGTGCGTGTTCGTTATGACGAAGCCCGCCGTGGCGTCGCCGGCGATATTCGTCTCATATCCTGCGACCTCGTCCTCGGACACGGTGTAAACGATGGGCTCACCGCCCTTCTTGAGCAAGAGGTCCTCAAATGTCCCGGCCCAGTTCGTGGCATTCGAGAGCTCGAGCGTCTTGCCCGTGTCCACTCCGTCGGCGAATAGGTGCACGGTTACAGAGTCCGGTCGTAGGGCATCGCGATTGTCTTTGTCGGCCCAGACCTTGGAGACGCCCACACTCGTCATAGCTGGCTTGTGCGTGTTGATGACGTCATAGCCGTCAATCGTCGTCTCGTAGCCCTCGACCTCTTCCTCCGTGATCACGTATTTGATGTCAGCACCAGCCTTGGTCGTGGGAAGGTTCGTGAACTCCCACGTCCAGCCTTCGTCCTCTCCCACCAGCGCATGGTTCACGCGTTCGTCATCGGCGAACAGGCTGACGTCAATCCTTGATGGACGGATGCCGTCCGCGTCATCTGCATCGTCCCACGTCTTGGTGCCCCTGATGCTCGTCGTGTAAGGCACATGCGAGTTGGTTACGGTGAAGCCATTTTCGACATCACCCGTGATGCTGCTCTCGTAGCCTTGGACCCAGTCCTCCTCGACGCTGTACTCGACCTTCGCGCCGTTCTGGAATGTGGGCACGTCGTTGAACTCCCAAGCCCACTGGCTCAACGCCGAAGCCGATGTGGAGTCCACAGGCTCGCCATTGGCAAGCAGACGGATGGTCACGGCAGTGGGGCGCGACTCATCGAGGTTGTCCTGGTCCTCCCACTCCTTGACGCCATGGATGGACATGGTCGCGGGGGTGTGCTCGTCCACGATGGTGTAGCCCCTGCGCTGGTAACCGTAGTAGTAGGTATCGTATCCATCGGGCGTGTCTTCGCGCACATCGTACGCAATCGCCTCGCCGTTCTCCTCAGCCGGAAGCTCGTAGAAGGTGCCGTACCAGTTGGTGCTGTAATCTACGTCGAGGACACGCCCCGCATACTCGCCGTTGGCGTAGAGATACACCGTTGTCTTGTCCGGCCGCAAGCCATCTTGGTCGTTGTAGTCCGCCCACACCTTGTGGACATTGACCTGCGTATCGCCCGATGCCGGGGTGTTGGTGATCACATAATCGTCACCACTTCTGTTGATGCGACACGTATAGCCTTCCACCGCATCCTCCGAGACGGTATAGACGATGGGCCGTCCCGCCTCGTACTCCGGCAAATCCCAGAAGCCCCAGTTCCATCCGAACTCTTCGGTAACCGTCTGGTGCGCGATTTCCTTGCCGTCTGCATACAGTCGCACGATAATGCTCGCGGGCCGTGATGCTTCCTGTCCCTCATCGTTCCAGACCTTACTGCCCGAGACGTTTTTCAAGGCTGGACTATGCCAGTTCGTGATGCTAAAGCCCTTCGTAGCGTCGCCCTCGGTGCCCCACGAGACGTACCCGTCGCACTCGCCGTCCTCAGCAACGGAGTATACGATTGGCTCGCCTTGGTCATATGCATCCAAATCCGTAAAGCTTCCAGTCCAACCGTCAGCAGCGGTCAACTGGAGCGTCTTGCCGGTATCGCTCCCGTTCGCCAAGAGGCGCACTGTGACGGTCTTCGGACGCAACCCATCCTGGTTGTTGGCGTCATCCCACAGCTTGCGAACATTGATCTGGGTCTTCCCTGGCGTGTAGGTGTTGATGATGGTGTAGCCGTGAATAGCGCTTGTGTAGTTCTCAACCACATCCTCGGAAATCGTGTAGCGGATTTCCTTGCCATCGTTGTACTTAGGCAAGCCCTCGAAGGTCCATTGCCAGAAGTTGGCCGACGTCAAGGTCTTTGCAGCCACTTCGGTTCCGTCCGCATAGACACGGACGACGACGGAACTTGGACGTGTGCCGTCCTCGTTGTTGTCATCATCCCAGGTCTTTACGACCGGAACGCTCACGGTCTCGGGATTATGGATATTCAGAATGTTGTAGCCCTTGGTTGCGTCTCCGCTCACGTAGGAGGCGTAGCCCGTCACCTTCTCCTCACGGATGGTGTATGCGATGTCCTCACCATCCTGCTTCACGTCGAGGTTATTGAAGGAACCGACCCATCCCTCCTCTTTGCTGAGGCGGATGGCATTGCCCGTCTCCTTGCCATTTGCCAACAGATGCACGGTGACGGAGTCCGGTCGTATACCGTCACGATCATTCTGATCGTCCCACTCCTTCGAGACGACAACCTGCGTCTTGCCAGGGTTGCGTGTGTTGATGACGTCGTATTCCTCGACTCGTGCGGTGTAGCCCTCAACCGCATCCTCCGTGATGGAGTAGATGATTTCTTCGCCTGCCTCGTTCTTTGGCTGGTTCGCAAATCGCCAGCTCCAGCCGTCGGCCTCGGTCACCGTTTGACGAGCAACCTCCTTGCCGTTCGCGTGCAGCCTGATGGTTATCGAGCTCGGACGTGCGCTGTCCACATTGCCGTTGTCGTTCCACTGCTTCCTGCCAGACACCGTTACCACGTCGGGTGTGCGCGTGTTGGTCACCTTAATGCCCGTGGCCTCGTCGCCCGAGTACGTTGCCTCATAGTCTGCCATGGACCTCTCGGCCACCGTGTAGGTGATGTCCTTACCCCTGTCCTTGGCATAGAGGGGATACTCTTCACCAAAGGTGTAGGTCCAGCCGTTGTGCTCGCCCAGAGTCTGCGTCATGACCCACTCGCCATTTGCGAAGAGACGCATTTCCACCGGGACGCGCTTGCCATCACGATCGTTGTCATCGTCCCAAACCTTGCGCACGGTGACTTTGGTCGTCGCGGGAGTGTGCGTGTTCGTTATGGTGTATCCCTCGGCAACGTCACCGGAGACATCAATGGCATAGGTCGTGGCACCATCCTCTCCGGTGATGACGGCTGTCCTCTCTTCCTCAACGGTGTAGATGATGTCCGCATCGTGGCGCTTTACGGGCAGGTTGTCGAATGTGGCGGTCCAGCCATTGCCCTCGTTGAGGTCGATGGTCTTGCCCGTATCGTCGTTGTCGGCAAGCAGATGCACGGTGACGGAAGCCGGACGGATGCCGTCGCGGTCGCCGTCGTCCTCCCACGACTTGCTTACGCTCACCTGCGTCTTGCCCGGATCGTGCGTGTTCTTGACCGTGAAGCCCTCAGTCGCGTTACCGGTAACCTCGGTCGTGTAATCCTCTACCGCATCCTCTGTGATGGTGTAGGCAATCTTCACACCAGAACGATAGGTGGGCAGGTTATCAAATGTGCACTTCCAGTGATCACCTGCGGAAATCGTCTTGCTATCTGCCACAGCCCCGTTCGCGCGCAGCCTCACCGTCACGCTCTCCGGACGCGCGCCTTCCTGATTCTCCGCGTCCTCCCACACCTTCTCTACCGAGACGGATGTTATCTGGGGCTCGTGCGTGTTCGCAACGTTGTACCCCAAGACTTCGGCGCTGTACCCATCTACGTGATCCTCTTCGATGGAGTACTCGATCTCGTTGCCCGCACGGTACTTGGGCAGGCCTGTGAACTCCCAACTCCAATTGTCATCCGCTGTCACGGTCTTGCTGTCAATCTCGTTGTCGCCATCCTTCAACCTGATGACGATAGATTCAGGCCGTACGCCGTCTTGGTCGTTCTCGTCGCGCCATTCCTTCGAGCCGGATACGGTGGTGGTATCGGGCACATGGGTGTTCTTCACATTGAGGCCATCGTATGCGGTCGTGTAGCCATCGACCGCATCCTCCACGATGGTGTAGGTGATAACTTCACCCGATTGGTACTTGGGAAGACCTTCAAAGGTCCACTTCCACCCGTCATCGGCCGTGACGTTACGCGAATCAACCTCGCTGTAGTTTGCCAGAAGGTGTATGCGGATGCTCGCCGGCCGGATGCCATCCTGGTTGTTCGCATCCTTCCAGGTCTTGGTGCCAGAGAGTTTCGCAGTCTCGGGAGTGTGGGTGTTTGTGATGGTGAAGCCGTCTGCGGCGCTGCCGGTGATGGCGCTTGCATACGTGCCTTTGCCGTCCCTGCCCGTCACGACAGCGGTTCGGACTTCTGCAATTGTGTAAGTGATGGCCCTGCCGCCCCTGAGCACGTCAAGGTTCTCGAAGGCGCCCTCCCAGTCGTTGTCCTCAGACAACACAAGCGTCTGGTCCGTTTGCTCGCGGTTGGCAAGGAGCCGTACCGTGATGCTCGCGGGACGTATGCCGTCACGGTCGTTATCGTCAACCCACACCTTGGAGACTGGAATGCGCGTCTTCGCAGGTGCGTGCCGGTTCGTGATGGTAAAGCCCTTCGTCGCGTCGCCTTCGATTGCGGTGTCGTAGTCGTCCACCTTATCTTCGGTAACGCTGTAGGTGATGCCATGCCCCGCTCGCCTTGTGGGGAGATTCTTGAATGTGTCCGCCCACCCATGCTCCTCATCGAGCACAAGAGACATACCCGCGTCCTCATCGTCTGCGAGAAGCCGTATGGTCACGCGCTCAGGCCGTTTGCCGTCCTGGTTGTCCGCATCGTCCCATACCTTGCGGACATCCACCTGCGTTACGCCCGGATTGTGCGTGTTCGTGACGGTGAAGCCCTCAGTGGCGTCACCGGTAACCTTGGTCGTGTAATCCTCTACCGCATCCTCGGAAACGGTGTATTCGATGGGCAGGCCGTTCTTGTTCTTAAACAGACCTTCGAAGGTGTGGTCCCAGCCCTCCCCTTCTGTCTTCGTCTTCGAAGCGATTCGCTCACCGTTGGCAAACAGGTTGAGAACGATGCTGCTTGGGCGTACGCCATCTTGATCAAACGAATCCACCCAGTTCTTATGAACCGTTACGTCAACTGTCTCGGGTTCGTGAACGTTAATGACGGTGAAGCCGCGCGTCGCGTTACCAGTGATGGTGCGCTTTTCGTAACCAGAGACCTGATCCTCATCCACCGTGTATGTGATGTGCTGGCCGTCTTTGTTTACGTCCAAGTTCTCAAACGTGCCGTACCAGCTGGTGTCTGCGCTAAGGTCACGGTACTGGTTCGTACGCACGTCGTTGGCAACAAGCCAGACCCTGACCGTGCGAGGCCGCACGCCATCAGCGTCGTCACCGTCGCCCCACACCTTGTGGACCTGAATCTGCGTCTTGCCGGGCTCGTGTGTGTTCGTGACGGTGAAGCCATCCGCAGCATTGCCGCTGATCGCGGTCACGTAATCCTCGACGGCATCCTCACTCACGGTGTATACGATGCGGTGGCCCTCACGATATATCGGTAGATTCTCGAACGTCCACTTCCATTCTTCCTCGCTCGAGACCTCTTTGGATGTGCGTTCCTCGCCGTCGGCATACAGGCGATAGGTGATCTTGTCGGGACGTTTGCCGTCTTGGTTGTTGTTGTCATCCCACTGCTTGGACACCTCGACGGACGTGGTCTCCGGTGTGTGCGAGTTGGTGATGAGGTAGCCGTGCTCCGCATCGCCCGTGATCTCGGATTCGTACTCGGCGGCATCCTCCTCCTTGACGGTGTAGACGATGTCCTTGCCATTCTTCTTTGCTGCGAGGTCGTCGAAGACGCCTTCCCAGCCATTGGCTTCGTTCAGGATCAGTGTCTCGGCCGTATCCTGCCCATCAGCCACAAGCGTAATGGTGAGACCCGTGGGGCGCTTGCCGTCTTGGTTGTCCTCGTCGTTCCAGACCTTACGCACGGCAACTGTGGTCGTCGCCGGAACGTGCGTGTTCGTCACGTCGTAGCCGTCAACCGTCGTCGTGTAGTCGGGCACCGCATCCTCGGAGACGGTGTAGGCAATCTCCTTGCCGTCCGCGCGCTTGGGCAGATTCGCGAACTGCCAGCTCCACGAACCATCACCATCATCTGCGGCCGTAACCTCCTTGCGATCGACTTCTTCGCCGTCCGCAAGCAGGCGGATGACGATGCTCTCCGGACGCAGTCCGTCCTGGTCGTCGGCGTCATCCCAGGTCTTTGTGCCAGAAACCGTAACGACCTCGGGCACGTGGGTGTTCGTGATGGTGAGGACACCGTCCGCGTCGATCTCCGTCGACGTCTCGTAGCCCGGTACCTCGACTTCTGCTACCGAATACGTCACGCCGTCCGTTCCGTTCGCGGACCACTCGATATCCTCGAACTTTCCCGACCAATCATTATCTGCATTGAGCTCCAGTTGGGTGCCCGTGGACTCGCCGTTCGCCAACAGGTTCACCCTAACGCTCTCCGGACGCAAGCCATCCTGATTGTTGGCATCGTTCCAGACCTTGCGCACGGGCGCCGCGTCATCACGACTGTTCACGATGGTGGTGATGCAGCCATTCTTAGTAGTGAAAGATTCGTAGCCATCTGGCACCTCGGCCTCCACCCACACGTAGGAGATCTGGCTTCCGTCATCGAAGGTCACGGGAAGCTCATCTGCCGTACCCTGCCAGTTGCAGGCCTCGCTCAGGCGATACGACTTCACGACGCTGTAACCGCCATCCTTGTGATAGGCACGAAGATGCATTATGACGCTGTCTGGCCGTTTGCCGGCCTTGTTGCTGTGGTCCTGCCAAACCTTTCGCACCGTTGAGGAAGTCGATGCGGCGTTGTAAGTGTCTGTGATGGTCGTCAGGTTGCCCTCCACGCGAGTGCTGGTGAGCGTGTATCCCTCTGGCACCCTCTCCTCTACCCAGCCGTACTGGATTTCCTCGCCGTTCTTGTACTTGGGGAGATTGTCAATAGAGGCAGTCCACTTGTTATTGCTGCTCAAAATGCACGGACCATAGTAATCGCCTGCCATATTCACGGCAAGGTCTCCATTTGCCAGGAGATACACGGCCAATTGCGAGGGGCGTTCGTCCTCGGGCTGCCCGTTGTACTTCCATGCCTTGTGCACTGCCACCCTTGTTTGCTCGGGTGTGTGCCTGTTTGTGATGGTGGTCGTGCCGTTGTTTGTCGTCTGGCTCGAAGTGTAGTGCTCCACCTCCGTCTCCGACCACCGATAACTGATGTCTTGGCCGTCTTTCTTGATGGGCAGGTCCTTGACGGTGGCCCTCCAGCCGTTGCTCGCGTTGAGGGTCACGCTCTGTAATACTTCGAAATCTGCCTCGGGAGTCGCCCTCGTCTCGAGCGTCACCTTGACGTCGTGGGGTCGCATGCCGTCTTGGTCGTTGTTGTCATCCCAGATTTTGCTAACCGTGAGACTCGTCTTGTTCTCGTCAAGCGTGTTGGTGACATCGAAGCCGTCAACGGTCGTGGTGTAGCCGTCGATCTGCTCCTCCTTGATGGTTATCTTCGACACGTCCACGTCACCTTCGATGTCGAGATCGTCGCTCTTGAAGCCACGGCTCCAGACCCAGTCGTTGTCCTTCGTGACCTCGACGGTGATTGGGTTGTCAGAGTCTTTCATCTTGAGCGGCTGGCCGTCGTAAAGCACCTTGAGCGTGACCGAATCGGGTCGGTCTGGGTTGTTCCCGTCATCCCAGATCTTCGTACCGCCGATTGTGATGTCGGGATCGTCGTCGTTGCTATACCACGTGTTGATGACGTTGGAGCTCAACTCCCAGTCCTCGCAAACGACCGGTATGTTGTACGCCTTGCCAAAGACCGTGAAGAACTTCGGGTCGATGGGGCGAATCATGACGGGGAAGTCCACGCCCGTCATGGCATTGGCGGCGATGCCCATCAAGCCCGTGACCATCTCCGCACCAAGGAATTCCTGCTCCAGGCCTGCCTCGTTGTACTTCTTCACGCCGAAGCTGGCCTTCCAGTCACCGTCTTCGTCGACCTTCGCCATGGCAACGTTGACCTTGATGTAGTCGTTGACGTCAAAGCCGGTGAATTTCTGGAACGTGCTCATGACGCTGTCGAGATTGAACAACCCCAGTGCCGCGTCTACGCCTCCGCTCGCATCGAGCCCGTCGCCATACAGTGCGTTGTATACCGGCACATAGGGCCCTGCGGATTCGCCCTCCCCTGCCTTGGGCCGGCTCATGAGCATGAGGTAGACGTCATCCGGCTTCTCCGCATCACCAAACATGAGCCAATGCTTGTGAATGGTGATGTCGAGTACAGCGGTGTTCTTGATGGTAGTCTTGTGCTCGTCGTCAGCCTCGTATTCGACAAGATACTTCGTGTTGTGGTCACCCACGTTGAGAATGGCGAAGCTGTTGTCAGGCTTCTTGCCCTCGCCGTCCTTGGCGTCCGCATCCTCCGTGTCAAGAACCGGCTTACCGTCCTTATCAAGCTCGCGCACGCGGTACTCGACGTCGCTTCCGTTCTCCTGCTTGTAGACCGGCTTGAAGTCCTTCTTCCAGCTGTTCGCGGCGGAAACCTCGACCGTCTGCACCGTTGTCCACGTGTCGCCGTCGCCCTTCTTTTGCAGTGCCACCTCTACGTTCGCTGGTCGATCCAGACCAAGCGCGTCGATGTCCCACTCCTTCTCCACCGAGTACGTCACCTTCTCATCGGGATCCGACTCATAGATGTTCGTGATCTTGTAGTTGGTATTGCCGGTGGTGAGCTTCTCCAAGTCGTCCTGGCTCGTCCAGCTGATGTCGCGCTCGACCTTGGTGGTGTAGCCCTCTACCTTATCCTCAGTGATGGTGTAGATGGCGGGTATGCCTGTGTTTTGCCCGAGGACCGTGAACTTCGTCTCGAGGTCCTTGAACTCGACCTCCCACTTCCCGTCTTCTTCCTCCACCTTCTCCGACTTCACCTTGATGCCATCTTTGAGCAGGTTGACGGTCACAGAATCCGGCCGCTTGCCGGCCTTGTCGTCATCGTCCTTCCAGACCTTCGTCACCTTAATGTCGATCTTGTCCGGATCGTTGTCGTCATCATCGTCGTCCTTCTTCTTTTCCTTGTCATCGTCATCCGGATCGGGGTTTTCTGGCTCAGGAGGATCGGGCGTCGGGATGTCCGGCGTCGGTATCGAAGGAACCGGAGGTATGGGAGGCACGGGTGGCGTCGGGATGGGAATCGGGATTGGTATAGGTATGGGAATCGGCAGAGGAGGAATCGCACCCTCTTTGATTACGTTGACAAGGTCGCAGCCCTCCACATCCAAGTAGTTATCTTCGTCATCGGTAATCTCGGCGCTCGATGAACCACTGATTACCTTCACACGCGGTATGCGATACCCCTCAGCTGCTCCGTTGTAGTTGTGTGGCACATCTTCGGCGACGGAGTACTCAATCTTCTTGCCGTCCGCATCGAGGCGAGGCAACGGTGCATCCACGGGATTCCCGTCGAGGTCGGTCTCCGCGCCTTCCGCGGGGGAGCCGTCGGCCTCTCGTTCCGTCATGCCATCGAACGTGTACTCCCACTTGCCCAGTTTGTCCTTGTTACCGTCCTTGTCCCTGCCATAGACCACGCGCTTCTCGATGACCGTATCGTTGGCCACCAAGTACACGGTTATGCTCTGCGGACGCGGACCCTCATCCTGGCTCTTCTTCTTGTCGTTGTCGTTGTCCACCCACGTCTTCTTTCCGTAGATGATCAAGGGCGCCTCGTGCCAGGTGTTGGTTATGGTGGCAAGACCAGCGTCGTCGAGCACCACGCTCACGTCGTAGTCCACCCGTTGCGTCACATCGCCAATGTGCACGTCGTAGGCCACCGTGCCCTTTTCCTCAATAGGCTGCCCAACTTCGGCGATGCCGTCGATTTCTGTGGCACCCAACTCCCACACGCGATAGCCTCCATTACCCGATTCGGGCATCGGGGGGAAGCTTGCCTTCCAGCCGTTCTCCTCGTTGAGCGTCACTGGATCGCCTGCGTCTTCCCAGATTCCAGCCACCCTCCGCTGCAACACGGCCTGCACGCTTTCCGGCTTGTAGAGACCAGTCTCATCGATCCGCCATTGCTTCTGGACGGTATAGGTCTTCAAGTGCGTGTTCGTGAGGACGAGCTTGGCGGTACTTCTGATGCCATCGATTTCGCCGATCTTGAAGGCTTCGAGCGCCGCTTCATAGTCCTCGGCCGACATCCCAGATGTCTCTTGCGATCGAAGGTCGAGCACCGCCGCACCCTCGGCGTTCTTCGGCAGTGCTATGATGCGATCCGGAAGTTCGAGCTCCCACGTACTCTGCCACTCTGTGGAGGCAAAGTCTGCTGTCGTGCGCTCACTCAGCTCCATATGGGGCGGACTGGCAACGTCCAAGATTTCTTGCCAGCTTGCGGAGTTGATCTCTTTGAGATCCGTCGACTCCATCCCATACTCATCGTTCCAGACCCTCACCTGCACCGATTCGGGCACGGTAAAGTCTGTGACGCCGACCCAACGCTTCTCGATGGGAAGCTCGAGCACGCCGGGCTCGATCACGGCATACTGGTGAGCATGCAACGTCCGCTTGACCCACCAATCGTCGCCGCGCCTCACACCAACCTCGTGCCGCGCGAACAGATTGTCACCCGTAGTATCCAACGAGCCATAGGTCACCTTGGCCGTCGGGTAGACATCGGTGCTCCCCTGCAAGACAGTGTTGTACTGCTTGCCGGGACCGATGGCAGCGCTCATGGATCCGTCCTGCAAATCGTGCTCGGTACGACCTGCCTGAGCATCCACGATGGCGTTGTTGAGAATCGTCACGGTACCAGCATCACCCTTGTACCCGCCACCGATGCCGGCACCGGTGTAATAGATGGTGTCAGGGCCCTTCTTGAAGAGACCTATGACCCAATTGATAGGGGTGAAGAAATACTCAAGCGCCTTGGTGACGATATGGTCGCCAAGCCATTGGCCATACCTGCCGCTCGTCATCCTTAGGACGAATCTGATGACCGTACTGTACCCATCCTCGAGTCCGTGGCTTATTTGTTCGGCAAGCTCCGCTGCACCATAGAGCGTCGTCTTGTCTTTGGAGAAGTACGAAGCACCGCCTTGGGCGAATACGGTCGCACCGTCGATGGTGATTATGCCGCCACCGCAATGGATGCCACCGCCGATGCCTGCACCGCCACCCAGCGAGGCGGCGATCACGTTGGCATCCGTTATGGTGATGTTGCTGGGCGACACCTGGCTCGCATTCTTGTCTCCGAGCGATCCGGCACCGCTGCCGATGCCGGCGCCATAGATGCTGATGGCAGAGACGACGGTATCCGAACCCGAGATTTCGATGACACCTCCCGTCTTGCCTGCGCCGCCGCCGATGCCGGCGCCACGCCTCAGACCCGTAGCGGTAACCACGCCGCCCCTGATGGTGATCTGCTCGCTCACGCTGTTGTCGCCACCGCCGATGCCCGCCGCGTCGTCACCACCCGTGGCATCGATGATGCCGCCATTGATGATCACGGGGCCGCTGTGACCGTCATCGCCGCTGCCGATGCCGGCGCCATACTTACCGCCGGTCGCGGTCACGGTACCGCCGCTGATTGTAGTCGTCCAGTTGTTCGCTTCCGAGCTGTCACCACTTCCGATGCCGGCGGCGCCCTCGCCACCAGCTGCGACGATTTCGCCTCCCGTGATGGTGATGTAGGTGCTGCGACCCTTGTCACCACCGCCGATGCCGGCACCATATTTGC
Source organism: Atopobiaceae bacterium (assembly GCA_017533825.1). Classification (GTDB taxonomy): domain Bacteria; phylum Actinomycetota; class Coriobacteriia; order Coriobacteriales; family Atopobiaceae; genus RUG440. The sequence goes on along the minus strand of JAFWIE010000057.1, from coordinate 28,600 downwards.
CGCCGTATGCCTTTACGGTGCCACCGTTGATGGTGATGCTACCGCTCTCGCCCTTCCAGCCGCCGCCAATGCCGGCGCCACACTTTGTGCCCTGAGCGATCACTGTGCCGCCGTTGATCGTGATGTTGCCGCCAGACCCCTTCTCGCCACCGCCGATGCCCGCGCCATCCTCGTCAGCAGCTCCCGCTACCACATTTCCGCCGTTTATAGTGATGGTGCCACCAGATCCGCCTTTGCCGCCGCCGATGCCGGCTGCATTCATCTTGGAATGACCGATGACCCAGCCGTTGTTAATGGTGATGGTGCCTGCGGATTGTCCGTTATCGCCACCGATGCCTGCCGCGTCATTGGTGCGGGTCTGACCCTCGACGAGGCCGCCGTTGATGGTAAGCGTGCTTCCCGCATTGACCGAAATGGCAGCAACATGGTCGCTCTCGGTCTTTGCATGAATCTTGCCGACGGACGCAAGGTCAAATGCCTCATCGTATTCGTGCCCCTCGACCGTGAGCGATGCCCCGTTCAAGACATTGATGCCACCGCACTCAAGCAGGCAGCCGTCTTCAAGGACGATGACAACGTCACCCGCGACGGTGATGCGCGAGCTGGTCTTCCGTGTACCCGAGACCACATACGTACCCCCGGTCAACAAGGTCTGGCCGTTGTAGTTGACTGGGGTCCCCTGGTCCGTCAGGTCGTCGGTCACGTCAATCTGGTACTCAATGTCGGCGATGGTGACCTTCATCCACTCTTGGGTGCTGAAGGGCTGGAGCGCCACGACGATCCACTCGCCTGTCTCGTTGGAAGCCGAGAAGAGCTCGGGGTTGCTCACCAGAACCGTCTGTGGCTCGCCCGCGAGACCGACAGCGTTCAAGATTTCGGTGAGCCGGACGGACTCGTACCCATTGAGCACATAGCGCAGATTGCCGTAGGTGAACTCCACGGTGTAATAGGAGAAGCCGTCAGTCTCGGCCGTGACGACTTGTCGCTGTTCGTCTTCCGTCGCCTCGAGCTTCTCGGCAGACAGCTGCTCTGAGTTATCCTGCTCCTCCACGTGGTAGACCGATGTGGTCAGGTTCTCGTCCGCCACCTGCGGTAACGCAAAGGAGACTTCGACCGTGTGGTCGTCTGCGGGCTGAACTTCCATGCCCTCGGCATCGAGGACCTTGATGTCAAAGGTGTAGGAGGCTGCCACGTTGGCCTCTGCGTCAGTGGAGGACGCGCGTGCTGCGTCGACCGCCTCGTCGACTTTGTCCTGTTCTGGAGCTGGCACCTTGGAGACCGAGAGGGTCGCTCCCTGGGGGAAGGAGCCATCGGGTGCCTTCACGGTGATGGCGATACCGTCAACGATCTGTGTTTGATCGAGGGCCACCATCGGAACCTCGTCGGACTTCTCGGGCACGACAGGCGTGTCGGATGTGACCTCATCCTCGGCTTCGTCGGGCGTATCGGCCGGTTCAGATCCTTCGGAGGCCGATTCTGCCTGCCCGTCTGTCGCCGCGCCCGCATCCCCGCCGCTGGCAGTGTCTGCGGCTTGCTCATCGCCGTTGGCTTGCTCAGCTTCAGCGGGCTGCTCCTCGGAGCCACCGGGTGTGGGCTCATCGTCCGCATTCGCTGGAGCATCTGCGCTTCCCGAAGTTTCCGATTCCGCTTCGCCCGTCTCCTCGGACGGCGCACCTTCCGTAGAATCTGAAGGCCCGCTGGATTCCTGTGTCTCGGCAGAATCTTGCGGGGTGGCTTCGGTGGATGTTGAGGACGCTGGCTCATCCTCCTCGGATTTCTCCGCTGTTGGTTGCGACTCAGCGTCTTCCGCTTGCGCCATCGCCTGCCATTCTGCCACCGCCTCGGCGACCGCAGCGGTGGGAACCGTATTTGATATCATCACAATGGTCAGCAGGGCAGCGACGAGCCCCTTCCAACGTCTAGCTTTCATGGCACACCCCATCCCCGTAGACGTATAGTCAGCCTATGCTCATGCTACATGAGATGTTCGCAAATGTGCATGAGAGTTAATACCATTTCGGGAGTTGGCTGCGATGTACCACGCAGGGGCGAGATGAGCATCGCTTCCTCCGCTGCGCGACGAAAGTGCTCTTCCACCACCCCAGCAGCGTACAATGGTAGCGGTGGCCATCATCAAATCATCCGAGGAGATCAGCATGCGCAAGCGGCCGTTCAAGCCCGCTGAGGGCGTCTCGAACATCGAGCTTTTCTACGACCTCATCTTTGTGTACGGCATCAGCGTCGTCACATCGCTGTGCCGCGACCCACAGGCCGGCTTCTTCGATTGGGGTATGTGGTTCATCTATCTCTTCTCCTTCTTGGCCATCCTGCAAATCTGGTTCTTCACGACGCTGCTCATGAACCGCTATGGAGACCGCTCCCCCGCCGAGACCGTCAGCCTCTTCACAAACATGTTCCTGATCTACTTCCTCGCGAACGGCGTGCGACTGGACTGGCACGAGACGGCGCGCATGTTTAACCTCACGTGGGCCGCCATCCTCCTCAATCTCGCCTTCCAATGGCTATTGAAGCTGCGCACCTACACCAACCTCGACCAGACGGATCGAAGCATCATGATCTGGACGATTGTGTCCCTCGGCGTACAGGCCGTCCTTGCCGTCATCGCCGCATTCCTGCCCGAACATCCCAGCGAGCTTATGTCGTGGCTGGCCCTTCTCTTTGGCATGAGCGTTTGGGGGCAGTCGAGGTTGTATCGCACGAAGCCCGCGCGCTTCTCACACCTCGCCGAACGCTGCTCGCTGCTCACCATCGTCGCGTTTGGCGAGATGGTCGTGGGAATTTCCTCATACATGACGGGCATGTCGTCGATGTGGTATCCCATCGGGATATTCCTGCTCACCGTGGGCCTCTTCCTCATCTACATCTTTGAGCACGACTTCATGCTCGACCAAAGCGCCAGGACGGACGGCATGAGCTACATGACCGTCTCTTCGTGGCTCATCGTGGTCATCGGCAACCTCACGCTGGCATTTGAGTACATGCCGATGGATGAGATTGCCTACCTGCCCAAGAGCGCCTTTCTCTCCGTGTGTCTCGTACTGTACCTGCTCACCTCGTTCATACTGGGAAGGTACAACAAGCCACAATACCGTTATTCGCGCAACTACGTTATCGCTCGCCTCATCGTGTGCGCCTTCATTGTGTTGGTCGGCGTCGGCACGAGCTTCAATCCTGTCATCGGTCTGGGGTGCCACGTGGCAGCCGTCTATGCCACCTTTGCCTACGAGCTGTTCCTCTTTCGCAAGCGCGACAAGCTCATGGAAATGGGGAGTTCGCTGGGCTTGACTTGCGAGCAGATGACGGATCAGAGGAAGCGCTGAGAAAACCGCGCGTGCATGCCCAGAGACGGACAACCCCTCATGGTGGGAAGCTACGTTCGCCATGAGGGGTCGCCCATATATGCCCCGTGTAGATGAGGGCTGGTCAGAGCTGATTAGTGCAAGTCGCGGGTCGCATCCTCCATGATGCGCAGCTGTGCGATGGTCTCCTCGGGCTTGACCAGTTGCGGAGCACCCTTGGCCACGGTTTCGTATAGCGCGTCGAAGAACTGCGAATACGTGCTGCGCACCGGCTCAACACGCTCCTCATGCATGCGGTCGTCTTCGTCGTAATACCGCAGTGTCCCCCACTGCTCGGGCGTGTCCAGACCGAAGTCCGCGTGACCCACAGGCAGGTAGAAGTGCTTGAGGTCGCGCTCCTGTTGGTCCTTCTCCACACGAATGAACGTGCCGCGCTCACCGTACACCTCGAAGCTCGGGCGCTGGATAGCGCAGGTATAGTTGGCGGCCGCCGTCGCCTTGATGCCCTGCTCGTCGTAATAGAGGTCGAAGTCGAAGTACATGTCGGGATGTCCGACGCCTCCAAGCTGGCGAGCTTCCGCGTGCCAGCGGTCAGGGATGCCAAGCCAGCTGATGAGTTGATCCACGCAGTGACAAGAGTGTCCATACACGATGCCATTCATGCGGTCGTAGTCGGCCTCGTGGCTCATCCGCACGAACTCGGGACGCCAGTAGTCGTAGTGGGTGACGATTTCGAACACCTTGCCGAGTTTGCCAGAGGCTGCGACCTGCTTGGCGGTAAGGAAGTCCGAGTCGAAGCGTCGGTTCTGGTAGCACTGCACGGTGACGCCCTTCTCTGCCGCAAGTGCGAAGAGCTCCTCCGCCTGTGCGGCGGTCTCCGTAAAGGGTTTGTCGCACACCACATGCTTGCCGGCCTCGAGCGCCTGCTTGCTCAGCGCGTAATGGGTTTGCGGCGGCGTGCTGATCTCCACCACGTCAATCTCCGGGTCGGCGAGCATCCGTTCCAGTTCCGTGGTGTACGAGACGTTAGGCAGCGGGGGCCACGGCCCGTTGCCGATGTGACGTGCATAGATAGTCTTTACGCAGAACTTCTCGGGCAGCGCTTGAGAGAAGGGGATGTGATACCGGTTGGCTCCTTTGCCATTGCCGATGAAGCCGATGTTGAGAATGCGCTCTGCCATGCCAAATCCTTTCCTTAACGTGACTGCTCGCCACGATGGGCGAGCAGTCAACCAGCTCTTATCTTCTAAAGCTACGCGTCACGTTGACGCAGCTTGTCTCGCAACGCCACTGCGCCGATGCATATCCACGCCACCACGAGACACGCGATGAGAATCACCGAGGCGCGCGGCAGCGGGCCGAGCGATGCCTTGTCCCCACCGGGTGCACCCCCGCCGAGCTGGTCGAGGTGGTACAGGGCGGAAACATCGGCAAAGAGCGCATCGAGGTAGGCGTCGTCGATGGTCTCCTTGCGACGTGCAGACTTCGTCGTGTTCTCGACGAGCTGGCCGGCCGCGTCGCGCAGCGACGTCGACCCGTTGAAGACGGGCGTCGTGAAGGTGTTCTCAGCGTTCTGCAGCAACACTTGGGTCGCGTCAATCTTTACCTGGTAGTGGGCCTCGGTGTCCGTGCCGGCTGCGGCGAGGTAGGCCTGATAGTCTTTGGACTCCTGCGCTTTGCTCGTCACGGGGACGTAGCCCTCCGTCTGGGCATAGGCACACTGCACGTCGTTCGTGAGTAGGTACTGCGCAAAGAGCCACGATGCCATGACCTCGTCGGAGTCCTCTTTGTTGAAGATGCAGATGGAGGGACCCTGGCTGATCATCCGGGGGTTGTCGACGTCGTACTGCGGCACCATGCGCACGGCCGTCTCGAACTTCACCAGCTTGTCCTCGGCAATGTCCACGAGCGGCGCGTCGGAACCCATCCATGTGGAGCCGGCAGAGGAATCCACGGCAAAGACGCACTGGCCCGCGTTGAGGAAGTTCGCAGGATAGCCGCTAATCTTGAACGTGGAGAATGCGCCGGTCTTGGCATGCGCAGCCACCGTCTTCAGGATGTCGCGCGTGTCGTCGTTCCCCTCATCGAAGATCTCGATCTCGCCCGTCTCGGTGGAATATCCACCGTCGCGCTGACGCAGCATCTGAATCATCATGTTGTCTGTGGACTTGTAGATGAAGGGAATCATCACCTTCTGGCCGTTGACCGCATACGTACCGTCGGCGTTCTTTGCCGTGGCGGCTTCGGCGACCTCCCAGATGAAGTCCCACGTGAGCACGTCGGGGACCTTGTAGCCAAGCTTCTCCACAAAGGTCTTGTTCACGTAGCAGATTTCGGTGGAACGCATGTAGGGCAGCGCATAGTGCGTGTCGCCGAGCACGCATTCCTGCAGGAACTCAGGTACGACCTCGTCCTGCGTGGGCCCGTCGAAGGCGAGCTCCGAGCCGCCCAGCCCGTAGTGCTCGCTCGCCATGAGGCCGTCGAGCGGGACGACCACGTTCTCGCCCGTCAGATAGGTGGCAATGTGGTCCGGGTAGGTGATGCAAACGTTCGGCGTGGTGTTGGTCGCGATGTTGGTGATGACGTCGTTGTAGATCTTGCCATAGTCGGTGTAGAGCTTCATCGTGATGTTTACGTTGGGATAAAGCTTCTCGAAGTCCGCGATGGCCTTCTCGTAGATCTTTGTCTGGACTTTGTTCGTGTCGTTCTTTGCCCAGAAGGTAAGCTCGTAGTTCTTGCTCGCATCCCACGTCTCGGGCACTTCGAAGGCCGTGGTGTCGCGCGAACCGTGGCAACCTGCCAGGACGACGGCGCAGCAGACGATGGCGAGGAAGGTGCCGACGCGGCGAATCCAGTTCATCCTCATCATCCCTTGGTACCTCCTCGCGAGACGCCCTCCATGATCTTCTTGCGGAAGATGATGAAGAGCACGATCAAAGGAATGGATATGACGACGACGGCTGCCATCATCGCGGGTATGTTCTCGCGTCCGAAACCATTCTCGCGAATCTCCTGAATGCCGTTGGACACGAGGAAGTACAGCTGGTTGTCGGTGATGAGGCGCGGCCACACGTAGGAGTTCCAGCACTCGATGACCTTGAGGAGCAGCACCGTGATGATGGTGGGCTTGCAGATGGGAATCATCACGCGCATGAGGTACTTGAAGTCGCTCGTGCCGTCCACCTTCGCGGCCTTGTAGAGCTCGTCGGGTATCTGGTCGAAGTTCTCCTTGAGTAGATATATGTAGAAGACAGAGGTGACGCTGGGTAGGATGAGGCCCGTGAAGGTGTTGCGCAGCCCGAGGTCCGTGATGGTGACGAAGTTGGTGATGATGACGAGCTCGTTCGGGATCATCATGAGCGAGAGGAACACCGTGAAGAGCAGGTCCTTGCCTGCAAAGTCGAGGCGACTGAACGCGAACGCCGCGAGGACGATGACCATGAGCATCAGCGCGGTCGTAATCACGGTGAAGATAACGGTATTGGTGAAGTACCGTGCGAGCGGCACCGCCGTGAACGCATCAGTGTAGTTCTGCAGGGTCGGGTCGGTCGCCACAAGTTGCGGCACGTATTCGCCGTTGTAGGAGCTGTACGTCTTGATGGAGGTGAGAACCATCCAGTAGAAGGGGAAGAGGACGACGAGCGCCCAGATGGTGAGAAACACGTAGGTGAGAACCTTGCGGATCTTCTGTCCACGCGCGAAGGAGCGTCCCTGCTCCTGGTCCAAAGCGACGTCACTCATGAGGTCTGCACGCTCCTTCTCTGTACCAGCAGGTTAATGCAGGTGATGGTCAGGACGATAACGAAGAGGATGAGGGCCGCCGCACTCGCGTAGGAGGGGTAGCCACCCGAATTGCCGTAGAGCATGTCGTACACATAGCCGACGATGGTGTTCATGCCAGCCGCGTTGAGGTTGGTGCCAAAGATGCCGACCACGTCGCCATAGGCCTTGAAGGCTCCGATGAATCCCGTGATGATGAGATAGAAGATCATGGGGCTGATCATCGGCAAGGTGATGCGGTAGAAGATCCGCCAGCTGCTGGTACCGTCAACGCGCGCCGCCTTGTAATAGTCCGGATTCACCGAGGCGAGCGCGCTCGTAAGAATGAGAATCTTGAACGGCAGAACCACCCAGATGGTGTAGATGCACATCACCGTCATCTTCGCCCAGTACGGACCATCGATGAAGTCGACTGCATTGCCACCAAAGGCCATGATGATCTGGTTGACGAAGCCATCGGAATAAGGCGTCTTCTGAAAGAGGATCATGAAGACGAGGCCGACGGCCAGCGTGTTCGTAACGTAGGGCAGGAAGTAGATGGTCTGGTACAACTCCTGCAGCTTCTTGATGGAGCTGAGCGCAACCGAGATGGCGAGCGCAAGCAACGTTGAGAGTGGTACCGTGATGATGACCAGAATGAAGGTGTTCTTGAGCGCTTGGATGAAGTAGGGGTCGCGCAGGACGTAGCTGTAGTTGTACGTGCCTACGCCGAAGTAGGTCTGCGAGGCCGAGTTGTACCCCTCCTCGAAGGAGTAGATGAAGACGTCGAAGAGCGGGTACACCACGAAGACGCCGAGAAAGGCAATAGCCGGGATGAGGTAGAGCCAGCCTTTGAGGCTCCGCGTGTTCATCGCGTTGCCCCCTCGCCCACCGCGTCGCCGTCGAATCGGATGCGCTCGCCGGTCTTTGGGTCAAAGAGACGGCACTTCTCGGGACGGACGGCAAAGCACACCGTCTCGACCGAGCGGTCGATACGTGCGTCCGAGGTCACGATGGCGCGCATCTGCACGGCATCGAGGGCCAGGTGCTTCGCCACGACGCTTGTGTCGCGTCCCATGCGCTCGACTGCAACGAGCTCGCAGTGAAGTGCTCCATGCGTTGCCGGCTGGAAACCCTCGGGACGGATGCCCACCGTCACCGCGCCGTCCGCCACGCCCGGGACGGCAAACACCTCATCGTCGCCGATGAACAGCCGTCCGTCCACGACCCGTCCGGCAAAGACGTTGATGGGAGGCGTGCCGAGGAACTTCGAGACGAAGAGGTTCTCCGGCTCGTCGTAGACGTGCTGCGGTTTGCCCACCTGTCGGATGACGCCCTTCTCCATAACGACGATCTGGTCGGAGATGGACATCGCCTCCTCTTGGTCGTGCGTGACGAAGATAGTGGTGATTCCCGTCTCGCGCTGGATGCGGCGAATCTCCTCGCGCGTCGAGAGGCGCAGACGCGCGTCGAGGTTGGAGAGCGGCTCGTCGAGTAGCAGGACCTTGGGGGTCTTGACGAGCGCTCGCGCGATGGCGACACGCTGCTGCTGACCACCGGACATCTCGGACGGCTTCCGGTCGAGCAGCTCGTCGATCTGCACGAGTCCGGCCGCTTCCTCGACGCGACGGAGCATCTCCTCCTTGCTGAGCTTGTCTGGTCCCTTGAGGTTGCCCAGCGGGAACATGATGTTCTCGCGGACCGTCATGTGGGGGTACAGCGCGTAGCTCTGGAACACCATGCCTACGCCACGCAATTCCGGCGTAAGGTTGGTGACGTCAGTTTCGCCAAACCAAATCTTCCCCTCTGTGGGCGTCTCGAGCCCGCAGATCATGTTGAGGGTGGTCGATTTGCCGCAGCCCGATGGCCCGAGAAGGCCGATGAGCTTGCCGTCGGGAATGGTGAGGTCGAAGTCGTCGACAGCCGTGAAGACTCCACCTACCTTCCTATTGCGGTTAGGGTAACGCTTCGTGATGTGCTCGAGTACGATCTTCATAGGCCCCTTCCTCGGTCGGCCTCACAGATACTGCATCATTGTACCGGAGCATCTACAGGTGCTTCCCCATGTGACCGCAGACGGTTACATGGTTTTATGTGATTTTGCCCACAATTGGGAATGCGTGCTATACTCACCAAGTTGACCTCCACCGCAACCGTGTCTCAGCGTAGAGGCCTCATTGTTCATGACCGAAAGGGTACGCACGTGGCAAACATCAAGTCTCAGAAGAAGCGCATTCTCACCGCCGAGAAGGCCCGCGTCCGCAATCGCGCGGTTCGCTCCGAGCTCAAGACCTACGTCAAGAAGGTTCGCGCGGCCGTCGAGGCTGGCGACAAGGATGCCGCACAGGTAGCAGCGAACGCAGCTTGCCGTAAGCTCGACAAGGCAGCGAGCAAGGGCATCATTCACAAGAACCAGGCCGCCAAGCGCAAGAGCGGCGTCCAGATGCTCGTCAACGGCATGGAGTAGTCTGCTCCATTCTCGTACATAGACCTTGAGGGGAGGCTCGGAGTGCTGCCGGGCCTCCCCCTTTTATGGCTCGATTGCCGCGTGTGTCCTCGATTGCCGTGTGCCCAGTCGTCAGCCTCTCCCCGCACCCGCGCGGCCGTCGGCACTCAGCCGATGATGAGCATGCACAGCAGATGTTCCGAGAGACGACTGCGATGCCTCGCTTCACGACATTTGGTGTGCCGGAACCCCTCAAACGGACCTTTTTCCATGGCCGTCACACCAGATTTTGCACCCGATCCTGAAGAATCCCGTTCGGCCAACATCTGGTATGTTGGCTGAAGCCCGACTGAGCTCCAAGCCAAGCTGGGTTTGGCCGCGTGCTTTGAATCATCGTTTCGGTCGATCTACTTGCCTCTAATCCGTTAACCAGCTGTCCTTGCATTGCTGCAACAATCCCGTCGCATGTGTTGAGTACAATTGACTTAGATTCGCAATTCTCAGGGTTGGTGGTCTAATGGTTACGTTCGAACACAAGAAGAAAACACGAGCATTCGCGAAACGTTGGAAGGGGCGCGGTTATGAAAAGGGCGATACTGCCCAGTTTTGGATTGAGCTCCTTGGCCTCCTTGATTACGAGGTTGAGGGTACATCGCCCTTCGAGTACCATCTAGCCAACGGAGGCTTTATAGATGTCTGGCTGCACGATGCGGGCGTGCTTGTGGAGCAGAAGGCACTTGGCGTTGATCTCGATAAGAGAGAACTTCGGCAGGGTCAACTTAGGACGCCGCTCGAACAAGCGCTGCACTATGCAGATGACCTGCCTCTGAGCACTCAGCCACGATGGATTGTGACGTGCAATTTTTCAAGCTTCCGTGTCTATGACCGCGATGCGCACTCGAAGAGCGAGCTTGCCACTAATGGGTTCGAGTTTTCTCTTGATGATTTTGGGGAGCATCCTGAATACCTAGCGTTTATCACCGATTCCAAAAATGCTCGTCAGGAGAAAGAGCTGCAGGTATCCATTCGTGCGGGTGAACTTGTGGGACAGCTCTACGACCGTTTACGCAAGTGTTATCTTGATCCCAGCTCGGAGGAGACGATGCACGCACTAAATGTTCTTTGCGTGCGTACAGTGTTTTGTCTCTTCTGCGAGGACTCTGACCTCTTCGAGAAGGATGCTTTCTATCGATACCTGCGGGACGTGCCCGCACCCTATTTGCGTGATGCGTTAATCAAACTGTTTCGTGCGCTCGATACGCCATTAGCCAAGCGCGACCCGTACGACACCACTGTGCAGGGCTTTCCGTACGTGAATGGCGGACTCTTCCGAGAGGAAGTGCAGGTACCCACCATCGACAACGATACGAAGGTGTTTCTACTCGAGGAGATGTCTGCGGCAGTCAACTGGAGTGAGATTAGCCCGACCATCTTTGGTGGCATTTTCGAAGGTACCTTAAACCCCGTAACTAGGCGGCAGGGCGGTATGCACTACACAAGCCCTGAGAACATACACAAGGTCATTGATCCGCTGTTTCTTGATGACCTAAAGAATGAGTTCACCAGTATTCAGGCCAACGCCGATCTCACCCCACGGCAGAAGAAAAACCGCTACGCAAAGTTGCACCAAAGAATCTGTGGCTTAAAGTTCTTCGACCCTGCATGTGGTTCCGGCAATTTTCTTACCGAGACATACCTTTCACTACGAAAGTTAGAAGATGCCCTCTTGCACGAATTGCGTGGCGGTCAGATGGGTTTTGGTCTTGAGGTTGACGAGCAATCCGGTGTGCGCGTAAGTCTTAATCAGTTTTACGGAATAGAGATTAATGACTTTGCTGTTACGGTGGCCGAGGCGGCTCTCTGGATTAGCCGTCTTAAGGCTAACGGCCAAACTATGATGCTGCTGGACATGGATGCAGATGACTTCCCCCTCTCTGAGAGCGCTCATATCGTACATGAAAATGCCTTGCGGATTGATTGGAACGACGTTCTGCCTGCTAGCGAGTGCAGTTTTATCATGGGCAATCCGCCGTTTCTCGGGAACTCGCATCTATTGGAAGAGCAGGATGCGGACCGCGCGGCTTTGTTCGGCCGGGTGAGAACCGTTGACTACGTTGCATGTTGGTACGTCAAAGCCTCCGACTACACAAAGGATTGCAACATACGTTGCGCGTTCGTCTCCACGAACTCCATCTGCCAAGGTCAGCAGGTCAAGCCGCTGTGGGGACGCATGTTTGACGAGGGTAACCACATCGACTTCGCCTATCGAACGTTTATCTGGAACAGTGAGGCAGCGGACCAAGCCCATGTGCATTGTGTTATTGTCGGGTTCTCTCGTATAGGGACGGGAAAAAGGCGCCTGTTCTCCGAGGAGGGCGTTCCGAGTCTGGTGGACAACATCAATGGCTATCTTGAAAACAAGTGGAATGTCGAGCTTACCAGACATAATGCTCCGCTGTGCGACGTACTGCCCATGGTTGCGGGAGGCAAGCCTAGTGATGGGGGCAATCTTATTCTATCGCCGAAAGAGAGGGTAGACCTGTTGTCAGTTTGCCCTGATGCTAAAGAGTGGATACGACCGTACTCTATGGGGAGCGAATTCATCAACGGCATAGACCGGTATTGCTTATGGCTTGTGGGGATCACAAAAGACGAGCTCGAGAATATGCCTCCTGTGAGTGAGCGAGTACGGCGAGTGAGGATGATGCGTCTTGCTAGCAAGAAGGAGGCAACACAGAAGAAAGCAGCAACACCATGGCTGTTTGACGAGGTGAAACCGCCCCAAAGTGATAATTATATCGCTGTCCCCAAAGTGTCTTCGGGCAGGCGTGCGTACATACCCATGGGCTTCGTAACTAACGGCATGATACCAGGCGATAAACTCTTTTTCATTTCAGATGGTGGACTATATGAGTTCGGTATTCTTGAAAGTCAAATCCATAACGCTTGGGTTCGTTCTGTAGCTGGTAGGCTCAAGAGCGACTATAGCTATTCAAACACCATCGTCTACAACAATTTTGTTTGGCCTGAGAACGCCGCGGACGCTCAGAAAGCCGCAGTCGAGAGAGCAGCGCAAGCCGTTCTAGATGCGCGAGCCAATCACCCAGATGATTCGCTTGCCAAGCTCTACGACCCAGACTTGATGCCTGCTGACTTGTGCAAAGCTCATGCCGAGCTTGATAGCGCGGTGGAGATTGCTTACCACGTGGACTTCAGGGGTGATGAGGAGAAGATCGTTGCTCACCTTTTCAAGCTCTATGCCGAGAAGGTAAAAGCCTAGCAGTATGCTCCGTATACAGCCAGTTCAACCGTCTGTCACTTATAAGTAATGGTAACGCGAGGGCATCGAGTCCAAGGTTATGGTTTTGACCAAGGGGATAGGACGCTCTCAAGTCTCGTGTCGCCGAGCTTGAGTCTCGTTGGCGGTCGACGACAAGATCACCCATGTCACGGTAAAGAGGTATTTGCAGCTAAATCCGCGCAATATTGGCAGAATCCGACAATGGGGGTTCATTTCTGTTCTCCATTGCACTTCTCTTAGATGGTACACCATGCCTAAAGTGCATCAAGTCGCTTATCATTCACTCGCTAAGAATACTTGCGTTACAGATGAACAACACAAGTTTGATAAAGGCCGCCTCTTCATCATCGCTGCCACCTTTGAGTTCTCGTTCGCATTCCGCACAAGCCGAAAGGCACCTGTACAACTGTGATTGTGAGTAACGATTTGCAGCCTTTAGCAAATCGCGCACTTGCCACTCCTGTTTTCCTATTTCAGAAGCTACCGTGTTACGCTTTCCTCTGTCAATCAGACAACGCACCTGCACCAACTCTCTCATGCGTCTTGTGATCATAGTCAAGAGACCCAGATGCGATGGATTGGGCATATGTCGATACAATTCCAATGCTCGTCTTGCGTCTCCCAACACCATTTTGTCTAAGAACTCCCAAGGTCTGACTTCGGCAGTTCGTGCAACATTTGCTTCCACCATACCAATCGTTATGACTGGCCCACATTGCTCTCCCAAAGTCCGCAACGTGCGATCGAGTAGCTTCGTATCTTCTCCAACTCGGCTCACAAGCTCCTGGGCCGCTCCATAATCAATGGTAATGCCCAGCGATTTGCCAATCTTAATGATGTGGTTGGGTAGTTCACGAGGCTTAAGTGCGTCACACCTGATTACCGACCGCTTGTCTATCTTGGTGAATGCCGCTAAACGCTGTTTGCCCTTCTTCGTCCTCCCATCGATTGATTCCATATCCAAGCATAGGACACACCCAGTGTTGGGATTATTCAGATAAGAGAGTAGCGTGTCCCAGATTACGTCTGTGAGTAGGTTGGCTTCATATATGATAACTAGCCTATGGCCTTGACCAACGGGTATGGTATTCAATGACTGAAGAAGTGTCTGGGAATCGATTCTGACACTGCCTTGCATTTCGTCGAGATTAAACACCTCGAGTCCCGGTTGCAAATATGTCTTCAAGCGATGGATTACGCGGTCGCGCTTGAGCTTGTCCACTCCCACGACGAGGTAGGCCGGAAGAAGCCCGCTCGATGCCATGGTACATGCCTCCCATCAGGAGATACACGAAAGGGTAACCCAATTCGTGTACCCAACGTCGTCTTCCGAACAGGACAAACTGCCAAAGGGGTTAGCCCTTTGGCACCCCATCATATCCAACTTGACCATGAACTTATCCAAAAATGACGAAGCTTATCCACAATCATATCCATTGTCCTTCCGCTGAGGCGCTCATTCGGATGCTGCGTACGCACTGCAGGGCCGTCTGTGCCGGGGCGGACATCCACGTCGCCCACGTCCTTGGTGCAAAGGAACTCCGAGTCAGCCGCTTCGAGAATCCTCACGCATTCCGGATCGGGATGGCCGTAGCTGTTCCCCGCACCAGCGCTCGCCACCGAGACCTCCGGGTCGAGTGCGGTGGCAAGCTCGGCATCCACCGAGACGGCCGAGCCATGATGTCCCACCTTCAGGAAGTCCACATCGCACAGGTCGCCACGCGCGAGGGCCGCTCCCGTCTCCTCGCGCTCTGCATCGCCTGTGAGAAGTGCCGTCAGCTGCCTGCCGTTCTCGTCATAACTCGCGAGCAGCCCAATAGAGTCTGGGTTCTCATCACCTGCAACAGGCCCCGTCGGCGACACCATCCGCAGCGCGAAGCCGCCGATCCGAAGCACATCCCCGTAGCATATCTCCTCGACGTTGCCGGGCGCCACACTCTTCACAGCGTCGCCCACCTCGCCCGTCAAATGGCTCGCAACACCCTGCGCGACAACAACGCGATCGCATGCCACCCTTCCACCCAGGTACTCGATACCCGCATAATGGTCATCGTGCAGGTGCGTCACGACGACGGCATCCAGATGCACCACGTGATTGCGCCAGAGCGCGTCCACCACTGCGTCGTCAGGGCCTGCATCGACGAGCACTGCACACGCACCGTCCTGTACGAGGATGGCATCCCCTTGTCCCACGTCAAGCACGCAGATGCGTGCGGGTGCGAAGAATCTCCAACGAAACACCGTCACGGCAACGATGAGGGCGCCCGCCAGCAACGCAAGGCGAATCCTTCCCGGCGCGATGCGTGGCCAGACGACAAGTAGCGCCACGAGCATGGCGACGCATGCCCAAGGCAGCGGGGACCCACCGTTCACAGGCAATTGAGGAAGCAGCAGTGCGTCGACAAGTCGCAACAACCACAAGACTACCGTGGCCAAGCCATCGCAAAGTAACAGCACGGGTCCCTGGACTGGCGGCAACCACCAGAGCGCACCCGCCACGATGCCTGCCCCGACCATGAGCGTGAAGGGAGTCGCCACCAAGGCATTGGCAAGGGGGCCCGCCAAAGAGACCACGCCAAAAACCGGCGCCACTAAGGGAAGAGTCACCATCAGCGCCACGACGGATGCGCCCATCGACTGCTTGAGACCCGTCATCGCTTTTGCGAAGCGCCGCCTCACCCCTTTGGGAAGCCAACGCGGGAGCACAATGTGGGGCAAAACCTGCTCGGCTGCATAGGTGCCATACGGTCCAAGCATGCAGAGGCCGCACACCGAGGTCACGGAAAGCACGAACCCCAGACGCCCGCTGAGTGCCGGATCCCACAGAGCCATGACGAGACCCACCACGCAGACACCAGAGAGCGCATGCGCCCTCCTTCCGACGAGTTTGCCCCACAGCGCCACACCCGTCATGGCCCACGCACGCAACGCAGAGGCCGGGGCACCGCAGAGCAGCACGAAGACGCCTCCCATGGCAATCAGCGAGGCACAACGGTGTCTCGGTCCAAACGAGCAGGCTTCGAGGCCCGCTTCGATAAGCCCAAGCAGGATGGAGAGGTGCCCTCCCGAGACGGCCACGAGGTGCGCCGTCCCACATCGCGCAAAGAGCTCGTCCAAGCCGCGTTCGTGAAGCGCTCGACGCCACCCGCACACGCAACCGGCAAGCAATGCGCGAGCATCCGATTTCTCTGGGCGAAGGGACTCGAGAACCGCTCGACGCAGGGAACCCACCGTCCCGAGCACCCCTTCCGGAGGTATGGAATCCGCGATGCGTACAATCCGCACGGTGCCGCAAATGCCCTGCATACGTGAGGATATCGCCCATTCGTCGTCGCCCAGGGCGCTGAAGCTTCCCACGCAACGAATCCTGCTGCCAACGTCGAGAGGCTCCGAAGATACGAGCCAGACAGACCCCTGATCCCCGCCTTCCCACAAGGCACTCGCTCGGCACCTGAAGCCACGCGCGCCCTCGCTTCCGTCCTCGTCGACGCGAAACTCCCACTGCGCGGGCGACGTGGCATCCAGCGAGGCAGAGAGCCGCGCAGCACGGAACAGGGCGAGAGATGCGAGCACGAATGCGCAGAGGGTGGCAACGGCGATGAGCAGGCACAGCGGACGCACGGGGCGAGCCACCATTCCGACGAGCACCAGCGCCACGACGGCGACGCACGCTGCCAGACCACCACGCCCCTCTAGCCAGGGCTTGCCCTCTTGCAGAAGCGCGCGCTCCACGACGATCACCGTCACGAGCGCATATGCGGATGGCGGCACGTCTGGTCGCCGCGGCATCTGCCGCCCGTCAAACACAGATCCGCTCCCGCATCTTGGCGAGCTTCTTCTCTCCTATGCCCGAGACGCGCATGAGGTCGTCGACGCTCGCAAAGGGCCCGTGTGCCTCCCGATCCTCGATGATGGCTGCGGCAGTCGCCTCCCCCACGCCCGGCAGGGTGCACAGCTCCTCCGCAGCGGCCTCGTTGATGTTTACGAGTCCTGCCAGACCATCTCCTGATGGGTTGGCAGATGCCTCGGACGGTAGTGCGACGGTGTCCATTCCGCCACCCGCAGTGGCCGTGACCTCGCCCTCCACGGGAATGTGCACCTTCTGTCCGTCCTCCACCGGTGCGGCGAGGTTGACCTGCGACGTATCCGCCTCTGGCGTCAGTCCGCCGGCAAGCGTGACTGCATCATTGACGCGCGCATCGACTTCCTCGAGGACGTACACGCCCGGTGAGACGACCGCGCCATCGACGTGCACGAGCCTGCGAGCGGGTTCTGCCTGCGTGGTCGCGCCGGCCTCAGACGTCTTCTCTTGACTCGTGCCTCCATCCGAGCCTCTATCGTGCGTGTCATCGTCACCTGCCGTCGCATCATCCGCCTCGACGGGGACGCTCGATCGCACAATCTCTACGTCGCTAGCTCCTCCCACCCTCGTAGCAGCCACCAACGCGATCACTGTGAGCAGCATGCCGACCGCTGCCACCACCGCCTTGTGTCCTACGAGTCCGTACCTCCGCGCCAAGACCCGCAGCTTTCGGCCCAGCGGAACCTTTCTCTCCTGTGCCATACGCATCACCCCCACTCACCATGGTGAGGTGGGGGCTATACGACGCTTCGATGATTTTTGGCCTAGGTGACACGAATTACCCGGATATTGAGCGGATATTTCCCGAAAAACGGCGTTTGCGCACGTAAAAAAGGCGGCAAAAAAGCCGCCCGTTAGGAAGTGTAGATGGAGACCCTATGATGAGCCGCCAAACGTCTCTTCAGAGAGCGCCACCAGAATGAAAGCGGCCCTCCGGATTCAATCCCCGGAGGGCCACCACGTTTACCACTCGGCAGGTGCAAGATCCCGGTGTCGCGCACGCAGCTCACGCGGCGGCTTGTACGACGGGCATTGCTCGAAGTCCACGTACTCGATGTCGCGGACCAGCTGCTCGATCATCTCGTCATGGTCGAACGAGTTCCATGCCTCATGCACCTCGCGTGCACGCGCGTGGGTCTCGGGACGTCGCGGCATGAAGAGCGTGCAACAATCTGGAGCGTCCTGACTGCTGATCTCGTGCGTACCGATCTGCTCGGCGCGACGCATGATCTCCTGCTTATCGGAGCCGATGAGAGGACGCAGAACGGGCATCGACACCATCTCGTTCACGACGGCGATGTTGTCGAGCGTCTGCGAGGCGACCTGTCCGAGGGACTCGCCGGTCACCAGCGCCTTCGCGCCTTCGACCTGCGCGATTCTCTCGGCAACGGCAAACATCACGCGCCGATACATGATGACGCGCAGACTCTGCGGCACGACAAGCGAAATCTCTCGCTGCCGGTCGCCAAAGGGCACTACGTACATTCTGCCGATGATGCCCGCGGGCGCGAGCGCTTCCACGAGGTCTTGGCACAGCCATTCGCTCGCGTCGGACGTCATCGGCCTCCCCGAGAAGTGAATGGGCACACACACCGCGCCGCGGCGGCCAACCATCCATGTTGCCACGGGTGAGTCAAATCCGCTCGAGAACAGCGAGACCACCTTGCCGGCCGTGCCCACCGGAAGCCCACCGACGCCCGGTCCCGTATCTGCATAGACATAGACATCACCTTGGACCGCATGCACGATGACCGTCATGTCCGGCCCATGCATCAAGACCTTCTTTGTGGGGAACGCGTCGCACAGGGCGCTGCCCACGATGCGGTTCATCTCGAGCGTATGGCGCTCGTAGTTGGTCGACGAGCGACGCGCATGCACCTTGAAGCTCTCCCACGGGGTCTCGACCTCTTGGAGCGCTCGCACCGCGGCGGCGCAGTACTCATCCTCGTCGAGCGCACAGCGATACGCGAGGGACACGCGCGCCACGCCCGGCACCTGCGCTATGGCATGTGCCATGGCGGGCGTCGCACAGCCATCCTCGGACTCCACCAGCACATGTCCGGAGATGCGCCGCACCTTCTTTACGCCTGCACCCTTGAGCGCATGGCTCAAGTTACTCAGCAGGCGATTCTCGAAGGTGGATCGGTTCTTGCCCTTGAGGCCAATCTCGTGATAGTGAACGAGACAGACGCGCTCACTCATGAATTCTGCTGCACCCGAGCGTTGGAGCCACGAATCTGGGCATCAAACT
Organism: Atopobiaceae bacterium; assembly: GCA_017533825.1. GTDB lineage: Bacteria > Actinomycetota > Coriobacteriia > Coriobacteriales > Atopobiaceae > RUG440. The sequence continues at coordinate 9,661 of JAFWIE010000057.1, read as the reverse complement.
CGTCCTGCACGAAGCTCAGAACGTCGTCGTTGATCTCTTGCATCGCGATGGAGACGGTGTCCTCGCCGGACGCCATCGTGGTGATGTCATCGAAGTCCTGGATGGCCGTCACCCGAAGATGCTGTCCACGCAGCATGTTGTTGATGTCGCACGCACGCTTGGACGCGATGGAGCACAGCAGGAACGGGTTCTCCTCGGTCTTCGAAAGCAGCGTATCGATTTCGGGGGTCGTGATCGCCATAATCTGCCTTTCTAAGAGGTCTCGTACTTCTCTAGAATCTGGTCCAGGTTTTCCGTGGCTTCGTCGAGGTCGTCGTTGACGAGCTGAACGTCATACGAATCCGCCAGCGTCAACTCGCGCTTGGCTGTCTGGAGCCGAAGGGCCAAAGACTCCTCGGACTCCGTCCCCCTTCCCGTGAGCCGCTCCACCAAGGTCTCCCACGAGGGAGGCTCGACGAAGATGCGCACGACGTCGGGGAACACCTTCTTTACGTTGTTGCCACCCTGGACGTCAATCTCGAGCACAACGGACTCGCCGCGCGCCAGGCATGCGTCAATCTCGCTCCGTAGCGTGCCATAGCGGTGGTCGTGAACCTGTGCCCACTCGAGGAAGTCGCCGGCCTCAATGTGCTGGTCGAACTCCTCGTCCGACATAAAGTGATACGCGACCCCGTCGACCTCACCAGGGCGAGGGGATCGCGTCGTCGCCGAGACGGTCAGGCCTAGGGTGGGACGCAGGGCGCGCACCCGCGCGACGAGCGTTCCCTTGCCCACGCCTGCCGGACCCGAAACGACGAACAGTCGAGCTCTGCGTTCCACTACTTGGAAAGCGTCTCGAGGAGCTGCTCGCGCTGTCGTGCGCCGAGGCCCTTGATGCGCCTCGACGGCGAAATGCCGAGCTCGTCCATGATCTTGGTGGCCTTCGCTTTGCCATAGCCAGGCAGCGACTCGATGAGAGCGGAGACCTTCATGCGATTCGCGATGGGGTCATCGGAATCGAGTACCTCCTCGAGCGAGACCTTCCCCGCCTTGATGTTGTCGCGAAGCTCCGCACGAGCATGGCGTGCGGCCGCGGCCTTCTCTAGCGCTGCCTTGCGCTGCTCTTCGGTAAGCTGCGGAAGTGGCATGGTTCCTCCCTACACATAAGGTTTCAAACACAGCCCGTCCCTAGAGACAGGCATGTGACATACTGATTGATTATCGCCGATACTTCAAGCACCTTGCAAACTACCTGCACAAACACCACATTGCCCAACATAAACGGACGTACCGTCTAGGCGCGCACCAATTCGTCGACGATGGACTCGAATGCGGAAACCGGGTCCTCCGCCTTCGTGATGGGCCTGCCGATAACGAGCTTTGAGGCACCCGCCGCGATGGCTGCTGCCGGCGTCGCGATGCGCGCCTGGTCCCCAACGTCCGCCCCTGCCGGACGGATACCCGGGCACACGATGAGCGCCTCGGGACCCAGGAGCTGACGCATGTCGGAGGCCTCCTGCGGAGAGCAGACGATGCCATGTGCACCGGCGCCCACCGCAAGCTTGGCCAGGCGACGCACCTCCTCCGCCACCGAGGACGTCACGCCGATGGACGCGAGCGCGTCCTGGTCCATGCTCGTGAGCACGGAGATGGCGAGCAGCTGCGTGCCTTTGCCAGCCTCCTCGACGCCCGCGCGTCCCTCGGAGATCATTTGTGCCCCGCCAAGTCCATGGATGGAGAGTAGGTCGGCGCCGCCGAGCGATGCCGAGTATGCCGCCCCACGGATCTGGAAGGGAATGTCGTGCAGCTTGAGGTCCAGGAAGACCTTGAAGCCTCGCGCGCGCATCTCGTCGACCATCTGGGGTCCATAGCGGTAGAAGAGCGTCATGCCCACCTTCACCCACACGGCCTTGCCGCTGAGCTTGTCGCACAGCTCCAGCGCTTCTTCGCGGCTCATGTCAAGCGCGATGATAATTGCATCGCGTGCCTCTGCGTCTAGCATTCGAACGCTCCTATCAGTTCGTTGATGTCTGCGACGCCCTGGTCGCATGCCCACTGTTCCAGCTCTTCAACCACGCGCGCGGCGCACAACGGGTCGACGAGGTTTGCCGTCCCCACCGAGACGGCGGTGGCGCCGGCCAGGATCATCTCTGCCGCATCTTCTCCGCAGGCGATGCCGCCGATGCCGCAGATCGGCACCTTCACTGCCTTCGCGCACTCCCACACCATGCGCACGGCCACGGCATGTATCGCGGGACCCGAGACGCCTGCCGTCGGCCGACACACGCGGCTTCTTCTCGTGCGCACGTCGATGCTCATGCCGGGGATGGTGTTTATAAGCGAGAGAGCATCGGCGCCCTCCGCCTCCAGAGCGCGTCCAATCTCTGCCACGTCATGCGGCGCCATCTTTACCACGATGGGTCGCGTGGTGAGGGGTCGCACCGTGCGCATGACTGCGGCCGCGGCCTCGGGTGTGGCACCCATGGCCGCCCCACCTGCAGCGATGTTGGGGCAGCTAATGTTTATCTCGAAGCCCGACGCGAAGGGCGCCAGCTCCTCAAAGAGCTCCATCGCCCGGGCGTACTCCTCCAGAGAATGACCGGCCACCTGGCAGATAACCGCACAGCCCTTCTGGCGCAGCCCCTGCAGATACGATCCGTAGTGTTTCACGAAGCCGGGCACCCCCGGGTTCTGCAGCCCCACGGAGTTGAGTATGGCGGAACCTCCCAGCTCCGCAAGCCGCGGCACAGGGTTGCCCTCCCACGGTTCTGCCGAGACGCCCTTGCAGGTGATGGCGCCAAGCGTCGATCCGACATCATAGAAGCCTTCGAACTGCTCGCCGTTTCCGAACGTGCCCGACGCGGTGTTCACGGGATTGCGCATCTCGATGCCGCCCAAGTTGACGGCCATGCGCGGCCTTGCGTCCTTGCTCACCAGACCACCTCCCTCGCATCGAACACCGGACCATCCTTGCAGCACAGCGCATAGCCACCCACGGTGAGCGCCACGTTGCAGCAGCTACAGGCCCCGAAGCCGCAGCCCATCATGCGCTCCAAAGAAGCCTGGCAAGCGATGCTGCGCTTCTCGCACAACCGCGCGACGCCTGCCATCATGGGAGTTGGCCCGCAGGTATAAGCCTGGGAATACGGACGGTCGGCGATGAGGTCCGCCATCACGTCGGTCGTGAACCCGCGCGTGCCAAGCGACCCGTCATCGGTGCAGACGAGCACCTTGCGTGCGCAGTCGCAGCCTTCGCCCGGCGGCATGCGACGCAGCTCGTCGAGCAGATACTCCACATGCTTCGCGGAGGTCTGGGCACCCACGATGACGTCAAAGCCGACGAACGCCTCTGCCAGCATGCGCGCGCAGGCGACGATGGGAGGCAGGCCGACCCCGCCCGCGACGAGCAGGGCACGGCCCCCACGCGTAGGCAGCGCCCAACCGTTCCCGCAGGGTCCCACCATAGTGGAGACGTCACCCACGTGCATGCCGCTCAGGCGACGCGTGCCCTCCCCCACCACGGCATACACGAGTTCCAACGTCTCGCTGGAAGCGTGCGCCGCAGAGAACGACAGGGGTATGCGCAGGATGTGCGCGGCATCTCCCGGAACGGCAACGTTGACGAACTGCCCCGGGGCGAGCAGGGGCGCGACGGAGGTGTGGCACCGCATGCGCCACACTCCATCTGCCACCGGCTCATTCGAGACGACCACGAACTCGTGCACGTCGGTAGCCGGCGCGGTTCCTGCTGCGGAGTCGCGTTCCATCGTCATGAGACTACCGTCCCGTCCACGAGCGTGCGCCGACCGTCCATGAAGACGTCGGTCGCGCAACCCATGAGCGTCAGGCCGAGGAAGGCCGAGTTCTTTGACTTGCCCACGAGATAGTCAGGCGTGACGTGGACGACCCGACGGGGATCGATGAGCGTGAGGTCAGCCGCGCTGCCCGCCTCTACGCGTACGGGCTTCAGCCTCAAGAGCTGACGCGGGTTGATGGCCATGACCTCGACGAGGCGCTGCCAGCTCATCTTGCCCGGAAGGACCATGTTCGCCAGCATCAGGGGCAGCGAGGTTTCCAGTCCGACGCAGCCAAAGTAGGCAATCTCCCACTCGCAGTCCTTCTCGTGAGCCGCATGAGGCGCGTGGTCCGTGACGACGCAGTCGATGGTGCCGTCGAGCAGCCCCGCACGCATCGCAGCGGCATCCTCGGCCGTGCGCAACGGCGGGTTCATCTTGAGGTTGGTGTTGTAGGCATCGGTGATGTCGTCCTCACAGAGGAAGAGGTGGTGCGGGGTCACCTCGCACGTCACCCGCAGGCCCTCTGCCTTCGCGGAGCGTACGAGCTCGAGGCCTTTGGCGGTCGAGATGTGGCAGATGTGCAGTGCACAGCCCGTCGAACGAGAGAGCTCGATGTCGCGATAGATCTCGAGCTCCTCCGCGAACGGAGGCCAGCCAAACATGCCGAGTCTCGTCGCCGTGCGTCCGGAGTTGACGACGCCTTTGCCCGAGAGGCTCTCCACCTCGCAGTGGGCGCACACCACGCGGTCGAACTGACTCACGTAGGCCATGCAGGTCTTCATCATGCCAGCGCTCTGCACGCCATGGCCGTCATCGGAGAAGGCCGCGGCGCCCTCCATGACCATGTCGCCAATCTCTGCGAGCGACTCGCCCTTCTCGTCGCGCGTGAGCGCACCCATGGGACGCACGTGCACGAGGCCCACACGGTGGGCGGTGTCGATCTGGTAACGGACCTCGGCTCCCGTGTCGGTGACGGGGTCGGTGTTCGGCATGGTTGCCACGTCGGTGAAGCCGCCATGTGCTGCGGCGCGTGAGCCCGTTGCGATGGTCTCCTTGTGCTCGAAGCCCGGGTCGCGGAAATGCACGTGCATGTCCACCAGACCAGGTACCAGGTACTTCCCGGCTCCATCGATGATGGTCGCCCCCTCAGGGGCTTCAAGCGCATCGGCAACCGCCGCCACGACCTTGCCCTCGATGAGCACGTCCTGCACCTTGTCGAGCCCGACTTGCGGGTCGACCACATGCGCGCCCCTAATTAGAAATGCCATTGTGTTCTCCTCCCAAGAGCAGGTACATCTCGGCCATGCGCGTTGCCACGCCTGCCGTCACCTGGTCGAGAATCCTCGACCGCGCGCAGTCGGCAACCTCAGCGTCAATCTCCATGCCGCGGTTCATCGGTCCCGGATGGCAGATGATCGCATCGGGCTTCATGCGCGACTCGCGCTCGAGCGACAGTCCATACAGTCGGTTGTACTCGCGACGGCTGGGGATGGCTGCACCCTCCATGCGCTCGAGCTGGACGCGGAGCATGTACACCACGTCCATCTCCTCGATTACGTCGTCGAGATGGTTCGTCTGGCTGCAGCCGTACCAACTCGGATCGCCTACCTGGAAGGTCGGAGGAGCCACGAGCGTGACCTCCGCACCCATGGTCTTGAGCGCAGGCGCGAGGCTGCCGCACACACGGCTGTGCGCCAAGTCGCCCACGATGGCGACCTTGAGACCATCGAGATGCCCAAAGTGCTCGCGCATCGTATAGAGGTCGAGCATCGCCTGTGTGGGATGCTGGTGCTTGCCGTCGCCTGCGTTGATCACGATGGCGTCGGTGTTCTCGATCACCTTCTGGGGCGTGCCAGCAAAGCGAGCACGCACCACGAACATGTCGACGTTCATGGCGTCGATGGTCTGGATGGTATCCGCAAGGCTCTCGCCCTTGACGACGGAGCTGGTGGACCCACCCATGTTGAGTGCGTCGGCGCTGAGGCGCTTCTCGGCGAGCTCGAAGGAGCTACGCGTGCGCGTGGAGGGCTCCAAGAACAGGTTGACGATAGTGCGGCCGCGCAGGGCGGGCACCTTCTTTATGCCCTTGCGCGCGTTGATCTCGGCAAACGATTGTGCCGTGTCCAGAATCTGAGTGATGTCGTCTGCCGTGAGGCTCGTCGTGTCGATGAGATGCCTTACCGAAAGCATCAGCGTCCTCCTTCCTTGCCGTCATCCTTTGCCCAAATGGTGACGGAGTTCTCACCGTCCATGGCCTTGATGCGCACGCGCACATCCTCGTTATGGGATGAGGGGACGTTCTTGCCCACGTAATCAGCGCGTATCGGGAGTTCTCGATGTCCGCGGTCAATCATGACGGCGAGCTGCACGGTGCGGGGACGACCCAAGTCCATAAGCGCATCAAGCGCGGAACGTACGGTGCGACCGGTGTACAGAACGTCGTCAACCAGGACCACGTTCGTACCATCGATGCTAAAGGGGACATTGGTGGCATGGGTCACTGGCATGATGTGCCGGCCGATGTCGTCGCGATAGAAGCTCACGTCAAGCTGTCCCACGGGCGGACGCTTCCCCTCGATCTCGGCAATCTCGGCCGAGAGAATCTCGGCCAGAGGAACACCACGGCTCACGATGCCAACGATTCCCAGATTCTCTGCGCCTTCGTTGCGCTCGCAGATCTCGTGCGCGATGCGCGTCATGGCACGGCGCATCGCGTCGCCATCCATGATGGCGGCCTTTGGAACGAAATCGCCCATATAGCTCCCTTCCAAAAAGAAAAAAGGACGTCCTTTGTGCAGCACAAGGCGTCCCGGAAGGGGTTGGCGTTCCGGCCTTGCGGGTGTCTCGCACCACACTTAAAGGTCGAAACCTAATGATAGCAGACTTGGAGATGCGTGCCTAATCCAGCCGTTTGCATGCGACACAAAGGGGACATCCCACACAAAGGCGTTGCTCGGGGGATGCTCAGAGATGCCCCCTTTCGCCGAAGCAGATCCCTTTGTGAGGTTTCGCGACATTGTTCCCCGTTTGCGAAGCTCCCGTCGCATCACCTGCGTCAGGAGCGGGCGTTCACGTAGTCCTGAGAACGGCGGTCCTGCCGTTGGCGTCGCTCGAGGTACACACCGGTGCGTGCTACCGCAAAACCGAGGCCGTTGGTCGAGATGGAGTAGGCAAACTCCTCTACCAGACCCCGCAGGTAGCCGAGCCCGCTGATGCGCGGAACGTCTCGTCCGGCAAGCTCGAACGCGAGACGTCGCAGCTGGGGCGAGACGTTCTCTAGAGACAGAATGGCCTCCGGGTCCATGCGCGCAAACATCTGGGCCATCATGTCGCGCAGCCGCTCGTCTTCCAGACCGCCGCGCCCGATGGCCTCCCCCGCATACCGGAAGCCAATGACGGTGAGCGCCTTTCGAATGCCGAAGTCATCGGGACACACCTCGTCTACGACGTCGGCCATGTCGTTCCACCGCTCGATGGAGAGCTCAAGCACGCGCGAAGCCGAGGAGGAGCCGGGAAGGTCTTCTCGGTAGCAATAATACGGCACGTCGCGATACACGATCGAATGCGCCTGCGCCATCGTCTGGAAGAGGAACGGATTGTCGACCCAACCCGCACCCGGTACCTCCTTCATGCGTATGGGGACGCGCTCGAGGAAGCTGCGCAGATACAGAGCCGACCAGATGGACGGATGGTGTTGCACGATTCGTGGACACTCGCTGAGGGTGAACGGCTGGTGTGGCGGATCGATGCGCTGGTAGTACGAGCATTGCAACAGACGCTCATGGGACGTCGTCGGCATCCAGACCCGCCAATACGGTGACTTGACGATGTCCGGAAGCTCGTCGAACGTCATCGCAAAGTCAAACAAGTCGTCGTACATGTGGGGCTGTACCCAGTCGTCTGGTTCGAGAATCGCCACATAGGTTCCACGCGCCTCGGCGAAGCCCCTGTTCACGGTCGCACCATAGCCTTGGTTGGACTTGTCTATGACGCGCACGCGGGCATCACGTGCCTCATGGGCACGCATGATGGCAAGCGAGCCGTCCGTGGACCCATCGTTAAGGACGATGATTTCCAACCTGCATCGCCCGTTCTGTTCGGCAGAGGTCAGCGCCTCATCCAAGAACCGCTCCGTGTTGTAGCACGGGACGATTACGCTCACGTCGATGGCGTCACGCGAACTACTCGACATTGCCCACTCCTTCGCGAACGGTCGGGCCAACGCCCTAGATGTACAGAATGAACTTGCGCTGCGTGCGCTTGAACACCACGATTCCCACGACCAACGAGATAAGCCCACATGCAAGGCAGAGTCCGTTGAGCTCGAGCGAGGGTAGCCTCTGATACAGGAGCGCCTCGCGTATGTAGGCGACATAGTGGAACATCGGGTTAAAGACCTCCAGCGACAAGACCCAGTCGGGCAGAATCTCTGCCGGGTAGAACAGCGGCGTTGCATACGTCCACGCCGTAAGGACCACGCCCCAGAGGTGCATGACGTCCCGGAAGAAGACGGAGAGCGCACTCAGCAAAAGGGATAGCCCACAGCAGAACATGGTGATGTACACGAGGAACAGCGGAATGATGGCAACGGTCCATGTGGGGTACACCTTGACGAAGAGCATTACCACCAAGACCGCGACCATGGAGAAGACGAAATTGACGACAGCGAAGAGGACCTTCTCCACCGGGAAGACCCACCGCGAGACTCGTACCTTCTTGAGTAGTGATGCCGCATCGATGATCGATCCCATGCCTTGGCTGGTCGCGTCGCTCATGAGGGAGAAGGTCACGTTGCCGAGGATGATATACAACGGATAGCTCGGGATGCCGTCAGACGAGAAGCGCATGAGCGTCGAGAACACGGCGGCCATGATTGCCATCATGAGCAGCGGGTTGAGCACGCTCCAAGCAACACCCAGCGCACTTCGGCGGTACTTGAGCTTGAAGTCGCGCGTGACGAGCTGCGCCAAGATGTAGAACGCCTTCGAGCGGTCGGGATACCATGCGTCGAGCGAAGCGTCCGTGTTCGTGATTGCCGAAGATGCGGAATCTGACAAAGCGTCCCCCATGTCTTGATACAAAACAACCCACCAAGAATTGGTGGGTTGAAGAATTCGGGCTCCCCAGGCTGGATTCGAACCAGCGACATACGGATTAACAGTCCGCTGCGCTACCACTGCGCCACTGGGGAATACGTGTGCTTCTCAGCACGTGTAATGATTATACAGACTTCGATTTTGAATGCAAGCGCGATTTCGATCTTTTTTTTTCGAGTCCCCGTCCGGGTAGCCGGGTAGCCGAGGACTCGCAGAGAACGCCTCAACAAAAAAGGACGGCCCAAGAGGGGTTGCCTCTTGGGCCGTCATTACAAACAGGATGCCTGCCGTTAGTCCTCCATATAGTCCTTCAACTTGCCCGAGCGGCTCGGATGACGCAGCTTCACGAGCGTCTTGCTCTCGATCTGCCGGATGCGCTCGCGCGTGACGCCGAACTCGCGCCCGACCTCCTCGAGCGTGCGCGGGTGTCCGTCCTCGAGGCCGAAGCGGAACTTGATGACCTTGCGCTCGCGGTCCGCAAGCCCGTCGAGCACCTGCTCGAGCTGCTCGCGCAGCATGGAGTCGCTCGCCGCCTCCGGGGGCGCGACCGCCGTGGAGTCCTCGATGAAGTCGCCGAGCTGGGAGTCCTCCTCCTCGCCGATGGGGGTCTCGAGGCTGACGGGCTCCTGGCTGATGCGCTGGATCTCGCGCACGCGCTCGGCCGTCATGCCCATCTCCTCGCCGATCTCCTCCGGGGTCGGGTCGCGGCCGAGGTCCTGCAGCAGCTGGCGCTGCACGCGCACGAGCTTGTTGATGGTCTCGACCATGTGCACGGGGATGCGGATGGTG
>JAFWIE010000056.1 GCA_017533825.1 Atopobiaceae bacterium | reverse complement strand
GGGTCACGTACAGAAGCGATGCGAGCGAAGAGATGCCTGCCGACGTTATGAGCGACAGGAGCAGGGTGCAGAGGCTGTTCACGGACAAGAACCTGCTCTTGAGCTCGCCCGGACTGTACTCCTTGAAGAAGTCCGCAGGCAATGAGAGGAGCCGCATCATGATGGAGGCCTCCACCTCGAGGCTTGCCTTGGCTTCGAGTCTCGACGAGAGAAGCGTCGCTGTGCCACTGATGAGCTGCTGAGTAACGGCGGTACATACGATGCATATGGCAATGCCGACGAGCGCCCGCACCTCACCACTTGCAAGCACGGGTCCGGTGAGGATGCTGACGAGCCTTGGCACCAGGGTGCCCACGAGCGCTACGCCCAAGGCGGCCAGGCCCTTGACTTCCACATCGCCGAGGGTGATGCACTGCCACATGTAGACGAGCAGGTCTGTGATGTCCAGCTTTTTCTGCGGTAGCGGCCGATAGAAGCACAGTGCGTCCGCAGAGAATTGTGCGGCAGTGAGCGCGTTCACGCTCACAGGCAGCCCTGTCTCGGCATCGGTGTACCAGTATCCTGCGATCTTTCCGGGGATGAGCGCGACCGGCCTCTTGCCTTCGCGGGTATGCGTGAGGATTGGCCCGATGGAGTCCTTGTACCAGCCTTTGTCCAGTTTGACCTCTCGATACATCACCCCATGGGGCCGCAGGCAGTAGTCGAGCTGTTCATAGATGTCGGTAAGGGATTCGGGTACGTCGACCATCTTGTAGCGATAGTACCGCATGATGCGCTCTATTGCGTTGCTCGCGGCAACGTGGTCGTCGATGGCCTTCTCTGCGGATTCTTGTCCGATGACGACGCTTGCGACCTTGAGGAGTGAGTCGCTCATGCGCTGCTCGTCGGCGAGTTGGCGCTCCTTGATCTGGCTCTCGACCAATCCCATGCCGCTCACCTCCTCATTCGAACGCGACGAGCGTTGCGTACAGGCCATCTGTGGCCATGAGTTCGTCGTGCGTGCCACGCTCTACCACATGGCCTGCGTCAAGCACGATAATCTCGTCGCAGTCGCGTATGGTGGAAAGCCGGTGCGCCACCACGATGCAGGTGATGCCACGGTTGCGGATATGCTGCATCACATGGGCCTCGGTCTGGGCATCAAGTGCACTTGTGGCCTCGTCGAGGACTATGACCGTGGGGTCTGCAGCCAACACGCGCGCGATTTCGATGCGCTGTCGCTGGCCGCCCGAGAGACCTTTGCCCCCGCTTTGCAACTTGCGCTGGTAGCCGCCGGGCATCTTCAGGATGTCCTCGTGGATGCCCGCGTCGCGCGCGGCAAGGATCATCTCGTAGTCCTCGATTGTGGAATCGAACATCTTTATGTTGTTCTCAATCGTGTCGTCAAACAACGTGATTTCCTGGTCCACGACCGACACCGAACTCGTTATAACCCCGTGTGAGTAGGCGGCTCGTGGCTTCCCGTCGAAGAGGACCTCTCCGCTCCATGGCTGGTACAGTCCAGATACGAGCGCGGCGAGCGTGGACTTGCCGCAGCCCGAAGACCCGACGAGCGCAACGCTGCCACCATGCCTAATCTTGAGCGAGAAGTCCTCGATAAGCGGAGCCGCAAGGCGCGAGTAGCCAAAGGTGACGTTTCTGAGCTCTACGTCGCCGCGCAGCTTGACGAGGTCCGCGTCCTCCTGCGTGGGCGTTTCCTCGAGTCCTACATCGTCGGGATATGCCATCACGTCGTCGAGGTACTCCATCTGCGTGCGCATCTCTTGGATGGTCTGCGAAGCACCGATCATGGTCATCGCCGGCGACATGAATGACTGCAAGAAGCCCTGGAACATCATCACCGCGCCGAGTGTGAAGGACCCTCCCATGGCCAAGTGCACGCCGAGGATGAGCACGATGGTGTTTGCAAGGGACGCGAGGAAGGCCGGCAGTGCCCCGAGGTACTGGTTGAGTTTTGCGGTTCGTACGTTCTGCGCGTTCACCGATGCCTGATAACCTGCCCACTTGCGGAAGAATCCGAGCTCTGCGCCGCTCGCCTTGATGGTCTCGATTTTTTCGATACCCGCCACGGTGAGGGAGTCGAACTTGCCCTCGTCCCGGATTTGAGCGCGCGCGATGTTCACGCGCCTGTTTGACACAAGCCTCGACACCGCCGCATTGATGATGACGGTCGCAATCCCCACGGTGGTGAGCAGCAGGCTCTGGTTGAGCATCAGCGCAAGATAGAAGACCACCATGGCTGTGTTGATCGCCGCGGGAGCGAAGGTCTGGATCAGCGTTTGTGCCACAGCGGCGTTCATGGATGCCCTCGCCTGGATGTCACCGGCAAACCTTTGCGAGAAGAACTCCATGGGCAGGCGCATGACCTTCCACATGTAGGTGGTGCTGCCCACTACCCCCATCTTGCCGTTGATCCTCAGTGAGTAGATGGCCTGGACCCATGCGGCGACGAGTTGGAGGGCGGCGAGCGCGATCAAGGTCACCGTAAAGGGCCCGAGCCAGTCGGGGTTGACGCCCGTAAGGAGACGGTCGAGGAAGATTCGCGCCGTGACGGAGTTGACGATGCCAAAGAGGTAGGCGATGACCGTGGCTATGATGACGAAGGCGGTGGCCGCCCCCGCGCCCGATAGGTTTCTCTTTGCGAACTCGAGCAGGCTCTGGCGCTTTCCGCTGGGCACGAAGTCCTCCGATGGGGTCGGGACAAGCACGACGCCGGTGAACGACTCGTCGAACTCCTCCCAGGGTATCTTGACTGCACCCCTGGCCGGGTCGTTGAGATAGACGTTTGTGCCGCGGAAGCCGTCGAGCACCACAAAGTGCTCCATGTTCCAGTGGATGATGCAGGGGTACGTCCCGTCGTCCCTCAGGTCTTCCGGTGATGTCCTGTAGGCTTCCACGTCGAAGCCATAGTGCTCGGCGGCCGTCCAGATGTTGCTGGCCTTGGATCCGTCGCGTGACACGCCGCAGTCGACCCTCACTTGCTCGAGGGGAACCCACTTACCGTAATAGGCCATCACCATCGCGAGCGACGCGGCACCGCACTCGAGCGCTTCGAGCTGCATCACCACGGGTACCTTCGCCACGCCCTTTTTGCGTGGCTCCTTGACCTTTGCGGCATGTCGTTGGAACCCGTTCATTGCCCGTCGCCCGCGGTCTAGCTGCTCTGAAGTAGGAAGTCTATGGCGCGGGTCTCATCCACGACTACCGTGCCGTCGTACGTGCCGTCGGGAAGCTCGATGTCCGCGCGACCAATCGTCTTGCCATACTCGTCGGTGACGACCGACTCGATAGGATAGTCCTGCGACGATACCGTCACGCTCATGCCCTCGTCGATGGCGTATGGGTCGTCGACGCGCACCATTGCGGTGCCGTTGCGTACGACAACCGAAGCATCCGCCCTCGTCGGTAGCGTTCCGACGAGGGTCCAAGCGAAGAGGCCCACGAGCAGTACGACGACGGAGACAAGGACGACCCATACGCTCGGGTTGGTTACCTTGAGGTAATCCGTGAGCTCGTCCGGCGAGGACAGCCTGTCGATCGCCTTTTGCCTGAACAGCCCGCCGTTGTCATCCGCCATGTGGCCTCTTCCATACATGCTATCGAGGGCGCCAGACAAGCAAGCCTGCCGCCCCCTTGCGAACGTACTTGATGCCGAACGCGGTTACGCGAGGCCGTTCCAGACGAAACGTGCGAACTCGCGCTCTTCCTCGGTGTTGCAGTATTGCAGGACCCAATCGAGCGTCTTGCCGTCGTGCTTGGCGTCTACTGCGATTTTGCGCAGCTTGGTCTTGTTGATCGTGACCTCTACCGTGCCGCCCGTGACGTCGTCCACGTCGTCGATGCTCAAGGTCTGCTTCTCGTCTGCCATTTTTGTGCTCCAATCCATAGAAACAAGGTATGCATACGAACGTCTACGCCCCAAATACATCTGGCGTAAACAATCGAGATTGTAGCATGAGTGTCGTGGTGGCAGACGGGCCTCAGTCGCAGAAGTCGAGCTCCTGAGTAAGGAGCTATTCCACGAAACGGCTGGCGGTGAACGCGGCAAACATCTGGTATTGGTCGTCTTTCTCGGCGTTAGCGTAGTCGCAGATGCTCTTGACCACCAACGCCTTCGGCCTAGGCTCGAGTGCCTTGGATGCCGCGAGAAAGACGCTGTAGGACTCCATGTCCAGACCCACCGTTGTGGGATTGAGGGACCGGACTGTGATGTTGACCACAAACTCGTTCGCCATCACTGACGTGCCGCACGCCAAAGGTCCTGACTGCAGGCGGAACTCGCACGCGCCAGGCTCACAGAGATGGTCTATGACTTCCTTGAGCTTGGGATCCAGGTGCATCGCTTGAGGGCGAGGCAAGAATCCAACATCGCCGAATCGGATCTCTGGCTCATCAGGTCCGACAACTTTGCCCGTCGAATAGTCCCATACCACGTCGGGTACCAGTACGTCGCCATACAGCTACCCGGTATCCTTGCGGATGCCCGCCGCGATGCCGCACATGATGAGGTAGCGGGGGCAGAACAGCATGGTGGCTTTGGTGGCAAGCGCCGAGGCCGCTGCCATCCCCATCATGTCTTGCTGACAGGTGATGACGAGCTGACCATCGCCGTGCTTGTCCACAAACGTTGCCTCGTAGTATTGCTGCTTGTCGCCCGGCACGCGAAGGCGGGTCCACCCACCACCGAAGGTCTGTTTGAGACTTGCGCTCTCCGCCTCTACGGCCGTACAGATAACGGCGGCGCATTCATAGTCCATGCTTTGTTGCATGTGGTCTGCAAACATACGCATGCCTTTCTCGTGCGAGTGACCGACCATAACGCAAGCGCCGGCTGGGTGCAAACAACGACTGTTGCGGATTATATACGACGTTACTGTGTGTGGGACGGCCGTTGGCGTCAGGTCAGGCCGAGGAGTCCGTCGTCCCCCTCGGGCGGCCGGAAGGTCGCGACGGTCCTGTCGAGCACGAAATCGTCCGCGAGCCCC
>JAFWIE010000055.1 GCA_017533825.1 Atopobiaceae bacterium | reverse complement strand
AGGCCCGCCGAGGAGCCGTCCAGGTGCCCGAGGTGCGGGCACGCCCACGTCGTCTCAAAGGGGCGCGGCCGCGACGGCGGCAGGAGGTGGCTCTGCCGCGGCTGCGGCAGGACGTTCTTGGCCAGGACCGCCGGCGTGCTCGCGCTCTCCAGACTCGGCGCGGACGCGTGGTCGGCCTACGTGGAGGGCATGGTCGAGGGGCTCTCCCTCCGGAAGCTCGCGGAGCGGTGCGGCGTGTGCCTGAAGACGTCCTGGTACATGCGCATGCGGGTCTGCTCGGTGATGGAGTCCAGGCTCGCCCCGTTCCGCTGCGACCCGGGCACCAGCGTCCAGATCGACGAGAAGTACCCGAACGAGTCGCTCAGCGGCAACCGCGACCGGGCGCGGGTGAAGATGCCCAGGGAGCCGCACGCGAACGGCCACGGCGTGACCAAGCGGGGCCTCTCCAAGCTCAAGGCCTGCGTGCTCACCGGCGTGAACGACCTCGGCGACTGCTTCTGCCGCCTCGTCGGGCGCGGGCGAGCCGGCATCGAGCAGGTGAGGGCGGGCATCGAGGGCGTCCCGCTGGCAGGCGCCGTCGTGTCCACCGACGAGCTCAGCTCCTACGTCTCCCCGCTGTCGGCGGCGGGCGCGCTCGCGCACAACCGGTTCAACTCGAAGGTGGCCGGCGAGGACGAGCTGGGCATGGTCAACGCCCTGCACTCGCGGCTCGAGGCGTTCCTGGCGCCGTTCAACGGGGTCTCGACCAGGAGGCTCCCGCTCTATCTGGCCTGGTTCTGCTGGGAGGAGCAGGCCAGGCGCTCGGACGCCACCAGGCTCGGCATGCTCGCCCCGCAGGTGGCCAACGGGACGACCGACCTGCGGATCCGCGCGATGTGGGACGAGCCGCAGCCCTTCTTCGACGAGTACTGGGGCGGCAGGGTCTGGGCCGACGAGATCGACCTGGACGACCTGTACGAACCCGCGTTCGTGTCAACGGTGGTCTAACAGAGGTTTAGGAAAACAATTGCTGAAAGGAACCAAGATGATGAACGAAGCCAAGATGACAGAGCTCGCCCAGGCCGAGGACATGGCCTACTTCCGCTCGGACCTCTGCCTGTACTCGCCGGAGAGCTACAGCCTGGAGGAGAAGAAGGAGATCTGCAACGACAGTGCGACAAGAAGTCGCTGAACGCAATGCTGCAACGACGGAAAGGAGGTGCCAAGGAAACGCCGTGTAGCCCCCCATCCGCTCGGGGTGACCCTACCCGAGCGTGCTCCTCTGGCAACGGAGGGGTGCGGAGCCTCGGGGACAACGTGGCGGGCCTCCTAGCCCGAATGGTGGTGGCCGCTGCTAGGGTGGGGTTGCTAGGGAGAGCAACGTGAACCGCCGGTTGAGAGGTCGTCACAGATGAGGCAGCGAAACGGGCTGATACGCTGCTGCGGATTGCCGCAGGGGGTGGGCCGTCGCGAGTTGTCGTGCGCGGCGGCGCAGCGGACGCGGCGCCCCCCGGCCTAAAGGCGGCTCCTAAGGCAACCAGAGGATACGTGCGTTCAACGGAACTTGGTAAGCCCCACGCGCTCCCGCGAGTCGGGTACCGAACCGCAAGGGTAGGGACGGCGCGGGGGGTAGAGGAAGCGGGAGAAAGCGAACGCCCGCCGGCAACAGGCGGGACAGCGGTTCAGGATTTGCCGCACGCCGAAAGGCGGCAGACTTCCCGCACGGTGCACCACTGGCAGGAAGGAGGCGGGTCTGTGAACGGAAGCGACTTGGAAACCGATGAGAAGGCGAGCGCGACGGACGATGGGCCGGGGCCGTACTCCACATGGGGCAGCGTCCCATGGGAGAGGGTCGAGGCGCACGTCAGCAGGCTGCAAACCCGAATCGCCAGTGCCACGAAGGAAGGCCGCAGGGAGGATGCGCGGAAGGCTCAGAGGACGCTCGTCGCGTCGTTCGACGCCAAGCTCCTTGCGGTGCGGACGGTCACCACGAACAGGGGCAGGAACACGCCCGGGGTCGACGGGATGGTATGGAGGACCGAAAAGTCCAAGATGGAGGCTGCGCTGGCACTCGGCGCCAAGGGGTACAGGGCCAAGCCGCTGCGGCGCGTCCGCATACCCAAGAAGGGCAAGCAAGGCCAGACCAGGCCTCTCGGGATACCGACGATGTATGACAGGGCGATGCAGGCGCTCTATGCTCTTGCGCTCGACCCCGTGGCCGAGACCACGGCCGACGGCACGTCGTTCGGGTTCCGAAGGGGACGAAGCGCACAGGACGCCAGCGCGAGGCTGTTCTCGCTGCTTGCGAGAAAGACGAGTCCGAAATACGTCCTCGAGGGGGACATAAGGGGTTGCTTCGACCACATAAGCCACGAATGGCTGCTCTCAAACATCCCCATGGACAAGAAGGTGCTCGCGCAGTTCTTGCGGGCAGGGTTCATGGAGCAGGGCAAGTGGCACGAGACGGACGAAGGCACGCCGCAGGGCGGCATCATCAGCCCCATACTGGCAAACATGGCGCTCGACGGGATGGAAAGGCTGCTCGGGGAGCGCTTCACCTACACGAGCAAGGGGACTGTCTACGTCGCGAAGGCGGCAAGGCACCTCGTCAACCTCGTGAGGTACGCCGATGACTTCGTGGTCACCGCCAAGACCCCTGGAGTGGCGGCGGAGGTCCGAGGAATCATCGAGGCGTTCCTCTCGGAATGGGGCTGGAGCTGTCGGAGGAGAAGACGCTCGTCACGCACATAGACGACGGCTTCGACTTCCTTGGATGGAACTTCCGCAAGTACGACGGCAAGCTACTGGTGAGACCGTCAAAGAAGTCCGTCGCCTCGTTTGTGCGCGAGATGCATCGCTGCATCCTCAGGGACGGCGGAAGCATGGGCCAAGATGAGCTCGTCAGGTTTGTTGGCCCAGAAATCCGAGGCTTCGCGAACTACCACAGGCATGTCTGCTCGGCTGCCACGTTCTCCAAAATAGACCACCTGCTGCACGCCCAGCTCGAACGATGGGCATGCCGAAGGCATCCCCGAAAGCACAAGGGCTGGGTCTACAAGCGGTACTGGTTCAGGAAGGGCGGCAACAAGCACGTCTTCGGGACGGAGCAGTGCTACCTGCCCCATATGGCATGGCAACACATCGTGCGCCATCCCCAGATACGGGCAGAGGCTAACCCCTATCTAGACCCCGACTACCTCAACAAACGCAAGTCCATGCTCACCAGACTGTACGCAAACTCCTTCAGGTTGCCTACCGCCACGAATAGGTGACGGCGGGGTGTGCTTGAGCCGTATGCGAGGAAACCCGCACGTACGGTTCTGAGGGGAGGGCGCGGGAGCAATCCCGCGTCCTTACCCGCCTGTTCAAAACGAGCAAGGCGATCCAGGGCGCGATGCGCACCGACTTCGAGCAGCTGCCCCCGGATGCCCGCGCCAAGCTCCTGGACATGCTCTGCGCCTCCGGCGTCGAGAGCCCCCAGTGGTGGTGGGATGCTTCGAGCGTCAAGCGAACGTGCCCTCTGGCACGTTCGTAGCGAGAAGGCGCGGGCGTTCTAGCCCGCGCTCGCTATGGACAAGCTCCAATTCGTGGGCGATGGGGACCCGCTTTACCGAGAGTATGAGCCGCTTCTGTAGCCCGAACCCACACAGCAAGCAAGGAGGCTGCCTGTCGCGAAGATAGGCGGCCTCCCTCTTCTTGACAGCACAGCCTGCATCTCCTAACCTGTATCCGACATTGTTACAGGTATAGCGAAGGGGGCGCGCATGAACGACACGAGGTTCTCCTCGGCGGTGCACCTGCTCATCCTCGTCTCGGAGTCCGAGAGCCCCATGTCCTCGGCCCAGATAGCGGAAAGCATCGGGGCGAACCCGAGCTGGGTGCGAAGGCTCGCGACCTCCCTGCGGGAAGCGGGGATCATAGAGAGCAGCCCCGGGAAGACGGGCTTCGCGCTCGCCGTCCCAGCGCACGAGCTCACGCTTCTCGACGTGTACCGGGCGGCTTGCGGCCAGGAGGCGGTGCACGTGTTCGACGCCCACCGCAACCCCAGCGATGAGTGCATCGTGGGACGCCACATACGGCCCGTCGTCGGGGCGCTGTTCGCCGACGTCGACGAGGCCGCCATGCGCGCGCTGCAGGACAGGACACTGGCCGACTGCGTGGCGCTGCTGCGCGAAGACGTCAAGAGGACGGGCGACAAGTACGCCCGGAAAGGAGAAGGCAGATGAAGGCAGCGGTGCTTAGCGGCTACGACAAGAACGGGCGGAACCTGGAGTTGCGCGAGCTCCCAACGCCTGAGCCCGGCCCGGGCGAGGTGCTGGTGAGGGTGAGCGCGGCTGGCGTAAACCCGCTCGATAACATGATCGTGCGCGGCGAGGTCAAGCTCGTCGTGCCGTACTCCTTCCCCCTCGTGATGGGAAACGAGCTCGTGGGAACGGTGGAGAAGCTGGGGCCAGGCGTCACCCGCTTCGCGGTCGGCGACCGCGTCTACGGGCGCATGCCGCTCGCCAAGATCGGTGCCTTCGCCGAGTACGCGGCCGTCTCCGAGGACGCGCTCGCACACGTGCCCGACCACCTCTCCGATGAGGAGGCCGCCTGCGTGCCGCTCACCGCCCTCACCGCGCTGCAGTCGCTCGAGCTCATGGGC
Source organism: Atopobiaceae bacterium (assembly GCA_017533825.1). Taxonomy (GTDB): domain Bacteria; phylum Actinomycetota; class Coriobacteriia; order Coriobacteriales; family Atopobiaceae; genus RUG440. The sequence continues at coordinate 15,457 of JAFWIE010000055.1, read as the reverse complement.
GCCAAGTCGGGCGACACCATCTTTATCTCCGGCGGCACGGGAAGCCTCGGCGCCATGGCGGTGCCCATTGCGGCCGGCGTGGGTCTCGACGTTGCCACCAACGGCAACGGCGCCTCCGAGGAGCGCATGCGCGCGCTTGGTGCCACCACGTTCATCGACTACCGCAAGCAGGACTACGCCGAGGTGCTCCACGACGTCGACCATGTGCTCGACACCCTGGGAGACCGCGAGCTCGAGAAGGAGTTCTCGGTGCTCAGGCCCGGCGGGACGCTCGTCTCGCTGCGCGGAATGCCCAACGGCGAGTTCGCCGAGCGTTCTGGATTCCCCTTCTGGAAGCGCTTGGCGTTTGGCATGGTTGGCCGCAAATACGACAAGATGGCCGCTAAACGCGGACAACAATACCGCTTCGTGTTCGTGCGCGAGGACGGCGCGGGCCTCGAGAGGCTGCCCGAAATCCTCGGGGAACGCAAGATCGAGGCGTCGGTCGACACGGTCTTTACCCTCGATGAGGTCAACGCCGCGATGGCGAAGGTCGCAGCAGGCGGGTCCAAGGGGAAGACGGTTCTCAAAGTTTGCTAGGGAGAAGGAAGGCCGCCTGTCAGTTGATAGGCGGCCTTCCGCGTTACTCGCTCACGACGCTGATGCGCTGGCGCACGTGGTCGCCGGACTCGAGCTCGTCCACCATGGCGATGGCGTAGTCGCGTAGCTGACCACGCTTTCGCCGGCAGCGTTCAGCAGGAGCTCCTCGCCGCCCAGCTGGTACTCGCCGGTGCGCTCGCCGTCGGCCTTGAAGTCGCCTGCCGGGTTCACGTAGGTCCAGCGCACGTCGTCGCGGCCGCGCAGCTGCTCGAGGAGCTTGCCGTGCGTGTTGACGACGGGCATGGCTTCCTCGGGGAAGGGTGTCACGTCCACGACGGTCTTGGTGTGCTCGGGGTCCACGAACAGGCTGCCCGCGCCGCCCACGATGACGAGGCGCACCTCGGTGCCGGAGAGCGCGTCTGCCAGGTGCATGGCGGCGTCCTCGAGGCCGTCGAGGACGACCCGGGCGTCTTCCGCATGCACGAGCACCTCAGCCCCGAGTGCCCCATCGGCCGCAACGTGCACGCAGTGCTGGGAGCGGAGCTGGAGGCCGTGGAGCGGGCCATGCTCGACCGCCTGGCCTCCACCACGCTCGCCGACCTGGCCGACGAAACGCGGGGGCTCATCGCCCAGCAGGAGTAAGACCGCTACAAAATTGTTTGATTCTCCAGGCGCCTCGGACGTGGTTCTGGGGTGCCTTTTTGGTGCGTCTTGGGGACTCGTGTGCCTGTAAGCAACTGGCGATAGAATGCCTCGGATGAGGGGCGAGCAGATGACAGCAGGCATATCTTTCTGCTCATTATTACGCACCAATGCTTGCTGTCGCCAACGACCGAACAGTTATGTGCGGACAGGCTGGACATGCGAGAACGTGGCAACACTTTGCGAACGCCAGCACAACTGGCGCTGAGTTGCACGAGGGGAAGATGTTCGTGACGACGTCAAAAACGACGTCACGAAGAGCGGGCGGATGTCACGGGCCCATTTCTGTGCTGGTGACAGCATGCACTGAGCCGTATGGTTGGGACGATGAATTGCGAGCATTCGCCATGAAGTCAGCCCACCAACCTACGTAGAGGCCGGTGGGCTGACGGGACGGCGACGCAGGTGCCGGAATTCTTATTGTGGCACTAAGGGTTGACGAGAAGACGGGTAGCCGACGCGCCTCATGTATTCGCGCCTATTGTCCGTCTGCGGGGAAGCGTACGCCCGCGGAGAGGCGCGCGCGGGTGAGCGTGCGGGCGACGGCAAGCGTGGTGTCGAGAGCCTTGTAGCAGCGCTCGGTGCTGCCGCTCTCCAGGTCCTTGAGGAAGAGGCTCCACTCGTACACCCAGTTGGTGGTGCAGTCGTCCACGAACTCCTCCTCGGTGCCGTCGTTGAGGTGCAGCGTGACCTTGGTCATGAGGTTGGCGGGGGTGTCGGTGTAGATGTAGCCGTCCTCGCCCTGCACGGAAGTCCAGCTGGGCGAGGACGGCAACTTCTACCGCGACAACTTGCGCAGCGCCAAGGCGGAGTACGTGTATGTGAGCGACGGGGCCGAGCACGTGCTGGAGCCCCGCTTCACCTACTACGGCTACCGCTACGTGAAGGTGGAAGTTGACGGCGAGGCGCCTGAGGGCTTCGACGCGCGCGACTTCACCGGCATCGCGCTCTACTCCGACTTCGAAACCGCGTCCGGCACGATCGAGACCGGCAACCCCCTCGTCAACCAGCTCGTCTCGAACACGCGCTGGGGCATGCGCGGCAACTTCGTGGACACGCCCACCGACTGCCCGCAGCGCGACGAGCGCATGGGGTGGACGGGCGACGCGCAGGTCTTCTCGGCAACGGCGCTCTACCTGGGGCGCCTGGACGCGCGTCTGGAATCGGCAGCTGGCGACTGGCGCGTGGCGTGGAAGATCCTGGACGAGCGGCACCTGCGCGTGGAGATCGAGGTTCCCTTCGGGGCCACCGCCGAGGTTGAGCTGCCGTTGGCACCCGACGCGGCCTATGACGAGCTTGGTGGGCGCGTGCTCGCCGTCGGAACCTATGCCGTGGAGCACGAGACTACCGAGTCCCTGCGTCGCATGCCCAGCGCCGACTGGACGCTCGCGCGCCTCATGGGCTCCCCTGACACCTATCGCACGCTGCTGCGCTACGTGCGCCATCCGGTGGCGGTGCCGGCGGACGAGGCTGCCGCAAAGACCGTCCGCGAGCTTGCGGTGCGCATGGGGCTGGATGACGGAAGGCTCGCGGCTCTTGATGCGGACCTTGGAGCACTTGCGGAGTAGACCGAGACAACGTGTCGTGAAGTCCCGCGCCCTGCCAGCGAGCAGGACGCGGGGCTTCTCCTTTGACTTCCCTTTGGAAAAGAACGGTGCAAAGGGAAGGCCGCACGACCTCTCGTAGACGTTGTGCGGCACAGATAATGGCAAGTAATGGGTGCTTGCCTATGCGGTGCGAATCAACTGGTTGCCCGCCGAGACGGTTGACCCTGGCTCGACGACTGAAGCGAAGTCAGGTCGTCCCCGCGATAACACGACCTTCAACCAAACAGGCTTGTCGAGAGGCGGTGGGTCGCAAGAGCTCATCTGACTTTGGATCATCTTTATAGACTGCGCAAACTATTTAGTTATGAGCAGTTAGCGCAGGATAACAGAAGAAAAAAAGAAGTAATCAGCGCAAACTAGTATAATGGCAACAGTTAACGCAGATTGGAGATGCCTATGGGAATCATCGGACGCAAAAACGAACAGCGCGACTTCCTCGAATGGATGGCCTCCGAAGAGGCCGAGCTCATATGCGTGTACGGCAGGCGCCGGGTCGGCAAGACGTATTTCGTGAACGAGCTGCTCAACGGGTACTTTGCCTTCGATACGAGCGCTCAGGACAAGAGCAGCGAAACCGTGCGGCTGCGCATCTTCCATACGGCGCTGCGGGAATACGGGGACCAATCCTCCTCGGCGCCGTCCGATTGGTGGGAGGCCTTTGGCCGGCTGAAGGCGCTGCTCGACTGCCCCGATTGTCCGCGCACGCCAGAGGGGATGCGTGCGGTGTTCATCGACGAGCTCCCGTGGTTCGACGCACCGCGGTCCGAGTTCATGAATGCCTTCTCGGACTTTTGGAACCGCTGGTGCGTGCGACGCAAGGACGTGAAGCTCGTCATCTGTGGCTCCGCGACGTCGTGGATTCTCCGGGAGGTGCTCCAGACCGAGGGCAGCCTGAATCGTCGCGTCACGCACTCCCTGTGCCTACAACCGTTCAGCCTGCGCGAATGCGAGGAGTTCCTGCGCAACGACAAGGGGATCGAGTGGTCGAGGCGGCAGATCATCGAGACGTACATGGTCTTTGGCGGGGTTCCCTACTACCTCAGGCTCCTCCAGGCAAGGCTGAGCCTTGCTCAGAACATCACCTCCCTGTGCCTCGCGCCCCAAGCCCCCCTCAAGGGCGAGGCCAAGCGACTGCTCGACTCCACCCTCTCCGATAAGCCGCTCTACTACCAGACCCTTGCCGAGCTTGGCAAGGTAAAGAACGGGCTGCCGCGCAAGGAGCTCGTGAGCCGCCTGGGCGTCAAAGACGGACAGGGGTTCACCGCTGTGCTCCTGGGCCTCGAGCAATGCGGGTTCATTCGCCGCTACGACAATCCCTATCGTAAGGGCCGCAAGGCCATGTATCAGCTCATTGATCCGTACCTGCTCTTCTCGTCGCGGTTCATCGGTGGCAAGAATTCATTGGAAGACTGGGCGGCGTATTATGACACGCCAAGCTACAACGCATGGCGGGGAAACGCCTTCGAGATGGTTTGCCTCTGCCATTTACCGCAGTTGCATAGGGCACTGTCACTTGAGGCCATGCACACGAGGGACTTTCCGTGGGAGAGCACGCAGTCGAGTCCCGGAGCGCAGGTTGATCTCGTGATAGAGAGACCGGACAAGATCACGTACCTCTGCGAGATGAAGTTCACGGCGGCGGAATTCTCGGTGAGCGCAGCGTACGGGAGAGACTTGCTGCGAAAGGCCGAGGTCTTCAAGGATGAGTCGCACACTCGCAATGCCGTACAGGTGGTCATTGTTGCGGCGGCGAGCTTCAGGCAAAACGCCAACTCAGACATGGTTGTACAGGTTGTAGAGGGAGATGACCTATTCTCGAGTTAACAGGTTAAGAGCCCTCGTGTGAGCAGAGCCATCTTCCAAATGACTGCTTGTTGCTGTGGATTCGGAATCTTGGCGCCACCATGTCAGTCCAGCGTCATGCGCAGCCACTCGGCTGCGAGCGTGGCCCAGTGGGCGAGGTGAGGGTCGAGGCCGCTTGGCTTCTTGGCCGTGGTCTCGTCGGCGAGGGAGAGCCCATGCTCCCCGCGCCCGAAGACGTGCAGCTCGCAGGGCACCTTGCGACGAGGTTGCGCGGGACGCGTTCGAGAGGATGCTGACGTTCCTCGAGGAGCAGGCGGCTTAGTATTCTCCAGCCACGAGGCGTGTTTGCCATGAACGCGGAGGGATGCGGTATCGTCATTAAGTAGACGTCTGTCGTTCCGAATATTCATCGCTACCAGCGCAAACGCAGTCGGATGACGTCATGACGTCACCCGGATCGAAGTGAGGCGACGTCACAGGTGCGCAAACGGTTACCGTGACGTCGTTTTGACGTCCGCAGAAACGATAGCTAGAACTACGGTGGATAGCACGGGTACGTGAGCGCTTCTCGAGCCGCCTCAAACCACAACGGCCACGTTTCCCTGATTGAGTGGGAATAAGACTGCTACATTATTGTGCGATTTTCCAGGCGCTCCGGTAGTTGTTCCGGAGCGCCTTTTTGGTGCGTCTTGGGGACTCGTGTACCCGCTAGCTGGGCCCTAGACGCTCAGGTCCGCGCCGTTGCTCTCACAAACCTTCTTGAACCACCAGAAGCTGTCCTTGCGGCTGCGCCTGAGCGTGCCGTTGCCCTTGTCGTCCATGTCCACGTAGACGAAGCCGTAGCGCTTGGCCATCTCGCCGGTGGAGCGGCTGACGAGGTCGATGTTGCCCCACATCGTGTAGCCGATGCAGTCCACGCCGTCCTCGCAGATGGCGTCGCGGATGGCACCGAGGTGCTTGGCCAGGTAGTCGATGCGGTAGCCGTCGTGGACGATGCCATCCTCGCCGACCTCGTCGATGGCGCCCATGCCGTTCTCGATCACGAAGAGCGGCTTGCGGTAGCGGTCGTAGAGCTCGTTGAGGCAGAGGCGCAGGCCCAGCGGGTCGACGGCCCAGCCCCAGGGGGTCTTCTCGTCGCAGTAGTCGTTGGACGCGCCGCCCAGCAGGCGCACGCCGTCACCGTCGGAGATGAGCGAGCTGCGGTAGTAGGAGAAGCTCACGAAGTCGAGCGGGTAGGCGGCCAGCAGCTCGTCGTCTCCCGGCTCCTTGTGGACCTCGGCGCCGAAGGAGGCCCAGACCTTGCCCATGTTGTGGGGGTAGCCGCCGCCGGCCATCGCGTCGATGATGGCGTACTGCTCGTGCCGGCGCTCGTAGCGGGCCCACACGTCGGCGGGCCGCGGGCTCGCCGCGTAGAACTCGCTCATGGCGAACATCGTGGAGAACTTGGCCCCGGGGCACATCTCGCGGCCCATCTTGACCGCCAGCGCGCCGGCCACGCACATGTGGTGGATGGCCTGCCAGTAGGTCTGCCAGCACTGGTCCCTGATGCCCATCATGCAGGCGCCGCGGATGGCGTTGGGCTCGTTGAAGGTGAGCCACAGGGGCACCTTGTCGCCCAGGCGCTCGAAGAGGGCGCGGCAGTACCTGAGGTAGCAGTCGATGGTCTCGCGGCCGCCCCAGCCGTTGTAGGCGTCGACGAGGCCCATCGGCATCTCGTCGTGGCAGATGGTGATCAGCGGCGCGATGCCGTGGGCGTTGAGCTCGTCGACCACGGCCTCGTAGAAGTCCAGGCCCTCCCGGTTGGGCTCTTCCTCGAGGCCGGTGGGGAAGATGCGGCTCCAGCAGGTCCCGAAGCGGAAGGTGGTGAAGCCCATCTCAGCCATGTCGGCGATGTCCTCGCGCCAGTGGTGGTAGAAGTCCACCGCGCGGTGGCTGGGGTAGTACTCGTCGTCGAATATGGTGAGCGTGGCGCCCTCGGGAAGGGCCTCCTCCCAGTGGCTCTTGCCGCGGTTGCCGTCTTTGTCGACCCAGGTCACCTGGCGCGGGTTCTGCTGGTTGCCGTCGGTGGCGAAGTCCACGGAGAGGAGCCCGCGTCCTCCCTCGCCGAAGCCGCCCTCGAACTGCCAGTCCGAGGTTGCGCCGCCGATGTAGAAGCCGTCGGGGAATCGCTTGGTGTCTGGCATGATCTTATCCTCTCTTCCGTCACGGTGATCGGGCGCTACCGAACCCATTACAAGGAAAAGTACAAGGTCTTTGGCAGAAGTTACGTGTGATTCCCAGAGAAGTAGTTTTTTGCCCGAAGTCATCCCGCTCCGTGCCACTGCGCCAGCACTTTTGCTTCCCTGCGGCATCCAAGGGCGGTGCGAGCCTCATTTCACGCTACAACTATGCGCATAAGAGAATGAGAGGGAAACCATGTCAGTTCTTACGGCTTTGTTGGAGAAGCGCGACTTCACCTCGGCGGAGTCAGAGCTTGCGGACTACATCCTTGCCCACGCGGACGAGGTGGCGCGCATGGGGCTGGCGGATCTTGCCGCCGCGAGCTACAAGTCCAATGGCACCATCATGCGTCTGTGCCGCAAGGCTGGATCATCTGGCTGGCGAGAGTTTCGCGTTGACTTCACGGCCGACCTTGAGCGTGCGCGCCGCACCTCGCGTGCCATTGATCCCAACACGCCCTTCTTGAGCAACGCGAGCACGCAGGCGGTAATGAATGGGGTCTCGGCGCTCAAGCGCGAGGCGCTCGAGGACTGCTATGCCTCTATCGATGGCGCGCAGGTACAGGGGCTTGCCGATGCGATGGTCAGCGCGCGACACGTCATCTTCTATGCACTTGGCGACTCGTATGCCACGGCTCTTGCCTTTGGGGCCGAGGTCTCCAAGATTGGGATATCGTGCATGCCTGCCGACCAGTACCGCTTCATCAACGAGGGCGCCTACCATGCGACGCCCGATGACCTCGCGCTGTTTGTGACGTATACCGGCACGCTTATTGACGAGTACATGCGTGTGCAGTTTGAGACACTGCGCAAGCGGGGCTGCAAGATCGCCATTGTCACCTCAATGGTGAAGGCCGCCGACCGCTTCTCGGGGTTTGACTATCCGCTCATCGTGCCCAACCGCGAGAATCGCTATGGCAAGATCTCCACGTTCTACTCGCAGACCTGCCTGCGCTATGCGCTCGACTGCGTGTACTCCGTGGCGTTCTGCAGAAACTACTCGTCCAATCTGCTAGAACGCGAGCTTATAGAGCGCTTAGAGCCAGGCCTGGCCTCAGAGCGGACGGTTCGGTAGGGGTCGCTGCCGCTCCGCGGGCAGGCTTCTGACGTCGCCTCCTACAGGATGACCGACCCGACAAACAGCATGAGGGGCATGGTCGCCAACGAGCAGAGGGTGGAGAGTGCCACTACGCCCGTGGCAAAGTCTCCATCGCGGCCATACGCATGGGCGAAGAGCGATGCGGCTGCCGCGACGGGCATGGCCTGGTACATGATGACAACCGTCTGCGCAGCTATGCCCGTGCGTGGCAGGAGGAACAGAATCGCCAGGGTGAGGAGCGGCATTGCCACGAGGCGCAGCACGCAGGCCTTCAAGATGGCGGCGTCGCGTGCGAGGGACGCGAGCTGGCACTGTGCGAGGTTTGCGCCAAGGACCAGCATCACGAGTCCGGTGTTGAGGTTGCCCAGACTGGTGAGCGCGTTCATCACGATCTGTGGAGGCTCCCACGAGGCGAGGAAGCACCCAAGGCCCACGACCATGGCTATGACCGAGGGGTTGGTGAGCACCTTGCATGGGGCAACCTGCGTGCGGTCGCCCGAGGCGAGGAATACTCCGTAGGTCCACATGAAGGCTATCTGCACGGTGTTGGCAACCGCGACGTAGAACACACCGTCCGCGCCCACCGTTGCCTGTGCAAGCGGAATGCCGATGAAGCCCGTGTTGCTGAAGATGGTGGAGAAGCGCCCCATGGCAGTATGGCGATCCCGTGGGTCACGATAGGCAACGAAACCGAGGGCGATGGACAGGAGCAGCGTGACGACAGACACAGCTGCCACCCAGAGCGCGCCCTGGAACACTGCGGCGTCAAACGGCCGCATGAGTGCCTTGGCGATGAGCACGGGGTTGGCCACAAAGAGGACGAGGTCGCTCATCTGAGAGACGCCCGCGTCGGTGAGGAAGTGCCTGCGGTAGAGGAGATAGCCGACGCCCATGAGCAGGAACATCATGACGATCTGGTTGGTGGCAATGGCTACGATTTGTCCCATGGGCTGTCCTTCCCGACCACTGGTTGAACCGGACTCTGACTGCCACACTACATTGATGCGGGTAGTCTGGGCCCGTTGCTGCCAAAAGGGTAGCGATTGTCGGAAACACGAGGGATGTCTCATAAGGGGGCGATAGTTTTCCTTCTCTCTGGCACCTCGTCGTCGCTGAGCTTCTTGAGTGGGAGTAAAATTTCGCACAAATCACTATTCCACACTCTTCCACTAAAAGCAACGAATCCGCAGGTCAGAAGTGGTGTGGCCGAGAAATCGGCGCACACTTCGCTTCAAAAGAAAGCGCTCCTTTCGGGACGATTCGTACCGGAATTCGTACCACCCCAGCGCCACCATTCACGAGGACTTCGAGCAGCTGCCCCCGGACGCCCGCGCCAAGCTCCAATTCGTGGGCGACGGAGACCCGCTGTACCGCGAGCTCGAGCCGCTCAGCTAGTCCGACTCCACATAGCATGGAAGAAGGCCGTCTATCGCTTGGCAAGCGACCTTCCGCCATCTTCATCGCATCGAAGCGGCGAGCATCGCCACAGCCATCGGCCGCGAGTGCCCCGACAGCAGCATGGTGTCGGGAAGCAACTCGAGAATGCTTTTGCGTATGCTCTCGCGCAGCCTGGGTCCATCCCCTGTCGGGAACACGGTCAGGCCCGGGCCGCCCTCGTAGACGGCGTCTCCGACGAGCGCGAAGCCTCCCTGCTCGCACCAGAACGCGCACGAGTCGTCGGTGTGGCCGGGGACGTGCAGCACCTCGAGCGCGCCCGCGATGCCGCCGACGGGGATGCGGTCGCCGTCCGAGAGCTTCAACGCTCCGGCCAGCGTGATCGGTGCCCCATGCTCTGCCGAGAGGTTCAGCCGCGGGTCGAGCAGGTACCGGTCCGCCAGCTCGTGCGCCCTCACCGGCGCGCTCCAAGCGTCGCGAAGCTCGCCGGCGGCGCCCATGTGGTCGAAGTGCCCGTGCGTGAGCAGGATCGCGTCGATCTTCCAGCCGCGTTCGCGCGCGGCAGACAGGAAGAGACCTGGCTGGGCGCCCGGGTCGACGAGCACGCCGCGACCCGTCTCGCCGTCGATCACGAAGTAGCCGAAGGTGGCGAAGACGCCCCTCGCCAGCAGCGGGTAGACCTCGACCGCCATCAGAACGAGCATCCTTCCGGGCCGCATGCCATGCCCTGCGCGGCGCCTTCCGCCAGCGACTCGCCGTGCGCCCTCTCGAGCACGCGCGCCATCTCCTCGGTCGGATAGCAGCCCGATATCGCGTACTTGCCGTCCACGACGAAGAACGGCACGGCGTGCACGCCCATCGCGTAGGCGTCGCGCTCGTCGGCGCGAACCTCGTCCTCGTACTCGTCCGACGCCAGCACACGCTCCACGTCGGCCTCGGGAAGCCCCGCCTCGGCGGCCAGCTTGCGCAGCACCCCGTGGTCAGCCATGACCTCGTTCTTAACAAAGTACGCCTCGTAGCACAGCCCCTCGAAGCGCGTGTTGCCCAGGCTGTGCGCCAGCTTGGTCAGGCGGTGCGCGTCGAGCATGTTGGTGTTCAATGTGGTGGCGTAGTTGAACTCGATGCCCTCGCCGCGGCCCATCCGGCTGATGCCCTCGATGCGCTCCGCAGCCTCCTCCTTGGAAAGGCCGTACTTGGCGGCGAAGCGGTCGAGCGTGGGCCCGGCCACCTCGTAGGGCGCGTCCGGGTTCAGCTCGAACGCCCGCATCTCCACCTCCACCTCGCCCTCGAGCCCGAGGGAGGCGATGGCCTTCCCGAGCCGCGTCTCTCCGATGTAGCAGTACGGGCACGCGTAATCCGACCAGTAGGTGACCTTCATGTTTTCCTCCTCGCTCGCGGTTGGTTGCGCCGTTTTGCTTTCGGGTATACTGTCTGCCTATCGGTTCGAATTGAGAAGTACTGACATTATTTGGAGTACTGCAACCTACATCAAGGAGCGCGCCATGGGTGAACGTCGAAATGTCAGCTGGTGCCCAGCCATCTCGTCTCTTCAGCGCGTGGTCGGCGGGAAGTGGAAGATAGAGATCCTGTTCTACGTTGCGCTCGAGGACGTGCGACACTTCGGCGAGCTGCGCAGGTGCCTGCGGGGCGTGTCGGAATCAACGCTGTCGCGCCAGCTCAAGGAGCTCGTGGCAGACGACTTCCTTGAGCGCGTGGACTACCAGGAGGTGCCCCCGCGCGTCGAGTACCGGCTGACGCGCCGGGGCGAGAGCTTCAGGCCGCTCCTGCAGGCCATGTGGGACTGGAGCGAGGCCGAGTTCGAGTTCAGCCAGGCGGAGGCGGAGCAGATGCGCGAGGCTCGCGAGCGGCTCGGCGTGGCCCAGGTCCGCTGAACCGGCCTTCCGCGTTACCTGTCCTCGTATGCCCTACGCACATCGTCGTAGAGCTCGAGGATCGGTATGAGCGGCAGCAAAACGACCAGCAGGAACAGACACCCCAGGATTCCGAGAAACCACTCGACCTGCTCGCCGAGCCACCGCAGCCTCGACCTCATGTGAGCATCTCGTTCACGCGCCGCTGCACGATGGGCTAGTACGAGCCCAGCCGCCACTTCCGCTCCTCGCCGTTGCCGTAGTCTCCCCGAATCACCGCACGGGCCATCGCGTCGACGTCCATTGAGGTCGAGCCCGCGCTCGCATAGGCCAAGCTCCAAAGCGATCACCACGCCAAGGACCCCCTGCACGATCGTGCGCAGGAGCCTACACTGCCAGTCGTTGCTTGCCAGGAACTCGCTCATGTCAGCCCGCCTTTCGTTTAAGGGTCTCTACGTCGTTCCGCACGACCGAAAGCCTTTCTTCAAGGCGGTATGTCCGCTCGATGAGCTGGTTGTGCTTCTCGACCTTTGCCGTGAGGGCGTCCAGCTTGACCTCCATGACGGCCCTGCTCTTAGAGTTGGAGAGGATCACCCCGACGAGGGTCACCACCCCCGTGATGCACGCCACGATGATTGACTCCATAAAGAACTGCCTCCCGAGATCGCGTTGTCCGTCCTCGGGAGGCATCGTCCTATGGCGTCACAATGTCGGCTCGTACCATAAAGAAGGACGCGGCCGCCCACGTTCTCGAGGGCGGCCGCACCCGGCCAACGAATGCGTGGCTCTGTCAGAGCGCAACCGGCATGACCCTCCGCAGCACCACCCCGTCGGGCGTTATGCGGAAGTTCGCCTGCCAGACCGCGACGCCGCGCGCGACGCTCGCGTCCATGGTGGCCTTGACCTCTTCGCAGTTTGTGGAGCGCTCCACCACCTCGAAGCCCGGGTTGTCGTATATGCAGCACACGAGGAGCACCGCCCGCTGGTGGTCCGCCAGGCTCTTGGCGAGCTCCTCCACATGGCGCTGCATGCGGCCCGTGGAGGAGAACGGGGCCGCCTTCTTGGTCCTCACCCATTCGGGGACGTCCACCTGCAGGTGCTGCAGGGGCGTCTTCACCTCCAGGAACGTGTCGCCCACCAGGAAGTCGAGCTTGCTCTCGCCCAGGAAGACCTCGCGGCGCACGTCCTCGCGCGGCTCGCCGAACGCGCCGCCCACGGCCTGCGCGAGCCCGCCGTTGCGCAGGTAGTGCTCCACGTAGCGGTTGGCCGCGTTCTGGTTGATGCCGATCCAGCCCTTGCCGACGTCCCCCGGCCGCGCGAGCGACACCGCCTCCACGGTGCCGGCGGTCTTGCGGCCCCCGCCGCGCGCCATCGACACGAGGCAGGGCCTGCCCGCCACGTCGAGGTTGCCTATGCGCCCGGTCGTCGGGCAGTGGAAGGCCAGTTCCTCGCCGCCGAGGTCGACCGCCATGGTGAACTGGCTCTTGCGGCGCACGATGACGCCCTCGCGCAGCGGCTCGGCGAACCCGAACGCCGGCAGCGCCTCGAACCCGCTCACACGACCACCGTCCAGAGCACCAGGTCCTCATCGCCGTCGTTGAAGATGGCATGGCGCGAGCCCCTGGGGCACACGTGGCACATGCCGGGCGCGAGCTCCTCTCGCGCGCCGTCGCAGGTGGCGTGGCCGTGGCCGGATACGACGAAGTTCACGTCGTTGCCGCTCGACTGGGCGTGCTCGCCGATGGAGGAGCCGGGGAGCACCCGGCACTCCACGAAGCGCCCCACCTGGTTCACGATCATGCGCGCCGCGATGGCGCCCTCGCCGCCGTCCATGCCCTCGATCGCGGCCTCGTCGAGCCTCGAGAAGTCGATCAGCATCGCCGCCCCCTTACGCGCCAGGCTGCTGCAGGCCGATGACGTGGCCGGCGGGGTCGCACACGTAGGCCAGCGTGAAGCCGGTGTCGGTGGCGTACTTCGGCAGCTTCACGGATCCGCCCGCCGCGACGGCGCGCTCCACGGCGGCGTCGATGTCGTCGACCATCACGTAGAAGCACATCCACGCCTCGCCGCCCACGAACGGGTCGCCGATGGCGGCCATCACGCCGTTGTCGCCGTTGGGGTTCATCACGCGGTACTCCATCGACCCCGCCGGCTCGTACACGTCCCAGCCGAACGCGTCGTGGTAGAACGCGCCGAGCCCCCTGGACTCCGGCGCGAGGATCTCGACGAAAGAGATCTGGTTTGCCATGGTGGGCCTCCTCGCCCTCGCTGCCTTCCTTACGGCAACCAGTATCCGGCGCGGGGCCGCTGTCTCGGGCCCGGGTGCGCTATCATGGCACAGAATCGGTCATATGTCCCATTCTTGCGAGGAGGAGTAGATGAGGCGGAAGGACACCACCCAAGACGACCTGCGCGGCCACGTCGCGGCGGCCCTGCTGCGCATGCTCGAGGGGCGCGAGCTCTCGCAGGTGGCGGTGAAGGAGCTCGCCGCCGAGGCGGGCGTGTCGCGCTCCACGTTCTACCGGCTCTTCGAGGGCAAGGATCAGGTCGTCTCCTGGTGGTACGGCACGCTCATGGACGGCTACGTGCGCCTGTTCGCCGAGCGCGAGGACCATGGGCGCGAGGGGTACCTGCGCGCCATCTTCGACTGCTTCGCCTCGCACCGGGACGACCTGCTGCTCCTGCACGAGCGCGGCTGCACCCACCTCATGCTCGGCGTCTTCCGCGACCGCCTCGCAGACGGACGGATGTCGTACGCGAGCGCCTACCACATAGGCGGCATCTATGGCGTCATGGAGCAGTGGCTCGACGGCGGCATGGCCGAGCCACCCGAGCGCATGGCGGCCGAGGGCCTGGCCATCATGCCGCCGGACTTCACCCCTGCAGCCGTCGCCAAGGCAAGGAGCCCGCACTGACACCTACGCCGCCGTGACGTACCCCGGCGTGCTTGCCGTGTCGATGCGGAAGTACGTGTATCCCGTCTTGTTGCTTGCCCATACAGTGCCGTTTCCGCCCACGAGCGACGTGGAGCACGAGTAGAAGCACTGCGAGCCCGAGATCCCGCTCGAAGGCAGCGCCCACGTCGAGTCCGCATAGATGGTCGTGAGGTGCGAGCACCCCGAGAACGTGTAGAACAGGTCCGTCAGATGCGACGGGTCGAAACCCCGGAAGTCGATCGTCGTGAACGCGCAGGAGCTGAACGTGTAGCGCATCGAGCGCACGCCGCGCAGGTTTCCCAGGCCAGAAACGCTCGCGAGGTTCGTGCAGGTGTAGAACAGGTAGATCAGGTTCAGGTACGAGAACGTGGCCATGTCGGCTGCGAACGTCACGCTCGTCAGGTGCTGTCGGTGGGTCGGGCCCGCCGTGCCCGTCCAGGGGGTGAAACCGAGGCCAACGTACTTGCCGATCGCGCAGATCCGTCCGGAGGCGCGAAGCGTGCGCGTCGGATCGGACGATGAGCTCGCCGTCAGCACCGCCTCGCCGTCGTCGTAGAAGTGCGCCCAGAACCACGTGCGCGCGTCGGCATTCGGGTCGGTGAGCACGCCGCTGGTCCCGATCTTGCACACGGTCGCCCCGCTCGTGCTGGAGGGCACGAAGCCGTCCGTGCCTCCCACGAGCTTGTAGCACCCGTTGAACATGAGCGAGCCCGAGAGCCCCGAGTTGCTGAACGAGGTGGCGTAGATCGTCTCGAGCGAGGAGCAGCTGCTGAACATCTGCGCAGCGCTCGTGATTCCGGAGAGGTTCTCGAAGCCGGAGACCTCGGTCATGCCCTGGAACGCGTTGAAGAGGTAGTCCGCCTTCCGCATGCCGACGCAGGCAGCACGCGGCCATGGCCTTCCGCAGCTTCGAGAACCTCGGCAACGTCTGCGACGGCATAGCGGCCGTCGACAACATGCGCGTCGCGGGCAAGGACGTGTTCGCCGAGTCGGAGGCGATCTTCAACAGGCCAATGCTGCCGAAACCCGAACAGGAGACCGCGTCCTAGCCACGTCGCTCACACTGGCCAGCCCGTGAAAAGTAACGAAAATGGCAAAAAGAGTTACCTCTGTTAGACCACCGTTGACACGAACGCGGGTTCGTACAGGTCGTCCAGGTCGATCTCGTCGGCCCAGACCCTGCCGCCCCAGTACTCGTCGAAGAAGGGCTGCGGCTCGTCCCACATCGCGCGGATCCGCAGGTCGG
>JAFWIE010000054.1 GCA_017533825.1 Atopobiaceae bacterium | reverse complement strand
TGTCCGGCTACCAGGCGGCCAGCTCCCCGCTCGAGTACAGCGCGCAGAGCGTCAGGTCGGTCGAGCTGCCCGAGGGGCTCCGCGAGGTCCCCGCCTCCATGCTCGCCGGGTGCCAGGGCGTCGAGGAGGCGAACGTCCCCCCGAGCGTCGAGAGGGTGGGCGACCGCGCCTTCTCCGGGTGCTCGTCGTGGGTCCCCGGCAACCTAACTCTTCCCGAAGGCCTGACGTACATCGGAGACTATGCCTTTAGCGGAGTCGGGATTCAAAATGTCCTCATTCCCGCCACGACGACCGAAATCTCCTCGGATTCCTTCTACGGCTGCTCGCTCGCCATTTTCGGCGAACGTGGTACGACCGCGGAGACGTTCGCAACGAGCAAAGGCTATGGTTTTGCGGCTATTAACGAGGTTACTATCAGCGGCGCTCCTGACGAGGTAACGGCGGGGATTGGATACCAGTTCAGTGCAGACATGCTCACGGGTATCGACGTCCATGCGGACGGCTTCTCATGGAACGTTGAGAGTAACACCTCCGAACAGACGTCCATTTCTGAGTCCGGACTGCTGACCGTTGGCAGGGACGAGATGGCCGATTCGATTACCATTACGGCCAGCCACGACGGTCATAGCGGACACGTGACGCTGAGCGTTACTGGTGGCGTAGAAATGATTGACCTTGCGAACGTGGATGTGTCCGCGGTTGAGGACGCGGAGTACACCAGCGAGGCGATTGTGCCGAACGTTACTCTTACTCACAACGGTGCGGAGTTGGTTGTGGACGAGGATTACACCGTCGAGTATCGGGACAACATTGATGTGGGTCAGGCGACCATCGTGTTCAAGGGAGTTGGCAGGTGCTACGGAACGCGCGAGATTGCATTCAACATATGTAAGGCTAGCAACGAATGGGTGGAGGAGCTTGCGTGCGCGGACGTGACCGTTGGCACGACACCCGAGCCGCATGCCTCGGCTAAGTTCGGAGACGTCACATACACGTTCAGCGACGCTATGGATGGTGCGTATGATGAGACTGCGCCCGATGCATTGGGCGAGCACTTCGTGAAGGCACTGGTCGCGGACTGCGATAACTACGGCGGCCTGGAGTCGGCTCCCGTCGCATTCAGGATTGAGGCACCGAAGTGCGACCATGAGTTAGACAAGACGGAGGCCGTGGCGGCAACCTGCACGACGAATGGAAACATCGAGTACTGGACCTGCGGTAAGTGTGGCAGGGCATTCACCGATGCTAACGCCGAGGTCGAGATCGACGTGACGGTCACGGTCATAACCGCGACAGGGCACGATTGGAACGATGGGGACATCACTCAAGAGCCGACGTGCACCGAGGGTGGCATCCGTAAGCTGACCTGTAATGCATGCGGAGAGACTTGCACCGAGCCTGTATCGGCACTTGGCCACGAGTGGGCCGTGGACTTCACCGTAGATGTCGAGCCTGCGTGCGAGATGGATGGCACACAGTCCATCCACTGCACGAGGTGCGACGAGCGTAAGGACGAAACACCCATCCCTGCTACTGGCCACATCTTCGGCCAGTGGGACGAGGTCACTCCGAGTACCTGTAAGGGAGAAGGCCTGCGACAGCACGTCTGCGAGGGATGCGGACTCGTAGAGACCGAAGCCGTTGCCGCGACTGGTCACGAGTGGGCGGAGGACTACACCATCGATGTCGCGCCCACGTGCACCGAGGAGGGCAGGCGGTCCATCCACTGCACGAGGTGCGACGAGCGCAAAGACGAGACTCCTGTTCCTGCAACCGGGCACGCCTTCGGTGACTGGACGCTCACACAGCTTGACGACTGTGAGGCAGGCGGCTATCAACAGCGCACCTGCGAGTCGTGCGGCCTTGTCGAGACCGAATCTGTCGCTCCAATCGGCCACGAGTGGGCTGTTGACTTCACCATCGACGTCGGGCCAACGTGTACCGAGGAGGGAACACAGTCCATACACTGTACGAGGTGCAGCATGCGGAAGGACGAAGCACCCGTGCCTGCGACTGGACACAGCTTCGGCGACTGGGAGGACGTCAGGCCGAGTACCTGCGAGAACGAGGGATTGCGGCAGCGAACCTGCGAGTCGTGCGGCCTTGTAGAGACCGAAGGACTTGATGCCTCAGGCCACGAGTGGGCCGGGGACTATACTGTGGACGTGCAGCCGACATGCATTTCGAACGGCTCGCGTTCCATCCACTGCAACCGCTGCGACGCGACCAAGGGCAGCGAGACTATTCCAGCTACTGGCCACAGCTACGGCGCATGGGTTGTCATCACACCGAGTACCTGCGAGCGCGTGGGCGAGCAGCAGTGCGAATGCGGCACGTGCGGGCACGTAGAGTCCCAGACAATCCCGCCGATTGGACACGAGTGGGCCGCAGACTACACAGTGGATGTACGGCCGACATGCGTTATGAACGGCTCGAGGTCCATCCACTGCAACCGCTGCGACGCGACCAAGGACAGCGAGACGATTTCTGCCTCTGGTCACGCCTTCGGCGAGTGGAAGGTCGTCTCTTCGAGTACCTGCACGAGTTCTGGTCGTCGAGAGCGTACCTGCGGCACGTGCGGGCAC
Source organism: Atopobiaceae bacterium (assembly GCA_017533825.1). Taxonomy (GTDB): domain Bacteria; phylum Actinomycetota; class Coriobacteriia; order Coriobacteriales; family Atopobiaceae; genus RUG440. The sequence continues at coordinate 22,230 of JAFWIE010000054.1, read as the reverse complement.
GTAGAGTCCCAGTCAATCCCGCCAATCGGACACGAGTGGGCTGGGGACTACACGGTGGACGTGCGGCCGACGTGCGTCTCGAACGGCTCGAGGTCCATCCACTGCAAGCGATGCGACGCAACCAAGGACAGCGTGACGATATCCGCCACCGGTCACAGCTACGGCGCATGGAAGACCACGAAGGCCGCAACCTGCGCTGGGAAGGGAAGAAAGGAACACACGTGCTCAAAGTGTGGCAACGTGGCCTCTGCAGAGACACCCGCCTTGGGCCACAAATGGTCAAGCTCGTACACTATTGACAAGAAGGCGACGTGCGTCTCCGAAGGCTCGCGATCGATTCACTGTACTCAGTGCGCTTCGGTCAAGGACAGACAGACGATAAAGGCGACCGGACACAGCTATGGCTCGTGGAATGTCACGAAGAAAGCGACCTGTACGGCCAAGGGGCAAAAGGTACATGCCTGCAAGCACTGCGGCAACAAGGTCGTTGCGGCGACGCCCGCCCTAGGCCACACGTGGGCAAAGACCTACACGGTGGACAAGAAGGCGACCTATGCGGTAGCCGGCTCCAAGTCGATTCACTGTACGAAGTGCAACGCAAAAAAGCCGAATTCGAGCGTCTCGATTGCAAAGCTCAAGGTCAACTCCACGTCCATAGTTAAGGTTTCCGCACAAAAGAAGGCCTTCACGGCTCAGTGGAAGAAGGCCTCCAGTGTCAACGGCTATGAGGTCCAATACGCGCTCAACAACAAGTTCACCTCCAACAAGAAGACGATATCGCTTACCAAGGCGGCGACAGTCTCGAAGAAAGTCTCGGGCCTGAAGGCGAACAAGAAGTACTACGTGCGCATTCGCGCCTACAAGACCGTCGGCGGCAAGAAATACTACTCAAGCTGGAGCGCAACGAAAGCGGTCACGACAAAGAAGTGAGCAAATGCACCCCGCGGTGACGGATGTTTAGCGACTTCATCGCGTCGATAGATGTCTGTCACCGCAGGGGATATCCTTCCACGAGTGGGTCGAGCTCATATGTGAACGACGCAGGTGTGGTGTAGGTTTCCTGCTAAGATAGTCTCTGTCTGCAAGGGCGCCATAGTGCGCCGAGGAGAGGAGTCCGCACCCATGAATGTATTGGTCATCAATGCCGGCAGCTCGTCGCTCAAGTTCCAGCTGCTCGACGTGGATACGCGTGAAGTATATGCCAAGGGCAACTGCGAGCGCATCGGCATCGACGGCTCGTTCGTAGGCTACGAGTCGATTGCCGTCGAAGGTAAGCAAAAGATTGAGGCTCCGCTGCCTACGCACAAGGTAGCGATGCAGTACGTGATCGAGATTATCAACGCTACGGGCAAGGACTTCATCGGCATCGGCCATCGCGTCGTTCAGGGTGGCTGGTACTTCCCCGAGTCCAAGGTCGTCACCGACGAGTCTCTGGGCTGGGTCCGCGAGGTCGCGCCGCTCGCTCCTCTGCACAACTATGCAGAGGCCGACGCCATCCAGGTGTGCCGCGAACTCTTCCCCGACAAGGGCAACGTGGTTGTGGCCGACACCTCCTTCCATTACAACATCCCCGAGAAGGCATGGCGCTACGCCCTGCCGCGCGACGTGGTCGACAAGCTGCACATTCGCAAGTATGGTGCACACGGCACCTCGCATCGCTACATTTGGCGTGCCGCGAAGGAGTTCCTGGGTGACGACATGCACAAGCTCGTGAGCTGCCACCTAGGTTCGGGCGCGTCTCTCTCTGCCATTCTTGACGGCAAGGACATGGACACCACCATGGGCCTCACGCCACTTGACGGCCTCATCATGGGCACGCGCTGCGGAACCATCGACCCGGCGACCGTCTGCTACCTCGTGCGCGAGGGCGGCTACACCATCGACGAGGTCGACACCATGATGAACAAGCAGTCCGGCCTGCTCGCGCTCAGTGGCATCAGCTCTGACTCGCGCGACATTGAGGAGGGTGCTGCCAAGGGCGACGCCAACTGCCAGATGGCCTTCGACATGTTCTACTATCGTACGAGCCAGCTCATCATGGAGATGGCGCAGGCCATGCACGGCTTCGACACGATGGCATTCTCTGCGGGCATCGGCGAGAACTCCTCCGTCATGCGCCTTGGCGTGGCAAAGGAGCTCGAGTGGATGGGCGTCAAGATCGACGAGGAGGCCAACAAGGTGCGCTCGGACCAGGTCCGTTGCATCTCCACGCCCGACTCAAAGATCAAGGTGCTCGTCGTGCCCACCAACGAGGAGTACATGATTGCCCTCGACGTGGCGGAGCTTCTCGGCTAACTAGCGAGAACGTAGCGGCAAAAAGGTACCTGGTACCGTGTGCCATGCCACACGGTACCAGGTACCTTTTCCGTCCTTACGGAACGTCTTTACAGCGGGCGCATGTAGAAGGCGTATTCGGCAACATCGCCGGCGGCGAGCAGGTCCATGCCGCGCTTGTGCTCAAAGACGTCGTCCTCATCCGTGCCGGTCGCAGTGCCACGCCACGGCTCGATTGCCACGAACGGGGCGTCATTGGCGGCACTCCACACGCCAAGGTAGTCGAACCCATCGAAGTCCACGCGCATGCCATGCCCGGAGGGGCCGACCATCTGCACGGTGCGCAGGGGCACGTCTTCAAAGATGAGGGTGTCCACGTCAAAGAGGCGGTGCGTGAGCGGCAGCGTGTCGGAGTCCTCAAGCAACGAGAAGCGCGTTTGGAAGTCAATGAGACCCGTCGTGGTGTTGATGGTGGGGGAGGCATAGGTCCAGGGCTCGGCAAACTTGAGCGCATAGTCCGAGAAGTCCTCGTCTTCGCATCCGGGAGCAGGCACGTTGAATGCGGGGTGGCCGCCCACGACGAAGGGCAGTACGACGTCGCCCGTGTTCGTCACGGTAAACCGCTGCTCGAGGGCGCCGTCGGCAATGCCGTAGGTCATGTCCAGACGGAAGTCATAGGGGAAGGCGGCGCGGGTCTCGTCGCTCGACTCGAGGGTGAGCACCACCTTCGACTCGGTCGCCTCGGTGACGGCAAACTCGTAGTTGCGGGCCAGTCCGTGACGCCCAAAGCGAATCTCGCCCTGTGCGGAATCAGCGCGGTCATCGCGAATGTTTCCCACGATGGGGAAGAGCACGGGAGCGCAGCGTGGCCACCACTGTGGATCGCGCTGCCAGAGATACTCTCCGCCGTCCTTCTTGAGGCTCATGAGCTGTGCGCCGGCAGTGTCGATGCTTGCCTCCAGCGCCCCGCCGCAAATGGTGATAATCTCGCTCATCAATGGTTCCTTTCCTTGCCATTCCAACCGATAGCCCTACTTTCTCACAGCGAGTCGGCGTTTACAAAGCCTTATCCGTAGACGTAGCCGTGTGAGAGTGGGTGCCGCATCAGGCGCGGTGCGATTCCTTCATGGTTTCGCCATAAATCGACAAAAGTGCCCGCGCGTGGAAAAGTTCGTGTACCTTAAGTGAAAATGTGTTAAGAGCACGTCATTTTTGTAAGCAGTTCAAACGCCCTAACTTATTTCGCGGTATGCTCTTGCAGCTCACAAGCGGCATGGAGTGGCTTATGGCTGCATGTCGCCCGCAGAGAAGGAGGATCAATGATCGACGACCAACTCACGAAGTGTGGCATCCTTGACCGCACGGGTGCAGTGCTCATCGATGGCAGCCCGGCGAAGCTCGTGGAGAGGGCACTCTCGCGTCGCGAGGGAAAGCTGACCGATACCGGCGCCCTCAGGGTCAAGACCGGTAGGTATACGGGTCGCTCGCCCGAGGACCGCTTCATCGTCGATACGCCCGACGTACATGACGTCATAGCGTGGGGCTCCGTTAACAAGCCGTTCTCGGTCGAGGGTTACGAGAAGGTCAAGAAGGCGGTATGCGAGCATCTCTCGCACCACGACATCTTTGTCGTGCATGGCATGGCAGGTGCCCAACGCAAGTATTCGCGCAAGTTCACCGTCATCACCGAGCTTGCAAGCCAGGCGCTCTTCTGCACTCAGATGCTGGTCCGTCCAAACAAGCAGGAACTCAACGATTACGGCGACCCAGACTTCACGGTGCTTGCGGCGCCATTGCTCAAGCTCGACCCGGAGGAATATGGCACGCACTCTGAGGCCGTGGTGCTCCTTAACTTTGCGGAGCGCAAGATCGTGATTGCTGGCACCCAGTACTCCGGCGAGATCAAGAAGGGCATCTTCTCGGTGATGAACTACCTCATGCCCATCGAGGAGAACGTGCTCCCCATGCACTCTTCGTGCAACATGGATCCGGTCTCGGGCGATACGGCCGTCTTCTTCGGCCTCTCTGGCACCGGTAAGACGACGCTTTCCGCCGATCCGAACCGTGCGCTCATCGGCGACGACGAGCACGGCTGGTCTGATGATGGCGTCTTCAACTTCGAGGGTGGCTGCTACGCAAAGACCATCAACATCTCCTACGTCACCGAACCGGAGATCTTCCAGGCCATTCGCTTCGGTTCCGTTGTCGAGAACGTCGTGCTCGCTCCCGGAACCCGCGTGCCCGACTACTTCGATGACTCGTACACGGAGAACACGCGTGCCGCGTACCCGGTGGACTACATCTCCAATGCCCAGATGCTCGGCTACGGCGGCGCGCCGAAGGTGGTCATCATGCTGACGGCCGATGCGTTCGGCGTGCTGCCTCCCATCTCTCGCCTCTCGCGCGAGGCTGCCATGTACCACTTCGTGAGCGGCTTCACCAGCAAGGTCGCCGGCACCGAACGCGGCATCACCGAGCCGACGCCCACGTTCTCCACGCTCTTTGGCGAGCCCTTCATGCCGCTCGATCCCATGCGCTACGCCCAGATGTTCGGCGAGCGCATGGAGGAGTACGGTACCAAGGTCTACCTCATCAATACCGGTTGGACCGGTGGTGCCTACGGAGAGGGCAAGCGCATCAACCTTCCGTACACGCGCGCCATGGTAACGGCGGCACTCAACGGTGATATCGAGAAGTGCGATTACCGTCACCACAACATCTTCAACGTCGAGGTGCCCACGCATATCGACGGTGTGCCCGACATCGTGCTTGATCCTCGTCGGACGTGGAAGAACAAGCTTGCCTACGATGCGCAGGCCAGGCGACTCGCGGCGATGTTTGAGGAGAATGCCGCGAAGAAGTATCCCAACATGGCCGACGCCGTCCGCGAGGCCGGTCCGCACTCTCGCTAGGGGACGGAAACCTACGGCCCCGTTAACAAGATGGGCTTTCGACGAAGGAGGCGGCTACATTGTCGTCTCCTTCGTCTGTGAAGAGGGTCTGGTTGGGCTATACTTGCGTGATGCTTTATCGACGAGTTAAGGAGATGCGCATGGCGAACGATATACCCGCGTACGACGCGGAGGCCATCGAAACCAAATGGCAGGCGGCGTGGGAGCGCGACGACACATTCAAAGCGCGCGACGACTCCACGCGGCCCAAGAAGTACGTGCTCGAGATGTTCCCGTATCCCTCGGGCGACCTGCACATGGGACATGCGCGCAACTATTCCATAGGCGACGCGATGGCGCGCCAGGCTCGCATGCGCGGCTTCGAGGTACTACACCCCATGGGGTTCGACGCGTTCGGCCTGCCAGCGGAGAACGCCGCCATCAAGCACAAGACCCAGGCCGGTGCGTGGACGTACCAGAACATGGATACGGCCGTTGCCACCATGAAGCGCATGGGCTTCTCGTATGACTACGACCGTCTAGTGCGTACGTGCGATCCCGACTACTACAAGTGGGGGCAGTGGGCCTTCCTGAAGATGTGGGAGAAGGGCCTCGCGTACCGTGCGACGAGTCCCGTCAACTGGTGCCCGAGCTGCAACACGGTGCTCGCCAACGAGCAGGTCGTGGACGGCAAGTGCTGGCGCTGCGGCGAGGTTCCCGAGAAGCGCGAGCTCAGCCAGTGGTACCTGCGCATCACCGACTATGCTCAGGAACTGCTCGACGACCTCGACAAGCTGACTGGTTGGCCCGAGAACGTCAAGGCGCAACAGCGCAACTGGATTGGACGCTCGGAGGGTGCCGAGATCGACTTCGCGCTTGCGGCCGAGGATGGCGTCACGCCCACCGATCGTCTCATCACCGTCTTTACGACGCGTCCCGACACCCTCTACGGCGTGTCCTTCTTCCTGCTGCCGCCGGAAAGCCCGCTTGCCGCCGAACTCGTCGCAGGAACGGAGTACGAGGAAGCCTACCTCGCGCTGAAGAAGTCCGTCGAGCAGGTCTCCTCAGTTGACCGCCAGGGGTCGGGTCGCGAGAAGCACGGCGTCTTCACGGGACGCTACGTCATCAACCCGCTCACCGGGGCGCCTGCGCCCATCTGGGTGGCCGATTACATCCTGCTCGACTATGGCACGGGCGCCGTCATGGGAGTGCCCTCGGGCGATCAGCGTGACTTCGAGTTCGCCCGCAAGTACGACCTGCCCATCCCGCCCATCATCGCACTCAAGGACGACCCTCTCTACGAGCAGCTCAAGGACGAGCGCGGCCTGCGCGTGACCAACGTCGACTGGGACCATGCCATGGACGCCGAGGGCTACCTCATCCAGTCCGGTCCCTTCACCGGCATGCTCGGCGGCAAGCACAGCCCTGCCGTGGATGCCATCATCGACTATCTGGGCGAGCAGGGCATCGGCCGCAAGACCGTGCAGTTCCGTCTGCGCGACTGGCTCATCAGCCGCCAGCGCTATTGGGGCAACCCCATCCCAATGATTCACTGCGACTGCTGTGGTGACGTGCCGGTACCTTACGAGGACCTGCCCGTCACGCTGCCCGACGACCTTGACCTGGGTGCGGGCGAGACGCTTGCCGAGTATGCGCCCTTCTACGAGACGACTTGCCCCAAGTGCGGCAAGCCCGCCAAGCGCATCACCGACACCATGGACACCTTTACCTGCTCCAGCTGGTACTATCTGCGGTATTGCGATCCTCACAACGACGAGGCGCCCTTCTCGCGTGAGTCAGTGGATCATTGGATGCCCGTGGACAACTACATCGGTGGTATCGAGCACGCCATCCTTCACCTGCTGTACTCGCGCTTCTGGACCAAGGTCATGCGCGACCTCGGCATGCTCGACTTCGACGAGCCATTCACCAACCTGCTGTGCCAGGGCATGGTGAAGGACGCCAATGGCGACACCATGAGTAAGTCGAAGGGCAACGTCGTGCCACCCAGCTCCGTCATCGGTCCCTACGGTGCCGACACGATGCGTCTGGCGATTCTCTTCATCGCACCGTCCGAGAAGGACTTCAACTGGGACGAAGAGGTCGTTGCCGGCGCGAATCGCTTCATCAAGCGCGCATGGCGCACCGTGTGGGCGCTCGCAGCCACTGCTGACGCCGACGCGAAGCTCGACGCCTCGAAGCTTGATGGGCGGGGCAAGGAGCTGTACCGCCGCATGCACGAGATGGGTCTCAAGTGCACGGCAGACTTTGATCGCGCACAATTCAACACCGCAATCAGCGCCATCATGGAGCTCGTGAACGATGCGAGTGGCTATCTCAACAAGGTGCGCATCGATCAGCGCGATGCCGCGCTCACCTTCCAGGTCGCTCGTGCGATCGTGGCGATGCTCAGCCCCATCTGCCCGCACTGGGCGGAGGAGCTCTATCACGAGGCACTCGGCTTCACAACGTCAGTATATGACGAGCCGTGGCCCGAGTTTGACCCTGCGGCGGCAAAGGCCTCCACGGTCCAGATCGCGGTGCAGGTACTCGGCAAGGTGCGTGCACGCATCGACGTCGAGGCAAACGCTCCGAAGGAAGAGCTCGAGGCAGCTGCGCGTGCGGCAGTGGCAGGCTTCATCGCGGGCAAGACCATCCGCAAGGTCATTGTCGTGCCCGGGCGTCTGGTGAACATCGTGGCCAACTAAGGCACTTCAAGATAAGTGACGCAAAAGCAGCCGCCCACGCATGTAATGCGTGGGCGGCTGCTTTCTCTCGCGAGTGATTAGTAGCCTATTCGATCGACCTGAAGCAGTTCTCAATGCTATCGAGCGATTGCTCATCAGCGGTCGTAACACCGACGTAGATGCCCTTCAGTCCTTCGTCGGTATTGGCAACCATGAAGAAGAGGTCCCGATACAAAGCGACGCCATCGCCGGATGTGCTCCTGCACTCAAGTATGATGCAGGGAACGCCCGCAAGCTTTCCCTCGGTCGTGGTAATCGAGACGGAGGTCTCGCCATTGTTCTCAGCCATCTCTTGCAGTGAGGTGGCGTAGGACTCTGCCCAGGGGAGAGGACCTTCGAACGTCGGCTCAACGGCGAGGTCGCGCCAAATGATGAACACCGTCTCGTTTTGGTCATTCACTGCGTAGAGCATGGTCTCTTCGCCATCGCTGTCCGGCTCGGGCTCGGTTTTCACGAAGTCCTCGGGCAGGGTGACCTCGAAGCCAAACCCCTTGTTGACGTAGTACAGGGGGGACGCGGAGGCGTCGGTAGAGCTGGTGGTCTCAGTGGTCGTGGTGCCGCTCTCGTCGGTTTGCGTGGTCGTGGTCGTCGTGGTCTCGTTGCCATTCTCATCCGTGACCGTGGTCTCGACGGTTTGCGTGGAAGACGCCGAGCACCCGATGAGCCCGAAGGACAGCACTCCTGCGAGTCCCGCGGTTACGATGAGGTTCTTCCTTGAATAGTGCATGGTCGTCCCTTCTGTTTTGTCGGGGAGGGTCGTCGTTGGCCGGCCCTTCTGCTTGCCCCACCTATAGCAATGTTTCAAGTTTATAGGCATGGGTGGTATGGATGTCTATGTGGTATGCGGCGAACGCAAAAGAAACTCATCGTACGGTCTCGTCATCCCCATACCGCAGATTTGATACGGATTTATGCTCCCCAGAACACCACGGCGGCAATCAGAAAGGGGGCTGAGAGGGCAAGAAGAATCTTACCGGTTCGCCGTAGCCCCGGGAAGGCGTCGAGTATCGATACCTGCTCTTCCGGAATGATGAACTCCGTCGCCTCGTTCGGATCGTAAAGAATGGTCGCAACAGGTCCGGGGATGTCATCGGGCCTGCCATAACCATGCTTGTTCTCGGAATGAATCTGTGTGCCGTCCTCCGTGCGATACGTGTACACGCCATGGTAGGTGACGCGAATCTCGTCCATGTAATGAGTGCTGTGTCGTATCGAGTCAATAAGCTTCGCCTCTGCTGAGACAGTGCACGTTTGCCCACGCCTGGATTCCGTAACCTCAACAGAATGCGTGATCGCAAGGAAGGCGCCGCCGATCACGGCGAGAATCGCCCCAAAGATCACAAAGTACAGTCCCAAACCCATCCATGCTCATCTCCTTACGAAATCGGTCGCGATGCAAGGATGAGTATAGAGCACCTTCTGCCGCCAATGCATATGCGCGCCAAACTGCCGGGAGACCGTTCGTGGGGCGGGCACCCCTCTGCCGGCAAGCAATGTGCTCGCGTCTTTTCTCATACGGTGTTACTCCCTGCGCGAAACCCCTCGGTGAGTGTCCTGTGCGCAGTTGCTCCGTCTGGCGCTTGTGCGAGCTCACCTACTAGAAATCGGGCTTAAGCCTTTTTTGTCGTGATACACTTTGAAACGGCGCGGTGTCGCCATACGATCCATTGGAAGCGATACGTTGGACATCCTCAATACGTAGGCAAGAAGAGGAAGGTGCTATCCATGCGAGACAAGAGCTCACGTTCGAACGCTGCAATTGCTGCCGCCATGGCAGTTTTGCTTTCTGCCGGCATCGCGCCCATGCGCTCGGTGCAGGCGATGCAGGTGGGGTCTGCGGATGACGCGTCATACGGGAGCGTAGAGACGTACGGTGATTCTACGTACTCTGAGTCATCCTCGTCCGGCACGGACTCTACGTACGGCACAGACTCCTCTTATGGGACCGATTCGACGTACTCCGAGTCATCCTCGTACGGCACGGACTCCTCATATGGGACCGATTCGACGTACGGGACCGACTCAACAAGTTCGGGTATGGGCACGAGCTCCTCGATGGGCGTAACATCGTCGACGGACACTGGCACAAGCTCGACGTCCAGCACGGGAACGTCTTCGAGCACTAGTTCCTCGACGGGCACGTCCTCGGTTACGGGCGAAACAACATCATCGGATGGTTCGTTGACGTCGGACGGCACGTATGGCACCGACGAGACAGGCGAGACCGATGGCGAGAGCGCGAGCGCGACGACCGAGCAAGCCATCCCCATCTACGACATCGACGGCCTGTTGGCACTGGCGAGCAACCCCAGTGGTTCGTTCAAGCTCATGGCGGATATTGACCTCGCGGGACATACGTGGCAGCCCTTCGACTTCCGTGGAACGCTCGACGGCAATGGTCACGCCATTCTGAACGCCACCATCACGGAGGTAAGTGCAGCTCGGCGCGACACGTATGATGGCAACCTCGTCTCGTATGAGTCGGTCTTCTCGGGCTTCTTCGGCGCGTTGGAGGGTGCCACGGTGCGTAACGTGCAGTTCCTCGGACTCGACGTGAGCGCAAAGACGGAAGAGCCCACCTTCGTCGGCGGCGTGTGCGGGTACATGGACGACGCGACCATCGAGAACTGCACGATCGTGGGTCAGGTGGCATTGACGACCACGGGTTCATGCATCGGCGTGGGTGGTGCCGCGGGCTTCGGACGCGGGACCATCGCAAACAATATCATTGACGTCACGCTCGTCTGCACCGATACCGACAAGGTAAACAAGGACGAGCAGTTCATGGGCGGCGCCTACGCAAATGGGTATGCCGACCTGAAGAACAACAAGATCACGATCCATGGGTATGTCTCCGACCATGGCTACGTCCATAGCGGTGGCATGATCGGCATGTACATCCTGTATCCCGAAGACTACGGGTATGCCGGTACGATCACCGACAACAACGTCGAGGGCAGCATCTCGTTCTTTGAGGACAACACCGATCGTCGCGCCTACTGCGATGCGGAGATCGGCGAGAACATGAGCCCCTCCAACATCACGCGCAGTGGGAATACCAGCAACTTTACCCCGGATGAGCACTTCGAGTACGACGTGGACTTGGTGCCGCATGCGTGCGAGAATCCCGAGTGGACCGACGACGTCCACGAGGGGAGCTGCACGGAGCACGGCTACACGGAGAAGACCTGCTCGACATGCGGATACAAGTATCGGACGGCATGGATGCCCATCAAGCACAACGTCGAGACATGGAAGGACGTGACGGATCCTACCGCCACCTCGGGTGCCGCAACTACCGCAGCGGGTACCGCCACCACCACGGATGCCACCAAGGTAACCACCGACACGCAAACCACCGGTTCCGAGACCGCTACCTCTGAAGCTGCCACCTCTGAGGCCAGCAGCTCCCAGACCGCCAGCACAACTTCTGCTGCCTCTGACGGCTCCGTGATACGCGAGGGAACCTGCACGATCTGCGGTGCCACGGTGTATGAGCGCGTCACTGCCGACGTCGTTGCCGCAGAGGAGGCAGCAACGGCAGAGGCGGAAGCCGAGGCCGCCAAGACTACCGCAGCCACGGTGGGTGTATCGAGAAAGGCCGCTGCCATCGCCTTGGGAGTCGCCGTGCTCCTCGTAGCGCTTGCGGGAGGTCTCTTGGCGTTTGCACACCGTCGGAAGTAGGGTTTCCGAGTGGCGCGTTGTCACATGCGATGCGCCATCAACGATATCTGGGCAGGTACGCATTTGTGGGTATTTGTTGATTCCTGTCGGGTTTTGGTACAGTATTCACGAAACGTAGTTCTAGTCGAGGAAGTGGGGTGGAGTGTTTCGCCCCGCTTCCTTTCTGTCTACACCGTGGAGAGGAGCAAAATGCGGGGATTGAGCCCAGAGGAGATGCGCGAGGAGCTGCTGGAAGCCCTAGAGGCGGCTGCCCCAGCGCATGACGTTGACGTCGTGGACGTCGAGGTGGTCGGTTCCGCCAAGGCCCGCACCATTCGTGTGCGCATCGACCACGCGGACGAGGATGCCGACCCCATCACGCTGGACGAGGTGAGCGCACAGTCGGGCTGGATTTCCGACCTCATCGACGAGCTCGACCCCATCGAAGGGTCGTTCATGCTTGAGGTCTCTTCCCCCGGTCTCTCGCGTCCCCTGCGTCGGCCACATGATTTCGAGCGATTCGCAGGTGAGCAGGTGTCCCTCAAGCTGAAGGCTGCCGAGGGCAGGCGGCGCTATACCGGTACGCTCAAGGGATATGACGAGGGACTCGTGCGTCTCTCTTGCGATGACGGAGACGTCGCCATTCCCTTTGACGAAATACGTTCTTGTACGATAAAGCCCACGTTTGACGACGGTACCCACAAGGGAGCCAAGGGTCGCTCGTCGGCGGGTAAGCGATAGGAGGACAACATGGCATCGCAGATGATGGATGCCCTCATGGCACTCTGCCAAGAGAGGCACATCGATGAGTTGTACCTGCTCGATCGTCTCGAGCAGTCACTCGCGAAGAGTTACGCAGACGTACTGCACCTGCAGTACGGCGCGAAGGTGACCATCGACCGTGCGACCGGCAAGGTGTACGTCTACAAGCTGGTGCCCGTCGGCGAGCCCGACGAAGAGACTGGCGAGTACGCCGAGTACCGTGAGGTGGACGTCACCCCAAAGAACACCAGTCGTATTGCCGCCCAGCAGGCGAAGGTGGAAATAAAGGCCATCGTGCGCAACGCGGCGCGTCAGCAGATCTACGAGGAGTTCTCGGATCGCGTCGGCGACATCATCACCGGTACGGTACTGCAGTCCACGCCGGACTTCGAGATCGTGAAGATTCGCGAAGGCGTCGAGGCGGAGCTTCCGCACTTCGACCAGCGTCGCTTCCCCGAGGAGCGCAACGAGCGGCCCGCTGGGGAGCGCTACTCCCACAACCAGCGTCTCAAGGCGCTCATCATCGACGTGCGCGACCCCAACAGCACGCAGCAGCCGGTGCGTGGCGAGCGCCAGCGTCCGCCCATCGTCATCAGTCGTACGCATCCCGCACTCATCAGTCGACTCTTCGAGCTCGAGGTGCCCGAGGTCTACGACCGTGTGGTCGAGGTGCGCTCCGTCGCCCGCGAGCCGGGCGTGCGCTCGAAGGTGGCCGTCTCGTCAAACGACGAGAAGCTCGATCCGGTGGGCGCCTGCGTGGGTCCCAAGGGCAGTCGTGTACGCACCGTCGTCTCGGAGTTGCGCGGCGAGCGCGTCGACGTGGTGCTGTGGAGCGACGACCCCGCACGCTGCGTGGCGAACGCCCTTTCGCCAGCGAAGGTCTCGCGGGTCATCGTTGATGCCGAGAACAAATACGCGACGGTCATCGTTCCCGACGATCAGCTCTCGCTGGCCATCGGCAAGGAAGGCCAGAACGCACGTCTTGCCGCGCGCCTGACGGGTTATCACATCGACATTAAGAACGAGTCTCTCGCGCGAGACATCCTCCGCGACATCCCCAGCATCGTGAGCGATGAGGTTGACGAGGTCGAGACCGATGGTCGCTGCGAGTATATCTTCCCCGATGGACGGCGCTGCAGAAACAGCGCTCGGCCGGGGTCGCTCTTCTGCGGGTTGCATGAGCGCCTCGACGCATTGGCCGGCGAAGACGTACGAGTCTCCGACGACCCTGACTCCTTGATTTAGCCGCCCGGCATAAAGCCAGTATCAGGAAGGTTCGGTACCCTATGGCAAAGACTCGCGTGCATGACCTGGCCAAGGAATACGGCATGACCAGTAAGGAGATGCTGGGACATCTCCGCGATATGAAGATTCCCGCAAAGTCCGCCTCCTCTACGCTTGAGGCGGCGTACGTATCCATTATCAAGAAGCGCCTCGAGCCCATTCTGGAGGCGCGTGCGGCCGAGATTGAGGCGCAGAAGCGCGCCGAGGCCGAGGCACAGGCACGGGCGGCGGAAGAGGCCCGTGCCAAGGCCGAGGCCGAGCGTCTGGCCGCCGAGGCACGACGCCGCCGTGAGCGCGAAGAGGAGGAGGCTCGCCGTGCTGCAGCCGAGGAGGCTCGCAAGAAGGCCGAGGCCGAGAGGCTCGAGGCCGAGCGCAAGGCGGCCGAGGAGGCGGAGCGCAACCGCGTGCGCGACAACGCCCCGAAGTCGATGCCCGCGTTCACGAGCCTGCTCGAGCAGATCGCCCAGCAGGACGAGATCATGCGCAAGCAGCAAGAGGAACGCGACAAGCAGCGCAAGGAGCAGCAGGAGGCGCGTGCCGCCAAGGCTCAGCAGCAGGGTCGCAGACAGCAACGCAACGAGCGTACCGAACGCCCCGAGCGCGAGGCTGCGCCGGCGCGCAACGCCCGTCCGCAGAGCGCACAGCCGCGTGTGAGCGCGGCAGACATGGCCGCCGCGCAGCCTGAGCCCGATGCCGGCGCAGGTCGCGGTCGCAACCGTCGTGGTCGTGGGCGCAACGAGGTCGAGGACCGCTATAGCCGCATGGCGCGCGAGGCGGAGGAGTACAACCGCGAGCGCGTCCTGGCGGACGCACGTGCCGCCGTGCGTGAGGCAAACCGCGAGTCGACCGGACGGAGGCGCAAGCGCAAGGAGCGCCGCCAACAGCAGGCTGAGGCGGCGGCCGAGCAGCAGCGCATCGAGAAGGCCATCGCCAACGACCAGGACCTCTCGCAGCTCGACACCGTGAAGGTTCCTCAGGGTTCGACGGTGGCAGACCTCGCGGAGCTCCTCGGAATCGCCCCGACCGAGATCATCAAGCGCATGTTCCTGCTCGGCGAGGCGCTCACCGTCACGCAGAGCATGAGCGACGACCAGATCGAGCTGGTGGCCGACGACCTCGGTCGTGACGTCAAGGTCATGACGAAGGAGGAAGAGAACTCCTTCACGTTCTACGACGACGAAGCCGACCTCAAGCCACGTCCGCCGGTAGTCACGGTGATGGGTCACGTCGACCACGGCAAGACGAGCCTGCTCGACGCCATCCGTCACACAGGCGTCGCCGCAGGCGAGGCCGGCGGCATCACGCAGGCCATCGGTGCGTCTCAGGTAGAGATTGACGGCCGCATCATCACGTTCATCGACACGCCCGGTCACGAGACCTTCACCGCCATGCGTGCCCGTGGCGCGAAGGTCACCGACATCGTCATCCTGATCGTCGCGGCCGACGACGGCGTCATGCCCCAGACGGTCGAGTCCATCAACCACGCAAAGGCGGCAGACGTCCCCATCATCGTTGCCGTCAACAAGATCGACAAGCCCGGCGCCGACCCCACCCGCGTGCGTCAGGAGCTCACCGAGTACGGCATCATCCCCGAAGAGTGGGGCGGCGACAACATGTTCGTCGACATCTCCGCCAAGCAGAAGATCGGTATCGACGAGCTGCTCGAGTCCGTCTTGCTCGAGGCGGACGTTCTCGAGCTCAAGGCCAACCCGGACACCTTCGCCTCTGGCAACGTCCTGGAGGCCAAGCTCGACCGCGGTCGTGGCTCGGTCGCGACGGTCCTCGTCACGCGCGGTACGCTTCATGTCGGCGATGCGCTCGTGGCGGGCATGGCCTACGGCAAGGTTCGCGCCATGGTGGACCCGAAGGGCCGCACGGTAAAGACGGCGACGCCGAGCTATCCCGTGGAGATCTTGGGTCTCTCGAGCGTCCCTATGGCAGGCGACGAGTTCCGCGTCTTCCAGGACGACCGCGATGCGCGCAGCCTCGCGGACGAGCGCGCGCTCAAGGCACGCATCGAGGAGCAGAACAAGGTCAAGCACATCACTCTCGAGAACCTCTTTGCCACGATGGAGGACGCTGAGGTTAAGGAGCTCAACCTCATCATCAAGGCCGACGTCATGGGTTCGATCGAGGCACTCGAGGACTCCTTGGCCAAGAAGGACCAGAGCGAGGTGCGCATCAACGTGATTCACTCGGCGGTCGGCGCCATCAGCGAGACGGACGTCGTCCTCGCAGACGCCTCGAACGCCATCATCATTGGCTTTGGCGTGCGTCCTGACGCGAAGGCACGCACTGCTGCGGAGCGCGACGGCGTCGAGATCCGTACCTACAGCGTCATCTACAAGGCAATGGAGGACATCGACGCGGCACGCATCGGCATGCTGAAGCCGACGGAGATCGAGGTCCAGACGGCCACGGTTGAGGTGCGCGACACCTTCAAGGTGCCCAAGGTTGGCATCGCGGCAGGCTGCATGGTGCAGGAGGGCGAGATCGCAAGCGACAACCTCGTGCGCCTGGTGCGCGACGGCATCGTCGTGTACGAGGGCAAGGTCGCCTCGCTTCGCCGCTACAAGGATGACGTCAAGAGCGTCAAGGCCGGCTTTGAGTGCGGTATTGGCCTCGAGAACTTCCAAGACATTCACCCAGGAGACACCATCGAGGCGTATCGCATCGAGGAGGTCGCTCGTACCGAGTAGGAGGGACGCATGAAGCAAAACGCAAACTCAAGGAGGCTCGCAGAGGCCGCCCGCGAGAAGCTTGGCTACATCTTGCTCTTTGAGGTGTCCGACCCCGCGCTCGAGCTCGTCACGATCACGGGCTGCGAGGTGAGCATCGACAAATCGCAGCTGCGTGTCTATGTGAGCTGCGAGCAACGAAGGTATCCGGAAGTGAGCGAGGCGCTCGCGCGAGCGAAGGGGCGCATCCGCTCACTCCTGGGACATGCACTGGGTTGGCGCGTCACGCCGGACATCACCTTCGTCATCGATACGACCACCGACGAAGCGGAGCGTATCTCCCGTGCGTTGGAAGACGTGCCGCCGACCTTGTCAATCGAGAAGGACGAGTTCGGGTATCCCATCGCGGCAGAGGATGACCTTGTCGAAGGGGAGGACGATGCTTTCAGATAGCGCGATGATCGGGCCGCAGGACGCGGACGAGCTCAAGGCGCAGATGGAGGGGTTTGCACAGATTGCGGCGCTCATCGAAGAAGCTGAGCTCATCGCGCTCTGTGCACACACCTCACCGGATGGGGATGCCCTCGGGTCTGAGCTCGCCATGGCGCAGATAATCCGCAAGCGTTGGCCAGAGAAGGATGTCGTGTGTCTTCTCGCAGACGATGCGCCAGTTCCGCGCATTTATCAGTTCCTCGAGGGAGCAGACGAGATGGTGCGCGCGGTGGCATACGAGGGGGAGCCAGACCTCTTTATGGCGCTCGACCTGTCCGCTTACAATCGTCTGTGCGATGGTGAGGCCGTGCTGCGTCGTGCGCGACACGTGGCAGTCATCGACCATCATCCGTTCGGCGACATCGCCGCCGAGGCGTCGATCGTGCGGCCTGGTGCTGCTGCCGCGGGGGTCATCGTCGCGGAGTTCGCGCTGTATCTGGGCATCGAGATGACGCCCAGCATAGCCCAGAGCATTCTCTGCGCGGTGATGACGGATACCGGTCGCTTCCAATACCAAAACTCCGATGCCGAGTCGTTCAAGGTGGCCTCGCTTCTGGTTGACTGTGGAGCGTCTCCCTCGGATGTCTCCCTAAACGTCTACCAGAGCTTTAGGATTCAATTCTTGCACCTCAAGTCGCTCGTCATGGGCAGAATATGCACATTCGAGCAGGGGCGCATCGCCTATAGCTATGCGACGCAGAACGACCTGACGCGCACCGGTGCAGACCTCGACGAAAGCGACGGCCTTATTGACGTCGTGCGCAGCGTGGAGGGCTCGGAGGTAGCGCTCTTCCTGAAGGCCATCCCCGGTGGAAAGGTGCGTGGCAACCTGAGGTCCAAGGGTCACTATGACGTCTCGACGGTTGCGCGCCTGCTGGGTGGTGGTGGCCATCGCGCTGCCGCTGGCTTCACCTATGTGGGCAACATCGACGAGGCGCTCTCGTCGGTGCTACCAGCACTGCGCGCGCTCGTCAACGATGCTGACGTCGAGAACGCACTCGAACGCGGAGGGTTGCGTTGAGGCGCGGATCAAGCGGGATCAACCTGCTCCTTGGCATTAACAAGCCCGTTGGAATGACGAGCCACGACGTGGTGGATGTCGTGCGTCGCGCGCTCGGCGAGCGGCGCGTCGGTCATGCGGGGACGCTAGACCCGGCGGCAGAAGGCGTCATGGTCGTGGGTGTCGGGCAGGGCACGCGCCTGATGGGACTGCTTACCGCAGACAGCAAGTCCTACCTCGCTACGATTCGCTTTGGCTACGAGACGAATACCGATGACGCCGAGGGAGACCTGACGAAGTCCGCCCCGCTCTCACCCCAACTTCGTGATGCGGACTATGCACGGTCCATGCTGCGTGCGCTCTTGGGGGAGCATGAGCAGGTACCTCCCGCATACTCGGCGATATCGGTGGGGGGCAAGCGGGCGTATGCGCGCGCACGTGCTGGTGAGGAGGTCGTGCTCGAACCGCGGCGCGTTCTCATCACCGAGGCGCAGCTCATAGCGATTGACGAGGAGCCTGAGGTGCGGGGGGCACCAGAGAGTCCCGATGGGAGCATGCCCGCGACGCTGGACTGGCAATGCGCCTTCACGGTCTCCAAGGGCACCTACGTCCGCGCCATTGCGCGCGACCTTGGCCGCGAGGCCGGCAGTGCCGCGCACTTGGCCCGGCTCTGTCGTACCGTCTCGGGAACGGTGACGCTCGCGCAGTGCGTCTCGCTCGAGCAGGTGAAGGAGCTGGGAGCGAAGGGAATTGGAGACGTCGCGCTCGACCCTGCACGTAGCCTTGGCTTGCCGATGTATCACATTAAAGATTCTGAGCTCACGGCCGTGGCGTGTGGAAGATCACTCGAAGTGGACGGCATGCGCCGTGGACAGCGTGTTGCGCTCGTGCATGAGTCGCAGCTTCTGGGCGTCTGGGAGTCAGTGGGGTCGCGCTTGGTGCCAAAGGTCAACTTCCCGCATGGCATCGAGGGGGTGCGAGCTTGAGTCTGCCTGACCTGCGATGGACTCCCTATGAGCCGGAAAAACTCAACTGGAAGGAAGTGCCGCGCGGACGCATCGTCGCGACGGAGGCGGTGGCATCTCGCGCTTGCGACAGCAGATGCGTCATCACCATAGGGGCCTTTGACGGACTGCACATGGGACACCGTACCCTCGTCGCGGCGGCATGTGAGGATGCCCGAGCGCAAGGTCTGCCCTGTGTTGCGGTCATGTTCGACCCCGATCCCGCAGAGGTGCTCAGGCCGGAATCGGTTCGTGGTGCGCGCCTGCTCGGGTGTGAGGACCGTGCTGCCGGGCTCATCGAGCTCGGCGTGAGTGCGGTTGTCCTGCTCGCATTCGACGAGGCAATGGCGCAGACCGAGCCCTCCGCGTTCGTCCACGACGTCCTGCTGCCCAACTTGCACCCGGCGTCCATTCATGTGGGGGAAGACTTCCGATTCGGATGCAGAGGGCGAGGAGACGTACGTCTGCTTGCCGAGCTGGGGGTGGAGTTCGGCTTCAGAGTGCACGGGCATGAGCTCGTGCGAAGCGGCTCGGACTTCGTGAGCGCCACGAGGGTGCGCCGCCTCCTCGAGGACGGACTTCTCGACGAGGCGAACGAGCTGCTCTGCCGGTGCCATTACGTGAGCGGCACGGTCGAGCATGGCAGGGGAGAGGGCACGGGATTTGGATTTCCCACGGCGAACGTGCGGTGTGCTCCCATAGAGTGCATGCCGGCAGAAGGCGTGTACGCATGCTTCGTGGTCTGCGGAAGCCGTGCGTGGCCGGCGGCTGCCAACGTCGGTGCCCCACCGACATTTGGTGGTGGCGGTGAGGCATTCTTGGAGGCGAATCTGATTGGCTTCTCCGGGGACCTCTATGGCGAGGAGGTGAGCGTCGTCTTCGTGCGGTGGCTGCGCGCGTCGCGCAAGTTCGATTCGCTGGAGGAACTCGAGCGGGTCGTGCTCGGCAACATCGCGTGGGTGCGAGAAAACCTTGGTTCGAGCGAGCTGGAGGTGACGCGTGATTAGCGAAGAAGACATGGAGCGCGTGCGCCAGGCGACCGACATCGTACAGCTCGTCGGCGAGACGGTACCGCTGCGGCAGCGGGGGACGGACGATTGGTGGGGCTGCTGCCCCTTCCATCACGAGAAGTCTCCCTCGTTCCACATCAACTCCTCGACGGGGCTATGGAAGTGCTTCGGTTGCGGCGAGGGTGGCAACCTGTTTGGCTATATCATGCGTCGGGAGGGTCTCGAGTTCCCTGATGCGGTGCGCTTCTTGGCCGACCGGGCAGGCATCGAGCTCGTGGAAGAGCGGGGCACGCGGCGCGGGCCCAAGCGCAATCGGCTCATCGAGTGCCTCACTGAGGCATCGGCGTACTACACCACGATGCTTCTCCGTGGACGGGGAGGCGGTCCGGACTCAGGGCGCCGCTATCTCTCGGGCAGGGGATTTGGTTCCACCATATGCCGACGCTGGGGACTTGGCTACGCGCCGGGACGGGGTTCGCTGGTCGCCCACCTTACGAGGAAAGGCTTCACGGCGGAGGAGCTTCTGACGGCAGACCTCGCCATCAGGCGGGAATCTGGTCTGCAGGACCGGTTCTTTGCGCGGGTGATGTTTCCCATCTGCGACGAGCAGGGGCGTGTGATCGCCTTCGGCGGTCGCGTCATTGACGACGGCAAGCCCAAGTACCTCAACACCAAGGAGACACCCGTCTTCCATAAGGGCAAGCACCTGTATGCCTTCGACCGCGCCAAGGAGACGATTGCCGCGCGTGGCGTGGCCATCGTGTGCGAGGGGTACACGGATGTGATCGCGATGCATGAGGCCGGCTACACCAATACCGTCGCCGCGCTGGGCACCTCGTTCTCGATAGACCACGTGCGGACGCTCGCGCGCTTCGCCCGCCGAATCATCTGCATGTTTGACGGCGATGCGGCCGGACAGCGTGCGGCTGAGCGTGCGATTCAGTTCTTGGACAAGTCTGAGGCCGACTTGCGCTGCGTTGTCCTGCCGGGCGGCCAGGATCCCGCCGAGTTCCTCGAGGCATATGGGGCGGCGGAACTGCAACTCATTCTCGACGAGGCGCAACCGCTCATGTCGTTCGTCTTGGGGAAGCGTCTCGAAGGCATCAACCCTTCCACGCCTGCCGGGGTGCGCGCCAATGCGCTCAATGAGGTCGCGACGATGCTTGCGCCCCTGAAGGACTCGTACGTGCTCGATGGCTACGCGATGGAGGTGGCGGAGCGCCTCGGCTTCTCGGTGGAGGACGTCAAGCGCACCATCAAGTCGAAGCCCGTGGCAGCTGCGGACCCATCTCCTCGGCATGAGCAAGCTCAGCATGCGCAAGGGTATGCTGGGTATGATGACTACGTGCCGAGCGAGGCGTACGAGAGTCAGTCGGCCTACTATGCCGAACCCTCGGCGTTCAGCGCACCTGTGCTCACGACGGATGAGCGAATGCAGTTGCAGGCAGAGAAGGAGTTGCTTGCGCTGATTGCCGTCGCGCCTGACGAGATGCGTGCCCACGATGGACGCATCGCCACGTTCTCCTGGGCGGACGAGCGCGACGAGGTCATGGCATGGGCGATGCTGGCCACGCCGGTGGGCACGGCACCGGCGGACGTGGTACGGGCGGCGGAGGCAGTCGTGCCAGATGCGTCATACATCCTGGCGTCCGGTCGGATAGCAAACGATTCCGACATGGACAAGGAGCGCAAGGTGGCGTTCTTGCTCGACACGGTGGAACTGTACTCCACCAAGCAACGCATCCGCGAGCTCAGAGCACGGATGCGGGAAGGGTCGGGGGATTCTGGGGCGCTCTTCTACGAAGCCGCGAACCTCCAGAAGCACGCTTCCGACCTTCAAATGCGTCTTTCCCAGAATAACGTCCGATAGATTCGGGTATCATCTAAAAGTCTGTGCGTTGAAAGGATGCCTGTGGCTACTAAAAAGTCGAAGGACAGTGTTGTCCTCACGGAGGAGCTCACGAAGGTTGTGGGCGTCTTGGTAAACAAGTCAAAGAGCTCGGGAGGCGCGCTCACCGAGGACGATATTCAGATTGCAGTCAAAGAGATTGACGTGGACGGAGACGAGCTCTCCGCCCTCTATGATGCGGTGCGGGAGCGTGGGATCGAGATCACGGCTGCCGGCGTGGCCGATGACGATTTGTCGTCCCCGCTAGACGATTTCGTCGACGACGATGACTTCGTCGATGACGAGGACGACGAGGACGGCCTACGTTCGGAGGCGGCAAACGAGGTTCGCGTCGTCAACGACGCGCTGCGTTCTGCCCCGCGGCCAAAGACCAAGAAGCGCTCGAGCCGCGTGCGGTCGCGCCGCCAGGACACCTCCACCGTCATGCTCACGGGCGACCCCGTGCGCATGTACCTCAAGGAGATCGGCAAGGTGGACCTGCTCACGGCCGCCGAGGAGGTCGACCTCGCGATGAAG
>JAFWIE010000005.1 GCA_017533825.1 Atopobiaceae bacterium | reverse complement strand
GGTGGCCTCCTCGTTACCAACGAGGTGCTCTACCGACTGAGCTACACGGGCAGATGGTGGGGATGCCTGGACTCGAACCAGGGAACCCAGAGGGAGCGGATTTACAGTCCGCCGCAGTTGCCGCTGTGCCACATCCCCATTTTCTGTTTTCAAGCACTCGTCGGATGCTCTCCGTCAAGCAGGAAGTATAGTACGCACCTTCTCAATTCTTGTCAACGCCTTACACCCAGCCGGGCGTATCTACCACACGAAACCTGCACATTCGGGCAGTCTGGCGCTTGGCGGCGATTCCCCAAGGGTCGCATCCCTCTGGAAATGGTCCCGGAGATCCAGCGTCTCGAAGGGCGGTCCCACAGCACGGTGGCCCAGATGACCGTCCCGGCGGGGCACCCTCCGGGGCACCCTCACATCTCGGTCTCGAGGCGTTGGCGAGCAACGAGATTCGCAAATACACCGCCCTTGGCGACAAGCTCCTCGTACGTCCCCTCCTCCGCGACGCACCCGCCATCGATCACCAGAATCCGGTCGCAATGCCGCACGGTGGAAAGCCTGTGGGCAACGACGATGCGCGTGCACTTGAGAGACTCGAGCGACTGGCTCACGTGCTTCTGCGTGATGTTGTCCAGGGCGCTCGTCGCCTCGTCAAAAATGAGGACGCGCTTCTTGCCACAGATTGCGCGTGCGATCATGATGCGCTGCCGTTGCCCGCCCGAGATGCCGCTCCCGGATTGCATGACTATGGTCTGCATCCCCATGGGCATCTGTCGAATGTCGTCGGCGATGCCGGCAAGCTCCGCCGCCTCCCAGGCATCGTCAAGCGTCGCGGTGGGCGCACTTATGGTGATGTTGCTCGCAAGGTCGCCCATGAAGAGGCTTCCGTCCTGCATCACCACGCCGATGTGGCTACGAAGCGAGCGAAGCTCCACGCGCGATACGTCATTGCGCCCGTAGTAGATGGCACCATGCTCGGGTTTCTCGAAGCCAAGGAGGAGGCGCACGATCGTCGACTTGCCACACCCCGACTTCCCCACCAGCGCAACGTATTCGCCCGCTTTGATGCGGAACGAGATGTCCTTGAGCACGTATGGCGCGTCCTCGTTGTAGCGGAAGGAGACATCCGAGACCGTTACGCTCCCGTCGACCGATGTGACCGTCGGCTTATCGTTCGCCACTTCTGGCTCCGCGGCCAGAATAGGTCTGACCAGCTCAAGCATCGGGCCAATCTGGGCGAATTGGCTCGCGACGTTCGTGAACTCCAGAATTGCGGCTGTTATCTGCCCAAACGCGACGTTAAACGACATGAAGTCTGCCACCGCGATCCTTGCCGAGCCCGCAAAGTAATAGATAGCGATGGTACCCAGCATGCTGATAATGCTCGAGATGGGCGCCAGCGCGCGTACCATGACGGGACGATTGTAGGCGCTGCGCGCGTACTCGGCATAGCCATGTGCCCACTGTGCAAAGGCACGTTCCTCAGCCCCGGCGAGCTTGACCTTCTGTATGCCGCTGAGCAGCGCCGTGACCTTGCCGGAGAGGCGCGCCTCAGCATCCTTCGTGTCGCGCTCATAGCGAGCGGTGATGATCATGGTCAGCCAGATGAAGACGCTCTGCAACGCCACCACGACGAACGCAGGCACGGCAAGCACGGGCGTATACAGCCCTATCTGCACGAGGTAGACCAGCGAGAGCAAGCAGGTGAGGGCGCTTCCGAGCAGCAACGAGGATATCTGCTGCACGAGAAAGGACACCTGCGACACGCGCATGCCCAAATTACCTGCCGCATACTCCTTGAAGAAGGAGGGAGGAAGCGCCATGACGCGGGCAAATGTCGCAGCTTCGGTCGACACGTCGAGCTTGAGCGCCACTCGCGTCGTCACCAAGTTGCGGCAGGCACCGATGAGAATCGTGGAGAGGGCGACTCCCACGAGTAGCGCAGCCACAGGCGCGATAAGACCCGCATAGCCAGACGGCACCACCAGCTTGAAGGCGACATTGTTTGCCCATGCGGGAAAGAGCCCCACCAGCGTTGCCGCCAATGCCGCGGCAACGACGACCACATAGTCACCGCGATCAAAGACAGAAAAGACAAACCGCACCAGGTCGCGGACAGTGAGCTTGCCCTGCGGAAGCGGCCGATAGAAGAACACCGCCTCGGGCTCGATGTGGCTCGCCACCGACTTGCCCACCCTGCGCATGCGCCCCGTGCCAACGTCCAGGTATTTGTAGCCGTGCAGCCCTCGGGGCAGCAGTGCAACCGCCTCGCCCGTATCCAGGCGTGCCACCATGGCACCGAATGCGCGCCGGTACCAGTCGCCCTCAAGCCGCACCTTACGACGCATCGCCCCCGACGGGCGGCACAAGAAGTCCATTGCCTGCTCGAGATCCGTTATGCCCTCAGGCACGGAGCCCGGCTCCACGCCACAGTATCGCAGGCACGTCTTCGCGGCACCAAATGCTTGCTCGAGTTCGTTGACGTCTATCCTCGGCGCGCGTCTCGCATCGCTTACGCTTGCGGCGAGCTCCGCGTAGGCCCGCTCGTTGGCTCGGGCATCAAGCTTCGCCCGCGTCAGGGTTTGTGAATCGGGAAGCATCATGTTAGTCGCTCCTTACCAGATCGGCATAAGTGCCACCCGCTGCCAAGAGCTCCGTGTGCGTCCCTCGCTCCACCACGCGTCCGTTGTCAAGCACGATAATCTCGTCGCAGTCGCGGATGGTCGAGAGGCGATGTGCCACCACGATGCAGGTTATGTCGCGCTGACGGATACGCCGGATGACCTCTGCCTCGGTCTGCGCGTCAAGTGCGCTCGTTGCCTCGTCGAGGATTATCACCGTGGGGTCTTGGGCAAGCACGCGCGCGATCTCCAGGCGCTGTAGCTGCCCGCCGCTGAAGTTTCGCCCTCCGGGAAGAACGGTGCAGCCATATCCTCCGTCGCGCTCGAGGATGACGTTGTGGATGTCCGCGTCACGACAGGCGAGAATCACGTCGTAATCCTCGATGGACTCGTCCCACAGCTTGACGTTGTCCGCAACCGTGCCGTCGAACATCATGATGTCTTGGTCTACCACGGCAAGCGAACTGCGCAGCATCGGACGCGAGACCTCGCTCATCGGTATCCCGTCAAAGCGCACCTCTCCCGACCACGGCTTGTACAGACCGCCCACCAGACGCGCGATGGTGGACTTCCCGCATCCGGAACCACCCACAAGCGCCACCCACTGACCGGGCTTCAGATGCAAGTCGAAGTCCTCGATCAGAGGCTCCTCCAAAGGCGAATAGCCAAACGTCACCCGATCGAGGTCGACTTGTCCGAGAAGCTTCTCTCGCTTGAGTTGGCGGACCTCCTCGGGATCCACGGGCTCCTCGGGGACGTCTGACTCGTAGTTTAAGACGTCCTCAACGCGCTCGATTTGCGTCTGCATCTCCTGCACGACCTGTCCCAGATTGATGATCTCCATGACGGGTGACATGAACGACGAAAGGAACCCTTGGAATACGAGCAGGGCGCCGGGCGTGAGCTCGCCCTCGACGATGAGCCAGATTCCCAACACGAGGACCGCGATGTTCGCAAGCTGCGTGAGCGTCTGGGGTATCATGCCCAAGTACTCGTTTATCGTTGCCAAGCGCACCTTTCCCTCGTTTACGGAGGCTTGGTATCCTGCCCACCTGCTAAAGTAGCCGTTCTCGGCACCAGCAGACTTGATGGTCTCGATCATCTCGATGCCGCTGATGGTGGTCGAATATAGCTTTCCGTCATCCACCGTCATCGAACGCGACACGTTGACACGCCTGTGCGAGATGTAACGGGCGACCAGCGCGTTCAGAACGACGGTCGAGACGCCCACCAGCGTGAGGAGCACGCTCTTGTGCAGCATGACACCAAAGTAGAGCAGAAGAAGCGCGGCATTTATGAGTACGGGGGCGAGCTGACCCACTAGGGTATAGGCGATTGTCTCGTTCGAGGACTGACGCAGCTGAAGGTCGCCAACCATGCGCTGAGAATAGAAGCGCATTGGAAGGTGAAGCAAGTGGCGCATGAATCGTGACGACGACACCACGGCGGTTTTGCCTTGAATGCGCGTGAGGAAAACGGCATTGAGGATGGACACAACGCCAGAGATGATCGCGATGCCCAGCATGATGCCGAGGAGCGGATACAGCCAGTCGGAGTCCTCATCGCTGAGAATGCGATCCATGAACACCTGGCCCAGCGACGTGGTCGTGATGGATGCAAGCGACGTCAGGGCGGCCGTCACCATGACAAACAAGATGGAGACGTACAGTCCTTTCAATCGCTTGAAGATATAGCGTCCGGCGCTTGGCTTCTCGCCGCCCTCCACGAATGCATCCGTCTTCTCAAAGACGAGCGCGACGCCCGTGAAGGAGTCCTCGAACTCCTTGAGGGGAATCTTCACCTCACCACGAGCCGGATCGTTGATGTACGCGCAGTTTCGTCCGAACCCGGTGAGGACCACAAAGTGGCAGAAGTTCCAAAACAAGATGCAGGGATATGGTGCCCGCTTGCGCAGCGCCTTCACGGAAGACGTCAAGCCGTTAGCCTTCAGGCCATACGAGCGGGCAGCCTTCAGAATGTTTACGGCCTTCGAGCCGTCACGAGAGACGCCGCAATCCGCACGCACCTGCTCGAGAGGAACCCACCTGCCATAATAGGCAAGTATCATGGTGAGACAAGCAGCGCCACACTCGAGCGCCTCCATCTGCATAACCTGGGGAACGTTCCTTACGCGAGACGCCACGAAGCTACCCCCTGTTTTCCAAGATGAGGGATATCGGCGCAATGCGTTCGGTCGTGATGCTCACCATCAACGGCACGTCCGCGGTAAGGCCGCTCGCATCACCATCGAAGGTCACCTGATATCCCCAGTCGCCAGCGATGAGGGAACTGACGAGGTAGTCGCTGTGCAGGACGTCCTTTGCCTCCTCACGCGACAGCGGCACGGCGTCAATCTTGGCGACCTTCATGTGTACGCCGTTGAAGCTCACACTGTCCCCCTCCTTGATGGACGCAACGTCCGAGGCTTCGAGGAAGCACAGCGGCTTGCCGTTGATCACGGCGCCCGTAGCAGCGACATTCGTGGAGACCGTGCCAAAGACGCCCCAGGCCAAGAGGCCCGCAAAAAGCGTCGCGCAGGCAAAGACGATGACCCACACACTGGGCGTGGTCACCCGCACGTACTTCTCCAGGTCGTCGGGGCTGCGCAGCTTTTCCGTCGCGTTCTTGTTGAAGATGGACACGTTTTCTGCCAAGGTGGATCACCGTCCTGTCGTCAACCGGTGCAGCCATTATATGCCATTTGAGACGGCCCCGACTCCCCCACCGGCCAGCCCACAAGGCCACTAGGGTCACCCTCGTGCCCCCAGTGACCATCGCACATGGGCCATTCGCTCAGCACGTGCCGACCAGCTCCAAAGCAGCTCAGTTGCCGAGCAGTTCGCGAGCGAGGTCGAGGTCCACCCTCCAGCGGTTGGGCACACCGGATCCGTCCAGGCCACCGCAGTCGATGCCCGTGAAGTCCGGACGATAGACGTCTATGCAGGTGAAGACCCCCTCCTCCCACTCATACACATAGGTCATGCAGTTGGTGTTGGGGAAGGGAGGCGGTGCATCGGGACCCGCGACCGCTCCGTAGAAGTGGAAGAGGGAGCCACCCGAGCCGACCACCAGCACGTTCTGCGCCTGCGGGTCTGCCATAATCTCGCCCATGCAGGTGCAGATTCGCTCGTTTACCTGCTCGTCGGACTCTCCGCCACCAGCCAACATCACGAGGCTGCGCACGTCGGAGAGCGTGGGGCCGAAGTCCGGCTCGCAGAAGTCGTCCTTGGCCTCAAAGATGCCGAAGCCACACTCGCGCAGGCCCTTCTTGCGTACGTATGGCATCACGCGACCGAAGGCCTCCTGACACACCAGCTCCATCGTGTCGCAGCAACGCTCCGAAGTGCTGGAATAGAAGTGGTCGAAGACAACGCCACGCTTGACGAGTTCCCGCCCCGCGGCGCGGCACTGCTCCCTCCCGCGTGGGGTGATGGGCGAGTCGCACCAGCCCTGGCTCTTGTGCTGAACGTTAAAGAGGGTCTCGCAATGGCGCATGACGTAGAGAAGCTTCTTCATGGTAACCTTCAACTCTGGTCGCGGAACGGATCATGGAGCATAGTACCACGTGCGCAGCCGTGCGACGGGCTGGCCTCCCGTCCGCGGTACTGGGGCATGCCCTCCGCCTCCGTCACCACCAACGTGTATACCACAAACCCTACAGGTACACCTCGCGGATGCGCTCCATGACGTCAGCAAACGAGATGCCGCCGAGACCGAGGCTGCGCATATAGGTGCGCGAGGGTTCCTCGACGGTGCGTAGGAAGCTCTCGACCTCCGACTGTACTCGGTCTGGCAACTCCACCCTTGTGCCCGCCGGCATTATGGCCATGAGCCTCACCACGTCGCGCCGATGCTTGCCAACTTCGCCAGAGCGCACAGCCTCCCCGCGCGCCCTCCTATCGGCGAGGTCATCGAAGGCCCGCATCTTGAACACGGGCAGGTACTCCCACGAGAGAGTCGGGATCCCGTAGCGCCTGGTAACCGCAACGCCGGAAGCGAGCAGACCGTAGTAATCGTCGTCTAGGAGTATGGCCGAGAGGCTGTACTCCGCGTCGTCCACGGGCACCTTGCCGACGACAGCCTCGACGCCTTCCAGGTAACCCGGCCTACGACAGAGGAGCTCCACTTGCTTCGGAAAGGACGCGTCGACGGGCTGCGAGAAGCGGTACATCTGAGTGTCGCCGGACCTAGTCACGTGCGAGTATCCTCCCTCCCGTACGAAGGACATGAACCTAGAGACGAACCCGGCGTCGATCGCCTCGGCGATGAGGACAACGTCGAGGTCCTTGGTCGCCGTGTCCTCCCAGACGCCGCGCTCCGCGTAGACGAGCTCTCGGGCCGCGCCCCCAATCACGACGTAGCGGTCGCCATCCTCTGCAAACCTGTCTCGCCACACGTCGATCCCCGGAATCCTCATGCCATCCTCAGCCATGGGCAGCCCTCCGTAGCCTCCTCGATCGCGGAATCCACGCGCTCATCCGCACGGTCCACAGTCCTCACCATCGTGTACAGGTCGACCAGCCCACCGTCCACGAACGGCGCAGGGTCGTAGGACAGCACGAACACCTCACGTACCGACGCCCCCACCTCATAGCGGTCGACCGAATGCAGCCCCTTGGACCGTGCCACGCCACACGCCCGCTGTTCCATGCCGGGCGGAACGAGCAGGGAGCGGTTCGCAAGAGCAGATAGGCCGGCCAGGGGCATGCCCTCCGCCTCCGTCGTCTCGACGAAGAGACGTCGGCGAACGGGATTCCCAAAGGCCGCCGTCCCCCGCTCGACGAACAACTCGGCGTCCACCACACGCCACATGTTGGTGCGGCCTGTGAGTCCGCCGACGGACCTCTCGATCGGCGCAGCTGCGGCGACCTTGGCGAGGGCGCGGGCCGCGGAGGTCGCGGACATCCCCGTCGCCTCTCGGAGACCGGCCGCCGTGACTTCCTCGCCCATATGGCCGATAAGGTAGATGAACGCCTGCCTCTCCGCCGGCCCCCACGGCTCGGGTGCTGGTACCGGCTTTAACCTGCGTTTTGGCACGAGCCGAAGGAATCCCGGGACGTACGCTTGGCCATCGTCGATGACGAAGCCCCTGTGCTCCCCGAGCAAGGCATCCCTGAGGTACGGCGTGACCGAACGGAGGCTGCACACCACGGGGTGCGGCGATGCGGCATCAACCTCATCGAGCAGCCGCACGAGATGCGCCGGGGCGAGGTCCTCCCTTGGCCTCGCAACGAGGACCCTCTCGCCCAGCAGCCCAACGACGCCGAAGTCGAACACCGTGTAAACCAGCATGGACACGCCCCGGCGCAGTGAGGCGATGTCATCATCCGCAGGCATATCGACACAGTCCACCCCCAGCGCCTCGCCTAGTCTCCTCGCGATATCTTCCACTACTATTTCCAATCTACCAGATTAATGGTTGATTATAGACGTATTGCAATTGTAAATCAAACCTTGCGGATACTCCAGCGTAACAGGGGCGTAACTGTCATGGCACCAATCAACATGTCCGCATTCTCGAACTCACGAGCATTCCTTGGCCGCGCGGATGGCACCACAGCCGGAAAGAGCGAGGTGCTCGAGCGCAGGACGGGGCACCTATTGGGCGGCTACCTGCTCAAGGCGGCAAGCCTTGACAAGCCCATCGCCATCGTATGGCAAGATCGGTGGGATGTGCTAGAGTTTGCCATGTTAACGCAGGTCAGCAAAACCAAAGGAACTAGAACTGAATGCTGCCTTCGCATCGCTACAAGGGCAACGAGAGGCATTACCCCTTCAACATCATCGAGCCATAGGCTCCGGCACCCTCCTCGCAACGCGCAGGAATCCGCATCCATCCCGTAGCCGAAAAGGATCATCATGACCAAGACGCAGAGACGGTCGGCAGGCAAGCCCAAGCCCAAAGCACGCGACGCGCGTCCCTACGTTGCGGACGCCAGACGTGTCGAACGCGCAGCCGAAGGCATATTCGGCACGCGCATGGCAATGGTCTTGCTCGCCCTCATCGTGGGCTTCGCCATCGGCTTCGTGGTCTTCCTGCTCATGAATCTCTCCGGCTGGCTGACCAAGCTTCTATGGGAGGGCGTGGGCGAACACTTGAGCATCCCCGCCTTCTCACTCATCTGCTGCACAGCGGGAGGCGTCGTCATCGGCCTCTGGACCAAGCTTTCGGGCAACTCCATCGATAGCCTAGAGACCGTAATGGCCCAGTTCAAGAAGACTGGCAGCTATCGGCTGGAGAACCCTCCCGCAACGGCCGTGAGCTTCTTGCTCCCCCTAGTATTCGGCGGCTCCATTGGCTTCGAGGCAGGACTCACCGGAATCATTGCCGCGGGCTGCTGTTGGGTGCGCGACCGGCTCAAGATCGCGGGCCTGCGCGTCGCGGGCATTGCCGACGTCACCATTGCTGCAAGCCTCTCTGCCATATTCGCCACGCCGCTCGCAGGCCTGGTGGCCGGCTTCGAGAGCGAGAACGACGATGCCCTGCGGACCGAGCTCGGCCACGTGGATGATTACAACCTGCGGCACGAGGCAAAGCTCGTGCTGTATCTGGCAGCAGCCGTAGGGTCTTTCGCCGGCATAGCAGCCTTCACCAGGCTCTTTGGCGGTTCGGGAGGCTTCCCACGCTTCGAGGCCATCGAGGCGCACGGCCCAGAGCTACTCTGGGGACTTCTCGCGCTGGTGGCCGCCTACGCGCTGCTTCTCGTTTTCCGTGGCGCCGAGAAAGGCGCTGAGCTCCTGAGCCACCGTCTCGCCACCCAGCCATACGGCATCGTCGCGCAACCCATCATTGCGGGCGTACTCTTGGGCGCCATAGCACTCGTTCTTCCGCTCGTGCTCTTCCCGGGAGAGGAGCAGAGCCACGAGCTCATGGAGACGTGGTCCAGCATACCTGCGGCGTTGCTTCTAGCCACGGGCGTCGTCAAGGCCATCGCCACGCCGTTCTGCATCGAACTTGGCTGGAAAGGCGGCGACCTCTTCCCGTGCATCTTCGCGGGCATTGCGACCGGATACGGCCTGGCGGCGCTCACGGGTGCCGATGCCATGCTCATGGTGACCGTCACCACGACGGCCTTCTTGGCCGGCGTCACGCAAAAGCCCCTGCTGGCGCTGGGCATATTGGCGCTGTGCTTTCCGATGCGCGGCATTCTTTACATGGGCCTCGCGGCGCTGGTGGGCGCAACCCTCCCCATTCCCGCGACCCTAGCGAAGAAGTAACGGCACGGGGGTCGGCAGAGGCGGAGCGTCATGCCAAAGCCGGGGGATTCTCGACGCTTCCGACACACGGAAGGGTCGAGAATCCAGTCTGGGCAAATCGCCTCACGCACTACGGTATGTTCTGCGGCAAACAAATAGGCCTCCCTTTGTGGGGGAGGCATCATAATCATGGAGCCAGAGATGGGAATCGAACCCATAACCGCCGGATTACAAGGCCGGTGCTCTACCATTGAGCCACTCTGGCGAACGGGGTTTTATCCTACCACAGATTCGCGGCATACGGCGTGAGAAGCTCAACGGATTGGCACTTGCCGGGCGTCCCCCATCGCACCGGTCATCGTCGACCGCTTGGAGGGGTCGGTACCATTCGGATGGCGAAATTCGCAGCTTTTCTCGCGGTGTAGGTAGTTTCTGAGGCAGCCGAAAAACGGGGTCCGAAAAACAAGTCATCTACCTCGGCAAATGCAGGTGTCGTATTCCCCCTACGGGCGAAAGAGACTCAAAAACTACCTACATCGACCAAAAAGCTGCAAATCTCAGGCACGGAATGGTACCGACTCGAGCTGCCACGCCTTGTTCGCATGCTGGACAGACAACGCGCCAACTCGGCTATCGGCCGATGAGCTTCCAGAGCTTCTCGCGCGCTTCGGGTGAGAGACGGTCTTCTACCGTCATGCGCATGTGGGCGCGATCATCGTGCTCGATGGCGACTTCTTCATTGGTCACCTGCATGTCTTGCGCAAGTAGCTGGCTCGAGACGGTGGTGACGGGAATGCCACCCACGGTCGCACGGATGGCGTTGTCGGACGTGACAAGCAGCACGTCACGACCCCGCTCGCGCGCCCGCACCACGTGCCGCTCGATGACGGTGTCGGCCGACTCGCCGGTACGCGAGAAGACCATGCGCACACCTCCCGGCGAAAACGCCGGACGATCGTCCGAGAGATTGCCCGCAGCGTCAAAGACGACGACCGCGTCATAGCGGCCCTGTGCGTAGGTGGCGACGTCGCTCATGAGCGTCGCACGCGCAGACTCAAAGGGGTCGTGTCCGTACGGGTCACGCGAGAGAGAGGCGACGTCGGCCAAGGCGCCGGCGCCGGCGTGCTCGTCGATGAGCGCCTGGTAGCGGGGCGTCGCGCCAATCACGTTGTAGCCGTCGACGACGAGCAGGGGCATGTCCCGACGTCTCATGCGTCGACCTCGGGGGCGGGGGCGGACTCGGTGGCGGGGGCAGACCCGGCGGCGGGGGCAACCTCGAGGGCAGAGGCGGCCTCGTCACGCTCCATGGTGCGACGCAACCATTCGTAACACATGGCCGTCGTCGCCTGGGCAACGTTGAGCGACTCCACACGGCCACGTTGAGGAAGCTTGCACTCGAAGTCGCACTTCTTGCGCATCAACGCAGAGACACCCGAACCCTCTGAGCCCATCACCAAGCAAATGCGGCCGTCGAGCGGTGCATGCCATACATCGTCGTGCGCATGCTCGGTGGCAGCCCCCACCCAGAAGCCAGCCTCCTTGAGCTGCTCTGCGGCCGTCGCGAGGTTGGGCACCTGTGCGATAGGCACATGCAATACGGCACCGGCGGACGTCTTGTACGCGGCCGTGCCCACCCGCGCGGCGCGTGCGTTCGCGACCACCACGCCGGCAGCGCCCACGACTTCAGCCGTGCGCACAATGGCCCCAAAGTTGCCCTCGTCGGTGACGTGATCGAGCAGGATGACAAGCGCGTCGCCCTCCCCCGCCGCAGCGATGACGTCGGAAATCTCTGCGTACGAGAACGGCGCGACCTCAAGCATGATGCCCTGATGGGCCCCATGAGACGAGCGTGCGTCCAGCCGGTCGCGCGCCACGTACTCGATGGGAACGTCGGCCTGCTCAAGACGCACCACCAGATCCTCGAGCGCCCGGTCGCGCTCGCCCGTCGTAGCCGCCACGAGCGCACGACGCAGCGGCACGTGCGCCTCGAGCGCCTCAGCGCAGGCGCGGCGCCCCTCGATGTAGTCACCTTGGGCCTTACCACCACGCGGCTTGGCGGGTCGAGGATGCGGCGTGCCTTTGTACGGTCCACCTTTGCCGCGATAGGCACTCCCGCGCGGCGAGACCGGCCGCTGGCGCTTACCCGTGCCACCGCGCACGTCTCGTCCGGGCTTTCTCGACTGGTTCTTTGCCATGGGAATCCTTTCCGGTTGCCCTTCGGGGACGGTCCCACCGTTTGGCGACAACCACGTTCATTGGGGACCGACCCAGAGGAAGGAAGGCCCTCCGAGTACGATTCCCGAAGGGCCAGAGTCCGAGGATCAGAGTTACTTGCGACGCAGGCGGGCGCCGGCGGCGGTATCTTCCAACACGAGGCCGAGCGCCGTGATGCCGTCGCGGATGGCATCGGCCGTGCCCCAGTCCTTCGCCTTTCGGGCCTCTTGGCGTGCGTCGATCAGCGCTTGCGCCGCCTCGTCGGGACTTGCGCCCGCGTAACCCGCGCGCTCCGCAGCAAGCTGCACCAACTCGACCGGCAGCTCGCTCTGGGCCGTGTCCTTGGAGAGGTCGATTCCCAGCACGCTGCACAGTTCCACGAGCGTGCTGGCCGCCCGCAGCGTGACGGACGTCTCGATGGAGCCAGCCGCCTCGGCAAGGTATTTGTTGGCAGTCGTCACCAGGCCAAAGATGGCCGCAAGACCGCCAGCGGTGTTGAAGTCGTCATCCATGGCTGCCACGAACTCGCGCTCGGTCGCGTCGGTCGCCATGCCCAGCGTACGATCCGCCTCGGTGAGGTGCCCGTCCTGCGGCGCAGCCTCGGCCGCCCACCGCAGGTTCTTCACGCACCCGACGAGCCGCTCGAGCGAGCTCACGGCACCGTCAAGCCGATCGAACGAGAAGTCCAGCGGGGCGCGATAGTGCGTCTGCAGCATCAGGATGCGCACGGCATTGGCCGGGTAGCGGTCGAGAACCTCTTTGAGGGTGTAGAAGTTGCCCAAGCTCTTGGACATCTTCTCCTCGTTGATCTGCAGCATGCCCGTATGCATCCAGACGTTCGCGAGCGGGGCATGCCAAGCGCACATCGCCTGAGCCGTCTCGTTCTCGTGGTGCGGGAAGACGAGGTCCGCGCCGCCGCCGTGGATGTCGATGGGCGTCCCCAGATACCGGTGAATCATCGCGCAGCACTCCGTGTGCCAGCCAGGACGTCCGTCGCCCCACGGGCTAGGCCAGCTGGGCTCGCCGGGCTTGGCCGCCTTCCACAAGGCGAAGTCGAAGGGATCGCGCTTCTCGTCGTTGACCTCCACGCGCTCGCCCGCACGCAGCTGGTCGAGGTCGCGCCCGCTCAGAATGCCGTAAGCCTTGTCGCTGCGCACCGAGAAGTACACGTCGCCGCTCGGCACCTCGTAGGCGTTGCCCTGCTCGATGAGCAGCTGAATCATCTCCTGCATGGCCTCGATCTCGCGCGTGGCACGCGGGCGAATGTCGGGGTCGAGGATGCCGAAGCGGTGCATCTGCTCGATGAACTTCTCGCTGAACTCCTCGGCGACCTCGGCGGCCGTGCGGCCCTGCTCGTTCGCGCGATTGATAATCTTGTCGTCCACGTCGGTGAGGTTCTGCGCGAAGGTAACCTCGTAGCCCTTGTACATGAGGTAACGGCGGATGACGTCGAAGCTCAGGAACGTGCGACCATTGCCGATGTGGATCTGGTCATACACGGTGGGTCCGCACACATACATGCGAATCTTGCCGGGCTCGATGGGCTCGAGCTCCTGCTTGCGATGGACCTGGCTGTTGTAAACGAGCATGCGGACTCCTATACGTCGGTGTTGTGTGCTCTGTCGGTTTCGCAAGACATAATAGCGCAAGCCCCATGAGCGCGGTATGGAGAAGGGCGCATGGAGAAGGGTGCATCCGCACGAGGGCACACCCGAACGAGGGCGTGCCCGCATGCCGCGAGACGCGCTGGGCTACGCCTCTTCCAGACCGAGGGCTTCGGAGACCTTCTTATAGAATCTCGAGCCCTTCCTTTGAGCGGGCTTCGATACCGTCACGTATGACCTCTCGCTCCCATCTCGCCGACGGAAAACAGATTGGGTGAGGCCCAAGGCACTGCCTTCCGCCGTGACCTTCCAGCCCACTTTTTCATCATGTACGAGGAGTCCCATCTCACACGCCTTATCATTCAATTCTTTCGTTTTACGCGTCGACCCCCATGCCTTGAGACAATTGGAAAAGCTCAAGTCATCCCCGAGCATCAGCCGATAAACGACAGACTCCAGCATTATGCGCCGTCCGCCCTTACCCCCAATCCAAGTCTTGAGGCGCTCGAACGCCTGGCGGCATACCTCGTCACCGTCAAAGCCGTCCAGCGGCGAGATCGGCTCATCGTTGGCGTACGAATCAACCAGCTTGTTGAACGCTTCCTCGTTGTTTTCCCTGAACACTATGAGGGCAAAGAGGCAGACCTGCGTCTCGAGGTCTTCGAGGAACTGGACGCGGCGGCCGTTAACTCTAATACATGTCCTGCAGATTCTTTGTCGTCCTTCACAGCGTCCGCCCCTTCTCGCACAGCGGCTACCACTCTCCCAACGTCCAGTATTCGCAAACAAGTACTAAGGTTAGTTTCTGCTGCCTTTGTAGCGGTTTCAAACTCATGGTGTTGTAGGCGTTGTTGTTTATAGTCCGTTGCCCGAGCGTGCGAGCTCGACAACAGTTGAGGCAATGGATAACAATGACGACATACGCGCCCTCCGCCTCCAGTTCGGCAATCGCTGCAGGACACTTCGTCATGCCGCAGGCGTAAGTCAGCTGGAGTTCGCCACCCTTATCGGCATGGATCGCTCGTACTACGCTTCGATTGAGACGGGCGCCCGCAACGTGACCCTCCAGAGCATGGCAAAAATCGCCGACGGCTTCCAGGTTTCTCTCTCCCATCTGCTCGTAGGCGTCGGATGCGCACATGACTCCGGCGACCTCGCGCCCCTCCCTGGCGCAGAGATGCCCGTGCGACAAAACGACGAGGCCTCGCCCGAAATCTGAAGCGCGAAGGACGCAGTTCAAAACCCGTCCCACCTTATAGGATATCCTCGAAATCGTCGGTCGTCGCCGGAGGCGGGTCCATCAGGTCAGCCAACGGCTTGATGAGTTGCAGGTCCGCCCGCCCGAAGTCATCCTCGAGCAGTAGACGCCCCAGCAGCTCCTCTCGCTTGCAGCAACTCCGATGCTGCCAGTACTTCCGCGAGACAAACTCGGCATCGTCCAACTTGTCCTCGGGGACATCGCCACTGTGCGGCGGTGCCGTGCGTGATATTGAGAATAGCGACCGCCGAAAAAACGCCCGTAACTGTTGCGAGCGCTTCATGCAAGCGATTGTGGCAGGAGAGCCGGGGGTGCCTTACAGAAATCGAGGTTGTGGCAGGGAGGCACCCGGCCGCCTAACGGAATTCGAGGTTGTGGCAGGGAATCTAACAAAATGCGAGGTTGTGGCATGCCGCAAGGTCCGTTTTCGTTAGAAGCCGTGCCACAACCTCGAATTCCGTTAGAAGAGAACTCCCCGGCGTGCCACAAGGTCCATTCTCGTTAGGGGCGCGGGCCGAGGGCTCCCCCGGCGTGCCACAAGGTCCATTCTCGTTAGGGGCGTGGGTCAAGATTGGCCAAGAGGGGCTACTGTCCGCCTTCCCGCTGAGAGGAGTGCGACTGCGGGGAACGCGGCTGCGATGAGTGCGACCCAGAGGACCGCGACCCCGGGTACCACGACTGCGTCGCACGAGCGCGATTGTCTTCCACGCACCAACGGAGAAAGCTCGCGTTATCAAGCCCCACGCGCACGACCTCATCCCATACCTTCTGCGAGCGTCTGCCATTCGCGACGACATAGGCCTCGCCCAGCACGTGCCACTTGTCCCATGCCCTGTACCTGAGCATGTGCGCCCTGGCCTCCTCATGCGAGACGAGCGCCTTGCCCGCTCTCACTGCCGCCTCGTCACGGACCTCACCCACGGACTGTCCCTCGGATTCGAAGTACTCGACCAAGCGCCACGGCACCACTACCTGGTCGCTATCCTGAAGGTCCTCGCCGAAGTCGTCCAGGCTCAAGGGGCGCAAGCGGAACGCCTGGACCTCAACCTCGCTGGGCGCAAAGTATGCGCGAAACGCCTCCGGACAACCATCCGGAACGGGTATGCCAGCTCCTCGGTACGACGTCCAAAACGATCCCTCGCGCACGCTACCAGGCTTCGGAGGCTCACAAGCCCGCTCGAAACTCTTCCGAAGGCCGTCGAAAGCGTAGCGCCAGAGAGTCGGCACGTATTCGTCTGCACCCTTCAAACCAAGGGGCGCGACGACATGCGGCCGAACCGTGACAGGCCGAGCAACCACGAACTCCGACGCCCTCACATACGCCGACGTCCCCGTCTGTGCCGACACCTGCGCCAAGCGATAGTCCACCAGCACGGGAGGGACCACCGTCACGGGAAAGAGGTCCGCCTCCCTGCTCCCCTGCTCGACGAATCGCCCAACCTGCTCGCAACCCATGGCGAAGATGCCGCCACCGGTCTTTGAGTCAATCGCAAGCGGCACGAGTGCATTGTCGTACGCGTCATCATCAGGGGAGGAAGCCATCGCATCAAAGAGACCCAAGCACTCCGAGGCCAGCGGAAGCGCTCCGCGGCTCAGCTTCCCCTGCTCGCACAGATAGCGATCCACGAGGCGTACGGGCACGTCACGCATTCGAGGCACGAGCCGCGGCGGCCCACCAACGCCCGGCTGCGCATCCGCGGGGAACGACTGCAGGATGCTCACGAGCTTGTCCCTTGGATCGCGATTGCATGAGTCGTGCAAGCCGACTCCCCTCGTCGTTGCCTTACAGTTGGTCGATCACGCGGTCGGCAAGACCCCAGGCCACAGCTTCCGACGCCTCGAAGTACGTGTCGTGCTTCGTGACCGCGAGGACCTCCTCCACGGAGTGGCCCGTGTGGCGCGAGAGCACCTCGGCCGTGATCTGTCGCGTCCGCAGGAGGTTGTCCGCGATCGTCTTGAGCTCGAGCGCGGAACCACCCGCGTTGCCGATGAGCGGGTCGTGGATCATCAGGCTGGCGTGCGGCAGCATCTCACGCTCGTCTCCCGCCACGAAGAGGAGCGCGGCCATGGATGCGGCCATGCCCAGGCACACCGTTCGCACAGGACAGGGGATGGCCTGCATCACGTCGTAGATGGCCAGCCCGCTTTGCACCTCGCCGCCCGGGCTGTTGAAGTACATGGTGATGCGCTCGCGCGGGTCGTCCTTGCTCAGGTAGCGAAGCTGCTGGCAGAGCGAGTAGGTCATGTCGACGTCGATGACACCCACGCACTCCACCTCACGGTTGGCGAGCATCTCGTCGCGGATGTCGATCAGCTCGAGCCCCCGCGAACTCTCGCGGATGATGTGGGGCGTGGGGTAGGTGTAGAGCTTGCTCATACGGCTTCCCTTCTCTTCGCCTGCGCGGCCGCCGGACGCCGTCGCGCGAGAACGACTATATCAGCGGGTCGAAACTACTTCGCGACTGTTGCGTGGAGCTGATTGCGAGCATGCGCGCCCGTGCCGCTGCCCAGTCCCGACGCGCTCGCCAGACGATCGATGACGAGGCGAGGGAGGGCCGCCGATGGCAGCGGCAAATCCCAGATATCCTTGGCCGTGCGTGGTGACTCCAAGCCGAACGAGGAGTGATTCTTCACGGAGCACCTCCGTACTTCCGACAACTCCAGGGGACCGAAAACTTCAGGAGACGTCGCAAACCCAGTCGCGACGTCGCGCATGTGTCCAAACGAATCGAAACTCGGAGCCTAGATCAGAAGTACTCACCCCTCGGGTCGTGCGCCGAAGCGCGTGATGATGTGCGTCGGAGCGCACGTATTGGCGCGCTTGGAGCGAATCCGCTCGGGCTGGAGTCGCTCGGGCTGGAGTCACTCGGAACGGAATCGCTCTCGTCGGAGCCGCTCGGGACGAAGCCTCGTCGGCGCGCCGCACGATAGTGTTTTTACCCGCCGCGCCGGTGCGCCGCACAACAAAAAAGCGCGCATCACCTCTGATTCTTGAGGTGATGCGCGTCCCTAGCGGACCGAATGCGCAAACCGCGGCTACTTCTCGATGAGGGCGACGGCCCAGGCGGCGATGCCCTCCTTGCGGCCCACGAAGCCCAAATGCTCGGTAGTCGTGGCCTTCACGCCCACGTTGTCGACCGATACGCCCAGCGCGTGGGCGAGGTTCTCGCGCATCTGCTCGCGATACGGCGCCAGCTTGGGCGCCTGTGCAGCCACCGTGCTGTCCACGTCAAGAATCTCGAAGCCGTGCGAACGTGCGAGCTCAGCCACACGCGAGAGGAGCACCAACGAGTCCGCGCCCTCGTAGGCCGGGTCATCGTCCGGGAAGAGCTTGCCGATGTCGCCCAGTCGCGTCGCGCCAAGCACGGCATCGGCCACAGCGTGCGCCAGCACATCGGCATCGGAGTGGCCGAGAAGCCCGCGCTCGCTCGGCACGTCAACGCCGCCAAGGATGCAGCGCCTTCCCTCGGCGAACTGATGAACGTCGTATCCATGCCCTATGCGCAGCATATCTGCTCCTCTCGCGCCACAAAGAGACCGACCCCCCTGCGTCGCCCTCCCCAAAGGGGACAGTCCCCTTTGTGTTACCTATGCGATGCCGAGACGCGCCGCGAGGATGGCCTCGGCCATGCCCAAGTCCTCGGGCAACGTCACCTTGAGGTTGTCGCGCGGGGTATCTACCACCACAACGCGTCCACCACGGCGTTCCACGAGGCTCGCATCGTCAGTTCCCACGAACCCTTCGAGCAACGCCGCCTCGTGCGCCGCGAGAATCTCCGCACGACGGAACACCTGTGGCGTCTGCGCTGCCCAAAGCCGTGAGCGGTCGGGCGTTGCCCCAATCACACCGTTCTCGTCTGCGACCTTGATCGTATCGGTCACGCGTGCGGCGCAGATCGCCCCCGCGACGCGCGCATCCTCACGCACCGCCGCCAAGCAACGCTCGATGGCTTCCTGCTCGATGAGCGGACGCGCGCCGTCATGAATGGCAACGAGGCCGCACTTCTCGGGCGTCGCCATCAGCCCCGAGAGCACCGAGTCTTGTCGCGTCTGGCCGCCCGGGGCAAGCGTCACCTCATGCAACAGGTCAAGACGGTCGAGCACGTCGTGACGCATCTCGTCCATGCGGCCCGCCGCACACACCACCACCAGCGCGTCCACACTTGGCGCCCGATCGAAGGCAAGAATGGACCACGCCACCAGCGGCAACCCCGCCAGCTCGACGAACTGCTTGCCGCGCGGGTCGCCGAAGCGCTCTCCGGAACCGCCCGCCAAGATGATTGCACACGCATCGGAGTCGGCCTCGCCCGCCCCCACACGCTCGGGACAGGCGCAGGCACATGCCTCAATCATGAGCGCTTACCCCACATGCGATACAGGCTGTCCGCGAGAATCGACGGGTTGCGCACGCCCGTCTCTTCCAGGCGCTCGGGATTCTCGCCGATGTCGTCAATGAGGTCCTGCAGCGAGCCGTACTCGTCCACAATCCTATCGGCCACGCCTTCGCGCACGACGCTCACGTTCGAGAGCGTGCGCAGGCCGAGCGGCGTCATTACGGTGTCCTCGCGGCAGTCGTCGTAGCCGAGCAGGCGCGCGATATTCACTGCCTTGTGTACCTGCGAGTTTGCCGTGTCGTCAAGGGCGCGGCGAATCGCGGCGGCATTCTCCTCCGAGCTGTCGGAAGCGTAGTCGCGAATCATGAGCGTGTACTCGTCATCGAGGTCACCGAGGAACTCCTCACGCTGCATGTATACGGTGCGACCCTCGCTACCCAGCTGCATGATGATCCGATCCAGCTCCTCGCCCGCCGTGGTAAGCACCTCAAAGAGATAGAAGATCTCGGTAAGGTCGGCCAAGGTCACCTGGTTCTCCAGCTCCAAGGTGGTCAGGCGGCGCAGGCGCGAGTCGAGCGTCTGACGCGTCGACTGCATCGCCACCACCAACTGGTTGACGGAACTCATGAGCTCGGTGACGGTCTTGAGCTGAATGCCCTTGCCCCCGATGAAGATGTTCACCACCTGGCGACGCTCCGAGACCGAGATCACCAGCGCCTGCGTGAGCAGACTCATGCGCGCGGCCGTACGATGCCGCATGCCCGTCTCGCTCGTGGGCAGGCCGGGATCGGGATTGAGGTGATAATTGGCACGCAGAATCTGGTTGAGACGCCCGTCGATGACGATGGCACCGTCCATCTTCGAGAGCTCAAACAGGCGATTTGCAGTAAAGGAGATGTTCAGCGGGAACCCATCGTTGCCCGCCGCGATCACGTTGTCTTCGTCTCCTACACAGATAAGCGCGCCCATGTGGCCCGCGATGATCATGTCGAGCGCGTGGCGCAGCGCCGTGCCCGGCGCCGTCATGCGAATTGCCTCGTCAATGCGCTGGTCAGATGCGTTTGTGGTGTGTTTGTCCAGCATTGCTAAGCCTCGCCTCCCCCTGCGTTGTGCTGCGGAAACTTTAGTATACGCGAAGAACATAAGAAAAAGTGGCACGCATTCTGAAGGGTCGCGAGCCGTTTACCAAAGAGGGACCGCCTCCGACAGGAAGTGGTCCCTCTGGTTGACGCTATTTCGCACGTTACTCCGCGGACGTGGCGTCGGGCGCGGGAGTGCGGGCGCTCGTCCAGCGCGAGTGAGCCTTGGGCAGCTCCATGTGCACCCGCTCCTCGGGTGCGGCAATCTCGCCGGCGCCCTTCGTGAACGAGAGCCCCTCGCCGTCCTCGGCCACATCGACATAGATGATGTCGCCGGCCACCCACTTGCCCTGGAGCATCTCCTCGGCCAGCGGGTCCTCGATGAGGGTCTGAATCGCACGGCGCAGCGGACGGGCACCGTAGATCTTGTCGGTGCCACGCTTGGCCACGAAGTCGCGCGCCGCATCGGTGAGCTCGATGGACATGCCCTGCCCAAAGAGACGACGACGCAGGTCGGAGACCATGAGGTCCACGATGCCGCGCAGCTGCTCGCCGGTGAGCGACTTGAAGACCACGACCTCGTCCACGCGGTTGAGGAACTCCGGGCGGAAGAGCTTCTTGAGCTCGCTCATCACGCGGGAGTTGATCTCGGCATCCGAGAGACCGCTCGACGAGCCACCGAAGCCCATCGTGGTGGTGTGGGCGATGTCGCGCGCGCCGATATTGCTCGTCATGATGACGACCGTATTCGAGAAGTCCACGGTACGGCCCTGGCCATCGGTGAGGCGACCCTCGTCAAGGATCTGCAGCAGGATGTTGAAGACGTCCGGATGGGCCTTCTCGATCTCGTCGAAGAGAACCACCGAGTAGGGGCGCCGGCGCACGGCCTTGGTCAACTCGCCGCCCTCGTCGTAGCCCACGTATCCCGGAGGGGCGCCGACGAGCTTGCTCACGGCGTGCTTCTCCATGAACTCCGACATGTCGAAGCTGATGAGCGCGTCCTCGCTGCCAAAGAGGAACTCCGCGAGCGCCTTGGCCAGCTCCGTCTTGCCCACGCCCGAGGGGCCGAGGAAGATGAACGAGCCGCCCGGCCGACGCGGGTCCTTGAGGGGCGAACGGCTGCGCCGAATCGCGCGGCTCACAGCACCGACGGCCTCGTCCTGACCGATGACGCGCTGGTGCAGCACCTCCTCGCAGCGCAGCAGCTTGCTGGCCTCGCCCTCGGTGAGGTTGCTCACGGGCACGCCCGAGATGGACGAGACGACGTCCGCGATGTCGTCAGCCGTGACGACCACCACGTTGGCGTCCATCTCGTCACGCCACGCCTGCTCAAGCTCGGCCTTCTTTGCGTTGAGCGCACGCTCCTCGTCGCGCAGGCGCGCCGCCTCCTCGAACTCTTGGGCAGCCGCGGCATCCGACTTCTGCCGACGCACGCGCGCCAGCTCCTCGTCTACCGCCGCGAGCTCAGGCGGCAGGGCCATCTTGTGCACGCGGGTGCGGGCCCCGGCCTCGTCGAGCAAGTCAATGGCCTTGTCGGGCAGGAAGCGATCCTGCACGTAGCGGTTGGAGAGCGTCACCGCGGCGGCAACGGCCTCGTCGGTATAGCGCACGTGGTGGTGCTCCTCGTAGGCGGACTGCAGGCCCTTGAGAATCTCGAGCGTATCCTCGGGGGACGGCTCGCCGATGTTGACGGGCTGGAAGCGCCGTTCGAGCGCCGAGTCCTTCCCGATGTGCTTGCGATACTCGTCGGCCGTCGTGGCGCCAATCACCTGAATCTCACCACGCGAGAGGGGCGGCTTGAGGATGCTCGCCGCGTCGATGGAGCCCTCCGCCGAGCCGGCACCCATGATGGTGTGCATCTCGTCGATGAAGAGAATGGCGTTCTTTGACTCCATGACCTCTGTGATCACCTTCTTGAGGCGCTCCTCGAACTCGCCACGGTACTTCGAGCCCGCGACGAGCGACGCGATGTCGAGCGTCCAGATTTGCTTGTCGCGCAGGATGTCCGGCACGTTGCCGCCCGCGATGAGCTGCGCCAGGCCCTCGACCACGGCCGTCTTGCCCACGCCGGGATCGCCCAGGATGAGCGGATTGTTCTTCTGGCGGCGAGCCATGACCTGCATGACGCGCTCGACCTCGCGGTCGCGCCCGATGACGGGATCGAGCCCGCCTTCGGCGGCAATCTTGGTGAGGTTGCGACCAAAGCGCTCGAGGAGCGAGCCATCGTCACCCTGCATGCCCTGCTGGCCACCCATGAACGGGTTGCTCGCGCTGCGCACGTCGCCCACGCCAGCCGCCTGACGCG
This sequence comes from Atopobiaceae bacterium, assembly GCA_017533825.1. Lineage (GTDB taxonomy): Bacteria > Actinomycetota > Coriobacteriia > Coriobacteriales > Atopobiaceae > RUG440. Next base: position 10,935 of record JAFWIE010000005.1, on the reverse strand, counting down.
GCGCGCGGGACTCTTGGCTACCCTGGTTGGTGGAGATAAGCTCGTCCACGGCGTTGCGTACGGCATCACCCGAGACGCCCATGCGACCGAGTGCCTCCATGGCACGGCCGTTGCCCTCGTTCACGATGCCCAGCAACAGATGCTCGGTGGCGATGTAGGTCTGGCCGTGATTCATCATCTCGCGATACGAACCCTCCAGCACGCGCTTCGCGCGCGGCGTGAAGGGAATGTGGCCGCCAGGCGTGGGCTCACCGTCATCCTTGGAGAGCCCCCGCACGGTGGCGATGGTCTCGTCGTAGGTGACGTCAAGCTTCGCGAGGGCCTGAGCCGCAATGCCCTCGCCCTCCTTGATGAGCGCGAGCAGCAGGTGCTCCGTGCCCACGAACATGCGGCCGAGGTTGCGTGCCTCGTCCTGCGCCAGGTTCATCACCCGCCGCGCTTTGTCTGTGAACTTCTCGAACATTCGGGTCTCTCTTCCCCTTGGCCGCGCCAAGCGCCGGCCTCGTCTGTGTTCAGGTTAACGAGTTGTTGTGTACCCAAACGCGACTTGGTTCATACATCGCGCTTGGAAAAGGGAGTGGCTCGTGCAGTAGGTTATCCGAAAACGACCCAAGAAGGGCCCGCAAGGAATGCCCCTCACGGACCCCGCATGTCCCCACTTTAGAGCATTGCTTAGTCAGAGTCGTCCACCAAGCCGTAACCGCTGACGTAACACGACCAATCCTTGTAGTCATCCCATGCGGTGAAGTTGTTCTCGTCAAAGAGGTAGATCGTCGAGAATTCCAGGTCGTAGCTCTCGCCCGGCTTCAGCGTCGAGTCCGGCAAACCCAAGATGAAGCAGTTGCACGCCTGCATGTACCCGGTCTCATCCGTGCCCAACCAGAGCGCGTGGTAGAGCTCTTGGGGTTCTTTCCCCGTATTCGTGTAGCGCAGGACCAGTTCCTTTTCGTTCTCCGAAATAACCTCGATCGTAAAGTTGTCCTTGATTGACGGGTACCGCGACGGGTCCGTGTTTTCGCACGTGATCTCGTACGCGGTCTCGGCGAGAGTTCCCGTCCCATTGAAGTAGCTCGAGACAAGCACCGCCGAGTCCCCAGGAGAAACCGACCTAGCGTTATCGTAGCTTGTTTCCAGCTCGGTACCATTAGCGTCTTTGTAGGTAAAGTCCGCTCGTATGTCCAACAAGGACTTGGTGTTGTTCTTTATGATCATGAAACCGTGGCAGGTGGAGTCGCACGCGCCCTTGAAGGAGCCCGACGGCGGATGCTCCATGTCGTCGATGGAAAGCTCCTCGTGAGGAATCTGCTTCAGCATCACAGATTTGGGAGCAGGACCGGGAGTGGGCTCGGGGTCAGGCTCGGGCTCGGGGTCGGGGGTGGGCTCGGGGTCGGTCGTCGGAGGATCTCTCACCACGACGCGAGGCCTCTCGGTGCGGGTGTATGTGCGGGAAGTCGAGGTGTCGCTAAACGCGTTCGAGCAACGAACCATGCCAATGCAAAAGCGCAGGATGGCACAGATAACAATGATGGCGCTCATGATGGCCACCCCCGCGCCGCTCTTTTGTGACCCGCCGGACGAGCCAGAAGGGGTGGACTTTGGAGTCGGCTTCGGCTCGGGAGCAGACTTTGGCTCAGGGGTGGGCGTCGGCTCAGGGGCGGGCTCGGGAGTCGGCGCTGGATCCGGCGTGACTGGTTCGGGCTCGGGCGTCGGCTCGGGCACGGGTGCCGGCGCGGGTTCGGGCACAGGTGCCGCCCCTCCCCTCGCAGAAACCTCAACAGGCGTACCGCACAAAGGACACACCGTCGCCCCGTCCGGCAATCTGGTCCCGCACTCTGTACAGAACATCACGCACCTCCCAACGCCTCCATAATCAATCTTGTTAAAAGAATAACAGACCGCACCAAAAGGGGTAACTACCGCCGGTGCCACCGGTGGCTACCTATCGAGGGCGGCGGCTCACGGCACCCGGCGGTCCTCGGCCGTCATCCCATCGGCCGGGCCCCGCAACCATGGCACCCGACGGTCCTCGGCCGTCGTCCCCACGGCCGGGCCCTCGCATGTACGGCACCCGACGGTCCTCGGCCGTCATCTCAACGGCCGGCCCCCGCAAGCACCGCGACCGAGGCGATTCGACCCGATTATCCTTATTCGAGATTTTTTAAGACGGCGGGCGCGTCGGCGACGTATAACCGCCAACGATTGAGAGAACCAACCCAAGAAAAAGGGACCAACCATGGCAGACGAAAAGATTCAGGAGCAGGAACTCGTCGAGGACGGCGTGGAGCTGAACGAGGAGGAGCTCGTCGAAATTGCCGGCGGCTACATACATGACAACCGCAATTACGGTGGCGAGCGCTATGAGGTAATAGACGGAAAGGGTGACGTTGTCGCCCGCTTCGCCGACAAGCAGGAGGCCATGAGATACGCGAGGAAGAACCTCCCGAACAACCAGCACGGCGGATACTCTTGGCAGCGCATTAACGATAAGCGACTCAAATGGGTACGAGAGACCTTTGGAAACAAGCGCAGGTAACGCCATCCAAGCGCCAACAACCCCCAATTGCGGAGGAGAAGTCACAGAGGGCAGCCCCATCGACCAGATGGGGCTGCCCTCTTGATTGCATTGACCACTATGGTTGCCCTGCGGCTATGAGGTTGCCCTGCGGCTACTTGCTAAAGGTGTCTCGGTCAGGGGCAGTAGCTTGCATGGCCTCGATCACGCTGCCAAAGAGCTCGCCAAGCTCCATACCCATGAGCTCGGCGCCCTTCGCGATGATCGCACGATCGCAACCAGCCGCAAAGCGCTTGTCCTTGTACTTCTTGCGCAGCGATTTGACGTTGAAGTCCATCACGGACTTGCTGGGCCGCATGAGAATGGCCGCCTGGATGAGGCCAGAGAGCTCGTCGCATGCCCAGAGCACCTTCTCCATCTGATGCTCCGGCTTGGGCAGCTCGGGGATATGATCCGAGTTGTGGGTCTGGATGGCACGAGCGACCGCAGGATTGGCGCCCGCCTCGGCCAGAAGCTCGGCCGTCTTGAGCGTGTGGACAGATGAGTCGTTCCACTCCTCCCAGTCGAGGTCGTGCAACAGGCCAACGATGCCCCAGAACTCGACATTTGCCGGGTCGTACTTCTCGGCGTAATAGCGCATGAGGGCCTCGAGCGTCTCGCCGTGCTTGATGTGGAAGGCATCCTTGTTGTGTGCGCAGAGAAGGTCATACGCCTGCTCGCGCGTGATACCCGCGTCGAGCGTGCCGTCTGCCACAGCCGCCTTGCAGTCCTTCTCTGCCGGGGCATTGCCCGCCTGGGTCGCCTCGGGAACGGAAGCTTCGGAGACGTTGGCGTCAGCCGCCGGAGCCGCATCCGCCACGGCCGCCCCGCGCGTCGGCTGCTCGTGGCGCTCCGGACGCAGGTGCGGGAAGAGCAGCACGTCGCGGATGGCCGGCTGATCACAGAAAAGCATCACCATGCGGTCGATGCCGTATCCGATGCCACCCGCCGGCGGCATGCCATACTCGAGCGCGCGCACGTAGTCGTAGTCGTACTCCATGGCCTCCTCGTCGCCGGCGGCCTTGGCCTCCACCTGCGCGGCGAAGCGACCCTCCTGGTCCACGGGATCGTTGAGCTCGCTGAACGCGTTGGCGTATTCCTTACCACAGACGACCAGCTCGAAGCGGTCGGTGAGGCGCGGGTCGTCGGCGCGACGCTTGGCCAGCGGGCTCACCTCGACGGGATAGTCGCACACGAAGGTCGGGTCCACGATGGTCTTCTCGACCAGCTCGTCATAGAGCTCAAAGATGAGCTTGCCAGCGCCCCAGCTCGGCTCCCACTCGAGGCCGTTGGCCGTGAGCAGCTCGCGCAGGTGCTCGACGGGAGTGTCGATGCTCAGCTCCTCGCCCAGCACCTCGCTAACCAGCTCGCTCATGGGGGCGGAGCGCCACGGACTGGCGATGCTGATCGTCTGGCCCTGATACTCAAGGGTCTCGCCCTTGCCGACGGCCGCCGCGCACGCATGGAAGAGGCCCTCGGAGAGCTCCTTCATCGTGGAAAGGTCGCCGTAGGCACAGTACGCCTCCATGGACGTGAACTCGGGGTTGTGCGTGAGGTCCATGCCCTCGTTGCGGAACTGCCGCCCCACCTCAAAGACGCGCTCCATGCCGCCGACGATGCAGCGCTTGAGGTGCAGCTCGGTGGCGATGCGCAGGTAACAGTCCTGGTCGAGCACGTTGAAGTGCGTGGTGAAGGGGCGCGCGTTGGCCCCTCCGAGTGTCTCCTGCAGGATGGGGGTCTCCACCTCCAGGTAGCCTTGGTCCTCCATGTAGCGACGGATCGCCGAGATGAGGCGCGAGCGGTTGATGAACGTCTGCTTGACCTCAGGATTCATGATGAGGTCCACGTAGCGCTGACGGTAGCGCATCTCGCGGTCGGAGAGGCCGTGGAACTTCTCGGGCAGAGGACGCAACGACTTGGAGAGGAGCCGCAGGCTCGCGACCATCAGCGAGAGCTCGCCACGCTTGGTGCGCATGGCGCATCCCTTGGCCTCCACGATGTCGCCCACGTCGAACTGTCCTGCGAGTGCCCACGTCTGCTCGTCGAGGTTGTTTACGCGACAAAAGAGCTGGATCTTGCCGGTGTTGTCCTCGAGGTCGATAAAGAGCAGCTTGCCGTGGCCGCGCTTGGCACGGATGCGTCCGGCCAGGTAATAGGCGCCGTCCTCATCCGCGATGCCTCCCGCCTCGAGCTCCGCATATCGTGCGGCAAGGTCGGCGACGTGGGTGGTGACGGTCGACGCTATGGGATAGGGATCGACGCCCGCATCGATGAGGGACTGCCGCTTCGCGCGGCGCATCGCTCGCTCGTCGTTGGACGCCACCTTTTCTTGCTCTGCCATGAATGCTCCTTGTCTACATATTAGTAGGGCACCACGGGGATGGTCCCCACGGTGCCCTTCTCGCGCCACGAACCATCCCCGCGGCGCCCTTGTGTACCAACTGCTAGCGCGTGATTGCCTTGATGGTGAACGTGCGCTGCTTGCCCGACGGCGTGGAGAAGGCAATCTGGTCGCCCACCACATGGCCAACCAGCGCCGCGCCTGCGGGGGACTCATTGGAGATGCGGTGCGCGAGCGAGTTCGTCTCGGTCGTGCCGACGATGGTGAACTTCACCGACTTGCCGTCCGCGCCGACCAGCTCAACCGTGCTGCCCACCGAAACCATCGTGCCGCGCTCGCCCACAACCTCGTTGTCGGCAACCTGGGCGGTGTTCAGAATGTGGCGCACCTCGTTGATGCGCGCCTCGTTCTGTGCCTGGGCCTCACGTGCGGCGTCGTACTCGGCGTTCTCGGAGAGGTCGCCGAACTCGCGTGCCACGCGTAGCTGATCGGCGATGTCGAGCTTCTGCTGCTCGAGGTCCCTGAGCTCCTGCTCGAGCTTCGCGTATCCCTCTGGGGTTAGGATGGTGTTGTTGGTCGCCATGTGCTCCTCGCTCTGGTTCGATTTAGGTCCGTGGGCCTCTTACCTGCTACTCGGACTCTTCGTCCGTCTTGGCCGCGTTGGCGTCCTCCGCCTCTTCAGCCTCATCGTCGTCGCCTTCCATGCCCTCGCGCACGTTCTTGACCGTCTTGCCAAGAGCGGAGCCGAGCTTGGGAAGGTTCTTGGGCCCGAAGATGACAAGAACGACCAGCAGGATAACGATGAGCTCTGGTCCGCCAAGTCCTAGAATCATGGATGCCTCCCGTTGTATTCGATATCGACATGCGTCTGGCGCAATGTCGCATCCGTTAGTATAGCCGAGGTCTGCACAAATGTGCCCAACACACAATCTCTACTTTCCAATTGCTATGCTACCCAAAGGAAGGGACGGCGAGAAGGGAGGGCGCCATGCTCCGAAGTCTTGCCATATATACGATCGCATGCGCCGCGTTCGCCCTGCTGGTGCGCCTGCTCCTGCCTCGGCTGCTCACGTGGCGCGGTGTGTGGTTTCGCTGGCACACGCGCTTCGGCCCGGCGCTCGTCTTTGACTCTGCCGACGAGGACGGCACGACCGTGCGGCTGCTCAACGTGAACGGCACCTACCAGAGCGTGTGCTACGTGGACGAGGACCTGCTGTGGGTGCCCGTCTGTGCGTATCACCGCACGTGGGGAACGGAAGTGCGGCGCAGGTTTGGCGCGCCCGCAGCGCCGCGGGGCACGACGCCGGACGACGAGCCCGAGGCCCAGCGGGACACGACGCCGGGCGACGCCCCCACCACCCCTTCGCGGCGCGCGCTTGTCATGGGCGGCGGTGGATACTCCTTCCCCAAGTGGCTCGTCGCGTATCGGCCCGACTTCTCCTGCGAGGTGGTGGAGATAGACCCCTCCATCGAGCAAATCGCCCGTGAGCAGTTCTTTCTCGACCGGCTCGTCGAGGAGTTCCGCACCGAGCAGAACGGGCGGCTCTCACTTCGGACTGGCGACGCCTGGGACTGCCTTCTCGCCGACGAGCAGGGCTTTGACCTCATCGTGAACGACGCGTTCGGCGGCAACCGACCGTTGGGCCGGCTCTCCACCACCGAAGGCGCGCAAGCGATTCGTGCGCACCTGCGCGAGGGCGGCCTCTACATCGGGAACGTGCGCACACCACTTGAGGGCCGCGGCTCGCAGGTCCTGCACGCGACCGAGGAGGCCTTCGCCCGCGAGTTCTCGCACGTGCGCGTGATTCCCGAATGCCCAGAGGAGCCCCGCAGGAAGGGAAACAACACCCTCGTGGCGTGGTAAGCTGTGAGCATCTTAAAGCATGGGCATGCGACCGAGGGGGAGATCATGGGAAGCGACGTGATGGGTGGCACAAGCCTGGACGAGTGGCTGGCCGAGCCGGATTGTCCGCAGTGTGGTAGCGAAGACGTGACCTGCAAGGAGACATACAAGGATGGCCTCGGCCGCACCGTCAAGGTGTGGTACTGCAACAAGTGCGGCCACACTTGGACCGAGGTGAGCTAATCGCCCCGGGCCACCCCAAGCAGGTACACCCTGCTTGGGGGCCATGAGGGGCCATTCCTCGCGCGAAGGCGCCTATGCGAAGGCGCTTGCGTCGCTTGCGTAAGAGCGCCTATGCGCGAACCCTATGCAAAGAACTCTTCGAGCTTCTTCTTCCAACTCGCCGCGTGCACGATGCGCCCAGAGCTGCACACGCGCAAGAATCGCGTGTGGGCACTACGCTCAAGCGCCATGCGGTAGAGCGGCACCGCTTCCAAATCATCCTGCGGCATAAAGATCAAGCGGCGGTTCGTCTTTACCGCCTCCATGGCGTGGCGCAGTGCGGCGACGAACACGGCAGGCTCAGTGTCGAAGCTATACAGGTACGTTGCCGACTGTTCGTCCGTCACGAGTTCCACCGCCGCGCGGTCGCCGGACACGGCGGCAAACCAGAACGCCTCGTCATGCGTCGAGAACAGCCCTTGGACGACGGCAGCTGGCAACGCGCAAAACACCTGGTACGCCTCCGTCGCATCGCCAAGGCGCGACCGAAGGTCCCGCTCGAGCACGCCATGCGCCTTGCGCCATTCCGCACCAGCCCGCTCGCGAAGTTCCGACAGGCGCTTGAAGAAGGGATCGGTTTCGCGTCCCAGGCGAGCCACGCGATAGCGCTCGCCGGTATCGAGCCGCATGTTCATCGCAAATCCGTTGCGCTCAAGCGATTCCACGAAGCAGAGAGGCACGCGCCTTGCCCCCGCGTCGTGGGGCACGATGGAAAGACAGTCGGAATAGAGCGTGAGCTTTGCGATGCTGGAGGCCTGCGCGCCAGGCTCCTCATAGGCGTAGTCGCCCTCGCTGGACATGATTCGCGCACCTTCGATGAATAGCGACCGCTCGCTCATGCCCGCGAAGGCAAGCCACAGCTTCTCAAAGAAGTTCTCGGTCTGATACCCCAGCTTCGAGAAGACCGCCTCACCTTTGGTCAACCGCACATGCACGCGATAGTTGAGCAGGCGCATGTCCGCAATGTCGGCAAAGGACAAGACGATGGCCTTCTCGCCCACGCCTGCTACGCTCACGGCTTCGCTTCCGATGTCGACCGTCGCCTCTCCGGTGAGTCCGGCTATCGAGGCCACGCACTTGTATGTGCTCATGACCTAGAGCTTCGTTCCACACTCGCCGCAGAACTTCATGCTCGGTTCGTTCTCTGCTCCGCAGTTGGGACACACCTTCTTGCCCGTCATGGGAGATCCGCACTCGCCGCAGAACTTGAGTCCCGGCGCCACGACGGCACCGCAATTGGGGCATTTGTTTTGGCCGAGAGGAGCGCCGCAGTTGTTGCAGAACCTGCCCGTACCGGCAGGCTTGCCACATTGAGGACAAATGGTCGTGCGGGTCTCCAGCTCACCGTGCCACACCTGCGCGGTATCGGCCGCGGCATCTATGTTGTTTCGCATGGCCCTGTTGCGAGCCTGGGCGACGTAGGCGCTCTCGCGTGGTGCGCAGGTTATGCACAGGCCCTCGTCCTCGTTCCAGCAGTCGTCGCAAACCCAGTTACTGCATGAGGGGCACTTGCGGAAGTGCGGCCGAACCTCGCTTTGGGCTGCGTCAAACGCCTTCTCCTGCTCTTGGCGCCACCTCGGGCTTTGGTTCTCGAACCTCGATCCGAACGCGTCGATTCCTCGCTCGGCCGCCGCGCCGAGGTCGCCGGCAATCCCCCCGAGAAGACCGCCCAGCAGGCCGACCCCGCGACCCAGCCTCTCGCCCTTCTTGCGCATATCGTACGTGGTTGACTCCACGAAGGACGACTTGTAGCCGTTGCCGCAGTTGTCACAAAAGTATTCAAACTGAAAACCAGCTTCGGTAGAAAGGTCGCTGTAGTTTCGCGTGAACGAGTGGAGCATGCCGGACCTCCTTCTTTGAGGCTTATTGTGATTCGATTATACGAACCCATGGATAGGCCGCCTTCTCAAAGGGTGGCAAACTGCCGAGCGGTATGTGGGGTAGTTGTCACCGCGCGAGAGGTGCCTCCGGTACGTTACCCGCAAGGTTGCCATTCGGCACCTAAGCCGCGGCCTATTGCCGGACTACAAGCGCAATCTTGGTGCGCAGCCCTCCCGTGGTGACCTTTGCCACGAACCCCTCAGATGCCATGGCCTCGATGGCTCTGGAAAGTCGCTTGGGTATGGACTTGTAGCCCATTGCGCGGGACAGCTCGGATAGGGACAGGGGGCCTCCTGCAAGGGCCTCGGCAATCCTCTCCCGGTACGCAAGCTCCTTCGGTGTCGGACCTGTGGGCTCTGGCGCAAAGGCGGGGTGCACGGCAAGACGTACGGTGAGAAACCCGCGAGCCTCGTCCATGCGGAAGGTAGGCCGCGGCGACGCGTTGGCGTCAAGCGCCGCAAGCGCCTTGGGAAAGCCGGTGTTCCTCCCCTCGCAGAGGCCCAGCTCCTTGAGGAAGTCTCCGATCCTGCGGTTGCGGTAGCGGTCGCAGCGCAGGTCGTAGGACTCGATCATCTCCTGCGTGATACTGCGGTCAAAGCCCGGGAAGCTCGTGATCTCCATGGCCTCGGGTGTAATGCGCACGGTAGTTGGCTCGTACAGCTGGTACGAGCGATGGTAGACCGCATTGGAGAGTATCTCCTCGACAGCAGCATAGGGATAGTTGGTGACCACCTCGGCGACGGGTGTCCCCTCGTGCTTGAAAGTGCGCTTCTGGATGACATAGCTGCCGATGTAGGAGAGGGCCGCAGAGAGCTGGTGCTGCAGTGAACCTCGGAAGACGCGCTCCGTCATGCCCTCGCCTGATGGGTCGGGAAGGTCGACGACCTCGATGCGCGCATAGGGGAAGTAGCGCTCTATCCGCTCGCTAAACATGAGGATGCCCACGTTGCGCGGATGCTGGTCCTCCGGAGGACCAGCAAGCAGCTGCATGCTGCGCGCGATGTCGGCGGTCTCCATGGACTCCGAGATGCCAAAGAGCGAGCTGCCCACCTCGCTGAGGTAGTCACGCAGGAGCGGCCTGCTCAGGTCTTCCACGGATGCGGCGAGGTTTGGCTGGTCATCGAAGGGCACGGTTTGCGATGCGTAAAAGAGCTCGCGCTCCTCGTCGGGGGAAGCCACGACCGTACTCGAGAACTTGCGGATGTAGTAGCGCTTGTTGGACTTGTCCTTGCCGAGCACGTCCTTCGGAACCTTATACGGGCGCCCATGGCCACCGGGCGCCCAGATGACGATGACCCAAGCGCCATCCAGCTGGACCGGCTCAACTATGGGCTGGTAGAGGGGCTCGATAAGGCGACAGAGGTCAAGGAGGCGCTTGAGCGTGCGGTCGACCTCCGTTTGACTGATGCCGCGGGGCGGCAATACGGGCTGCCCGTTGTCCTCATCGATTCCTATGACAAGGTAGCCACCGCCGATGTTGTCGATATCATTCGCAAAGGCACAGATGCTGTGCATGATGGGGTTGGGGTTGAATCCGCCTTTGAATTCGATCCTTGTGGATTCGACAACTCCGCCACGAACGAGCCTATCGATGCTGACGGGCAATGCCATTTGGCCCTCCTCCCTTAAGCCTCCCAACATCTCGATGCTAGCACCGTCGAATATTCGATGCAAGAATTGTCGAATATTCGACGGTAATGGCATCGAGGGCGTTTGGGTTCTGAAAGACTATCCCCAGGAGGGCCATCGGGCAGATTGCGATAGATTCGTTGGGCAGATTGCAATCATTGCGCAACGAAAAAAGGCCGCCGGCGTGGTGCCGACGACCTCTCAGATTCATGGTCGGGACGACTGGATTCGAACCAGCGGCCTCACGGTCCCGAAAAAGTTCCAGCGCTCAAAGATAGGCTTTACCGTTCTGGCCGTCAAGTCACTTTTCGGTATTTGACCTGCAGTTTTGTCAGCATCGACCGTTTCCGTCGAGTATTGTCCCTTCCATCACTGGACGGGCGTTTGTGGCCAGTTTGTGGCCAGTCG
>JAFWIE010000004.1 GCA_017533825.1 Atopobiaceae bacterium | reverse complement strand
ACGCCCGCGTAGCGGCGTGCCGCCCTCCCGCCGCCGGCACCGCCGACGGCCCGTGGGGAGACCCGCGACTGGGCCATGCGAGGCAATTCTGCCGAGAGGCGTCACCAGACCAGCGGCAACCCCCAGCCGGAGAGTCGGAATGCGTTAGCCAGCACGCGGATGTCAGACTCGCACACGCGCGTCTTTGGGACCATGCCAGAGACGGTGCCGGCGCCGGGAGGGCGTAGACAACGGAATCGCTCGTGAAGGGTCCGTGTGACGCGGGCCTTGGGAACACTTACTGCTTGACAACCAATCTCTCATATCAGGCCACGAGAACTACCGAAGGCCCCAAAATGCCACGTCAGCATCAATCCGCACTGACAGTGTACAATGCTTGCCATGTAGATTGGTGATGGGGAGGAGAGTCCCATGGCAAGCATGTCGAGACGATCGTTCGTCGAACTCGCAGGCGGGCTACTTACATCACTGCCAGTCTTGGCAGGAGGGCTCGTGCTTGCGCCGCGTCCTGCCCGAGCGACCGAGGGAGAAGGCGACCTCAGCGATGCCTCCGAGCTTGCTGGCGGCCAGTCCGAATACGTCATCATCGACGTGGTGGAGCCCTGGCAGGTCGGCGTCATGGTGGTGGACATCACCAAGGGCGAGGAGCGCGACGGGGGCCTGATGTACTATCCGCCCGTCAAAGACGCCAAGGTCACCGTGACCTCCCGCTTCAACGGCAAGGTTGCCACGGGCACCACCGACGAGGACGGCGTGGTCAACCTCGACATCCGCGAGCTTTCGGTGTGCGAGGAAGGCGAGGACGTCAACAACTTGGCCGACTACTCCTTCAACGGCTCGATTGACGTCGAGCGGGACGACTATCGACTGTTCCGGACGAGCCTCATGGTCGTGGAGGGCGGCTCGGGCCTGCAGGTGCCCGCACACCCGCTCGATGACGACGCGACGCCCTACCCCCACCAGGCCACCTTCGACGAGTGGGATGGACTCTACACCGTCAACGAGTTCCTCGTCACCCCAGCAAACGCGGAAGAGCATACGATCGCCGCAAGCATCTATAACCTCCCCCAGCAGGCCGAGACTACCATCGAGCTGTGGGTGGTCGGCGAGCAGCAGCCCCGTCAGAGCGCCACGGTCGCCGCGAGCGAGCGCACCCTGATGGGAGTCAAGCTCGAGCAGGTCGAGAGGGTCGTCAGGGAAGAGGTGAACGCCCCCACGCCAGACATCCGGGTGCCGACTCACGGGTCGGGCACCGGGACGCCAACCTACGTAATCGAGCGGGTCGTTCACGAGACGAAGCGGACCAAGGTCTATGGCCATGCCGCCACCGCGAGCTTCAAGGCGAGCTTTCTCAAGGAGGGCGACGCGGCGTGCCTGCCCGTCGGCGCAAAGCTCCAGCTCGTCGTGAGCCAGGGATCGTCCACCTGGACCGTTCCGCTCGCCGTCGCCTTCCTGAAGGGCGTCGTCGACGAACCTACGGGCAACGAGGGCCAGACGCTCAGTCTCATCAACACGCAGAAGGGCGGCACCACGGGGCTGGGTGCCACGTGGCCGAGCGGCGTGCCCATCATCGGCGGGGGGGAGCTGAAGTTCTGGTCGCCGCAACTCCCCGTCAATGTGTACGTGAATCCCTTCGGCCTCGTGCAGCTTACTCTTGAGTCGCCCAGCTGGGGCTTCCGCAACGACAAGGGCAACGAGGAGCCACACGGCTGGGGCAAGTACCCGCACAAGTCCGTCAAGGACCAGTGGGCAAAGAAGCTCAAAGTCGCGCAGGCGATGCAGGACAAGACCGCCTCCCTTGTCTCCAAGCCCGGCGCCTTCCAGCAGATCGACCTCTTCAAGGCCTTCTCGGTCGAGGTCAACTTCCGGCTCCTCGCGCTCGCCCAATGGGACGCGAGCAAGGGAATCTTTCAGGGCGAGGTGGCAGGACAGATACTTGCGGCGCTGAACTTCACCATAAGCGAGAACTTCTTCGCCGGTCCCATACCGGTGCTCATCACCTTTGCGCTGGACGCGAGCTTCATATTTGGCCTTTCGGCAGCTGCCTACTCCACAAAGAAGAACGAAGACGAGGCGCTGATCGACGCCGTCTTTGACTTTGGCCGCTGGCACTTCGACTACGAGAACACCGGCCTCACCATGGCGCTCAACGTGACGCCGTCCCTCTCTGTGGGCGTGGGGATTCGTGGCGTGGCATCGATCTCCATCAAGGGCGCCATCACCATCACGCTCTTCTTTGGCGTGCCCATGGGCACGCAGCCCAAGGGCCTTCCGAGCCCGCACTTCAGTGCAGGTTGGTCCGCGCAGGTCTCCCTTGTGCTCGACCTCTTCCTCTTTACCCAGAGCTTCACGCTGCTCAAGAAGGCCTTCGCGAACTTCTATGACAACTGGCATGGGCAGAACGTTGCCGCACAGGCAGAGCAGGAGGTCCTGGGCGCCATGGCGGATCTCTCGCTCGACGAGCTGCTGGACTCGTTCGAGCCGATCACCGATGACATGCTGAGGAGCACCTCCGAGGCGAGCGTCTCAGACAGCTCCCTCTCTGCCCAGTCGCAAGGCACCGAGGACACAAGGGCCCAGGCAAGGACCCTCGACTGGGAGGCAGCCCGCAGCGAGGTGCAGGGCCAGCTGGACGACGGAACGCCCATGGGTTTCGTCGTCTACGACTTCTCGGCGTCTGATGCGGCAGACACCGCACATCCGGCAGACACGTTGGATGCTGCGCAGGCATCGGACGAGGTAGGTAGCGCTGTGGCTTCGGGCGAAGCCGACGCCGTGGAAGCCGGCGACGCATCCGAGGGCGTCGTCGGCGACGCATCCGAGGGCGTCGAGCCCCAAGCCTTGGTCACCGAGGAAGGAGCCACAGCGGAGGGCGAACCCCCCGTCCTCGAGCCCCAAGCCCTGGTCACCGAGGAAGGAGCCACAGCGGAGGGCGAACCCCCCGTCCTCGAGCCCCAAGCCCTGGTCACCGAGGAAGGCGTCACAGCGGAGGGCGAACCCCCCGTCGTCGAGCTCCAAGCCCTGGTCACCGAGGAAGGCGTCACAGCGGAGGGCGAACCCCCCGTCGTCGAGTCCACCGAGGTCGCTGGCGATCCCGCGCCAGAGGTGCTTTGGCTCCGCGCACAGTCGGACGAAGCGCTGCCGACACCCGGCATTGCCGCGCTCGGCGCCGCGGGCGGCCTGCGTCCTTCTTCGAACATGCGGCTCTTTGGCTCGGACGACCACCACATCTTTGGCGACCCCCGCACGAAGGTCGTGACCATAGGGGAAGGCACCGGTCAGGAGGGGGAGCTGGGGACGTGGTCCTTCCGCATCGCATCGGTCGAGGTCAACGGAAACATGCGTACGCGCGTCGTCGCCAACTGCATCGACGGCCAGCCAAAGGGCACCATGCGCATCATCGAGTTCCAGACCAACATCGCGGACATGCCCCACGAGGACCTCTACGACTACGCCTTCGACGTGGCGGAAACCATCGACGACAGCTCCGCGGTCACCGGTATCGTCACCCGCTCGCTGGTCTTCGCCATCGTCTCTGGCAAGCGCGCCGACTCAGAAGCGACGCTTGCCAGCGCTTCAACCGACCTCGTCTTTACCACCCTGAGTTTCGTTACGCAGGACTCAAGCTCCCAATCTCGCATCGAGTTCCCTGGTACCGACACCTGTTTGAATCCGTTCTCGTATGAATGGTTCCTTGGGGTGACGTGCGTCTCGCGCAAGGGCAACGAGGTCTTGGACTTCAAGCCGGACGAGTACCACAGCATCATGGGCCTTCAGGTATTGCCCAATCCCCAGAAGCTGGGCACCAGCTTCGTGACGTTCCTCGACAAATGCGCGCCCAACGCAGACGAAGTCCTGAAGGAGGGGGCCGACGTGCAGGTCGGCATCTTCCTCGTCTCGTGGACCTATCACGAGGCACGCCTGAGCATGCCCGCCCAAGACACCCTCAAGCAGGCCATCGGTGCCATTGACGACCGCACCGTCCATGACCAGGTCTTCTCGCTTCCCAGGCAGACGGATCGCTACGGCGAGTACGAATACACGCTCATGCTGCGTGGCACGCAGAAGGCCCATTACGTGCTTGTGCGGCTCGACTGTGCAACCGACTCACCCAGCTTCCTGACGCGCGTCAGGCGCTGCCGTGACTACGATCCCAGCATCCGTCTGGTGGCCTGCGATGCCCAAGGGTACTTCCTCGTCTCGTATCCTACCGATTCCGCACAACTCGACCTCGCGCCGGAGCAGCGGGACTACGCCACATGGACGCTGCATAAGGCGACGTGGTCGGACGAGACGACGCCTCAGCTGCAAGTCGAGCCCATCGGCCCGTCCGGCTTCAATGTGGTGAGCTTCGCGGTGAACCCATGCGGCACCTTCATCTTCTGGCCGCAGTCGCGCGACGCCGGCGAGGACCGCGTGTGGGCGCCCGACGGCACGGAAGACCAGACGGCGCGCGAGCCCATCTACCAGATCATGGCATGCCGCATCCGAGGCGACCACTTCTCCGACCCCTTTGTGGTCGCTGACCTCGACACCGACACGGATTCGATCGTGGTCCTGGACACGAGCGGCTTCGCCGCAGTGGAGATGCTGCGAGGCGTGCATGTGGACACGGGTGAGCGGGACTCCGAGGGGCGCGTCCTGTATCACGCGTCGGACATCTGGTACACGGCCGTGCCGCCCGTGCGCTGCGTCACGGCCACGGCCTGCCAGGCGGTGGAACCCTTCGTGGCTCCCGGCGGCCCGATCGAGTTCCACGTGGCCGTGCGAAACGACGGCAACACGTTCCTCAGCGGCTGCACGCTCGAGCTCTGCGTCGAATCGCAAGCGGCCGACGCCTTCGAACGCGTCCCGGGAGCCTCCGCGCAGATCACTTTCAGGAACGCCATACAGGAGTCCACCTACAACAAGGCAGACGGGGAAGGCGGCCTCACGAACCTCGAGCCAGACTACGCGCTCGCACCGGGCAAGACGAGCGTCTATGCCGTCACCGTCACCGTGCCCACGGACTGGGATGCCGGCGCGAAGCACGTGCTCTTCGTGGCAAGCGAGGGCGTGATCGCGCCTGACGATGGCGGCATGTCCGCTCAAGCCGACGACGAGGCGAACCTCGACGCTCAGGCCATCGAGTTCCACATCGAGCCCGGCGACTACAAGGTCGTCCAGTCGCGCACGCAGCATGACCAGGATATGGAGCAGCGCCACATGGCCACGATCGTCGTTGCCGACTCCGGTGCCAGCGGTGACTTCCGACCCGCACCGGTGACGGGTGGGGGGTCGAGCGGGCAGGTTCCCGGTGTCGCCACCGACGGAGCGGGCAATGCGGGCGGCGGCACTGCGGCTACGGCCGCGACTCGCTCTGCCGTTCCCAACACCGCCGACGAGTCTCCCTCGGGCCTTCTGGGTGCGGGACTCGCCGCAACGGGCGCGGGCATCCTTGCCTACGAGCGTCGCCGCGCCCAGAACGAGCGCAGGAGACGGTCATAGCCCGCAAACGCGAGAATACCTCCCCGCGCTCCCAGTCGATCCTCCCCGCGCCTTCGACCTCGTGCCCGACCGCCCGTGCAGTGCCTGTGCGCGAAGGGTGCACTACTCGCTCATGCTCGCTCGATTGCGCAGCTGTGGCGCTTGTGTTCGGCCGTTCCCGCGCGTGCGCTGGCATCGTAGCTCACGCCCACGAGCAGGAGGTTACCCGCGTAGTGGGCGAGGCGCGCGGGGTAGTTGCGGTTGCGGATCTGGTCCAAGGCGGTGCGGGCGTCGCGGTTCCACTTGAGCTCGACGACGAGCGCCGGGATGCCCGGGTGGCGTGGGGAGGGGAGGTACGCGATGTCGGCGTAACCCCTGCCGGAGTCGAGCTCCACGGCCTCGGTGTACCAGCGCAGGGCCGCGTAGTAGGCGAGCCGCACGACGTACGAAAGCGCAGCCTCGGAGTTGTAGGTCTTGTTGTCTGCGCGGTCGTGGGCGGCCTCGAGCGCTGCCGCTACCGCCTCGGAGTCCGCTTCCCACGTCGCGCGGACCAGGGCCTTGGACGTCTCGTACTCCCGGAAGGCGAGGTCCCAGGCGGGTCCTGAGGTGGAGTCGCGGAAGACCCCCATCACCTCGTGGTTGGGCACGAAGGCCTCCCCAGCCCGAGAGTCCCAGCCGAGGTACCCGAGGTGGACGAGCAGGGCGATTACGTCGTCGGCGCTGCGGAAGGTGGCCATGTCGTTCTGGTAGGTGGTGAGGCGCGCCCGCACCCGTCCGCCGTCCATGAGCGTGGCCACCTTCTGCTTGAGGCCGTCGAAGTCCATGCGCACGTACTCGGCGAGCGCCTCGTAGGTCTCGGTGCCGCCCCAGTAGCTGTCGACCTCGCCCGACTCGACGGCGCTCGCCACCGAGAGCGGGGCGTACAGCGAGTAGCGGGGAGGCACGTCACCGAATCCCCTCCGTTCGACGGGCACGACCCCCGTCACCTCGTAGCCGTCGTACCATGCCTTGACCGTCTCGAAGTCCATGTGGAACGTCTCGCATAGCGCGCGCACCTCCGCCTCGGTGAAGCCCGTGTACTCGGCGAGCTGGAGCGGCCTCACCATGGAATACTCGTCGAACATGTTGAGCGCGGAGTGGACGCCGTACTTCTTGATGGGCAGTATCCCCGTCATGTAGGCGAGCGCGACGTACCGCTTGTCCTTGAGCCAGTCGCGCAGGAAGTCCAGGTAGGCGCGCTGGCCCTCCTCGTCGTGCGCCCGCTCGCGCATGGGGGCGTCCCACTCGTCGATGACCACGACGAACTGGCGGCCGGTGTGCTCGTAGGCATCGCTCATGGTGAGCGCGAGGTCGTCGGTGTCGAAATAGTCCGCTTTGGGGTACTCCCTCACGAGTTCGCGCGCCACGAGCTTCTGCATGCGGTCTATGCATGCGGTTATGGGCTTGCCCTGCCGGAGGAACTCCGTCACCGTGACGTGCACGACGTCGAAGGCCCCCAGGTAGGCGTCCCATGAGAGGCTCTCGCCCGTCGCGCGGCGCACCGGCTCAGTCCGCGCGAGCCCGAGTCCCTCGAAGAGCTGCCGTGCATCCGTCCCGCGCCCGTAGTAGGCGCACACCATGTCCGCCGCCATCGTCTTGCCGAAGCGGCGCGGGCGAGAGACGCTCACGTACTTGCGCTTCGTGCGGGCGACCGAGTTGAGGTGCCTGACCATCGTGGTCTTGTCCACGTACACGCTGGAGCCGACTGCCTCGGCAAACGAGTCGCTCCCCGGATTCAGGTATGCGCCCATGGCCTCCTCCGTCCGTCGTCTGTGCTCAAACCTCATGATACCTGACTTCACACGTCGGAGCTTCCGGTGCTCGAATGCGTAGGACGTGCTACGAGGTCCTTGCCGAAATCTTCTCGACGCACATCACCTCCGATCTCGGGCGTTGCGCAGACGACATCGTCTACATCAGCCACGGCAGCATCCGGGCGGCGTGTCCCAAGGAGGGCTTCATGAGGGAGCTGGGTCGGCCGGACGAGACGCCGGAAGAGACGTTCCTCAGGCTGGAGAGGGAGGAGAGGCCGTGAATGCCCTGCTCAGGAAGGAGATGCGCCTCAGTGCGCTGCTCCTCACGTACCCGTTCGTCGGCTTTGGCGTCATGGCGCTGCTGCCGGTCGGGAAGCGCGACGTGGTCAAGGGCAAGTACCAGTTCGTCATGCTCATCGAGCTCTGCGGCTTCGCGCTCATGGCGGCGCTTGGTCACAAGGGGGGTACCCCCTTTGTGCCGCCGGGGCGGTACAAGTGACCGGGGCAGTTGTGCCGGTATCAAGGTCAGCTATGCCACTTGCCCCCTCGAATGAGCAAGGTGAACCAGAGCACGATGCACACCCGTCAGCAGCTCCTCCACGAGTCCCTACGAGAGCTATGCGGAGACCATCCGTCAGCAAAGCGCTGCGACGAAGAAGTCTTCTGGCGGGGGGACGTCATATGGCAAGTAGCGCTCGTCCAAGCATCCAATCCGGCGAGTCTGGCGATGGCTTGGTCGAGTATCGTCCGCTGCTCTTTGTGGTGCTCATCATCTCGGGCTGCTCCATTTGCTACGAGCTCATCATCAGCGCCGTCAGCACATATCTGCTAGGCAACAGCGTGCTGCAGTACTCGGTAACCATCGGACTCTACATGGCGTCGATGGGACTGGGTGCGTACCTCTCGAAGTACGTGAGTACAGACCTGTTTCGGCGGTTCTCCCAGGTCGAGCTGGGCGTGGGCCTTTTGGGCGGCATCAGCTCGCTACTGCTCTTCGTCTCGTACCTTTACCTGCGCGGATTCCAGGCAATCATGTATGGGGAGGTCATCGCTATCGGCATCCTCGTCGGTGCCGAGATTCCCATCCTCACACGCATCGTCGAGGCGGATGAGCGTCATCTGCGCATCGCGCTCTCGTCGATTTTTTCCATCGACTACCTGGGAGGCCTCGTCGGATCGATTGCCTTTCCGCTCCTGCTGCTGCCCAAGCTCGGGTTCTTTGCCACGTCGTTCCTGTGCGGCCTCGTCAATGCGGTGGCAGCCGGTATCGTACTGTGGCGCTATGGGCGCAGGATTCGGGGTGTCAGATCGCTCAGAATCGTGGCCGTTTGCCTCATGATTGGCATGGCAATCGGCGTCGCTGCCTCGGAGAACCTCGCCGAGGCGGTCGAGGGCGGACTCTACCGCGATACGGTGATTCACTCCGAGCAGACCCCCTACCAGAAGATCGTCCTTACGAAGCGGTCGGATGACGTGCGGCTCTTCCTCGACGGCAACATCCAGTTCTGCTCAAAGGATGAGTATCGCTACCACGAGGCGCTGGTCCACGTGCCTATGTGCGAGGCAACCCAGCACGAGCATGTGCTCGTGCTGGGCGGCGGAGACGGACTTGCGGTGCGCGAGCTGCTCAAGTACCGGGACGTGCGCGACGTTACTCTCGTGGACATAGATGAGCGCATCACGAGCCTTTGTGCCAAGAACGGACAGATAGCGGCAATCAACGGCGAGTCGCTCACGGATTCGCGCGTGAGCGTGCGCAACGAGGATGCCATGCGCTTCCTCAAGGAATGCGATGACAGCTTTGACGTGGTGGTCATCGATCTGCCCGACCCAAACACCGAGTCGCTCAACCAGCTCTATACCGGCGCGTTCTATCGTCTGGTAGGGGCGCATCTAAAAGACGGGGGCGTCTTTGTCACGCAGTCGACCAGCCCGTACTATGCTCGCGAGGCGTTCTGGTGCATCCATCGGACCATCGCCGAGGAGGGGTTCGAAGTTTTGCCGTATCACCTGCAGGTGCCATCATTCGGCGACTGGGGGTTCAACGTGGCATCCAAGGCCTCACTCACGAAGGATGTTCGTGTGGAGGTACCCACCTCCTACCTCAACGACGAGAGCACCCGCGCGCTCTTTGCGTTTGCAAAGGACGAAGCCGAGCCGGAAGGCATCGTTCCGAACACGATGGACCGGCCCGTCCTCATCCAGTATTACGACAAGGCACTGGTCGCCTGGGGATAGAGTCCATTCCTGCCCCTACGGGTTGCACGGCTGGTTGATTCCCAAGGTCATCCGAACACAGCTGGTGGGACTGGCGTTTCCGCAGCTATCCGTACATGTAAACCGCTGTCACGATAGCGGCGTGCAAGCCGTCTATCTGGGGAATCGCTGTCCGAGCGATACCGGCGGGCGTTCTGATGAGTCAAAAAGGGCAAGGGCATCCCTACCCGCAGGGGTCAGTCCAGACTCATCCGTACGGGTCGTGTCGCCTATGGCGTCACTGGTTTTTCGACGCGCCTAGACGATATGAGAGGCGGCTGGGACCTCTCACGGTAAACAAGGGCCATCTGCGTGGCGTCGTGGGTTAGGCTCGGTCGCAAGGAAGAACGTCCGGCTTGCCACATTCACGGGAGGTCCCAGCCATGATCTACTCTACCAGCATCGGTCTCGACGTGCACGCCCGCTCCATCTGCGCCTCGGCGCTGGTCCACGCGACGGGCGAGATCGTCCGCTCGTCGTTCGGATGCGACGCGGCCTCCGTGGCGGCGTGGGCGAGGTCGCTGCCGCGGCCCAGCCGCGCCGTCTACGAGAGCGGCCCGACCGGCTTCGAGCTCAAGCGCTC
>JAFWIE010000053.1 GCA_017533825.1 Atopobiaceae bacterium | reverse complement strand
TTTTGCCATCCTTGGAGCTGGGAAGCGTCTGGGTGATGACCTCCATCGTCGCGCTGCCGTCCGTGTTGGGCGTGCAGCGCAGGAACACCGGGGCCGGGAAGGTCAGCGAGAAGCCCGAGGCCATGTAGCTGTAGCCGATGGAAAGCACGTACTGGTCCCAGATGCCCGTCGCTCCGATGCCCGCCCCGGCGTTGCACGTGCCGTTGGTGGCCCTGTAGACGATGCGACCGAACGGGTCGATGTGGCGGGTGTTGAGCGTGCGGGCGGAGGTGTTGTTGGTGCTCGTCGAGGTGTTGATGGGCACCCACTTCTTGCCATCGGCCTGCGTGAGCCACAACCTGTATCTATACCCGGTGTCCGATGCGACCATGTTGCCGCTGTTGGTGCGGAGCTGGTAGCCGATGGTGTTGGTATTGGAGTCATACCCCCTGAAGCAGAGCCAGCATCCGCCCTCCACAACGTCATCCTCGACGTAGGTGAACATCATCGTGTAGTTGATGTTGAATATCGTCGAATCCTGCGTGGGTGCGGTCGGCGTGACGGGGTTGCCGGTCGCGAGCGAGTTGTAGACCGGCTTGGCCCCGAGGCTGTTGACGTTGATGGTGAAGCCCGCCGCGCTCGTCACAACGCCGTTGCGCAGCATGACGGTCGTGCCATCGGTCAGCGCGTCCAGCCCGTTCACGGTGGCCGTGAAGGCCGTGGATGTGGATGTGGAATCCACCGCTCCGTACAAGATGGAGTTGGTGGAGTTGGCGTTGCCGCCCACGGTCGGGGAACCGGCGTAGGATGCGTTGCCCACGGCCCTCGCGCCGGTGGCGAGATGCAGGGTCTTGCCCGCCGCAACGTCGGCGGCGGTGGCGGTGTCGGCGGTGAGGTCGAGAAGAACCTCATCGCCCAGGACCACCTTGTTAACGTGTTCGTTGGCCATTTAGGGCCTCCTTACGAACCGGCAATCGTACAAGTAACGCCACCGGCAGCATTATCTGTGCGCGTAACCGGGATGGCCGCGACCGTGACCTGCGAGAGACAGTTGTAGTCCGGGCTGTCCGGCGTGATGACCTGCTGGGTGGTCGCGGGGGTGGCCGTCTTGGCCTGCGCGTGCATGTCCTCCGAGCCGCTCATGGTGCCCTCGATTGAGAGAATGGTCACGCCCTCTCGAATGTTCTGCG
This sequence comes from Atopobiaceae bacterium, assembly GCA_017533825.1. Taxonomy (GTDB): domain Bacteria; phylum Actinomycetota; class Coriobacteriia; order Coriobacteriales; family Atopobiaceae; genus RUG440. Next base: position 20,606 of record JAFWIE010000053.1, on the reverse strand, counting down.
CGACGAGATTCGTGGCACTCGTGGAGTCGATGACCGCCTTTCCCGAGCCATCGTAGAAACCGGCAGGGATGGTGGTGCCGGTCTTATCCGTCACGGTGACGTTGTTGCCGCCGCGATTCGCCATGCTGCCCGTCACCTTCGAGCCGTTCACATACGCGGTTTTCGTTGCGAGGATTTCGCTGGCCGCAGCCGTCGCGTCGCTCGTGTCCGCGTCGTAGGTGCAGGAGCCGGTGGCCTGCGCGCCCGACTTGAGATGGAACTTCTTGCCGGAGAGAACATCGGTTGCGACGGCGGTATCCCCGGTGAGGTCGATAAGCGTCTCTCCGCCGTAGATTACCTTGTTGACATGTTCGTTAGCCATTTCAGCCTCCTAGCTGCAAATCGAGGCGGTGTACCCGCCCGCTTCGTTCGTGGTGAGGAAATACGGCACTTCCTCGACCACCACGTCATGTTTCATGCGCTTGCCCTCGGTTTCGAGGGTCTGCGCGAAATAAGCCTCGGGGACCACGGTATAAGGCCCCCTGTATGCCGGGGCTATCGCCCCGCCGCCCGCCATGTCGAGCCTGATGGGACCCATCGGCCCCCCGTCCACGTTTATCCTCGCGGGGACGATGCGGGCGTTGTCAACGTCCAACCGGATATCCATTGCCTACTCCAATACTTCTTCGAGCAGCACTCTCTTGACCGCGACGGGGCGGATATCGCTGGCTATCGCGTCGCCCTCCGGTCCTAGCCCTCGGAGCTGCACCTCGCAGATTATGCCAGTGAAAGCCAGCGTCTCCTCCTGCGTGAGCGTCACGCCGATTGAGGTCTCGTCCTTCTCTTGGTCGTACTCGACGAGCAAATCGTCGCCCTCCTTGGTGAGAAGCCCGGAATCCGTGCTGAACGTGAGGGCCATGGTATATCCCGATAGGTCCCCGGAGACGAGCGCGGTTATCCCCGGAGTGGTCCCGCGCCTGATGCCGTCGTTACAGCTCATTGCTCTCCTCCTTCCACGGCTTCTCGTAGCCCATCGCACGCTTGCTGTCTCCGATGCCATCGGTGGTCATGTCCACGGCTATGCCGAGGATGCCGAGAATCAAGAACACCGTCTCGACAATGGCAAGAACCTGGGCCTCAACGTCGTGCAGGTCGATGGTCACGCCGAAGATTGCAAGCACCTGCTGCACAAGAAGGAGCACGGCCGGGATTAGGGTTATCCAAAACCACTTGTTCCTGATTCGCACCTTCCAATTCATTTTTCTCCCCCCTTTCCCGGTTTGGTGACTACATATGCGTTATCGAGGATTCGCTCATAGAGCATGGTCCCCGTGCCATTGCCTCCGCTCGCGTGGTACGCCCTGTAGCACGATTCGACGTGCTCAAGCTCCTCGATGGTGACGGGTTTCCCATCTTCGACCACGCGCTCGAACATTCGCATCAACTCCGCCCTCTGTATCGAGCGGATGGACTTGGCATTGAGCGCGTTGGCCTCGCGCTGCGCGGTTTCGAATCGGGTGAGCCGCCTGAACAGCGCGAGCACACCCGCGCCTACAAGCGTCGTCAGCACCCCCGTTATGATTGTGATTAGCATCGGTGTCATGGTGGCCTCCTAGACGATTCTCACGGCTGTTATGCACCCGGTTAGACCTAAGTCGCCACCCGAGGTCTGTTCTCCGAACAGTCGCATCGTGGTAGTTGATGAAAGCTTGACCGTTATACAAGTGTTCACGTATGTGTTCACACCGGCGATTGGCACCACGCGCATCCCTCGTTGACGCAGGTCGCCGCTGCCCGGCGAGCCGGTCGCGGTGGACAAACACACCGTTCTCCTGCCGGTCCCGTTCGCGCCGAAGACGGCGTTGCCATGCACCACCCACGTCCCGGCATCGAGCGACACGTTGCAAATCTCCGTCCATGTCCCGCTCGTCGCCGTTACGGATGTTGACTGGTCATGCGCCACGCGGGAGCCGACCTCGCTGCCCAGTGACAGCGTTGCCGTGCCGCTGGCATAGGTCATGTCCAGCCCGTCGCCAGCGGCGACCTTGACGGATGCCTCGCGCACCGTGACGGACCACGTGCCGGCGTTTGTCAGCTTGTAGACATATACTTGGTCGCCCTGCTGGCTGGCCGTATGGCTGCTGACGGAGCGGTAGTATTGGAACTCCACGTTGGTCGGCGGGTCGGCGTTGACGTAGGCCATGAAGGCCAGCCTCGTCTGCGCACCCGTGGCCGGGTTGCTGTTCGAGCTGGCCCTGCAATATACGACCGTGTTGGAGTTGTAGGCCGTTAGAAAGTCGTTCCACGTCGAGTGACCGTATGACAGGATGGAGAACTTGTCCGACTTGTCGGCCAGGGCCGTGTCCATCGCGGCCTTGGTCACGGCGTAGTTGTCCGTGCCGGTCCCGATGTACACCCCGCCGTCGACGTTGACGCTGCCGTGAACGTCCAGCCCCGAGCCGTGGCCCACCGAAGTGGCACCGGTTATCTCGCCGTCCCTCGTCAGGTGCCGCCCCATCGTCGGGTCGTCGGTCCCGATTATGACGTTCGTGTTGTCCTGCGGGAGCAGCCAGATAGGACCATGCGAGCTGCTTATCTGGTTCCACCACGAGATGCCGCTGCCATCGAGCGAGCCGCCCGCCATCTGGAACGTGTTGCCGAACATCGCGAACATGCCGGGGGTCGCGGAGTCGGCGTCCTCGGCCACGGACGCGACGTGCGGCATGAGCCGCGCCACCGGGTACGGGTAGGCGCCCGAATTATCGTCGAACAGGTACATGCCGGAGGCATCCACCACCGTGCGGACATAGCCGTCGCTGTCGCCCGTGATGTACGCGCCGGTCGAGTCTATCCACACGTTCGGCTCGCCGCTCCTGCCAATCTGCGCCCCGTTCGTGCCGAAGCTGGCCGTCATGTCCCCGTTCGAGTCGAAGAACGCGATGGCCGAGCGGGTTATGCTCACGAGGTTGGAGACGGCGTTGCGGAGCAGGATGCCGAGGCTGTTAATCAAGATGTTGTGGCCGGTGGTGGCATCGTCCTCGGTCTCGGTGACGTGGCTACCGCTCGTATCGGTCCAGAAGTGCTGGTTGGTCGCTGTGGCGACCTCTGCGGCCTCGTCCGCAACGGCTTGGGCGTTGGCAGCGCCTTTGACAGCCTGCTCCGCGATCTCGTCGGCGTGGTCGGCGACCCTCGCGACCTTGCGGACCGTCGAGGATGCGGCTGGCACGTCGGACTTGTTGCCGGGGATGGTGGCACGGCCCTGCGCGATCTCGACCGGCACGGTGTCGCCTGGACTCACGGACGCGAGGCATGTGTGGACCGGGGTCTCATCGACCCCGCCGGGGAAGTGCACCCAGACGGTGCCCTCGTCGTCTATGCGCGTGACGGTGGCCTCGCTCGTGTTCTGCATCTCGCCGGTCGTTCCGGTGAGCAGGTCGGCCAGCTCGTTGAAACCGTCTACCATGTGTCAACCTCCCTGCATGCCGTCTCCGCGACCATGAGGCCGTGGCCCGCCGTGATGGTCTGGGTCTTGACCCTCATGTCACCCATCATGTCGGGCAGCGTCCCGCGTATGATATCGAAGGGGTAAACGCCGGGAACGTAGCGCCTGTCATAGCCCCATGTCTCCTCGACGGTCCCCTCCTCGACGCCGCGCCTGTACGCGTATCTCTCAAGCGACTCGCCATCCGTGCGGACCGGTGCGGTGTCGTAGTGGTCCACCCATATGCCGAACCGCTCGAAGCGCCCCGTGCCGGTGTGGTTCTCCGCGACCGCGACCTGCTCGCCCTCGACGGCGATGTAGCGGTTCACCGGGAGGGCGTTGGACGTGGAGCGCGTGACGCCGGGCTGAATAATCCCGGCGTTGTCGGCGTTGGCGAGGAACGCAGGCTCGGTTGGAATCGGTCGGATGTGGACCGTGCCGTGCCCGTCCACCTGCATGCAGAACCCGCCAGCGTGGAGCAGCGACCACACCGCCTCGAGGACCGTGGATTCGGGCTCGAAGTCGAAGTGGTCGTCCAGACGGAACGAGCCCTCGACGCTCACCGGCGCGTGCAGGCAGTCGGCGAGCATGGACGCGGCCTTGGCCGCGCCGTCGGCTCCCTTGGCCGCGAACTCGCCACGTGCCACGACAGCCAGCTCCGCCGGTATCAGCACCGAGCGACCGTCGAGCGACTGGCGCTCGAAGCCGTGGTCCACCGTCTCGGAGGAACGGCCCACCCACAGGGTGGCGACCTCGACGCGCTCGGTCTCGCCGTCCTGCTCCGCGATCATCACGACGCGGTGGTAGCCCGGCTCGAAGTCCCCGATGCATTCCAGCGTCGCCGACTCAAGCTCCGGCGCGTCGCCGTCGGCGGTCCGCGTGATGATGGCCGTCGCGAGCGGCACCGCGCCGATGTCGGCCCATGTCAGCGTGTCCACGGGGTTCAACGTGAAGCTCGCGGCGTATGACTTCGCCCAGTTCACTGCAGCACCCCCATGAACGATTCGGTTATGTCAATCTCGGTGCACGAGAAGGACGCCGATACGCCGACGCCGCCGAGCATGCTCATGTCGAGCGAATCGACGGAGACGTTGGCGGTGAATGCTAGGCCGTCCGGGGTCCGCACGAACACCGGGCCGGTGTAGCGGGCCAGACGCCTCACGGCGTCTACCTTGTCGGACTCCTTGATGCGCATCATGTCGGTGCGGTAGGAGCCGCGCAGCCGCGCCCCGATGTTCCAGCCGCCGGGCATCGAGCCGTCGAGCATCGTCGGCGAGTCGAAGTCCTTGTCCCATGTGGCCGACAGCTCCAGGTTCCACGGCAGCTCCACGCTGTTATCGTCCCAGTCGAAGCGAAGGACCGGATGGCGCAGCTCGTAGAATGCGTCCGTGGAGTCGATGGCCCCGTCGGGCGTCCGATGGACCACCCGGTAGGAATGCTCGCCGAACGGCGCGTAGGGGTCCAAGAGCACCGAGCTGGTAGGCAGGCCCTCCGCGATCATGTCCTCGCGCCCGCCGCTGATGCGGTACACATCGACCACATCGCCGGACTGCGCACTCGTGACGCTGGACGTTATCAATGCGCTCGTGCCGGATGCCGCGACCTCCACGGTGGGAGCCGTGGCCTTGCGGGACCAAACGACACCGAACGCCTTGGAGACCGCATCGCTGCGGAGCCCGTAGGAGTTTGTGCCGACGATCTCGACGGTGTACTCCTCGCCATCGTCAAGCGAGATGGTGGGCAGCGAGACGGCGTTGGCGGATGCCTCCAGCTCGTGCGTGCCGCTGTATACGCAGTTGCCCGTCCCATCGGTCACGGTGAGCGATGCCGTCACCGATTGCGTCGGCGTCGCGGTGACGGACAGCGGTTGCGCGGTGAGGTCCGAGATATCCGCGAGCGTCACGGATGGACGCCCGGCGTAGAGCACCGGGACCGTCTGCGACTCCACGAAAGCGCCGCCGGTGGAGACCCGGACGCTCAGCACGCAGGTCGCACCGTTCAGGTTCTCAAGATAGGACTGGAATCTCTCGGACGGGATGGTGCACGCCTGGATCGGGCCTTCGCCGCTCCACAGCGCGAACGCCTTGCCCGTCCCGATCTTCATCATGACGTTGTAGCTGGTCTGCGTCCCGCCGCCGCCGTAGGACCATGCGAGCTGCATGTCGCGGCCCTCCAACGCGGGTAGGGCCACCGAGAGCACCACGCTCTCGGGGTCCGCGCCGGGCTGGACCGTGACGCGCTTCGACCACGCGCCGTAGGTGTCATCCTTGACGCGACGCGCCCAGACGTAGTAGGTGGTCCCCTCCTCCAATCCTCGGATGTAGACCGTTCTGGTCCGGGTCGAGCCGTCCAGGAACGTCGCCGAGCTATAGCCCTCGGTCGAGTCGAGCGCCTTGCCGTAGTCGCTCCATGCGACCTCGACGGCGTTCATGTCGTCGCTGTTCCAGCTAAGCGTCACATAGGCGGTCTGCATGTCATCGCGGCCCTTCGCGGTGATGGAGACCGAGCCGGTGTCCACCGCGTCGTAGAGGGCCGACAATTCGACAGGCGTCGAGAACGCCGTGAAGGTGGCCTCCACGTCGTGCCATGCCTTCACCCTCACCCATGTGTGGTTGCCCTGCTGCGGTTTCACCTCGCCGACGTTGAACGCCAGCGCGACGCACTGGGCGTCGTCCTGCGTCCCGTAGTTCTCCCAGCCCGCAGCGCTCGCGGCTGCGGTCGCGGTCGCGGCATCGGTGTCCTTCAGCGTCTGCAGCACCACGTGGTCGGTCATGTTGGCCTTGACGGTGTACTTGCCCGAGCCGATGGTCTTGGTGCCGTTGACCTTGATGGCGGCGAAGCCGTTCGCGCTGCCGCTCGTGTCCGGGATTGACACGGAGCTGATGGTCGGCTTGTTCGGGTAGCCGGTGACGTGCATCTTCCACGCGCTCCACGCGCTGTTGCCGCCGAGGCCCTTGCCGCGCGCCCTGAAACGGACCGCCACATAGCGGCCCACGGTCTGCCATGAGGTCACGTCGCGGGTGAGCGTGAAGGATGCGCTGCTGCTGGTCCCCGTCGAGACGGTGTTGAACACCATCTTGCCGTCGGCGTTGTCCGCCGACTGAATCTCGTACTCGGTGTGGTAGCTGTCCTTGTAATCGGACCCCTTGTCGTGCACCGTGCACGTGATGTGGCCGTTGCCCGAGCTGTCCGAGATGGTGGGATTCGAAAGCGTCGGCGCGGGCGGCGCGGCCATCTTGCGCGTGGCCGCTGCTTTCGGCCCCACGCCCTTGAAGTTGTACGCCTGGACCTCGCATGTGACGGAGGTTATGACCCACTTCCCCACCGGGTAGAAGAGGTTCCGGTTGTAGCTCTTGCGGTTTATGTCGGTGAAGCTCGCGAGGTTCAGCGTGTGCGTCGTGGTGTTCTTGTTGACCTCGTTATGGGTCTCGAACGTCACCTTGGAGCTGCCGGACTTGCATGCGATCTTCCACCGCACGCCGAGCGTCTGGGCCTGCGCATCGCCGCTCGACAGGCTGTTGGGCAGCTTCCACGTCGATGTGAACTGGTAGTTGTTGCTCCCGCGCTTGGGGGTCGAGAGCGACGTTACCTTGGCCTGCGGGGCGCGTTTTATGTCGTTTGCCATCCTAGCCCCTTCCCTTCGCGGCAAGCACCATCCTCACGCGGTTGGCCGTGACCGCCGCGATCTGCTGCGGGTCGGCGTTGGTCTGCGCGTTGACGGTGGTGGTGATGCTGATGTTGGACTGGCCCAGCTCCGCCGCGACGGCCTGCGCGAATGGCCGGACGTGCTGGCGGTTCGAGAGCGGTATGATGGCGTTGCCGAGCAGCGCCTCGTCGCCCGCCTCGCCCACGATGCCGACGTTCGTCAGCGTGGGCCGCGTGACGATGCCGCCCTCGGCGAGCATGCGGATGGGCGTCTTGGAGATGCCGCCCGCCGCGCGCCCGCTCGTGCTCGTGCCGACCTTTATCCAGCCGATGATTCCCGACAGGGCGCGCAGGAACGCATCTATGGTGCGCTGCGCCGGTGACATGTCGGCGTTCACGGCGAACGACTTGTCGCTGATGCGTTGGCCGTTGAGCGTGATGACGCCGTCCTCGGCGATGCCGATGGTCCCCATGTCCGAGACGGAGAAGAACTTCCCGTCGATGGTCATGCGGTTGAGGTCGTAGACCTTGCCCTCGGCGGTCGTGATGGTGCCGTTGTCCGAGACCACGACCGACTTCGGGTCGATGCCCATGGCATTGAGGCCCTTGAGGGCCGCGGCCACCTTGTCGGTGTCGCCCTTCGCGGCGCGGTAGAACCTGCCGAACTGCTCGGCTCCCATCGACGCCATGTCCGATGCGGCGATACCGGATGCCGAGAGCTTCGCCGCTAGATCGTCGGCGTTGATGCCGATGGACTCGGCTATCGCGTCGAAGGACTCCATGCCGCCGGTGGCGTTGGTTACGGCGTTTCTGAAGTCGTCGGTGGTCTGCGACGCGATGGCGGCTTGCTGCGTGTAGCGCTCCACCTGGTCGCGTGCCACGGCCTGCGAGTCGGCGTTGGCCTTGATGGCCGCGTCCAGCTCGTCCAGTGCGCTCTTCTCGGCCAGATACTTGGTCGTGAGGCTCTCGACCTCGCCTGCGCGTTTCGGGTCGCTTGCCGCCTCCGCGAGGTCGGCCTCGGCCTTGGCCACGCGCTTGGCGGCCTCCTCGCGCTGCCCTTCGAGCTCGACGCCCTTCTTGACGATGTCGTTGTAGGCTTCCTGCGCCGCCTGCGCTTTGGCGTTCTCAATCCAAGCCTTGGTGTTGCGGTCGAGCGCATCGGTGGAGATGTCGAGCTGGCCGGTGGTCTTGTCGATGATGGAGATTGAGCTGCCGGTCGCGTCGTTGTAGCCCTTGACGGCGGCTTCGAGCGCCGCCGCGGACTCCGCGCTGCCGTCGTAGCTCGCCTGAATCTCCTTGATGCGGTCGGCGTATGTCTGGGCGAGCGTCGCGTTTTGCTGGACCTCGCCGTAGCTGTCGCTGATCGAGTCGGCCAGCTCCGCCTGCGACTCGATGGTCTTGTCCACTTCCCTGCGGAAGTCGCTCATGGACTTCCCGGCTGCGGAGTAGCCGCCCTCGATGGACTCGATGGGCTCGTCCAGCTTGTCGAGCGAGTCGCGCAGGCCGTCGGTGGCCTTGTTCATCGTCTCGGCGTGCTTGTAGAGCTCCACGATGGCCGCTATGAGCACGGCGATGCCAACCGCCGCAAGCCCGATGGCCGCGCCCTTGAGGGCGCCCATCGCCACCGAGGACGCCTTGACGGCGGTCGTGGTCTTGCCCGATGCGTCGGTGACCTTCTTCAGTCCGTCCGCCGCGCCTCCGGTGTGCACGTCGATGTTGGCGAGCAGCCGCGACATGCCGGTGAGCGCGGAGCCGAGAATCTTCACCGAGGACGTGACCTTGCCGAACATGGTGAGAGCCGGTCCGAGCGCGGCGATGACGCCGACCGTCGTGATGATGGCCCGCTTCTCGTCGTCGCTCATCTCGGAGAACGCCCTCGCGCCGTTCTCGATGGCCTCGAAGAGCGGCTCGGCTGCGTCGATGGCCGACAGCAGCGCATCGGCCAGCGGTGCGCCGATCTGCTCCATGACCGCGATCACGCGGTTCTTGAGTATCTCGAACTTCGCGGCGAGAGACTCGTTGCGGTTCGCGACCTCGTTCGTGAGGGCAGCGTTCTCCTCCCAGCCGTCGTTCGCGAGCTTCAGGCCGTCGGCCACCAGCTCGGCGTTGCCGGCGAGCCTTTTGAGCACGTCGGTCTGTCGGACGCCGGAGACGCCGATCTCCTCCAGCGCGACCGTGATGTTGTCGGCACCGGCGAGACCTTCGAGCAGCGCCTGGACCGTCTTGGTCGAGGAATCCTGCCACGATTGCTGGAACTCCTGCGCCGACATGCCAGCGGCCTTGGCGTAGGCTTCGAGGTCGTCGCCGCCCTTCGCGACGGCTGCGTCGATGTTGGAGACGAACTGCGAGAACGCCGTGCCGCCCGCCTCGGCCTCGATGCCGAGCGAGCTCATGACGCCGGACCATCCGATGATATCGGCCTGCGACATGCGCACCTGCGTGCCAGCAGCTGCGATCCGCTGGCCCATCGCCGAGACCTTGGACTCGGTGGTGGCCATGTTGTTGCCGACGTTGACGATGGCGCTGGCGTACCTGCCGATGTCCTCGTGCGCCATCTTCGTGATGTTGGCGAACTGGGCCATGTCGGTGGCGGCATCGTCCAGGCTCATGTCGGTCGCCAGCTCCATGCCGGTCGCGACGCGGGAGAACTCCGCCAGCTCGTCGATGTTGAACCCGAGCTGCGCACCGAGGGCCTGCGCGTTCAGAACCTGCTCCGCCGAGACGGCGTTGGTCTTGCTGTAGTCGATTGCGGCCTGCTTGAGCGCCTCGTACTGCTCGGCGGTGCCATCGACGGTCTTCTTCACGCCGGTGAGGGCGGTGTCGATGTCCACGGCGGTCTTCACCGCTGCGGTCCCGGCGGCGACGATGGGCAGCGTGACGCCTACCGTCATCTTCTTTCCCGCGGCGGTCATCTTCTCGCCGATGGGTTCCAGCTTGTCGCCGAGCGCGGTGAGCTTCTCGCCAGCGTTGGCCAGCTTCGAAGTCGATTGCATGTAGGATGAATCGACCTCGGCGAGCTTGCGCTTGCAGCTCTCGAGCTGCTTCTCGGCCTCGGTCAGCTCGAACACGAGCTTGCTGTGCGCCTCGGCGTACTGCTCGGGGCTTATCTTGCCCTCGGCGTACTGCTTGTCGAGGTCAGCGAGGCCCTTCTTGTAGACCTCTATCTTCTTCTCGATGTCCTGCACGCTGTCGCCGAGCAGCTTGATCTGGCGCTGCGCCGCGGCGGTGTTGCCGGGGTCGACCTTGAGGGCCTTCTCGACCTTCTTGAGCTCGCGCTGCGTCTGCGATGCCGCGCTGTTGACCTGCCGCAGGGCGGTCTCGAACGCCTTGGTATCGGCCCCGAGCTCGATTGTCAGGCCCTTGAATACACTTCCAGCCATCGTAATCTCCTAACCGAGGAGCGCGTCTATGTCGGCTTGCGTCGCATCGCGCACCTTCGGCCCGTCATCCGGTGCATCCTCCGTCGCGAGGTCGATGAACACGACCATGTCCGCCGTGGTCATGCGGCGCATCTCCTCGACGGTGAAGCCCAGCGATTTAAGCGCCAAGACGGCGCGATAGGGCTCCCAGCCATCCCGCGACCCTTCTTCTCGCGCGGGCGGCTTTCCCGGCCTGTCCCACACGAAAGAGCTCCGCGTTGATGGCGGAGTCGATCACCCCCACCGGCGACTCGGAGAGCGTGAAGCCCTCCGGGTCGAACTCGCCGAGCCACGTCCGGTAGTCCGATGTGGACGGGTCGTGGGTCTTGGCCATGGTCCACGCGAACCGTAGGAAGGCCTCGGTGGTGACCGTTTCGGCGCGGTAGGTGTCGAGGATGTCGAGGGCGAGGTCGCCGCCGAACTCCTCGCGGTAGACGAGGTAGGCGAGCGGCCCGCCCTGCATCTCGACATCCCGCCCCCAAATGGTGGCGCGTCTCATCTATGCACCCGTGACACCGGTCTCGCCGGACTCCAGAGCCGGGATGTAGACCGTGGTGAAGAATGCGTTGTAAGATGCCGTGTTCGTGGTCGAGGGCTCCATCGCCGACTTGGTGAGATGCCACGTGGAGCCGTCGATGGTGAACTCCTTCGGGATCATCGTGATCTCGAGGGTCTCGGTCTGCGGGTCGATGCTCTCCTCCTGCGTCTGGTTCGAGGAGCCGGGACGGGCGGCGGAGACGTTGTAGTAGACGGAGCGGCGGTTCTTGGCGTCGCCCTTGACCTCGAAGATGAGGGCGAACGACTTCGCGAACGCATCGGCGTCCTCGACCAGGGCGCCGTTGGCGTCGATCTGCCAGCCCATCATCTCGCAGAGGATGTCGTCGGGGATGTACGCGACCTCCAGCGAGCCGGTGTAGCCCGCGTTGGAGTTGAACGTGACGTAGGGCACGTTGTCGGCGTACCAGTTGCTCGACTCGCCCTGCGGGTCGGTCGTGAGCGTGCGTGCGCCCTTGATGGGCTGCGGGGTCTTGTAGGTGCCGTCCTCCTTGATGAACGCCACGTAGACGTTCTGGATGCCGTAGCGCACCTTGTTGTCGGCCATTGTCTAACCTCCTTGATGTAAGTCGTGCCGCCTAGCGCGGCAGCGTGAACTTGTATTCGACGTGGTTGAGCCTTTCGGCGCGGACGTAGAGGTCGCCGTACTTGACGAAGGTCACACCGGCGTTGGCGAGGGTTTCCTCGACCTTCGCCTCGGCTGCGTCGTCCTTCCACTCGGTGACGAGCGTGGCGCTCCACCGGTCGAACCCGGCGTAGTTGGCGTTATCGGCGCGGAAGTCGTCGGTGCTGTCGAGCACGTAGCGGATGCAGGGGAACGTCGGCGTCGAGCCGTCCGGCCATTCGTAATAGACCACCGGGTAGCCGGTGGCTGCGAGCAGCGTCGCAGCGTCGCTCCTAGACACTTCCCAACCTCGCTTTCAGATAGGCCAGCGCGTACTCATACGCCGGGTCGATGTGCTCGCGTGCCGCCACCCATCCGCCGCCGCGGGCCATATGGCCCTTCTCCAGCAGCGACGTGATGTTGGTGGGATACCGCTTCGGATGCTCCGACGAGCCGCGTCCGCTCAAGCGCCGACCGGCGCTGTTGCCGACGGTGACGGTGAACGAGGTCTTGCTCGTGCGCCGGGCGTCGATGCCCCATGCGCCCGCGTACCTGCCGCGCCCGGGTGCCGCCTGCTCCGCCTTGTCGCGGGCGTACAGACCGGCCTGCTCCATGGCGTCGAACAGGGCACCGACCTGCTCGGTGCCCCATGCGGTGACGATAGCACCGATGGCCTCGGCCATCTCATCGACGGAGACTTCAGCCATGGCGCACCGCCCTGAACGACGCGAACTCCGACTTCTCGTCTATGTCCTCGATGGACTGCACGTCGTAGCGGGCGCCGTCGTAGTCGATGCGCGTGAACTGCGGGCGCAGCGTCTCGAACGCGGACTGCCACGGCGCGACGAACCACCAGGACTCGGTTGCCTCGGTGATGGCGTTGGTGCCGCCCGCGGTCGCGCCGGACTCCATGCGGGCCTGGGCGGCCCCAGTGTAGACGACGGTCTCGACGGTGGTCGGGTCGCCCAGCGAGTCGATGGACGTGGTGAGCGAGACCACCGATATGACCGAGGTCATGTCGCCCAGCGTCCGCCCGACTACAGCGGTCATGTCCCAGCGCCCGTGCCACGAGCCGAACCGCTCGGCGGGTTGCCAGTGATCGCCGCATGCCAGCAGGTCGAGCACGTGGCCGCGCACGGTGACCTTCGACCCCGGCGCTATGCGCTCGGAGCCGATGGGCATGCGCAGCGTGTACTCCACCGTGGAACCGGCGGGCGTCTCGATGGCGTCCGAATCGCGCCTCGCGCCCGGCTCCACCAGCACGTCATCGACGGGCACGGTGCCCACGAGGATGGTCTCACCAATCATTGAGACCACCCGCTATGGCCCCGGACCTGTCGTGTATGGCTATCTTGGCCGTGGTGGCCGAGCCGGTCGCGATGCCTAACACGTCGCCGAAGTGGCGGCGTGCCCACTTGTCGAATCCCATCTCGCTTTTGAGCGAGTAGGTCTCCATGAACGACCCGGCTTGATGGGTCACCGACGACAGCCCGACGTTGGACGCGAACTGCATCTTGTAGTGGACATATTCGCAGCACATGACGCGGAAGATGTCGCACTTGCCCTCCACGTCAATGCCGGTGCGCTCGATGAGCGCCGTGATCTTGACGGCGGCATCGTCCAGCAGAAGCTGGACACGCGCCGCCTCGGTGTTGCCGAGGGTGCCATAGCGTGCCTCGTAGTCCTCGACGGTCGCGTAGCGATGCATGCCTTGCCTCCTACTCCGCGGCCTTCTTGCGCCGCGTCGGAATCTTCTTGACGAAGCCCTTCTCGGCCAGCCCGTTGATGCGGGCCGCGGTGCCCTCGAACGTGTCACCGGGGTGATAGATGTTCTCGGGCACCGGACCCAGCCCGGTTTCCAGGTCGTAGAAGGTCTTCAGGACCTCGGCCTTCATCTAGGCACCGGTGATGCCGGTCTCGCCGGTCTCGCCGACGATCTTGGCGAAGGCGTCGGTGTCCATGATGCCCACGCCGTAGACGACCTCGGCGCGGATGGCGATCTGGTTCGTGCGGTTCAGGTCGCCCTGGCCGTCCGGGTCGCCGCTCTCGATGAGCTTGGCGGCGATGTTGCGCTGGACGCCCCACCTGAAGGCGGAGAACTCGCCGAGGATGGCGAGGATGCCGGTCGGGCTCGCGGCCTCCTTCTTGGCGGAGACGGTGTCGCCCACGGCGGCGCTCATGCCGCGGAAGTTGCCGAGGTTCGTGCCGAAGCCGATCTCGGGATAGAGCCTGCGGCCCTCGTTGTCGCGCTGCGTGCCGATGCCGAACGCGAAGCTCGGGTCCATGGCGATGCCGGAGGGCGTGTAGCCGTCGGCGATCACGAGGCCGGCCGCGGTGTCGATGGCCTCGTCGTACTTGGCCTGGACGAGCTGCGCGGAGTTGGACGTGTCGGCGATGCCCGCGGGGACGCCGAGGGAGACGAGACCCGTGAGCGGGTTCATCTTGTGGATACCCACAATGTCGAGGGCGCGGCCGAGCGCGATGCCGGCGTTCTCCCTCATGTCCATGAGGATGCCGAGCTGGTAGTCCTCGTCAGCCCACATGACCTCGTCCGAGAAGCGCATGGTGACCTGCAGCTTCAGCGGCGTGACGGTCTTCGAGCTGTAGGCAGACGGGGTCGGCGACTTGGCCGCGCCCTCGCCGACGAGCTCGGCCACGGGCGGCTGCGACAGGGTCATGACGTTGGTCTGGCCGAACTTCTGCGGCTCGGCGTTGGCGAGACGGGCGAGGACGGACTCGGACTGGGCCTTCTTCCAGATGCCGTCGGAGACCTCGCTAGGCAGCGTGAAGCTGCTGGTGATGATGGCGCTGCTGGTGCTCATTTCTTGCTAACCTCCTTGTTAGGTGTCATTTCCGCGACCCGAAGAACGACTTGGCGAACTCGCGCATGTCGGCGTCCTTGTCGCTCACGTCGGCGGGCTTGCCGCCCTCGCTCGCGACGGGCTCGGCGAACCTGCGGCCGATGAGCTTCGCCTGCTCGGTGAGCTCGGCCTCGGTCTCGCCCGTCAGCAGCGGCAGGTAGGAGGCGTCCACCTTGTTGGCCTCGGCCACCTTTTTCACGAGTGCCGCGTGCTGGTCCGCCTTCTTGCGCTCGTCGCGCTCCTTCTCCAGTCGCGCTATCTTGTCCTGGGCCTTCTGCAGGTCGCTTTTCGCGGCCTCCTGGGCCTCGTCGTAGGCGTCGGCCTTGGCCTTGTTCTCCTTGGCCCGCGCCTCCCATTTCCGGGCTTCCGCCTTCCAGTCCACCTGCGGCTCCGGCTCGCCCTGCGGCTTCACCGTCGCGACGGTCGTGGTGCCTCCCTGCGGAATCGCCGTGATCGTCGTCGCCTGCGTGGTCTCGCTGGCCTGCGTCTGTCCGTCGGCCATGTCGGCCTCCTTTCCGACCCGTGCGGGTCTTGTATCGGCCTCCGTGCGGTGGCCGTCGGATGTGTGCCCGGAACCGGGCATGAAAAAAGGCCCGAAGTGCGAACCTCGGGCCCTGATTCCCTGTTTTATGCCTCTGTGGGGCGCTGTATCGCCGTCTAGGGCATGGTCTCGATGTGCCGGAACATGTGGCCGCAACCGACCCTCGCGTCGGCGTACAGGTCGATTCCGGCCTCGCGGCACTGGCTGCAGAAGAAGAGGTCCTCCGACAGCACGCCGTGGCGGTCCGGGTAGACCACGAAGCGGAACCACGGGAACATCGTCCGCTCGAACGCCTCGCGGCGTATGAGCGCGCATCCCATGCCGCCGCCGCGTATCGGGACTCTGAACTCCCCCCTCTCCCGCATCTCCGCGATCTCGGCGGATGTGTACTGGTCGTGGTAGCTCGGCGGCTTGCAGATGCTCGTCTTCCCGTCGCCGTGCGGCGGCGCGAAGCTGCCTTGATGCGCGTAGTAACCCAGCATTACCGGCTCGCCCCACGAATCCAGCAGGGTGAGCGCGTCATGCGGGACCACCACATCTGAATCGACCATGAGGACCGCGTCGAATCCGCGCTCCAGCATCTCGTCGGCTATGTTCGTCCGCGCCTTCGCGCAGTCGTAGCCAGAGATTGAGCGGAAGGACACGTCGTGCTCCCCCCGGTCGATGTTCGCCACGCTCTCGAACGTCTTCGGCTTGATGCCGCCGTCGAACGTCGGGATTGCCACCATGACCCTCACAGCAGGCTCCTTATCAGCTCGCACACACGCTCGGCGGCGTGCCCGTCGCACATGTCAGCGACCTTTACCATCAGCTCGCGCTCCGCGTGCCTCATGCCGGTGACGTGCGCGGCCCTCATGTGCTCCAGAAGCTTCGCCTCGTTGCCTTCGGCCTCAAGCCACCGGGTGCAGTACCGCGACGGATACTCGAAGTACATGCCGCGCTTGTCGAGGTAGGCGTCCATGTCGTCTATCGCGAGCACGCACGGCTTGCCGAGCATGTAAGCGTCGAACAGCGTTGAGCTGTAGTCGGTCAAGAGCACGTCGCAGTCGATGAGATACGGCGCGATGCCCTCGGCGGTCGGAATCTCCACTATCCTGTCCACGTCGCCGGTGACTATCGGCTGTCGCTGGAAGTAGTGACGCTTGACGGCGATGACCTCGTCGTCTTCGAGCATCGAGTCCAGCATCTCCCAGTCGATGGCCGGGAGCCTGTCGCCGTCGTTCTTGCCGCGGAAGGTCGGCGCGTAGAGGTAGGCCCGCTCATACTTGGCGAGGAACGACCCGCCGTCTCCCTTCTTCTTCCCGGCGTACCAGTCGGCGCGTGGGAAGCCCAGCGGCAGAACCTTGTCCTCGCTGATGCCGAACTGCCCCGCCACAAGTCCCACGGTCCCCGTGGACGAGCTGATGGCGTAGTCCGTCTGCGCGAGCGCCTTCGGGTCTATCCCGGCCCGCTGCTCGTCAAACCCGTAGAGCTTGCCGCCGCTGATTCCGTGCCCGATGTTCACGAGCGCGAAGTCCTTGTTCGGGACGTATGGCGTGAGCGTGTCCACCACGACCACCGGGTAGCCCCGTTTCGTCGCGATGGACTCCACCGGCTTGGCGAACTCCTTCGGGCCGTCGTAGGCGTCCCACACGGCCCGCAGGCTCTCGTCGCGTGCCAGCCCGTGGTTCGATGCGAAGAGCACCTTGCCGCGTCCGGCGTAGCCGTGGCGCTCCATGACCTCGTCCCACCCCATCTCGCGGTACTCGAGGACCTCCGGCCTGTTCCACCACTTGCTCATCGGCACGGCTGCGAAGTGCGTTATCACCGCATCATCGGCCTCGCCGTTGAACGCCATGCTGTTGTACCGATTCGGCATCTCGCAGATGCGCCCTTGGCACAGGTAGTTGATGGCGTCCTGCTCCGGCCACGTGAAGCGGTGCGTGTTAAGCACGCCGATGATCTCGTCGGCCTTGCCGTCGCGCAGCTTCTCCAGGTCGAACAGCGCCACGCCCATGTTGACGTACTGCAGCCCGTGCTTGCTCTTGCCGCCCTCTTTCACGCCGGCAAGGTAGCAGCCGTCGAGCGGCAGCTCCCATGCGCCGGATGCGTCGCCGGCGCATACCGTGTCGCAGTCGATGGACAGCACCCTGTCAACGTCCGGCAGCACATGGCACAGCGCGGCACGCATCAGCACCATCCACGTCCAGCGGCAGTTCGCGTTCGGACCCTCCGGGTCGAAGATGTCCTGCCCGCTCACGTCGTGGCACTCGATGATGTCCGGCAGCGGGCGCGGGAACTCCGCATCCTCCATGAGGAAGTGCACCTTATCGACGGGCGTGTTCGCCACGAGCGACTTGGCGGCGGTCTCCATCGCGTCGTAGAGGTTGCGCGTCGCGCAGTAGACGGCATGTTTCATGGCTACACGCTCGCCAGCTCGGCGAGGATGGCGTCTATCTCGTCGTCGCGGTAGCCCTTCATCTTCCAGTATTGCCGCGTGCCGGCGAACGCGGGCACGTCGGAGACGGTCTTGCTCGCGGCGTCCGCCATCTGGCTCGGCGTCGCGTGGCGCGGGTTCACGAAGTCAACGCGGAAGCTCCGCTCGGGCTCGCCCAGCTCGGCGACCGGCGTCTCGCTCATGACCGACATCGCCAGAAGGCCGATGCTGCGCAGCGTCCGGGCGTTCAGGCGGTTTGCCTTCGTGACCTTCTCGATGAGGTCGTTGCGGCTCGCCTCGATGGCCTCGGCGCTCGCGGGGTTGGCCTCCGTGTAGAGCAGCGAGTGGATCGGGATGGACGCCTCGGCCGCGAACTGGTTGGCGAGCTGGCGGATGTAGCTCACGTGGGGCTGGAAGTCGCCGATCGGGTAGCTCCCCGTCGTCGGCTTGTCGCCCTCCTCGTTGATGGGCAGCGCGAAGATGGAGCCGAGGTACGCCTCCCAGCGGTTGTTCTCGAACACGTCGTCCGGCGCTCCCATGACCCACCTGGTGGGCGACGTGAACAGCTCGGAGTGCATCACCATGCGCACGGCCTCGCGGTTCGCCTCATCCTCCAGCGTCATGATCGACGGCGTGATGGCCGACTTGCCGAATGGGTGCCGCTTGTCGGGGTCGTTCCGCATGACCTCCATCATGCAGCGGCCCGTGCCGTACCTGCGGCGTTTCGTGGTCCACTGGCCTCGCCCGTTCTTCGACATCTCCACCACGTCGCCGGTCGGCGTGAAGAGGTTGCACGCCGTGGGGACCATCGGGTCGCGGTAGTCGACGTCCACGACCGTCAGGCCCGCCAGCACGCGCCGGTGCCTGTAGTCGTACAGTGCCGCCGCATGCTCGGCGTCGTAGCTGGAGATGACTACCTCGGGCTCGCCCGGCCCGCCTGCGGTGACGGTCCACATGGACAGCCCGTGCACGGCGGTCGAGGGCAGCGTCTCGTCGTACTGGTCGGCGACCTCGTTTGTCGCCCACATCTCCGCGAATCCCTCGGGGGCGTCGCCGAGGAAGCGGAATCCCTCGATGACCGATGCGTCGGCGATGCGGTTCACGGCCTGTCGGCTCCACATCATCGACATGCGCGACAGCCGCCGCACGATGGGCGGCGGGATGCTGATGCCGAGGTCGAGGGCCGACACGTTGACTTTGCCCTCGTAGTGGCGCATCCGGTTGTTGTTGACAGCGAAGCACCGCCCCCATGTGTCCCGCAGCTCGGAGAACAGCTGGTACTCGTAGCCGGTCAGCTCGTCGTTCATAGCACCCTCATCTTCCTCATCGGGTTGCGTCTGGTCGTCATGACGGCGGCGAGGGCCGCGCACGCGCTCTCGATGGCGCATGAGTCGCCGCCGAGCCCGTAGCCGTCGGTTCCGATCTTGCGTTTCGTGGCGCTTCTCGCAGATGCGTCGAGCGCCTCGCTCGCGTAGTGCGTCATATGCCCCTCGGCGAGCATGTTCACGGCCATCGTCGTGGCGGTGACGGCGTCGCCGCTGCCCATGACGTGCACGGCCTTGTGCGAGTATCCGCCCCGCACGAGGATGCTGCCGAGGTTCGCCGCGCCGCTGCGCCCGTCTATCCAGACCTCGGCGACCTTGTCCTTGCGGTCGAGCAGCCAGTCTGCCAGCCACCCCACGCCGTCGAGCGTGTTGCCGTTGTGCACCAGCTCCACGTGAACCATGTCGTCGCGCCGGTTCTCGCCACGCGCCAGCACGGCCACCGACGCGCACACCTGCAGCCCGTCGGGCGCGAACTTGACGCCGACGGCCAGCTTCGCGATGTCGTCGTCGGCCGGGCCGTCCGATGCCGACGCGGACCATTTCGCCTGGTTGATGGCGCCGGCCTGCGCCGTCTCCGGCCACCAGCACAGCCGCTCGATGGCGAACTTCTCCGGGCTCATGTCGGCGAGCTCGGACTCGACCGCGCTCCACAGCAGGTTCTTGCCCAGCGACGGGTTGACCTCGGCCCAGACGTTGCGGTCCGACAGCATCGCGGGCTCGAAGCTCTCGACGCTCCACTCGTGCCAGCAGATGCCCGGCATCCTCGCGATGGCGTTCTGCCGCACGCGCCCGAAGGGCTCGGCGTAGATGCCGTGTTCGCTCGGCGGCGTCCCCGCGTAGATGGTCTGCGGGTTGCCATGCGGTGCCGATGACGTGACCGACTTCGACGCCGAGAGCTGGTCGTCGGTGAGGAACTGGGCCTCGTCGTATATCTGCACGTCGCACGTGAAGCCGCGCAGCGATCCGGTCGATCTCGCCGAGAACAGCACCTGCGAGCCGTTCTTGAGCGTTATCGACTGATGGCCGTTGGTGAACTTCTCCTCGGCCACGAGCTCGTGGAGCTCGGGATATCTCCACTCCTCGGGCGGTTTCCGGTTGTCGCCGAACAGGTTGAGCAGCGAGTTGAACATATCCATCGTCGTGTCCACGCGGTGCGCGGAGTACGCGACGATCTCGCCCTGGCCGCCGTTGCCGAACAGCATGCCGTTCGCGATGCGGAACTCCAGCAGGTCGGTCTTGCCGCACTGCCGTGGCACGAGGATGCCGCCCGTCGTGTGGACATAGCGCCCGTCGTCATCGGTCGCGAACCAGCACGCCGCGATGTCGGCCTGCCAGTCGTGGAGC
The DNA here is from genome assembly GCA_017533825.1 of Atopobiaceae bacterium. Taxonomy (GTDB): domain Bacteria; phylum Actinomycetota; class Coriobacteriia; order Coriobacteriales; family Atopobiaceae; genus RUG440. The sequence continues at coordinate 436 of JAFWIE010000053.1, read as the reverse complement.
GGGTGGATGTACGCCGCGTAGAACTCGCCGAAGTCCGCCGCGTCCTCCTCGAACCAGCACGGCTCGGGGTCCACGACCCTAATCCTCGGCGGCTGCTCTACGCTCGGTGCGTCTTCCAGCGATCGCTTCAAACGTCGTCACCTTCGCCATCGGTTTCGTCTTGTCCGATCCAGCCGACTTCGGCTCGTCTTCCTCCATCTTGTCGAGGATGTCCACGAACTTGATGGACAGAGCCGCCACGTCGCGGCCCGAATCTGTGCCATCGAGGGTCTCCGCGACCTTCATCAGCAGGGCTTCGAGCATCTTCCTGCGGTCGCCGGCCTTGACAGCCGCGGTCATGCGCCCCATGGTGCCTCCAACCTGTGAAAATCCGCCGAAACTGTGGAAAACCGGTCCCTCCCTGTGGAAAAATCGGTCTGGGAGAGGTAACGAAGAG
>JAFWIE010000120.1 GCA_017533825.1 Atopobiaceae bacterium | reverse complement strand
GGGATTCCGTACGCCCTCCGCCCACTGCGCACCCTTTGTCGCACAACAACGTGCGCTTCGCAAGGCGCGGACATCGAAGTGGCGCAGTGGGTTTTGCACCACTCCTAACGTCAGTTATTACTATACGAGGGGATTTTGACGGCAAATCGGCGAACGGCCTATCCCCTCTCAGACGCTCTAAATAGTATCTCGATAATCCTCTGAAAAGTAATTATACTATCCTCTAAAAGGCATGAGGAGATTTCGATGGGATACGGACAGCTCAAGCTGGAGGGATACCTGCCCCGCATCGCGGACGGGCAGCTCGAGAGGATGCTCGCCACCTTCGGGGCTGTCGAGGTCGCGGGGACCATGTGGTGCGGGAAGACCTGGACTTCGCTCGCCTTCGGGAAGAGCGTTACGCGCATAGGGCTCGCGGGCCCGCGTGCCGCCGCCGAGGTGGACCCGGGCATCGCCCTTCTTGGTGACCAGCCGCACGTGGTGGACGAGTGGCAGGACGTTCCGGCGATTTGGGACGAGGTGCGCGCTGCGGTCGACGCGTCGGGCACGAGCCAGGCTCCTTCATCCTCACGGGCTCCTCGGAGCCGAGGAAGGGCCTGGTTCATCACAGCGGTGCCGGGCGGATTGGCAAGCTCCGCATGAGGACGATGACGCTCGCCGAGATGGGCCTCTCGTCAGGAGCGGTCTCCCTCGCGGGGCTCTTTGAGAGGCGATGAAGGCCCCATGACGGATTGCGCAGATGCCGCATGCATCTTTGACAGCTGTCCGGACGGCTGCTAGTATTGTTGTTTACCGGAACATTTTCGGGACCTGCCGGACCTTCTCGTCCGCCGGCTGGGGTTACGCCAAGACGAGGCGCACCCCGTCCGCACAGCATGTCGGAGTTGCGCAAGCCACGACGACGAGGAGGTCTTTTCATGCAGAACGCCAACGACGCGACCATCACTTTTCCCGAGGGCTTCCTCTGGGGCGGGGCCACCGCTGCCAACCAATACGAGGGCGGCTGGGACGAGGGAGGCAAGGGCCCCTCGGTCACCGACATGATCACGGGAGGGTCCGTGAGCGAGCCGCGCCGCATCACCAGCACCGTGCGTGATGATATATGGTACCCCAGCCACGAGGCCGTGGACTTCTATCATCACTGGCGCGAGGACATCGAGCTATTTGCCGAGATGGGCTTTAAGTGCTACCGCATGAGCGTGCAGTGGGCGCGCATCTTCCCCCACGGCGACGATGCCGCTCCCAGCCGGGAGGGCCTCGACTTCTATCGTGGCGTGTTCGAGCTCTGCCGCGAACGTGGCATCGAGCCCATGGTGACTATCAGTCACTACGAGCTACCCTACGCGCTCGCTCGACGTGGCGGCTGGGCCAATCGTGACCTCGTCGACCTCTTCGTGCGCTACTGCAAGACGCTCTTCACCGAGTATCGGGGTCTGGTGCGCTACTGGCTCACCTTCAACGAGATCAATTGCGCTTTGGTAGAGGGCGCCTTTGGCAACGTGATGAGCCTGGGCATCCTCCCCGACGGCGACGACGTTCCGCTGGCTGTGGGCGTGCCGGTTGCCTGGGACGTCCCCCAGCGCCGCTATGAGGCTCTGCACAACCAGTTCGTCGCCAGCGCCAAGGCAGTCACCCTCGCCCACAAGATAGACCCTGCCAACAAGGTGGGCTGCATGGTGGCGAGCGCCGCGACCTACCCCTATTCCTGCGACCCCGATGACGTGCTCGAGGCCCAGGCCGCCAACCGCCGGGCAAACTGGTACTGCTGCGACGTACAGGTGCGCGGCTCCTACCCCGCTTGGGCCCCCGCCTTCTGGTGCGACGAGGGCGTGTGGCTCGACGTCTCGGACGAGGACGCCGCGACGCTGGCAGCCGGCAAGGTGGACTTCATATCCTTCTCCTACTACTCCAGCGCGGCGGCCTCCGCGCGCGACCTCGAGCCCG
>JAFWIE010000052.1 GCA_017533825.1 Atopobiaceae bacterium | reverse complement strand
GTGCACGCCGTACGTGACGCTCGGCCTGACGATCCTGAACCTCAGCGACCGGGTGCCGGAGAAGCCGCCCGCGCCGGTGACGGTCGCCGTCGCGGTGCCCGCCTCGGTGTTGTTCCTGTAGGACACGGTGTAGTCCGTGCCCGCCCTGAGCCTGGCGCCGCCGTAGGTCAGGGACACGGCGGGCCTGACCGCCCTGCCGGTGTAGGCCTGGTCGGCGATCTTGGCCGCCTTCGCCTTGGTTATGGGCACGGCGGCGGCCGTGGCGTCCGCCTGGGCGACGATGGACTCGCCTTCAATAGATTTCTCCGTAGACACTGCCTCGACGGCATCCGATTCCTCAGGCGTATCTCCCTCGACCAAAATCGCCTCTCCCGTAGGTTCGTCGCCGGATTCCACGCTGACCAGATCGTCAATCTCCTCCGCATCAGGTTTCCCGACAGGTTCTCCATCGAGCAGCTCCGTCCGGACGTCCTGCTCGGCGATTGCATCGATGGTCTCGTCCTCCGACTCCACGGGTTCGAGGTCATTCGCATCTGCCTGGTCGGTCTCTTGGTCAGCCGCCTTGTCAGTCGCCTGATTGGCCGTCTGGTCGGCTGTTCCTTCATTCATCTCTTCGATAAGCTCGACCTGCTGGTCTTCGCCTTCGAGAATCTGTTGCTGGTCTTCGCCTTCGAGCATCAGAGCAACAGCATCTGTAGGGACGAATCCCACCATGAGTATCGCCGTCATGAGCACGCTCAGCACACGTTGCATTGCCCTCGCCCGACTGTCCATCGACTCAACTCCTTCTGCCTACGGCCGTCCCATCCTATGCCCCCACGGCAACGCGAGCGAGCTCGTGCACGCCCTGCGCATCACCGACAAGCACGCGAACCCGTGTGGAACTGGATGCTCCCTGCCCGCCCATCGTAGCAAACGCGCGATAGCCCCAGTCACCCCGTATGGTGGGCTCTTCCTGCGCGTCCTCGGCCCCTTCAAAGTCCTGGGTGCCTGCAGATTCTTCCGAGACGTGGAAGGCCTCCAGCACGTGCGCGGACCCATCGACGCCCGTCACCTCAACGAAGATTCTGTCCTCAGCCGCTGCACACGCCTCGTCTATGGTGCCCTCCACCACCAGATATGGTCCATTGGTCGAGAGGTGCACGCTCGCACCGTCCTGCTGTGGTTCCCCCTCGGGCATCGCCGCACGTTCGGGTGAGGGTAGGTAGGGCGGATTCGTCGCAAAGAGGTCCACGTGACGCTCCGCGCGCTCCACGACCACATCGTTGGCAGCAGCAATCGCAGAATGACTCATGTCATATGGCACGAGCTTGCTGAACGTCGCCTGCCCATAGGCAGCGGCGAAATACGGCAAGAGGTTATTGCCAAAGGAGTCTCGGTACATCACGAGCGAGCCTGTCGCCCCCGGCATGGACGAGGTCGTCTGGACCTTATCGTCCTCGACGCTCGTCGCCTCATTCGAGAAGCTCCAGGCATCCGCAGCCACCCAGTGCGGGTCGTCTTCGGGCTGAGCCGTCTGGGGATGCAACATGGCATCCACGTCTCCCACGTGCCCCGTTATCGACTGCTCCGCACCTTCAAAGAGTGGCACGGGCGTCGCAAGCAGCGGAGCAATCGTGCGATAGACAAGCAGCGCTCCCGCCCCATTCCAGTGCGAATCGCGCTTGTAGTAGAGGACGTCGTCCTGCGCTGCGATGGTAGTCTGCAGGTCGCACGCGCGTACTCCCTTGGCTGCTAGCAAGGGCATGAGACGCTCGAGGTTGCGCTCACCCTCACCCTCGATTTCGTAGTACGGCATGTGTTCGGGATACAAGCTGTTCTTGTTGGGCGCGATGGCCACGGCGAAGCCCTTGCCCTGAGCCATAACGTACTCCTGAATGAGCGCGAGGTTGTTCGCGATGTTGAGCAGCTCGTGATCGGTCATGTGGTTGCGACGCTGGAAATCGTTGAGCGTGCCAGCATAGTACAGCCACCCAGAACTGCCCACCACGACATTGCTCGTGGAGGAGGTCATCAACAGGCGTTGCTTGAGTGTTGCATCAAGGTCGACCAGCGTGCCCCGGAAGGCAAAGTGATCAGCAAAGTAGTCGCCCGTATCGGAGAGTATGTTGAGGTTAGGCCCGTCTTCCTTCATGAGCTCGGGGGCGGGAGCGAGCTCGCGCTTCTCGGCGCTTACGTCCTCGCGTACGAATGGCATGCACACCAACGGAATCAGCACCACCACAAAGAACGCCACCACAAAGACGAGTGCGGCGGGGCCCGCTGGAGCTTGGTCGCGCTTTGCTGGAGCAGCAACCTTTACCGACGAATTGTCGCGCCTCATGTGCTTGGGAGCAGTTCTCTTCTCTGCCATGGCGCACCCCCTAGAACCTGAAGTAGATAAACGGGTTGTACGTGCCCGAGGAGAGGCTCACCACGCACAGGAACATCAGTCCAAGGGCACACGCGTACGAAAGTGCGCCCATGGTGCCGGTGCGAGTGCCCTCGAGTCGCGCAGATACGACGTTGGGCAGGGATGACGCCAGCAAGACCGCCACGGCTGCCGTCGCCAGGTACTGTGGGGTGAGCTGCTCGAGCACGAGCACCGAGGCGAGTCGCCCTCCAGCTGCGCCGGTGAACATGGCGGCAAGCATCTGCCCTGCTTCAGTGAGGGTATCGGCCCGGAAGATGACGAACGTGCACATCACCACAAGCGTCGTGTACGCGATGCCCAGGGGCTTGGGGAGCTTGCGCACGGGCACCACGTCCTCTAGCAGGAGGAAGAGACCATGCAGCAGGCCCCACACCACGAAGGTCCAGCTCGCGCCATGCCACAGGCCACACACCAAAAAGACGATGATGCGGTTGACGATGGCACGCACGCGCCCCTTGCGGTTGCCGCCCAAGGGGAAGTACAGATACTCCCGCAACCACGTGGAAAGGCTCATGTGCCACCTACGCCAGAACTCCTTGATGCTAGCCGAGGCGTAGGGGTGGTCAAAGTTCTCTTTGAAGTGGAAGCCAAAGACGCGCCCCAGGCCGATGGCCATGTCGCTGTAGCCCGAGAAGTCGAAGTAAATCTGCAAGAAGTACGAGAACGCCGCGAGCCACGCACCCATGCATCCGATGGAAGAGGCACCCAACGAGTACAGCTCGTCGGCAGCGCCCGCCATCACGTTGGCCACCAACACCTTCTTTGCCAGACCGAGGCAGAAGCGCCGCAGGCCGCAGGCCACGTCGCCGATGGTCGCATGCCGGCTCTCCATCTCCTCCGCGATGTCGTGGTACTTGACGATGGGCCCTGCCACGAGCTGCGGGAAGAACGAAATGTACAGCAGCACGCGCGGGTAATTCGACTGATAATCGACGTCACCCCGGTAGACGTCGATAACGTAAGAGAGCGCCTGGAAGGTGTAGAAGGAAATGCCCAGCGGCAGGGGAATCTGCGGAACGGGCAGCGACAGGCCAAACAGGGAGTTGAGGGTGCCCACCACCATGCCCGCATACTTGAAGACGCCAAGGAGGCCAATGTTGACCACGACCGCTGTGATCACGAGTGCCTTGCGACCACCCGGACTCTGTGAGGTACCAACCAGGCGACCCATCAACCAGTTGAAGGCGGTGCTCGCCAGCATGAGCAGCACGAGGACGGGCTCGCCATAGGCATAGAACAGCAGGCTCGCCACGATGAGTATGGCGTTCTTTGCCTGCACCGAACGCGCGAGCCGATCTGCCAAGAAGACTACAGGCAGGAACACGCACAGAAAAAAGAGTGAACTGAATACCATAGCTTCTTAAATTCCCCCCAAGAGCTGCCAAGTGCATGTATGGTAACACGAGCGTGCGACAAGAATGGCAGGCCGCTTGAAAACGCCGACGGGAGTCCTCTGAGGCTAGCCTAGGCGAAACCCCCCGTCAGACTCCTCAACACAACTAATCAACGGACTTGAGCGACTCCACCATGTTCACGCGGTCGAGTTTGCGTCGCATGGCGAACATGATGAGGGCACAGAAGACGATCGTCAGCACGAACGCATAGGCATAGCTCATCGGGTGTATCGTGCGACCGAACATGACGTAGTCCACCTCGGCGGTGACCGCAACGAAGGTCTCCAACCATGTTCCGAAGACCATACCGAGCGCATCGCCGATAATTGCGAGCAGGAAGATTTCCCTGAAGATATACGCGTACACTTCTTGTCGCGTGAAGCCGAGCACCTTGAGGCTCGCTATCTCGCGCACGCGCTCTCCGATGTTGATGTTGGTGAGGTTGTACAGCACGATAAAGGCGAGCGCGCCGGCACTCACGATGAGCAGCACTACAACCATGTCCACCACGGAGAGCATGTTGCGATAAAGGTTGATCGTCTCGTCCGAGAAGACGACCGTGGAAACCTTACCGGTCTCACGGAGCTCTTCCGCAACGTCGGCACGCACCTCGTCATCCGCAGTGGTCGTGGCAAAGAGCGCTGAGTAGACAGGCTCCTCCTCATCCACCGTGCGCCAGGCATCACCCCCCACGTACACGAGGTTACCCACGTAGTTCTCAGCGATGCCCGTGACGGTGAGCGCATGGCCATCCCCTACCGCATTGCCGATGGTGTCCTGATCGTAGAGGAGAATCTCGTCGCCCGCCGAGAGGCCGTACTTGAGGGAGAGCTTCTCCGTTATGACCACCGAATCGCCGTCGAACGGTATCTTCTCGCCCGTCAGGCGGTTTTGCAGGGTGATCACGTCCGCGAGCTCGCGCTCGTCCTGGGGCACGACCACCTGCACGCGGATCGTCTCGTCATTGTTGCGCGTCCCCGCCTGCATGTTCTCTTGTTGGAGACGCACGATGCCCGAGACCTCGCCAGTCTTCTCGAGCAGCCGCACGACATCCTTTACATCACGCGCCTTCGCATCGTCGTCGAGCACAATCGTCGTGTCGTAGTGGATGATCGGCCCATACTGACAGTCGATGATGTCCCAGATAGAGTCGTGGAGGCCGAATCCCACCAAGAGCAGGGCCGTACATCCCGAGATGCCCACCACCGTCATGGCAAGACGGCGCTTGTAACGGAACATGTTGCGGCAGGTCACCTTCCAAGAGAAGCTGAGTCTTCGCCAGACCGGCTTCACGCGTTCGAGCAAGATGCGCTTTCCCGGTGCGGGGGCCCGGGGCAGCATGAGTGTGGCAGGCGTCTCGCGCAGACTCGAGACGACCGCGGCCCACGTAGCCACGAGCGTCACGCCAACGCCGAGCCCGCCCGAGAGCAGCGCAATCGGCAGGTCGATGGGCAGCGGAAACGGATGCAGCGGCACCGTGTAGATGATAGAGTACGCACTGGTCACGATGAAGGGCAGCACCTGCGAGAGCGCGAGGATGCCAAGAAACGCACCCACCGCGCCTGCCGCGCCCGCATAGACAAGATACTTGCTCGCGATGCGCGCGGTGGTGTAGCCAAGCGCCTTGTACGTGCCCAATTCGATGCGGTCGTCCTCCACCATGCGGGTCATGGTCGTCAGGGCAACGAGAGCCGCGACAAGGAAGAAGATGAAGGGGAACACGTCGGCGATGCTGTCCATGCGCCTGCTGTCCGCATCGTAGGTGAGCATGCCCTCGTTCTGGCTCCGGTCGAGCACGTACACGTCAGGAGCCTCGATCTCATCGATGTCCTTCTGCGCGTCATCGAGCTTTCGCTCCGCATCCGCGAGCTTCTCCTCGGCTTCCTCACGCGCGTCCTCGTACTCGGCATTCGACGACTCGTACTCCTCGGTACCCGACTTGAGGTCTGCCTTGCCCGATTCCAGCTCCTCCCGCGCGTCATCGAGTTTGCGTTCGGCATCCGCCAGCTCGCGTTCGGCATCCTCACTACGGGCGTTGAGCTCATCCTGCCCGGCCTCGAGCTGGTTCCAACCATCCTCCAGCTGCCACTCTCCGTCCGCAAGCTGCTCACGTGCGCGAGCGAGTTCCTCCGCCGCCGCATCAAGCCGCGCGATTCCCTCGAACCCGGCGCTTACCTGTGCCTGCGCCTCCCGCGCCTCGGCAAGGCGCGTCTCGAGCAGCTCCTTCGCCTCCCGTTCGTCGTGGACGCTCAGACCTTGCGCCGCGAGGGACGAAAGCAGTTGCGTGCGGCCGGCCTCGAGCTGGCTCCGAGCGACGACAAGCTCGTCTGAAGAGGTGCGCGCCTCTCGAAGCGGCGCCACCTGCTCCTCGGGCGCACCCATGGCTTCCAGATATGCGATGGTTCCATCCAAGGCCGTCTGCGCCTCCGCAACGCTCGCCGCCTCGACGCCCACGCTGGCGAGTCCTTGCAGAAATGCCTGCTCGTGTGCCTCGAGCTCCTCCAAACCGGCAATAAGTTCGTCCACACTATCCAACGCCGAGGTCGCTTGCGCGACGCCCTCGTCTGCCTGGCGCTGACCCTCCGCAAGTTGAGCGCGCGCCTCGTCGAGTGACGACGCCCCGACTTCGACGAGGAGCTGCGCGACGCCCTCCTCGTATGCAAAGGTTCCATCCTCGAGTTGGGCACGTGCGAAATCGAGCTCCGCGCCGCTCTCCACCAGCTGCGTATACGAGCTGTCCAGCGTCGCCTGCGCGTCATCGAGCTTCGCATAGGCGTCCGCACGGGAGTCTTCGTAGGTACGGGTCCCCTCGGCATAGTCCTTCTCGCCTTGGTCGATCTTCTCTTGGGCATCGTCGAGCTCTTTGCGCGCATCCTTGAGCTTGCGCTTCGCATCGTCGAGCTCGTCAAGCGCGTCGGCACGTTCCTCCTCGTAGTCCGCGCGCTTCTCGTCGAGCTCATCCTGGGCGTCCTTGCGCACGTCGGCCAAACGCTCGTCGGCAAGCACGTCCCCTTTGTCCTCGAGCCGACGCCGCACTTCGTCGACCACCTCGTCGTAGGCGTCCGAGCCGCTCTCGTGCCGGTGCGCCCCCTCCACCGATGCATAGAGCTCGGTGTACGGCATGTCCTTCACAAAGGCGGAGGAAGCCACATACAGATAAGCACCAATCATGCCCGAGCCCAACGTGGTGGAGCCGAAGCTGCCCGTATAGGGATAAATGGACGAGCTCACCAGACCCACGACCTTGAAGCTCCGCTTCCGCAGCACGTCATCGAGGTCGCTCGTGCTACTCAGGACCTCTATGCGGCTCCCCACCCCTACGTCCTCGATGGGCTTGTCAGCCTCGAGCACGCACTCGTCGGCCTTGCGAGGCCAGCGCCCCTCACGCAGGAACACGCGATTGAGGTACGCCCCGTCATCAGAGAGAATCACGTTCGCGTCGCGGACCACGGCGCCCTTCGCTGCGTCCATACTTAGCGAGCTCATGCGCACGGCCATCTGCTCGGAGCCCAAACGTGCCATGGCGTCGCATGAGGTAACGGGCATCACCTGCCCGATTCCTTCGATTGCACGGACACGCTCGACGTCATTCTCGCCAAACCCCAGCGTCGAGACGACGCGTATGTCGTAGGCGTTCGTACCGCTATACAGCTCGTGCGCCGCCGCGCGCATGTCCGGCCCGCACATCTGCAGGCCCGCAAAGAACCCACAACCGAGCGCAACGATACCCATGATGGCCAAGAACCGCCCCAGCGAACCGCGGATGCTGCGCACGATGGTCTTCGAGAAGGCCGTCATCAGCGCCTCACCCCACGTCTACCACTCGACGACGGACGCGTCTGCAGGATGCGCGTTGCGCTCGATGCGGTCTGCGCGGCCTTCCCGAACGTGAATCACGCGATCCGCGATCTGGGTGAACGCAAGGTTGTGCGTGACGATCGCGACGGTGCGCCCGCCGTTGCGGCAGGTGTCCTGCAGCAAACCGAGAATCTGCTTGCCCGTCTGGTAGTCGAGCGCGCCGGTCGGCTCGTCCGCAAGCACGAGCTTCGGGTTCTTAGCCAAGGCACGTGCGATGGCAACGCGCTGCTGCTCCCCTCCGGAGAGCTGCGCGGGAAAATTGTCCCTACGGCTGGCCAATCCCACCTGTGCGAGCACCTCATCCGCCGGCAGCGGATCCCTGCAGATCTGACTCGCCAGCTCGACGTTCTCGAGCGCCGTGAGGTTCTGCACCAAATTATAGAATTGGAAGACAAAGCCGATGTCGTGGCGCCGGTACTGCGTAAGTTCCCGTTCCCCCATGCCCGAGATTTCGCGCCCGTCAAGCGTGATGGTGCCCGACGTGGCTGAATCCATGCCCCCCAGCATGTTGAGAACCGTCGTCTTTCCCGCACCTGAGGGACCGACTATCACCACCAGCTCGCCGCGCTCGATGGAAAAGCTCATCCCATCGACCGCACGAACTTCGACGTCACCCATCTGGTACGTCTTGCACACGTCAACGAACTCCACGAACGCCACGGCACCCCTCCTCACGAATATTGTACGGCACATTGACGTTGGCATGCCTTCGCCGACGTATGGAGAATGTGTGCCCTCGGCCAGGGCCCGTCTGGGGAAAGCCCCCAGACGGGCCCCGCTAGACTATGCAAACTCGAAGCGCAATGGTCCGAAGGGACCCAAGTACACGACGTCACCCGCCGAGAGAGGATAAGGGTCTGGCTGCAGCAACATGAGACGCCCGCCATCACGCGACACGACCTTCGTGCCGGTAGATGCATGGTTCACGATGCTCCAGCGCCCGCCCGCAACGCCGATGCTGAAGTGCTTGGCCTCCGCATAGGGAAATTCCCGAGCGGCAAGGCGCACGTTGACTTCCTCCGGCACGACGTCCTCTGGCGTCACGGCACCAACGCAGTCGCCTGAGTGCAGCGTGATCTTGAGCCCGTCCTTCCCCAGAAGGAGCACCTTGCCCGCGTCATCCGGACTCACGAACCTCACCGTCTGCTCTGCCGGAGAGAAAGCCATCGTCTCAGGTCCGGGTTCGGCGTCCGGAGCCTCATGCACTTCCTCCCACGAGTCCACATCCCGCTGCGGGGGCACCTCGTCCGCACGCACCCCATCCGTACGAACGGAGGGACGCGGGGCGGGGTCACGCCTCGACGTCCGGGGGGAGAGCTGCGATGCGGGACGCGGAGGTGTGCCGTCAGGCGATTCCACGAACTGGCACTCGACCTCGACCTCTCCGATCGACATCGCCACGTCCTCGACGACAGTCACCTTCGGTTGCCCTGCGATCCAGTAGCCCTTCTCTGCCGCGCGCGCTCGCACGTACGTCGCGACGGACTGCTCCTTGCGGCCGGCGTCGATGCCCCAATAGTCCTCCCAGTCTTCAGGGCTTACCAGCACCTCGAGGCGGTTTGGCGCCTCCCAGAAGCCCGGCCACTCGCGCACATGCCGACGCATCTCGCGCCACGCCGCGTAGTTGACCGTAATGGGGTCGAGGTTTCTGCGATTCTCTGGACCGATGCTGCCTCCCACACGCGAGACCGCGTTGCGCACCCATCGGCGCATACGATGTACGATGGGACCGATGGCACGGTCGCTCTCGATGCCAGTGGCCATGTCCGCTCCTCTCACGCGTGGTACACGCCATCTTGACACACCATCTTGTATGTTCCACAAATGCAAGGGTTTTAGTCTTCAGAAAAGTGACCTTACAAGTATTCGGAACAGGAAGACGTGCCGTTTTTGGTGAGACGTACCGCCAGCCCGCCTCCCGCATGCAAGAACGTCTATCCTTTGCGCAGCCACGCAGGAGGGTGCCACCGCAAGGGGGCGGAATGGAGCAACACATGCAGTATCGCATCGAACACGACACGATGGGCAAGGTACGCGTGCCCGCCGACGCACTCTGGGGCGCCCAGACCCAGCGAAGTCACGAGAACTTCCGCATAGGCGGCGAGCACATGCCGCACGAGATCATCCGTGCCTTCGCCCTTCTCAAGAAGGCTGCCGCCCGCGCGAACCGAGACCTCGGCAAGATGGATGACGCAACGTGCGAGCTCATCGGCCTCGTGTGCGACGAGATTCTCGACGGAAAGCTCGATGACGCCTTCCCTCTGGTCGTGTGGCAGACGGGATCCGGCACCCAGTCAAACATGAACGTCAACGAGGTCATAGCCAACCGCGCCAACCAGCTGCGCGCGGAGCGATCCGAAACACTGGGTAACGTCAAGCCGCTGCACCCCAACGACACCGCCAACATGAGCCAGTCGTCCAACGACACCTTCCCCACCGCCCTGCACATAGCCTGCGCAATAGCTCTCATCAAGCAGGTGCTGCCCGCCATCGGGGAGCTCGCCAAGACCCTCCAACGCCTCGAGACCGAGAATCGCGACCTCGTCAAATGCGGCAGGACCCATCTCCAGGACGCGGTGCCCATCACCTTTGGGCAGGAGATCAGCGGATGGCGCGGAATGCTCGAGGCCTCTGCCCGCCAGATCGAGGCCACCTTGCCTGAGCTCTCGCTGCTCGCCCTTGGCGGCACCGCGGTGGGCACCGGGCTCAACGCGCCCAAGGACTTCGACCAGGTGGTGGCGCGTCATGTGAGCGAGCTCACAGGGCTGCCCTTCAAGACCGACCCGAACAAATTCCACGCGCTCACCGCAAAGGATGCCGTCAGCTTCGCGCACGGTGCCCTGCGCACCCTGGCAGCTAACCTCATGAAGATTGCCAACGACGTGCGCTGGCTTGCGAGCGGTCCCCGCAACGGCCTCGGAGAGATTCGCATACCCGAGAACGAGCCCGGCAGCTCCATCATGCCCGGCAAGGTGAACCCCACCCAGTGCGAGGCTGTCACCATGGTCGCCGTACAGGTGATGGGCAACGACGCCACCATCGGATTCGCCGCAAGCCAAGGCAACTTCGAGCTCAACGTCTTCATGCCTGTCATCGCCTACGACTTCCTCCAGTCGGCACGGCTGCTGGCAGACGCCATGCGCTCGTTCAACGAACACTGCGCGTCTGGCATCGTCGCAGACCGCGAGAAGATGCGCCAGAACCTCGCCGACTCGCTCATGCTCGTGACGTGCCTCAACCCCCACATCGGATACGAACGCGCCGCGCAAGTCGCGCACAAGGCGTTCGACGAGGGGCTCAGCCTGCGCGACGCCTGCATCGAACTGGGATTCCTCTCGGCCGAGCAGTTCGACGAGGTGTTCCATCCCGAGCAGATGGTCTAGTCCCCGCACGCACCCCGAGTCGTTGGGAAACCGTCCCGCCACGGCCATCGCCCCGCATGACCCACAGGAAGTCCAGCCAATCACTTGAAGGAGACAACACATGATGAGCGCCGAGGAGCGAAGCCTCGCCCTGCATGAACGCCTGCACGGCAAGATAGAGATCACAGGCCGCGCCGCATGCAAGACCGCCGACGACCTCTCCCTTCTCTACACCCCGGGCGTCGCCGAGCCGTGCCGAGCCATCGCCGCCGACTATCAGCGCTCCTGGGACCTTACCAGGCGCTCGAACCTGGTCGCCGTGATCACCGACGGCACCGCCGTGCTCGGTCTGGGCGACATCGGACCCGCCGCCGGCATGCCCGTCATGGAGGGCAAGTGCCTGCTCTTCAAGGAGTTCGGTGGCGTCGATGCCATTCCTTTGTGCATCGACACACATGACATAGACGAGGCCGTTCGCACCATCCACCTCATCTCAAAGAGCTTCGGCGGCATCAACCTGGAGGACATCGCCGCTCCCCGCTGCTTCGAGATTGAGCGTCGCCTCCAAGAGCTCTGCGACATCCCCGTCTTCCACGACGATCAGCACGGCACGGCCATCGTCACCTCGGCGGGTCTCATCAACGCCCTACGCTTCGTGGGCAAGCCGATGGGCTCGCTGCGCATCGTGATAAGCGGCGCTGGAGCGGCGGGAATCGCCATCGGAACGCTCCTCATCCATATGGGCTTCGGCGACGTCATTTGCTGCGACCGCCAGGGGGCCATCTACGAGGGGCGCGAGAACCTCAACATCGCAAAGATGCAGTTTGCGCGCATCTCCAACGTCGAGCATCGCCGCGGCAGCCTCGCCGATGTGATGCGGGGCGCCGATGTCTTCGTTGGTGTCAGCGCTCCCGGACTCGTCACGTCCTCAATGGTTGCGTCCATGGCCGAGTCGCCCATCGTCTTTGCCCAAGCCAACCCAACGCCCGAAATCATGCCCGAGGAGGCGAAGGCAGCGGGCGCTGCCGTAGTCGCGACCGGACGCTCGGACTACCCCAACCAAGTGAACAACGTGCTCGCCTTCCCCGGCATCTTCAAGGGGGCCCTTGCGAGTCGGGCGCCAAGGATCACCGAGGAGATGGAGGTCGCCGCTGCGCGAGCCATCGCGTCGCTCGTCACCGACGAAGAGCTGCGTGCCGACTATGTGATTCCCTCCGCGCTCGACCGTCGCGTCGCGGACGTGGTCGCTGCGGCCGTCGCCCGAACGGCGGGACTCTCGTAGGGTTCTCTCCCTTTGTGACGATTGCTCGCCCACAGCAGCTACCAGTCAGTGACTCTCGTGCTCGCGCTCCTTCGCGCGCAAGGCCTCGCGGAAGCCGTCGAGCGGGTCGAATGGCGAGAAGATCTTCGCCCGCTCCTCTAAGGGCATGGGCTGGCGACCTCCGTACGTAGCCCTGCGCTGCGCGTCCTGCGTCCGAGCGTCCCTCCTATTGCTCTCCACTCTTGTGGCCTCCAATCTGCAGGTTGCGCTCGCGCGCCGTCGCCTCGGGCAGGAGGTCGGTGGCACGTAGCATCGAGTTCTTACCGAACTTCTCCTTGACGGCGCTCACCGCAAGCTGTCTGCGGCGTTCACGCTCAAGGGCGGCATGGTCGGCGAAGAGGTCGAGCTGCACGCCCGCCGCCCCGTCGTCGATCACGCCGTCAAGCGTCACGCTGAGCCGATGCACCGGCCGGTCTCGTGCGACTTGCTCGTCGAAGACCCGCATCGCACCCTCGACAATCTGTTGACGCGAGCTCGTCGAGCTCACAAACCGATACGAGCCACCATCGGAGGGCCAGCCCCGCCACCAGGCACCGTCAGCGGAGCGCATGGCGGCTCGCTCGTCGCTCGTCAGGCCATAGCCAACCCACACCACAATCGAGCTCGACGCCTTGCCCTTCTCGACGAGCTGGAGCGCCAGCGCGTCGGCCATCTCCCACGCCACCACGCGCGCCTCGTCGAAGGAGTAGTCGCGGCTGAGCACTTGCGCGGTGGCAAGGCAGTGCGTCTGCGGTTTGTACGCCTTGATGTGGCGCATCTGAACCGGCTCGACACCCCACGCGTGGTCGAGCAGGATCTCCGCATCGACACCGAGCTCGTCAAAGATCGGGTCCGCGGGCGCGAGGGCGAGCTGTCCCATGGTGTGGATGCCCATCGAGCGCAGCCTTCGAGCGATACCTGGCCCCACACGCCAGAAGTCCGTGAGCGGCTGATGATTCCATAGCGTCTGCCGGTACGTATGCTCGTCGAGCACGCCAAAGAAGTCGGGACTGTGCTTGGCCGTGATGTCGAGCGCGACCTTCGCGAGGTACAAATTGGTGCCGAGGCCGCAAGTGGCCGGGATGCCCGTCCTCGCCACGACGTCCGCCCGCATGGCCTCTCCCAGCTCGCGTGCGCTCTTGCCATACATGCGCAGGTAGGGCCCTACATCGATGAACGCCTCGTCGATGGAGTAGACGTGGATGTCCTCTTTGCTCACCCAGTCGAGGTAGATGCCGTAGATCTCGGCCGACTTCTCGATGTAGCGCGCCATGCGCGGGGACGCCATGAGATAGCGCAGATGCGGGGGTATCTCGAAGACGCGGCAACGATTGCGGACGCCCTTCGCCTTGAGCGAGGGAGAGACGGCAAGGCAGATGGTCTTCTCGGTGCGTGAGGCGTCAGCGACCACGAGGTCCGTAGTAAGGGGGTCAAGCCCGCGGTCCACGCACTCCACACTGGCGTAGAAGCTCTTGAGGTCGATGCAAAGGTAACGCATGTCGTCTTGTGTCATCATGCCCACCATGGTACTTCACAATCACCAGAATCGCACGCTGAGCAAGACGGTAGATTGGTGACCCCCATCAATCCAGTGATTCTTGCCGACCGTGGGAATGCACGCAATTTGCATGTGGCATCTTGCAATACTAGCTTGTAAGTCGCGTCCGGACAGGCAAACCCAAAAGAGGAGGATCCCATGAAGCTGTTCCGACAGAGCCTTTTGGCCGCAATCCTTTCTGCATTGCTGATAACCGGCTGTGTGCAGCAGGCTCCCCAGACGGTGGAGACGCAGCAGGAACAGCAGGCATCCCAAGCAACGGAGACACCGCAGGAACAAGCACAGGCACCTGTCAACCAGGCGCGCTCACAGATGTCAATCGACCTCATGGCCCTTCTCGACGCGGACCCGGACCTCAAGGCACTCATGGAGAAGTCCATCGACAAGGCCGCCCAAGTCAATCCCGACAAGCTGACCAATCCCGTCCAAAGCATCGATGACCTCTATCTGTTCTGCGACTGGGCCGCAACATGCCTACCATGGAACGTGATTGACAAGTCGGGTGCCCTCTACGGGAAGATCGACCAATCGGTAGACTACTTCTGGTTCCTCGTAGACCAGCCGCTCGAGGAGCTCGAAGACAAGGGCTACTATTATCCGACGCTCCAGTATCACGAGCCCATTGCCAGCTGGTGCAAGGAGTATGCAGACGCATGGGGCGCCTACCTCTCGACCCCGGACAGCTGGAATGACGAGTACTACAAGATGGTCTGCTCCGATGAACGCTTCGGCATGGACAAGGGCTGGTATGCCGACTCCAATGTGTGGACCTCCTTCAACGACTGGTTCTCCCGCAAGCTCGTCGACCCGAGCACAGCACGACCCATAGCCGAATCCACAGTGGTGGCGCCTGCGGACTCCACGCCGCAAGGGGTATGGCACATCAACGACGACGGCACGATTGAGCAGCATGACGGCGTCGTGGTGAAGTCCAAGCGCGTGGCAAATACCAGCGAGCTTCTGGGGCCCGAGAGCGCCTATAAGGATGGCTTCGCCGGCGGCACGTTCACTCACACCTTCCTCGACGTGAACGACTACCATCGCTACCACTTCCCCGTGAGCGGCACCGTCGTGGAGGTACAGAAGATCGAGGGCACGAACGCCGCGGGCGGCATCACCGTGTGGGACCCCGAGAGCGGCCGTTACATCCTGGAGGACAGCGTACCCGGTTGGCAGATGATCGAGACGCGCGACCTCGTGGTCATCGACACCCACGATTACGGACTCGTTGCCGTGCTCCCCATCGGCATGAGCCAGATTTGCTCTTGCAACTTCGAAGACACCGTGCAGGTAGGCGCCGAGGTGCAGAAGGGTGACCCCCTGGGATACTTCCTCTTCGGCGGCAGCGACATCTGCATGCTCTTCCAGAAGGGCGTGAACGTAGACTACCTCGCCGCAGAGAACGGTTCGGGTGGATACGAGCACGTACTCATGGGAGAGGCGTACGCCAACCTCTCGTAGTCACAGGCGCCTCGCGGCGCGGCTACGCTCGCGCCTCCATCCGCTCGTTCACCGTACGACGGAAGAGCACGAGAACCCCGGCCGCGAGGACCGCCGAGAGCAAGGCCGCCACCGGCATGTTAAGCCATAGGCCCAAAAGCCCTAGCGGCCAGAGCGCAACGAGAGCCACAACGGGTGTGACCAGCGACTGCACCACGGTGACGATGGAGGCAAGGCGGGACTGACCGACGGCCACCATGTACGCCTGTGTGGCAAACGGCAGCCACCGCACCACGAAGGAGAGGCTGAAGAGTCGCAGGGCAAACACCCCCTCCTCGAGCAATCCCTGCTCAGCGCCCGGCATGAAGACGAGCACAATCTGTGCGGGGAAGAGCTGCGCAACCGCGAGGTAGGCAGCCGAGATGAGCGCCGTTGCCACAAAGCAGCACCGCTCCAACGCCCTCACGCGATCGAGGTTCTTTGCCCCCCAGTTGAATCCCACGGCAGGCTGAAGCGAGTCGACCGTACCATAGATGAGGGGCACCACCACGCCGTCGGTGAACATGAGCACGCCATACACCGAGACGGCATCCTCACCACCGAGCGAGAGGAGTGCGACGTTAAGGACAACCGAGGTGATGCGCCCAGCGACGTTCTCCAAGAACGCGGGGATTCCGTCCGAGACGATCTCGCGGATGACATGCGCCGAGAAGTGCGGCTGCACGAACTCCAGGTCCATGCCACCCCGAAAGAACGGCCACAGCGACACCGCCACACACAGCACGATAGCAACGCAGAACGAGAGGGCCGCCGCCCCGACCCCCAGACCGCAGATGCCAAGGAGCACATACTCTATGACCGCGCCCGAGACGGCCAGCAGCACGTTGGCCAGCATGCTACGCCGGATGCGGCCGCAGATACGCAGGTAGTTGTCTGCAGCAAACCCGATGGAGGTGATGGGCAGAAAGGCGGAGTAGACGCGCAGGTAGACGGTCGCTTGGCGAGCGAGCTCGCCGGTCGCGCCCATCGCAGCCATGATGGCAGGCGCGGCGAGGAGGAAGAACAACCCGCACGCAAGCCCCGTCCCCACGTTCAGCAGGCATGCGCAGGTGAAGATGTTGTTGGCCTTCTCGCGCTCTCCCCTGCCATGTGCGATGGAGATGGGCACGGACGACCCCACACCGATGAGGTCGCCAAAGGCGAAATTCACAATGACGAAGGGCATGGCGAGGTTGATAGCCGCAAAGGCCGTCTCGCCCACGAACTGTCCGACAAAGATGCCGTCCAAAACCGAATACAGCGACGAGACGAGCATCCCAACCGCACCGGGCACCGCCGCCGTGAGGAAAAGACGTACGGGCGGCGTCGACGAGAAGAGCACTTCTGAATCAGTTGCCATGTCGATTCCTTCTGTGTGCGGCGGCACGCCAGCATGGCACATTGGTACCAGGTACCAATGTGCCTTCCAGAGTGCCTTGGACCATCACTCGCTACGGAGCGCCTCGACGGGATCGGCCTTCGCCGCCTTGCGTGCAGGCAGCAGGCCTGCGACAAACGAGAGGAGCACACTCACACCCACCAGAATCGCCGCCGCCGCAACAGGTAGGCGCGCCACGCGTTCCACGTCGAAGTTCGCCTCCACGATGGCGTTTGCGGGTATGCATGCGAGCGCCGTTATCGTAACACCCATCAGACCCGAAACCAACCCCTCGATGACGGTCTCGGCGTTAAACACGCGGCTTACGTCGCCCTTACTCGCGCCGATGGAACGCAAGATGCCGATCTCCTTGCGACGCTCGAGGACGCTGATGTAGGTGATTACCCCAATCATGATGGAGCTCACAATCAGTGAGATTGCGACAAAGGCTATCAGCACGTAACTGATCATGTTGACGATGTCGGTGACCGACGTCATTAGCGCGCCCACGATATCGGTGTAGGTGATCTTCTTGTCCTCCTCGCCCTGCGCGACGGCACGCTCGTTGTAGCCGTCCAAGATGCTGATGACCTCCGCCCTGGACTCAAAGACGCGCGGGTAGATGTCTATCTCGGAGGGGGCCTTGGGATCGGCGTATCCCATCTTCGCGAGGTTGCCGCTATAGGTCGCACGCTCGGTGCTCATGAGCGCCTGAAGCAGTTCCCCGAGTTGCTTCTCGCTCATGCTGAGGTCGAACGCCCCCGCAAAGGCGTCCTTGTTGATGCTGATCGCGTTTGCCATGTTCTCGCCCATGCTCTCCATGGCACGCCGCATGACCTCCTCCATACCACTCTGCATGGCGGAGCCCATCGAGTTGGCAAGGGTCTCCTGCAGTGCCGTCATCACCTTCGTGAGGTATGTCTGCATGACTTGCGCGAAGTACGTCTCCAGCGTCGTTGCGAGCGATGACGAGAGCACCTCACCGACGCGAACGGCCAACTGTTGTGCAAGCTGCCCGCCGAGCTGGCCCCCAACTTGGTCGGCAAGCTGGCCAGCAAGCTGGCCCAGTGCCTGCTGGGCAGTCTCCCCGAGCTTCTTGCGCGTTCCCTCGTCCAGGGAATCCCAGATGCTCTCAGCCGAAGGAGCGCTCACCTGCTCCTGAAGCCGCTTGGCTACCAGCTCCAAGTCCTTCTCGGAGATGCTCACAGCCTGCCCCAAGCTTTCCAGCGCGTGTCGCGCCTGCTCAGTCGCAAGGTAGCCCTGCACCAGCTGACCGATGTCACCTAAGCTCGACGAGTCGCCGAGGGTTTCCGACAAGTACTTCGAGAACCCCGACTGCAAGGTGGCTACCGCAGCAGCGAGGGCGGCATCATCCACGCTTGGCGTCACCCCCTCGAAGAGTGCTGCCGCATCGATGGCAGAGACGTTCGGCCTGAGCGCGGCCATCACCTCCGGAGAGAACAACACGCTCAAGTCGATGCCCGAGAGGTCGATGCCCGAGAGGTCGATCTGCGAAAGGTCAATCTGTGAGAGGTCGGGTACGAGCGCTTCCCGCAGCTCGGGAGGGAGCTGAACCTCCTGAGTGTCTGCGGCCTCCCCATCGTTCGTGCCGGGAACAAGCGTAGAGGGGTCGATGGTCGAGAGGTCGATCTCACTCAGTCGCTGGCGCATCTGCTCCTGAATCTGCGCGCCGACCTGCGAAGCCACCTCCTGAGCCACCTGGTCCACGACTGCTCCAATCTGGGCGTCGAGCAACGCGCGCGTCTGTGGGTCCAACGACTCGAGCGCGTTCGGTGCAACCGCGTTTGCGAGCTGTTCCCGCAACCTGGTCTCGACGAGGGCACGGTCGGCATCCGAAATGGTCACCGAACCAAGTACGCTCTGAAGCGCCTGATTCGCCTCATCAGTGGCAAGGTAGCTCGCCAGAGCGTTGGCAAGCGCCTGCGCGTCGGTCGAGCCGAGCGCGTTCTGTGCCACGTATTCGGCAAACCCAGCCTGCAAGGATGCGGCTGCCTTCGCAATCGCTTCCTGATCGACGGTGGGAGTGATGCCCGCAATGAGCGCGTTGAGGTCAACCGCCGAGAGGTCGGGAGCCATCGCATTGAGCAACTCGGGCGAGAGCAGCGGCGAGAGATCGACGCCCGAGAAGTCCAGACGCGAGAGGTCTATCCGCGAGAGGTCGAGCGAGCTCGGATCGAGGCCGAAGTCCCCGAAGTCCGCGAGCGAGGGAAGGGACGACGCCAGGTCGAGCTGGCTCATGTCGAGCCCCTGAAGGTCATCTGCCGAGAAGTCGATTGCGGAGAGGTCGAGCCCATTCGCCATCATGGAGGGATCGAACGCGTTCTCCAGCCCCGAGAGATCCAGCGATGAGAGGTCGAGCGCACTTTCGTCGAACTTGAACGCCTTGGCGATCTGGTCCTCGTCAACCGAGAAGAGCGACGAGAAGTCAAGGTCCTTATTGGCTTGTGCCGTCTCGTCGTCAAACGACTTGCCGCTGAGGACGTTCGTGTCTTGGTGGGCACGCTGTTCTTTGACGATCTGGGACTGCGCGGCCTGCTCCATGAGCCACTGGGTCAGCTCGGGCGTGTAGTAGATGCCCATGCTGATGGTCGTGGCGTCAACGTCCTCGCGGCGCTGAACCACACCGACAACCTTGAGGGTGGGCGCCTTCTTCATGAGCCCCTTTACGAACTCCCCGTCATCGGTCTTCTTGGTCCACACGTCGTACTCGTCGTCATGCTCATAGAAACGATACGCGGGCACCACCTTGAACGTCGTCGACATCAGTTCGTCGAGACTGAAGCTCAGCTCGTCATCCGGTGGCTCGACGCTCTCCCCCTTCGCAAAGGTCTGCACCATCTCCTCGAGTTCCTTGTGCTCGCGAAGTCCCATGGCATAGCTCATGAAGTCCGACATCGTGCCCTGGGGTGAGAGCACGAGCACCAGCTCGTCATAGGCCTCCGGCCATCTGCCCTTACGAATCTCGAATTGGTCCTCCACCAGAGAGAGGTCAGCCGGCATCTGCGAGAAGACGTTAGTCGAAAAGCCCGAGGACATCATGGAGGAGCCGCCGAAGCCCAAGGACTCGAACGTGGTGTCGGGGTTGACCTGCACTGGCTTCTTCCCTTTGTCGTGCAGGAAGATCTGGGGCGTCACGCTGTACAGGTACTCAATGTCCTGCACGTAGCCGTTGATGCCACCACCGTCCTTGTCGAGGTATTCCTTGAGCGAGGCGAGGTCATTCTTACCCACGCTGCCAAACATGGTTCCCACCATCCGCGACTCGATGACGGTGTTGGGATTCTTTGCCTCCTCGGACTTGAGCTCGTCGCGCTGCCCCTGCACATCGGCGATCATTGACGTCATGTCGAAGCCGGAGCTCGTGATCTGCAACGGATACACCGAGAGCGTCTCTTCCTCGACCTCGTGGATGTAGGCGTTGACGCCGTTGGCGAGTGCGAGGATGGCAGCAATGCCGATGATGCCGATTGACCCCGCGAACGCCGTCATGAGCGTACGCCCCTTCTTCGTCATCAGGTTATTGAACGAGAGCGCAAGGGCGGTGAGGAAGCTCATAGACGTGCGTCGAGGCGGTTTGGCGTCGCGCAGGTCCTCAGGCATCGGAACGAAGGGGTCCGAATCGGCGCAGATGCGTCCGTCGGCAAGTTCCACGATGCGGGTCGAATACTGCTGGGCGAGCTCCGGATTATGCGTGACCATGATCACCAGGCGGTCGTCAGCGACCTCGCGCAAGAGGTCCATGACCTGCACCGACGTGCACGAATCCAACGCACCGGTAGGCTCGTCGGCAAGGAGAATCTCCGGGTCGTTGATGAGCGCGCGGGCAATGGCGACACGCTGCATCTGGCCGCCGGAGAGCTGACTCGGCCGCTTGTCCACGTGGTCGCCGAGCCCCACCTCAACCAATGCCTGCCTCGCGCGCTCACGGCGCTCTGCGGCGCTCACGCCCGAGAGCGTCAGCGCAAGCTCAACGTTGGCAAGGATGGTCTGGTGTGGGATGAGGTTGTAGCTTTGGAAGACGAAGCCGATGCGGTTGTTGCGGTAGGCGTCCCAATCTCGGTCCTTATACTCGCGTGTGGAAATGCCGTCGATGATGAGGTCGCCAGAGTCGAAGTGGTCGAGGCCGCCAATCACGTTGAGCATGGTGGTCTTGCCAGAGCCAGAGGGGCCCAAGATCGAGACGAACTCGTTGTCCCTAAATGCGAGGCTGACGTCATCAAGCGCCACCTGGGTAAACGAGCTTGTCACATAAGACTTGCACACGTGCTCGAGCTGCAGCATCCGCGACCTCCCTTCATATCCCAATTACTATACCCATAATTGAACGCAACTTCGCAGACGGCCTATAGCCCCATCACGTTGCCCAGATTTGTCCCGGGAGATAGCCCGCGAAGTACTCACCCATGAGTTGATTGTCCGTAGGTCTGGGTTTCCCTCGCTGTGAAATCGGCGTATCATACATG
This sequence comes from Atopobiaceae bacterium, assembly GCA_017533825.1. GTDB lineage: Bacteria > Actinomycetota > Coriobacteriia > Coriobacteriales > Atopobiaceae > RUG440. The sequence goes on along the minus strand of JAFWIE010000052.1, from coordinate 53,789 downwards.
CATTGCTGATTCGACAGGCAGGTACCCAAATGGCACAACGCACCACACGCAGGCAGCGATCTGCGGAAGACCAAGCGGACGAACGACCTTCGCGACGTGCCTCGCGCGAGACTACTTCGCGTGCGAGGCGGCAGTCAGGCGCAAGGGCCTCAGAGAGACGCAGCGACCGTCCACAATCCGAGGGACGTCCGCGTTCCACGGAGCGTTCGCGGGCAACACGCTCCGAACGTCCCACGCGCCCGCGCGCCCAAAGTCGCGAGCGCACGCAAGAGGCACGACGCTTCTCTCGCACGTCTGAGCGCACACGAAACCGCGCGCCCGAACGAGAGGTACGCCAACCGCAAGGCAAAGGTCGCGTCGAGTCCCTTGAGGGCATACGTGCCATCGCGATCATCGCCATCGTCCTCTACCATCTTGCCGTTCCCTGGCTGCCGAGTGGCCACATGGGCGTCGTCATGTTCCTCGTGCTCTCGGGCTACCTCATGACGGCAAGCATCCTCAAGGCGCTGCGCAGGACTGGCTTCTCGTCGATTCCCAAGCTCTGGCTGCGGCGCGTGACGCGCATCTGGCCGCCGATGGCTCTCATGATCGTGATCACCATCGCGGCGTGTGCACTCTTCAACCACGTGTTGCTCACCAAGCTCCGGCCCGACCTGCTGCCCTCGCTCCTTCTCGCCAATAACCTCGGCGCCATCCTGAGGGGAGCGTCGTACTTCGACAACCTGGGTGGAACCTCCCCGCTCACACATCTGTGGTATCTGGGCGTCGACATGCAATTCTTCGTGGTCTGGAGCCTCCTGCTCGGAGCGCTTTGCCCCGGTGGTCGCCCCAACAAGACGGCCCGTCTGGCAACCCTTACACTCACGTTCGTCTCGGCCGTGCTCATGGCCGTACTCTACGACCCGAATGGCGATCCCACCCGTGTCTACTACGGAACCGACACGCGCGCCTTCGCACCGCTGCTCGGTGCTTGGCTTGGCCTTGCGTGGCCGCTCGGTGGGCGGCCACAACGCCTTGATGCGGCCCGCCATACCGTTCGCAGCGCGCCGCTTGCCCTTGTGGGCCCCGTCGCACTTCTCGGCATCGTCATCATCATGGTCGCCTCCCCCGCGACGTCTCCCTTCCTCTACCGCGGCGGCATGCTGCTCGTAGCCCTCCTCTCTGTCGCGCTACTCGCGGGAGCGCTGGAGACCAGTTCCGTGCTTGCCCGCATATTGTCGACGCCTCCTCTCGTCTGGATTGGTGAGCGCTCGTTCGGCATCTACCTGTGGCACTTCCCCTTCTTCCAACTCTTCAAAGTGACACACAGCGCGACCTCGCCCGTCTTCGTCGCGCTTGCCGTCGCGCTCTCGGTCCTCTGCGCCGAGTTCTCACTGCGCTTCATTGATGGCGCCATCGCACAGGGACGCATCCCCTTCGTTCCCCAAGAGGGTGCCACCAGACGGGGCGCCCAGCCCAACTACCTGGCCTGGATACCGGCGGGAGCACTTGCACTCATCCTGGCCGGCGGTCTGACGGGCCTGGCCATCATCCCAGACGAGGCCGCCGTACCTGAGGGAGCCATCAAGAGCACCGGCGAGGGCGCGGCGACCGCCATCGACCTCTCTAAGCGCAAGCCCACCACCAACGCGGACGATGCTGACGACAAGGACGATGCCAGAGAAGATGAGGAGAAGTCAACGTCGAGCGACGAAGAGGAGTCCTCAAAGAAGTCCAGCAAGTCATCGTCAAAGAAGGACTCATCCAAGTCCTCAAAGAAGAAATCCAAGGCCTCGACCGCAACGCCCACTGACGATCCCGAGGAGGCTGCCGAGAGTCCTCTCGTGCTCGTCGCGTCCTCTGACGACATAGACGAGGGCTTTGCCATGCCCCTCATCGTGGCCGACTCCGTCGCGGGCGATGGCGAGTGGTACTTGGAGAGCCATCTGCCGAATGGGTTCCTCGACAGCTACGTGGGGCGTCAGCCCTTCCAAGCGGCAAGCGTCCTCGAGCAATACGTCGACCAGGGCGTTGTAGGCGACATCGTGGTCGTCGCCTCGTTCTCCAACATGCCTGCCACCGAGGACGACCTCCAAGCCATGCGCAAGCTTTGCAAGGATCGCACCCTGTACCTCGTCAACGTGCACATCCCCGAGGTCGAGGAGGAACAGATCAACGAGACCTTGGATGACTTCACCAGCCGCTACGATAACGTCAAGCTCATCGACTGGCATGCGGCGAGCGAGAATCACGACGAATGGTTCTATGACGACGACACTCACCTCAACGAGAAGGGCCAGCCGGCCTACATCAACGTCATAGCGAACGCCATCGCCGAGGATTTCTCGGAAGTCGGTGGCAAGGTGCTCTCCGAGGAAGACGCCGAGGATGAGGACATCGAGGTGACGGGCGGAACCGTCGTCTACGACCCGACCGCAACGTAAGCCTTACCCCAGAGAAGGACCAGCTAGTCCGACAGGGGGCTGCCCTCTGGAGACCCTCACCGGGGTTCACCAGAGAGTAGCCCCATTGGTTTCCGACGCGACACCTCATCATGGTCTCCCACTGCCCTGTTTTCTACCAACCGCCAGATTGTTGTCAAACGCGGACCACCTCCACCCCCCAAGGGGAGTACACTACGACGCGGTATGCGCGATGCATGGCCTCGTGAAGGGAGAATCATTGTGTTAGATTTGCTTATTGACTTTGTACTTGCTCTTATGCCCATCCTCTGGCTCGTGCTCGCTCTCTGCGGCATGAAGATGGAAGCCTGGAAGGCAAGTCTCGGTGCCTTGGTCGTGGCAGCCGTACTCGCTATGGCAAAGTGGCACATGACCCCCATCAACGCCCTTACGGCTGCTTTCGAGGGCATGGCTATGGCCATCTGGCCCATCGTCATCGTGATCATCGCTGCAGTCTTCACCTATAACCTCACGGTGCATACCGGCGCAATGGAGACCATCAAGGGCATGCTCACGTCGGTCTCGAGCGACATGCGCGTGCTCGTGCTGCTCATCGGTTGGTGCTTCGGCGGCTTCCTTGAGGGCATGGCAGGCTTCGGCACCGCCGTCGCCATCCCTGCGTCCATGCTTATGGCACTTGGCTTCGACCCCATCATCGCAATCCTCGCCTGCCTCGTGGGCAACGGTGTGCCTACCATGTTTGGCTCCATCGGTATTCCCACCACGACGCTCGCCAGCATTACCGGTCTCGACCCCATCAAGCTCGCTCTCACGCAGGCTCTCCAGGTGGCCCCCTTCGTCATCGCCACCCCGTTCCTCATGGTCATGATCGTGGGCGGTGGCCCGAAGGCGCTCAAGGGCGTCCTTCCCATCACGCTCATCACCGGCCTCGCAGTCACGCTTCCCGAGATTGCAACTGCGGCCTTCATCGGTGCCGACCTTCCCATGGTCGTCGCAGCGGTCGTCGCGCTCGTCGTCACCTTTGTGGTAGCGCTCAAGCTCAAGGGTGAAGTCCCCGCAGAATACGCGCTCGATACTCCCAAGCAAGAAGGTGAGCTCACGCCCAAGGAGGCCCTCACCGCTTGGGCACCCTTCATTCTCATCTTTGCGATTCTCGTCCTCACCTCTAAGCTCGTTCCCTTCATCAACGGGCCGCTCTCTGCCATCAAGACCACCGTCAACATCTACCAGGGCGATCCAAACGCAACGCTTACCTTCACGTGGATCAACACACCTGGCGTGCTCATTCTCATCTGCGGCATCGCTGGCGGCTTCATCCAGGGTTGCCCCTTCCCCGAGATGATGCAGGTGCTCTGGTCCACGTGCAAGCAGATGAGCAAGACAATCCTCACGATGCTGGCCGTTCTGGGTTGCGCAAAGATCATGGGCTACTCTGGCATGATCGCCAGCATCGCAAGCTTCTTTGTCGGCACCCTCGGTGGCCTCTACCCACTCGTCGCCCCCATACTTGGTGCGTTGGGAACCTTCGTCACGGGTTCCGGCACTTCGAGCGAGGTCCTCTTTGGCTCCGTGCAGCAGCAGGCTGCCCAGGCAATCGGCGCCAATGAGTACTGGCTGTGCGCAGCCAACTCCCTCGGCATCTCCGCCGGCAAGATGCTCTCGCCGCAATCCATCGCCATCGGTACCGCTTCCTGCGGTCTCATGGGCAAGGACGGCGAGGTTCTCGGCAAGGTTGCACCCTTCGCCTTCGCCTTCGTCATCATCATGGCCATCTTCATCCAGGTCGGCGTGCTCTTCGGCTTGGGCATGTAGTTCCTCATAGCCATCCGATACGTCAGGGCCCCGTACGAGCAAATCGTACGGGGCCCTTGCACACTGAAGACCGTCCTCTTCGCGTCGGCTACAGGCGGTCGGCGAGACTCATGATCAGGTGGCTCGTCTTCTCCCAACCAAGGCACGGATCGGTAATTGACTTCCCGTAGATGCCATCGCCGATGCGCTGCGCACCGTCCTCGAGGTAGCTCTCAATCATGAATCCCCGGAAGTACCGTGCAATCACCTTGGACCGCGCGACGCTGTCGAGGACCTCGTTGCAGATCCGCATCTGTTCGAGCGGGCGCTTGGCGGAGTTGTCGTGGTTGCAGTCCACGATGACGGCAGGATTTGCAAAGACATCTGGCTTGTACGCCGCCGCGAGGCTCTCCAAGTGCTCATAGTGATAGTTCGCGTGTTGCTTTCCGTCCGATCCCACGCGGCCTCTTAGCACGGCGTGTGCCAGCGGGTTTCCTGACGTCTCCACTTCCCAATTGCGGTAGATGAACGTCTGAGGCTGCTGAGCCGCATAGATGGAGTTGAGCATCACCGAGAAGTTGCCGCCTGTGGGATTCTTCATGCCCACCGGCACCGGAACACCACTCGCGACCAGACGATGTTGCTGGTTTTCCGTTGAACGCGCGCCCACCGCGGTATAGGAGATCAAGTCGACGAGGTACTGGTAGTTCTCGGGATACAGCATCTCGTCCGCCGTAAACATCCCGCTCTCCTCCACCACGCGCAGGTGAAGGTGCCTGATGGCCTTCACACCCTCGAGCAGGTCATCAGGACGACTGGGGTCAGGATTATGCAGAATGCCCTTATAGCCGGTGCCATTTGTACGCGGCTTGTTGGTGTACACTCGCGGCACGAGGACCAGCTTCTCGTCCACGGACTCGCGAAGCTTCGCGAGCCTCGTGACGTACTCGAGCACCGCGTCCTCGCGATCGGCCGAGCACGGCCCCACCACTACGAGTAGCTTGCCACTCTTACCCGTCAGAGCATCGGCGACCTCTGCATCGAAGGCCTCCTTCGTGGCTGCCAACTCCTCCGACAAGGGCATCTCTTCGCGAATCTCCTTTGGAATCGGCAACCGTCGCTTAAAGTTCATGGACACTACCATCACCTCGCGTATCAAACGTCGCGAACGGAGTCTGCACGCATCCCGCTCGCAAAGACTGTCTCGTGCACGATTGGGTAGTATCCCATAAACCACCTCCGCAGTGAGTGCCGAAGGCAAATGCGAGCCATTTGGTTACATTCGTACTCGTACCACTCAACGTGGACAACTAAAATGCCGCTCACGTGGCTTCTCACTTGCTGTATATTCATTGATACGTTAAGCCCAAAGAAAGGGGAGAAGAAATGAAGCTTTTGGGCAAGAGAATGGCCAGCTTCGCGCTTGCTGGTTCGTTGATCCTCACGGGTCTTGCTGGTTGTGGCGGTTCGCAACCGGCTCAGGAGGAGCAGACCGAGGCCACGACCGAGCAGACTGCTGCCACCACAGATCAGGAGGCGCAGCAGGAAGACTCCGGTCCAAAGACTGCAAATGAGCTCATCCTTCTGTACAAGCAGTCTGGTGCCACAAACAATGCACATCTCGACTTCAGCATGGACTTTGATGTCACTGGTGCGCCCACCACTGACGAGTACGGCTACGAGGAAGAGTCTGAGAGCATCACCGTGCGGAGTGGCGCAAATCTCGACTTCGTGGGAGACAACGCTCACGGAACGCTAACGGCAACTGCCCTCGACGAGGAGGTCCAGCAAGAGATCTATGTCACCAAGGAAGGCACCAAGTACGTAACCTACACCTCCAGCGACAACGGACAGACCTGGACCAAGTCTGAATCCGATCAGAGTGCCATTCCTTCTCAGGATCTCACCATGGATACGCTCCTGAGCCAGGGCGAGTTCGCACCCACGTCGACCGGCTACACTCTGACGGTTTCCGGCGACAAGCTGATGGCTACGCTGGGCAACGACCTCGGTCTCGACAACAGCGTCAACAACGACCCGCAGCTCACCCAAGCCCTGCAGAACAGCACGGCCGTCTACGTCTTCGACAAGGAGTATCACCTCACCGAGATGACCTACAACTTCGCGTACAAGCCGGCTGCCACGGCCGCAGCGAACCAGACTACGTCCGAGACCGAGGACACCACGCAGGAGCAGCCTAGCGGTGTAACCATGAACATGAACCTCTCCATGAAGTTCAGCAGCTTCGGCTTGATTCAGGAAACCGCGGTCACCGTTCCCCAGACGGTTACCTCTTCAGCAACTGAGTCCACCGGTGATGAGACCTCCTACGATGAGTACGGCAACGAGGTCGCGAGCGATTATTCTGATTACGGGTACGATGACACCGATTACTCGGCGTACGACGACTCCTCGTCCTACGACGATTCCACGTCCTACGACTCCTCGACCCTCTAAGTCGGCACTCACACCTAATCAAGGGCGTTAGCGTACGATTCCTAACGTCCCACCACTTGGCCCCGGGTGCTGCGATGCGGCACCCGGGGCCTTACCATGATCAACCGGTACCAAGAAAGGAAGCCCGCCATGCCCTGCACGACCATACTCGTCGGAAAGAATGCCAGCTTCGATGGGTCTACCATCGTAGCCCGCAATGAGGACTCGATGAACGGCGAATTCACCCCCAAGCGCTTTGCCGTTGTGCATCCAAACGAACAGCCCCATGTGTACAAAAGCGTCTTGAGCGGGCTTCAGGTCGAGCTTCCCGGGGGACCCCTGCGCTACACCTCTCTCCCCAACGCGCTACCAGACGAAGGCATCTGGGCAGCCACCGGCATCAACGCAGCGCACGTGGGGATGAGCGCCACCGAGACGATCACTTCCAATCCGCGCGTTCTCGCCGCCGACCCACTCGTTCACAAGAAGGTGGACACTCCTGGAGGTATTGGTGAAGAGGACATGGTGACGCTTGTCCTTCCCTACATCGCATCCGCACGGGAGGGGGTCTCGAGACTTGGTGCGCTGCTCGAGCGCTACGGCACCTACGAGATGAACGGCATCGCCTTCCACGACGCGAACGAGATATGGTGGCTCGAGACGATTGGCGGGCACCACTGGATTGCACGGCGCGTTCCTGACAACTGCTACGTGACGATGCCCAACCAGCTGGGCATCGACCACTTTGACCTCGCGGACGCGGAGGGTGCGGGTCGCGAGTATCTTTGCTCCGCAGACCTTCGCACATTCATCCAGACGTACCACCTGAACCTTGCGTTAGAATCTGTCACTCTAGACACATTCAACCCACGCCTTGCGTTCGGAAGCGCGAGCGACTCCGACCACGTCTACAACACCCCGCGCGCTTGGTCCATCCAACGCCAGCTCAACCCGCACGCCTGTGTCTGGGACGGTCCGAACGCTGACCTCGGCCCAGAGTCCGATGACATTCCTTGGTGCCGCGTGCCCGAGCATAAGGTGACCATCCAAGAGATCAAGCGCCTACTCTCCGACCATTATCAGGGAACGCCCTACGATCCCTATGGCCCAGCCGCTCTGCCCGATCTACGAGGCAGATACCGTACCATCGGCATCAACCGCACCAGTCAGCTGAGCGCCACGCAGATTCGCTCTGACGCCTCCACAGAGGTCTCCTCACGCCAATGGATCGCATTCGGTAGCAATCCCTTCAACGCCTTCGTACCTCTCTTTGCCAACGTCGATGAGGCTCCGCACTACTTCACCACGACGGAGCGCACCGTCTCGACCGAGAGCTTCTACTGGACAAATCGCCTCATTAGCGCCTTGGCAGACTCCTCGTACGGTGCATCCTTGCCCCATGTGGAACGATATCAGGACGCCGTGGCCGCCCGTGCGCTCTCCGTCCTCCAAGACGCAGAGCAGAGTGGCAGCTCTCGGGAGGCAGCAAACGAGCAGATTGCCCAGATCGTACGCAGTATTACCGACGACCTTCTGGACAAGGTGCTTTTTGAGACAAGCATGCGCATGCGCAACGCCTTTGCACGTTCCGATGGCTAAGTTCACATGCGCTTTGCCCGAATACCTGATACCATCATTTGAGGCAACGACCTGGGAGTGACATGCGCTGCTCGCATTGCGGAAATATGTTGGAAGACGACACGGAGCTGTGCCCGCGCTGTAAGGCGGACCTCTCGACGCCCGCTCGCATGCGCAGCATCCTCATCACTCTTGTGCTCGTGATCACAGCGCTGCTTGCAGCTGCATGCCTCACCTATTATGTCCTGACGTGGCACGACCTGCAGCTGATGGTGTAAGGACCGCGAGAACGCTAACAGCAGCCGAGAATCGTCCGCGATACGTCTTGGTACGTCAAGCCTCTTTCCGTGGCGATGCGTGCGACCTCATCATGTTCTGGATACGTCCGCAACGAACCGTCAGGCAGCGTCACGCGTTTGGCACGCACAATTCCGTAAGGGGTCTGCAGCTCAACCTGCTCTCGTGAGAGCACCGTACGCTCCACGGCACACCGACGCACTCCGATGGTGGTCGTATGCTCGAAGAGTACCCGCTCGACCTCTGTAACGTCCTCCGCGGCACAGAGCACCTCAATCTGGTACCCGGGGCGTCCCTTCTTCATGAAGACCGGTAGGAAATGCGCTTCGCGCGCGCCAACCTCATACAGGCAGTCCAAGACATACCCTAGCGCCTCGCCCGTGCAGTCATCCACCTCGGTATCGAGCTTGTACAGGGGCGGCTCGTCAGTAACGTCTGCCCGCTCGACCTCCTCGACCAAGGTGACGCGCAAGGTGCTCGGCGGATCATAGGCACGCTTTCCACAGCCGAGTCCCTGCGAGATGATGCGATACAACTCAGGCAAACCTTCACGGGTCTTTGTAGCTGCTGCAATCGCCGCACCCGTCGGAGTGACCAGCTCGCCCTTGCGATGCGCACGCTGCATGACGAGGCCATGTGCCTCGACAATGTTCGCCACAGCCGGCACGGGAATGGAGAGAATCCCGTGCGCGCTTCTGACATGGCCCTCTCCTTCTGCCAGGGGAGATACCACAACGTCCTCGACTCCAAGGTCATCGAGGCACCATGCGGCTGCGACCACGTCTACGATCGAGTCAATGGCACTTACCTCGTGGAAGTGGACGGTCTCGCGCGTAGCGCCATGAGCCTTCGCCTCTGCGTCTGCAATGATCTCGAACACCTTGAGGGCCGTCGAACGCGCACGTTCATTCAGATTGGCACCGTTCACGATGTCGCGAATCTCTGCTAGGCCGCGATGCTCATGGTGGTGCTCGTGCTCATGGTGGTACTCGTGCCCGTGGTGGTGCTCGTGCCCGTGATGGTGCCCGTGGTGGTGCCCGTGCCCGTGGTGCGCGGGCCCATCCTCCACGTCCCCGTAGAGCCACTGCATGTCGTGGTCGTGATTCTCGTGTGCGGCATCGACCACCACATCGAAGTCGCATCCTACCAGAGCGCCAACCTCCTTGCGAGACACGACGACCTCGAACCCGTCAATCCCCAAGCTGTCGAGCGCGGAACGCAGACCTTCCTCACTCGCACCTGCGTCAAGAAGCGCTCCCACTACCATGTCCCCGCTTATGCCGCTCTCGCACTTCATGTACAGCGTCCTGCCCATATCATCCCCCTATTCGCGCGTCACGCGCGCATGATCGATGAGCGCAGCCTGAAAACCCGCGCCAAACCCATTGTCTATGTTTACGACCGATGTGCCGCTCGAACACGAATTAAGCATGGCAAGAAGAGCAGAGATGCCGCCGAGCGATGCACCGTAGCCGACGCTCGTAGGGCACGCGATTACCGGGCAGGCACACAGGCCGCCCACCACGCTGGCAAGCGCCCCTTCCATGCCTGCGACGGCTACGATTGCGCTGGCCCGCTGTAGCAGCTCTACGTGCGCGAGTAGGCGGTGAATACCTGCAACACCCACGTCGTACAGGCGCTCGACACGACTTCCCATGGCCTCGGCAGTCAGGGCCGCCTCTTCAGCACAGTACAGGTCGCTCGTACCCGCACAGGCGACCACAACGAATCCGTTGCCATCGGGCTCAGGCATCTCGCCGAGCATCAGTATATGCGAATCGCCGTAGAATTCGGTATCGATGTCGGGATAGCCATCGGCGCGAAGCGTAGAGACCGCATCCGACGCCTTCTGGCCGTCAACACGCGTCACCAGCACGTGTTGCTGACCACCTGCGAGAAGTGCCTTCACGATGCCCGCAATTTGCGCCGCAGACTTGCCCGCGCCATAGATGACCTCCGACGCACCCGTACGGATACCTCGATGAAGGTCTGGCTTCGCGTATCCGAGATCCTCGAACGGCTCCGTGCCCACGCGCCCCACGGCATCGTCAACGGTGACTTCACCGCAAGCCACTTCCTGGAGAAGCTTGCGAAGCTCAGATCTGTTCACGTATCATCACTCCAAAGCAATTCCATTGAGCCATCCCCAACGTACGGGAACGGTTTCGCCATAGTAGTCAATCCACTCATCGAGAGAAATGCTGCGGATGTAGCCGATATTGTCCATCACCGTACCATCACCCACGTACATGCCGATGTGCCCATAGATGCGCCCGGCAGACGTATGCGGATGGGTGGAAACCGCCACCGCCATGCCAGGTCTGAGGTCATCGCGGTTGGAACTGTAGCAGAACTCGGCATACATGTCGTTCGCGTTGCCCGCGACGAATCCATAGCCTGCATTGATCATCACATTGGAGCACCAACCCGCGCACAATCCCCCACCGGGCGACGGCGTACTGTAGCAGGCATCAATCACCGCAGCGGCAGATCCCGAACCGTTGCCACCGCGTCCTTCCGAGCCGCCTTCGAACTCTTCCTCAGGCTCGGGTTCCGGCTCAGGCTCGGGTTCCGGTTCTGGCTCAGGTTCTGGCTCTGGCTCCGGTTCCGGATCGGACTCGGGTTCCGGATCGGACTCGGGCTCCGGCTCAGGTTCGGGCTCAAGACCCGGCTCGAGTTCCGGCTCGGGTGCCTCTGGCGTGGTCGCATCGGAATCCTGCTCCTCTTCCGCGGCCTTCTGCCCATTTGCATCGGTCTCTGGTGTCGCAGCATCTGCAACGGCACTGGAAGACTGGGCGGCCTCTGCATCGCCGGCAGCAACATCGTCGGCTGTGGCCTCATCCTCGTTCTCGGACGCTGAGGCATTTGCCGATGACGTAGCAACGGCACTCGACGAGGAACTCGTCGTGGTGCTGCTATCCGATGCAGCCGAGGCAGATGAAGCACTCTTGCCGGTGCTCTGACGCGCAGTTCCCGTACCTGCAGCGGCAGCTCGTTCACGATCCTGCCGTGCCTTCGCCGCCTCCTGTTGGGCTGCAAGCAACTCGGCCTCACGCTTGGCGAGCAGGGTGCGGACCTCCGAATCCAAGCTGTCGATGAGCTGCTGTGCCTCGTACTGTTTGTCGCGCATGGCCTCGAGCTGCTCGGATTGCGTGCGGCTCACCTCTCGCAAGGTCTCACGCTCGACCGCGAGCTCATCACGCTCCTTCTCCAGACGTTCGCGCTCTTGACGCACGTCGCTGATGAGCTTTGATTGCTGCTCGGTGACTTTGTCGTAGTAATACAAGCCACTGATGAGGTCCTCGATTGACGTCGAGCCCACAATCAGGTCGACGACACCATGCGCTCCGTCCTTGTACTCGTCCGAGACGCTCCGCGAGAGCTTCTCCTGCTTGTTTGCCAGCCGTTCCTCGATGACCACTATATTGGCCGTAATGGTCTCGATGCTCGTCTCAACGCGATCGAGCTCATCGAGCGTCTCTGATTGCTTCTGGCTTATGACCTCATATTCGGACGCGATTGCGTCGAGCTGGGCCTCGGCATCTGCAAGTTTGATTTGTGCGTTGCTCAGCTCAGTCGCCGTATCTGCAAGCGCAGGGACCGCAAGCAATGCTTGTGCCCCAAGCGCAGTTGCCAAGCGCAGGACACTTCGACGGGTGATGCTACTACGATTAGGCTGCATATTTGCTCCTCGTGCGTCGCCGTAAGAGTAGTGAACACTCTAGCACAAATTGGTTCCAGCCCGTAGGGTATAACCGCCCTTGGCAAATCAAGAGCAGACGAGTCGTTTGCCCACAGCGCGACCCGAATGTGGTTATGCATGAGAATGGGCGACCTTGTGAGGGGGGTCTTACGAGGGCGCTTGCAACCACCTAATGGAAATGGAGCTTGTGGCAGAAAGCCGCCCGGTCGCCTAACGGAATTCGAGGTTGCGGCAAAGAATCTAACAGAAAGGGACCTTCTGGCATGCCACAAGGTCCTTTTCTGTTAGAAGCCGTGCCACAACCTCAATTTGTGTTAGGAGGAAACTCCCCGTCGTGCCACAAGGTCCGTTTCCGAAAGTATCGCCAAGCAGTGGGAATCGTAGGAACAGACCTTCCGGACAGGATCCGCGCCCTACTTCTTCTTGATCTGCGTGAGGGCGCTCAGATCCTGCCCTTCGGGAGTCTTATCCTCTGCAGCGATGTCCTTGTCGGCGGGCGGATTCTCGAAGAAGGTCACTTGAAGGGTTGTGGTAAACGTGCTTGCCGCATTCGCATCCTTCTTCTTGGTCCTGCCCTCCTTGATGGAAAGCGCGTCAACCTGACAAGCATACGGGCCATGCGCAATCTGTTCGGACACCGAACGTGACTCTTCATAAGACGCGGTGATGTATTTGATCGTTCCCGACCGGTGAACGGTACCATCATCCTCAGAGAGACCGGGATTGCTGAATGTCATGTCGTAGCTCTGCGTTGATCCCAGAACGCTATGGAGATACGCCATGAGAGGCTGAGTATTGTCAAAGTCCGGAAGGACGACCGGCTTCCGGCCCTCGCCCTCATAGTCGTTCACAGCCTTACGCATGTTCTCCAGCTTTATGGCTTGCTGTTGATACGTCGTTATCTGATCCTGCGTAGCCGCAATCTGAGTATCCACAGAGTCAATCTCTCTTTGGATGTTCAGGAATATAAACTGGTACCAAGCAACAATCAAGAGACCGCCACCCAGCAGCACGAGCAGAATCTTCTCTCGCGTGGAAAACGTATACGAAAGCATGGTTACTTCTCCTTGCTCTCTGCGCCGGCAAGCATGATGACAATCGTGGAGGAGGTCTCCTCCGTGCCAGCGTTCTGAGTCGCGGCCTTCGACACGTTGGTGCTCAGCACCATGGGGTCCTTCTCCAAATCACTCGCAAGGTCGCCAACCGTCTGGAGAGACACCCCTTCGATGGTGAGCGTGACGGTATGATCCGCAAGGACGATACCCGTGACCTTTGCCGAACCCATAACACGCTTCTCGACCATATCGAGCACAGAAATGGCGTCAGCGGCACCGCTTCCGTATTCAGCCACGTATGCATTATAGAGTTCCTGCACCTCGCGGTAGTCCTTGGTGGCGGAAGCCGCCTTCGTGAGCAACTCCTGCTGCTGCTGGAGCTGCGCCTGCTTCTGAGAAAGCGTGGTAAGCGGATCCAAGACTCCGAACTTGAGGAATGCAGCCAAGACGACGAGCGAGAGGACAAGGATAAGAACCGCCTTGCGGAGGTTCATCGTGCTGGCCTCAGGCTGATACAGGTTTATGGTAGTCTTACTTGGCAGGCCGCTGCCGCCTTTCTTGCCCTTCTGACCAGGACGCACCAAGTCCATGATGGTGGCAAGACTCACCTCTTGGTTCCAATCAAGCGCCACGAGCTATCGCCTCCCCCTCTAGCACGGCAGCTGCAGCGAGCGCCATAGAGCCGATTCCCTTTACGCGTGCCATCTCCGCGGGCATGATGGCCGAAACCGACTCCAACGGAATATCGAACGAGCGGCGCATTACGTCCATCAGCTGCGGAATCTCGGAACCGCCGCCGAGCACGAACATGCGCTCAATCTCTTCCTGATTCGAGAAGCTGTAGAAGTTGATGACCTTGCTGATCTCGAAGCACAGGCGGTCGTAGACGGCCTCGCACTCGGGAAGGTCCAAGACGCCCTCGAAGTTGGACTGCTTGTACGTACTTGCCACATGACGGTCTACGCCCTTGAGATCAGCAATCGTCATGTCGAGGTCGCGGCAGCCAAAGTCGATGGTCTTCGACGCCCTGAACTTATTACCGTGCAACAGGTGCACGGCAACGGAGATGTTGCCGATGTCGACGAAGACCTGGGAGCGATTCGAGTCTTCAGGCTCAGTCTTCATACGCTCAGTCACCAGGCGCATGTACGCCATCTGGGCGGGGATGACGGCGCGAAGGCGGAACCCAGCCTTGCGCGCAATCTGGACACGCTCGTCGATGAGCGCGCGACTCGCCGCAGAGGCATAGAGTTCAAGGCGCTCCGGCTCGCCCTTCTCATTGAGGGGAATCTCGTCCACCGCATAATCGTACACGTAGGAGTCGGGATCCTCGTCAATGTAGTCGCGGAACTCGTAGGGCAGGTTAATCTTGAGCTCAGCGTCGCTCATGGGGGGCAAGGTAACGTGCCTAAAGAACGCACTTGCATCACCAAGCACCATCACTGCATCGTGCTTCTTTACCTTCGAGCTCTTTCGTAGCTCCGAAAGGATGGTCGTGAGGGTCTGCGGGGCAGAGATGCCGTCCTCTCCCACCACATTCTCGGGCAGCGATACCGCAGCGGCACTGACCTCCGAACCCGTCCTGTAAACGAGCTTGAGCGTGCTTGTGCCAATACCGATGCCCACATAAGAAGCTGCCATGCGCACCTCCTCGATAGTCTGCATCCAATAAATAATACGGCTAACACCAAGCCTTTGCTAGTGAAAGAACCGTAGATGGCCCACTCTCGATGGCATATTGCCTCATTCAGGCATCCCAGAACTCAGAACAGACCAACGTACCAGCCAACGACCTGCTCGCCGCACAGCATGCAAACCCAACATGCGAGCGCGATGGCCGGGCCAAAGGGTATGAGACGGCTCTCCTCACCCTCCGAGGATCCGCGCCCCCTCTGCCCGAGCATCCCCATCACAATGCCCATGACGCAGGCAACAATGATGAGAAAGAGGCATTGTTGCCAGCCAAAGTAGAGTCCCGCCACGAAGAGCAGTTTGACGTCTCCCCCACCCAGACTGTCGCGACCGAGCACGCGATCCATCACGAGCGAGAGCAGAAGCACCGCACCCCCCACCACGAGGCCGCTCACGAACGAGTCCCTCAGCAGCACGAAGGGGTCTTGTCCCACGAAGGCAGATGCCACGATGTAGGCACAACGGATGCCGATGGCGGTAATGATGGTGGCATTCGGAATGATGTACGTGTCGAGATCGGTAAGCGATAGCACCAGCAATACGCTCGCGAAGGCGATGAGCTCGACGGCCTCGATGCTCAGTCCGTACCGAAGTAGGATGGACACGTAGATCACGCAGCACAGCAGCTCTGTCGCCGGATAGCGCCAGCTGACGTGCTCACCACAGTACCGGCACCGACCACGCGTCGAGAGCCAGCTAAAGACGGGCACCAGATCGCGTACCCCAAGCACATGCCCGCAACTCGTGCAGTGACTGCGACCATGAAGAACGGATTCGCCATGGGTCATGCGCCAGGCCAGACAGTTGAGAAACGAGCCCATGCAGAGGCCGAGCAGGGCAATCACGCAGGTGCAGTACACAGAGAAGGGCGAAGCGTTGAGGGGCATGTGTCAACCTTTCGATTGGTCGGACACCTCTGACTATGAGGCCGCAAAGAACAGGATGGCGAGGAACACCACAAGCACCGTGAGGTATGAGTACGGCGCCGCACCCTGCATGATGGGAATCAGATAATCACCAAAGATGAGCAGGCCCACAGCCACGATGACGGCAAGCGCGACCACAATGGCTACCACCAGTACCACTACGTTACCTTGCTTGTTGTCGAGCATCCTTCTCGCCTCCCACCGCTTCATTCGTAGGCATTATCGCACGAATGCGTGCTCGGGGGTATTCGACTCGGCAAATGGAGTATGTGACGCCAACGCCTTACTCCGTGCTGCCCACCAAACGTGGTGGGCCCCTTGCGTTATCATGACATGGCAACGCGACCAAAGGGAGCTCGCTTGCAAGAGACGAACTACGTACTATTGGCCGCAGCTGCGCGATCTGTCCATCGAGTTGGTCCTCGGCGGACATGCGCATGGAGGCTCGTCTCCCTTCCATGTCTCTCCCTTATACTTATCCACATCATCGCAATATAAGGAGGTTTAGCTGCCATGGCGGCATCAAATGACCAAGTACCCCGTCTCGCATTGCTCATCGATGCAGACAACATATCTTCCAAGTATCTCTCCACCATCCTCAGCGAAGTCCCCAAACACGGCATTGCGACCTATCGCCGCATTTACGGCGACTTCACTGACCCGCAAGCCGCAGGATGGCGTACCAAGCTCCTCGACAACGCCATCACACCCGTACAGCAATTCAGCAATGTAAAGAGCCACAAGCCAGGCGAGTCTGCGGGCAAGAACGCAACCGACTCCACGCTCATCATCGATGCGATGGACATACTCTACGCCGGCAAGGTCGATGGCTTCATCATCGTGAGCTCCGACAGCGACTTCACGCGTCTCGCCCAGCGCTTGCGCGAGAGCGGTATGCACGTGGTGGGCATGGGTCGCAACCAGACGAGCGTCTCGTTCCGCCGCGCTTGTACCACCTTCGTCAACATTGAGCTGCTTGCCTCGCGCGAGGAGGCTGCCGATGCTCCGGAGCCCGATACGAACGATACCTCAAACGCACCGGCTGAGCTCACGCTCAAGGACGTCGAACGCGTCGTGGCGGGCATCGTCCGCAACAATGACGGCAAGGGCGAGGACACGCCGCTCGGCGCGGTTGGCAATGGCCTCCACAATCGCTACCCTGACTTCGACGTGCGGACCTTTGGCTACACGAAGCTCTCCAAGATGATCGGAGACATGAAGCGCTTCGAGATCGTGGAGAATGGCGGCATACATTACGTCTCGTTCGCAGACACGCGCGACCTTCAGTCACGCGTCACGGCATTTGTGCGCGAGCGCCTTTCAAAGGAGCCGTCAAAGACGATGCAGCTCTCGGCCCTAGCGAACGAGGTGTACCAAGCGTTCCCCAACTTCAGCCTGAAGGATGCTGGCTATGCGCAGTTCAGCAAGTTCGCCGACAGCATCAAGGGTGTCAAGGTGGTTGGTGCCAACCGCCAGCAGGCACGTCTCGTAAAGTAGCTGTACAAACAAACCGCAGGGAGCACCCCTTCGGGAGCCGCGAACAAGGGAGCCGCCACGGGGACTTACCCCGTGGCGGCTCCCTCATTGGGTTAACCTCGTGCCGCGATGCAGTTACGCACGCTGCGATTACGCATTACGACGACGTTTCTTGATGCCGACAGCGACTACGACCGCGCCGACGATTGCCGGCAGAGCAACGCCCATCGTGGGGTCGCCCGTCTTAGGCGTCGAAGTCTTCGTGGTTGTCACCGGCTGGCTAGTCGTGGTGGTCGTGCTCTTCGCACCTTGCGTGCTCGAACCACCCTGAGAGGTCGTCTTCTGAGTAGTCGTCTTGTCCGTGGGATTCTGGGTAGGCGTGTCCTTCTTTCCCGGAGTCTTGGACCCACTCATCACGTTGCGAATCGTGAAGCCACTCTCCGCATCGCCTTCAACCTCCGTCGAGAAGCTATCGACGTCGCCTTCGACCTTGGTCTCGCGCACCGTGTACTCCGGGCCTTCCTTCAACTCCTCGAATTCAGCGTCTGGCATGTCCGCCGTCAGCTGGAGTATCTTGCCCGTAGCCTCGCCATCCGCGTAGAGCTCGATCGTCACCGTGACGCCTTCAGGCCAATCGATCTCGTTGCCATCAGCATCCTCCCAGACCTTCTCGACCGGGACGGTTACGGGCTCACCAGGCTCGCCGGGTTCCTTCTCTCCGGGATAGTTCGTGATGACGAAGCCTTCCGCCGCATCGCCTTCGGGTCCGTCGGTTGTGTAGCCACTGACGCCCTCGACCTTGGTCTCGCGCACCGTGTACTCCACATCTTCTGCCACTGTCAGGTTATCGAAGGTGTCCGACTGCTTGTCTTCCGTCAATTCCATCGTCACACTCGGGCTGAGGGGCTCGTTGTTCGCGAGAAGTTCGACCGTCACGGTGGCGCCTTCGGGCCATTCGGCTTCCTCGCCCTCGGCGTCCAACCACGCCTTGGTGACCTTGACGCTCGTGGTTTCGGGTCCCGGCTTCTCCTCTGCCGGCAACCTGTTGGTAATGGTGAAGCCCTCGTCCACGGAGCCGGTGATCGGCATCGTCGTGAAGCCCGCGGGCGCATCGGTCACAGACACCTCACGCACCGTGTAGTCGATGGCATTGCCGTCCTTGTCGTTGGCGTCCATATAGCTGAACTGCCCCGTGGACTCCGTCGTCGTGAGCGTGAGTTCCTGCCCGGTTGGCTCGCCATTCGCAAGCAGCTCAACGGTAACCTCTGCACCCTCGGGCCACTCTGCCTCGTTGCCTTCGGCATCCTGCCACACCTTGGTGACGTCAATGTCCACGGTGGGAACGACCGTCGCGTTCGGCGTTTCCCCGCCATGTATGGGCTCAGGTGGCTCCATATCGCGCGTGAAGTTCGCGTCGTAGATGTTGTAGGTTGCCACGTTGTTAATCTCTCCGGCCGTCAACGTCGAGGCGAGTTTCGCTTGGAAGCTGATCCTCACCCAGTGCCCACGCAGGTCGGTACCATTCGCTCCGTCCACATTCCACAGGAAGACAGTCATGGTCTTTCCCTCTATGTAGACACCCACGTTCGCCGCGTCAATCGCCACGCCGGTGGCCGAGACCGAACCGTGTTCGCGATGGTTGTTGTACGTGCCGAGGTCCTCGACCTTGACCTCTTCAGGCGTGCTGACGAACTCGAGGTTCTCGCTCAGGCTGTCCTCTACTACGGCGCTCACCGCATCGCTCGTCATGAGCGCAACAATCTCGTACTCAAAGGTCTGGTTGGGATTCGTGACGTTGAGCTGCGCGCCACCGGCAACGAACTTGTCTATGCGAGCGCCATGGGTGTTGTGGAACGTAGGCACGTCGCTCTCCCACGTCTTCTGGTCCTCGCTATAGGACACTGTGGTTTCGAGCGCCGAACCGTTATCGTTGCGTGCCACCACAACGCGCGCATAGCGCGGCGCGGGGTCGTAGGTCATGTCGTCAGCCGTACCGGGCATCTCGGAGATCACGTAGTTGTACGTGCCTTCCTGGATGTAGGTGATGGTGCCGAAGACGCCCGTCTGTCCGCTCTTCACCATCACCGTATCGTCGGCTATGACGTCAGACGTGGTCGGGTCGGCCTTTGCAAGCGTCAGCTCGAACTCCTCGTTCTCGTCCCAACCATCCTCACCCGAGACTAGCTTGGAGGCCTGGATCGTTGCCGTGCCGGTCAGCTCCGACGTGGTGTTCGTGACTACGAGCGCGTTGCCGTCCATGGTTCCGCTGCTCTTCACCGTTCCGTCCACATCGATGGTGAACTTGGCATCGGCCGCCGCATGGTAGCCCCGAGGCGCAGCTGCCTCGTGCAGCGTGTAGGTCACACCCGTTACCAGATGTTCAACAGTGTGTTCGGTGCCGTCGGAGGTCCACTCCTTAACCACCTTCCCGCTGGGATCGAGCACCTGTAGCGTCGCACCCGTGAGTGCCTGGCCCGTCGAGAGGTCGCGCTTGTGAACCGCAACGGTGGTCTTCTCGTCGTTGACGGTGAGGACGTTGTCAACGTAGTCCGGACGCACGACGAGGTTGTAGAGCCACGTCCAGATGGCATCGCCCTGGTCGTACGTGATGCTCTTGATGCCGTCACGCTCGACCTCGATGTCGTAGACCTGCGTGTTGAGCAGGTAGCCGGCCGGCGCCACGGTCTCGCGCAGGGTCCACGTACCCGTCGTCGTGAACTCGATGCTTGCCGTGCCGTCCTCGCCCGTCACGTATTCCTTGGTGGTGCCGTCTTCGGCGGTCAACTCGAACGTCGCCCCGGCAAGGACCTCGCCCTCGTCGCCTTCCTTGCGCACCGTGAGAACCACGGGCTCCTCGGCATCACGCTTGTCCACGATGGTGTTGGTAATCACGTAGTCGTCATCGATCGTGCCACCCGTGGCTACGTACCCTTCGGGGACCTCAACCTCGACGACGCGGTACTCGTACTCGGTGATGCCGTCATACTTCGGCAGGTCGGTGAACTCGTAGCTCAAATCATCCGCCGTGACGGTAGCCGTCTTGCCCTCGACATCGTCCCACGTACCTGCGACGCCCTTGGACTGGAGCTTGACCTCAACGGACTCGGGACGCGTGTCGTCCTTGTGGGACTCGTCGTCCACCCATACTTTGTGGCCAGCGATCTCGGTCGTCTCGAAGGTGTTGGCAAAGACAATATCCTCTGCGTCCTTGTTGGCCGTTGCCGTCAGCACGCCCGCCACATCGTCATACGTCACGTTGACCTCGACCTGTTCCTCGTGCGTGTCGTACGTCACACACCCGTAGAGGTTGTCCTTCGCCCCCTCGGGCACGACTTCCTTGATGATGTAGGTAAAGCTCTTGCCAGCGTCGGGGATGCTATACGTGAGCTCGTCGAAGGTGACGTTGCCCTCGGCGTCGTTCTCCTTCTCGTCAAGAACCTTGCCCTGGGCATCCAGCAGCTGGAACGTAAACGCACCGGCCTTGAGGTCTCGATTCGCGAGCGTCTTGGTGGCGCCAAGCGTCACGCCCGTCTGCGTGCTGTAGGTGTTGGTGAAGTCCAAGGTCTTCGCATTCTCGCCTGGCACGACGGTGAGCGTGCCATCAAGCGCATCAGTAACGGTTACCGTGACTTCATGCTCGGTTGCGTCCTTCGTCACGCCATCCATGGTGCAGGCGGACTCAGTGACCTTGTAGGTGAAGGTGGTCTCCACGGCGTTGCCAGCGTCATCCTTCTGGAGGTCGGCCAGCGTGTAGGTGATGTCATCGAAGGCGTAGGCGATGCTCTTGCCCTCCGTCGGATTGACCGTGACGGTGCTGTGCTCGGGCATCGGGGCGTCCTTCGTAATGGCCTCGATTGCAAACGTGGCAGTGTCGCCAGGCCGGAAGTCGCGCGTGTCAATGAACTTGGTGCCACCAAGCTTGGCGACGCCACTGGCGTCATAGACGTTCGTGAAGTCGAGTTTGGTAGCGTTGTCGCTCACCTTGACGTCGAGCTCCCCGTTACGCAGGTCCTTGACGGTAACGTCCACCGTGTACTCTGCATTGTCCTTCGTAACGCCGTCCATCGCGTAGGAAGATTCGGTGACCTTGTAGGTGAAGGTGGTCTCCACGGCATCGCCTGAGGCATCCTTCTGGAGGTCGGCCAGCGTGTAGGTGATGTCGTCGAAGGCGTAGGCGATGTTCTTGCCCTCGGTCGGGTTGACCGTGACGGTGCTGCGCTCGGGCATTGGGGCGTCCTTCGTGACGGCCTCGATCTTCATCGTGGCAGTGTCGCCCGACTTAAAGTCGCGTCCGACGATCATCTTGGTGCCGCTCAGCTTAGCCTTGCCCTCCGCGTCGTATACGTTAGTAAAGCTGGCACCAGTCTCTTCGGCTGAATTCGTGACCTTGAGGGTGCCGTCACCATTGTCCTCGACCTTGACGGTCACGACCTGCGGCTCATCGTTGGTGACGCCATCTACGTCGCCCGTCTCGGTGATGGTGTAGGTGTAGATCTTGCCGGCGTCGGCCTCGGTGTAGTTGATGGTGCCGAAGTTGGCTGTGGTGTTATTGATCGTGTTGAGCGTCACTTCAGGAATTTGCGGCATGGGAGCGTTGGGGTCATCTGCGGTGACCTTGAAGTCCCACACATCACCCTTCTGGAACGTACGACCTGTAAGCGTCTTCGTGGCGGAGAGCGTCGTGCTTCCCGTCGCCTTGTAGATGTTGGCAAAGACAAGCGCAGACTCCTCGTCCTTGGCGGGATTCGTGAGCTTGAGCGTTCCGTCGCCGTTGTCCTCAACCTTGACGGACACGGTCTGTGCGGCGGCGTTCGTTACGCCCGCGACGTCGCCCGTCTCGGTGACGGTGTAGGTGTAGGTCTGTCCGGCGTCCGCCTCGGTGTAGGCGATCGGTCCGAGCGTGAAGCTTGCCTTGTCGGAGGCATCAATGGTGACCGACGCCTTCTCGGGCAGCGGAGCCTTCTCGTTCGCGCTTGCGATGGAGAACGTCCAAGCATCACCCTGCTGGAACGCGCGACCAGAGAGTGTCTTGAGGCCATGAATGGTCGTCTCGCCCTTAGCGGTGTAGACGTTGGCAAAGACGAGCGGCGTCTCAGAGGTACTGCTAATCGTCATGATGCGACCATTGCCGTCATCAACAGCGGTGATCGAGACGGTCTTCGCGGCGTCATTATCGACACTCGCAACGGTACCCGACTCCGTGATGGTGTAGGTGAAGGTCTTCGTGCGCGAGCCATCCGCTGCCGGCTCGACATCGGCGAGATCGTCCTGCGTGAAGTGAATCGTTCCGAAGTCGATGAGCGCAGAGGAACCTTCGGTAGGCTCGACCACGACGCTCGTGCGCTCGGGCATCGGGGTGCTCTTGCTTGCCGTAACGTCAAAGGCCCACTTGTCGCCGCTCTTGAATGCCCTGCCCGCGAGCGTCTTGGTGCCCTTGAGGTCGGCATCGCCGTTGGAGTGATACACGTTGGTGAACTCGAGCGGGGTCTTTTCGTCCTTTGAGGAGTTCGTGATGGCGAGCGTGCCGTCACCGTTGTCCGCGATGTTCACGATCACGGTCTGAGCCGCATCGTTGGTCACGTTGGCGATGCTTCCCGTCTCCAGAACGGTGTAGATGTATCTCTTGCCCGCGTCGGCCTCGGTATAGGAGATCTTGCCAAAGTCGAGAGCGACGCTCGTGCCCGAGCTGGGATTGACGGTCACGCTCGTGTGCTCCGGCATCGGGGCGCCCTGATCGTTGGTGACGGTGAACGTCCATGTGTCGCCAGCCTTGAAGGAGCGTCCCTCGATGAGCTTGGTGCCTTCGAGCGTAGTCTCGCCCGATGCGTCATAGTCATTAGCAAAGACGAGCGGCTTGTCCTCAGTGACATCCGTCGTCACCGCCAAGGCGCCGGTGGCGTTGTCGGAGATGGTAACCTTGACGGTCTTGGACGCGTCGTTTGTCACGTTCGTGACCTCGCCCGACTCGGCAATGGTATAGGTGTAGGTCTTGGTGCGCGAGCCATCTGCCTCAGGGGTTACGTCTGCAAGCAGCGAGACATCATAGGTGATGGCACCGAACTGGAACGCGGCACTCTGGCCCTCGGATGGGGTGATGGTCACGGTCTTCTGGCTAGGAAGCGGTGCGTTCTGGTCCCCGGACGAAATCGTGAAGGACCATGCGTCACCTTCCTGGAATGCGCGACCACTGAGTTCCTTCGCGCCCGCGATGGTCGCCGTGCCCGTGGCGGTATAGGTGTTGGAGAATCCGAGCTTCTCGGCAGCGTCGCTCGTCACCGTCAGCTCGCCATTGCCCTTGTCCGCAACCACAACATCAAAAGTCTTCGGAGTATCCAGCGTGACGCCGGGAATGGCACCGTTCTTGCCATTGGACTCGGTGACGGTGTAGGTATACGTCGTCGGAACGTAGCGACCGTCCTCCTCCTTGAGGTCGCTCAGCTGATAGTGCAGACTGCCAAAGGAGAAGCCGTCCGTGCCGTCGTTGTGGGCCTCGACGCTCTGCTGCGTCTGGCCGCCCTTGGAGGTGCGGACGGGAGCACCGTTCACCCCCGTGAGGGTAAAGGTCCAGTCGTCACCGGCCCTCATCGCACGACCGAGCAGGCCCTTGGTGCCCTCAATCGCAACGTCGCCGTCAGCGTCGTAGGTATTCCTGAAGGACGCACCGCCGAACTCACTCGCGGCGTCTTCTCCCCTGCCGTAGGCGACTGCCAAGTGGCCGTCGCCCTGGTCGGTCAGCGTCACGACGAAGCTCTGCTCCTGCGCACGATACGTGATGCCGTCCTTAGTAAAGGTCTCGTCGTGGTTGTCAGTCGCACCCTCGGGAATAACCTCACGGATCTTATACTCAAAGGTCTTGGACTTCTCGTAACCAGTTATCTTGCCCGAATCGTTCGTAATCGCCAGGTCGGCCATGGTGAATGGCACGGGAGCGAAGGTGGCCTTGGAGACGTCGTCGCCCACATTGCCGTTCGAGACCGTCTGCGCGTTGCTCGTACCACCCGCATGCGGGCCTTCGAGCTCAAACGAGAACATGCCTGCAGTCAGGTCATGATCGGTCAGCGTCTTCATGGCGAAGAATCTCGCCTCGCCCGCCGCCTCGTAGGTGTTGCGGAAGTCTCCAGCCCAGAGGGAACCGTCGGTAAGGGTCACGTCCTCGCCGTCCACCTCTGCGGTCGGCACGATATGGCCCTCGCCGTCATCCGTGAGCGTGAGAGCGAGCGCATGAGGTTGTGCAGCGTACGTCACACCATTGAGTTTGCCGTTCTGCGCTCCTTCCGGCACGACCTCGTTTACCGTGTAGGTATAGGTGGTGGGCAGATAACGACCGTCGGCATCTTTGCTCAGATTTGCCAGCGAGAAGCTCGCGGTGCCGAACTCGGCAGTCTGGCTCTCCTCCGTAGCCGTGGCCTTCCCCGTACCGAACGCAGGTGCCTTGGAGGCGTTGTCACCGGTCGCCACGAGCTCAAAGTCGAAGCCACTCGGGTCGGTGGGCCAGTAGTTGCCCTCGAAGGACTTGGTTGCCGTGAGCTTCAAGGTACCCGTGGCAACATAGGTGTTGGAGAAGCCGATGGCGCTTACGGGCTTTCCGTCCTCGATTGCATTGCCGTCCTTGTCCTTCGTCTGTTTGATGGTCTGCGTGGCCACCAGCTTGGCAGCATCGGCAGGACTGACCGTCACGGCAACAGCAACGTCGAACTCGCTCTTGTCGTACGTGTAGCCATTGACCAGTGGCGTGGGCACGGCCTCCTTCACCGTGTAGTGATAGGTCTTGCCGAGGTCAGATTCGTTGTAGTTGATCGCATCGAAGGCAACGCGGCCGTCTGCGTCGTTCGTCTTGCTCTGGTTCTGCCCCTCACCCGTGAGCGTGAAGGTAAACGCATCCTTCTCGAGCTTACGTCCGTCGAGTGCCTTGGCCGCCACGACGGTAGTACTCCCCGCCGCATGGTATGTGTTCACGTACTCCGTGCTCGACGAGGTGGGCGCAAGCGCAACGTTGAGCTTGCCGTCACCCTTCTGCGGATCAGTGACCGTGATGGCGATGGTGCGCGTCGCCTCGGGGTCGTTCGACACGCCCTGGGCGGTACCCGACTCAGTGACGGTGTAGTAGAACGTCTTCTCCGACGCGTAGGTGCCATCTGCATTCTTGAGATCCTCGAGTGTGTATGACAGGTGGAAGCCGTAGTCCCACAGCTTGTCGCTCTTGACCACATACGCGATACCCTTGCCGTCCACGACCTCGATGCTCGTCCTGCTCGGGTCGTTCCTGCTCATGACGAGCGGCGCATTCGGAGTCGGCGAGGTGGCTGCGACCGTGAAGGTCCACGGGTCGGTGGCATTCCAGAAGTCACGGCCAGCCATCTTCTTGGTACCGGGCACATATACCTCACCCGCTGCCGTGTACTTGTTGGTGAAGGTCGGCGCAGTCTCCGCCCCCACGAGCGTCACGCTCAGCGTGCCGTCGTACTTGCCGTTCGTCTTGTGCTGGGCAACCTTCACGCTGAGGGTCTTCCCGTTCGATGCCGCGTCATCGTTGACGATGTGGCGGTTCTCGGTACCCGCGGGGTCCGCCTCGGTAACCTTGTACGAGAAGGTCTTCTCCTCCAAGTAACCACCGTTGCCGTTTGCAAGGTCGGAGAGCTGGTAGTAAAGCGTACCGAGCGCGTAGGTGCCCGCTGCGTTCTGCACCGTCAGGCTCGTCTGCGTCTCTCCACCCTTGGTGGTACGGATGGGCGCGCCAGCTGTGACGGGCGTGAGCGTGAAGTTCCACTTGTCATCGTTCGCAATCGCACGACCCGTAAGCACCTTGGTACCGGAAAGCGCGATGGAGCCCGTCGCATCATACGAGTTGGTAAAGGTTGCGGCATTGAGAAGGGTTTCGCCACGCTTGTAGGAGGGAGTGGCGGTGAGCACGCCGGTATTCGCGTTGTAGCTAACATCGACAGTCACCGTCACGTCGCTCGCCCCTTCACCCTTGGTGTAGCCGTTCTTGGTGATGTCGTTCTCCTTGATGGTATAGGTGAACGTCGTGGCAGGATAGGTTTTCTTGCCGTCAACCGTTTGCTCGATGTCGGCAAGCTCGAACGTGAGGTTCTGGAACGAGAAGCTGCCGTCGGCGGCAGAGGTCGCCGTCGTGTTGGTCTGCGCGGGTGAGCCCTCAGCAGGCACGAGCGTGAAGCCGAAACCATCCTTGCTCACGTGGGCCACGTCGACGGCCTTGCCACCCGCGACGTTGATCTTCGTCGATGCATCATAGGAGTTGCGGATAGTAGCAGTGGCATCGGTCGCGGTTGCACTCCATGCATCATCGTTTGAGAACGTATACGACGTGCTCAGCGTTCCGTCCTGGTTGTCGACCACGTGCACCGTCACCGTATGGGTCGTCGTGTCGTAGATCACGCCCTTCTTGTCGCTCGGTACGGTCTCCTTCACGGTGTAGGTGAAGTACTTGTCCTTGGCATAGACGCCGTTGGTCTTCATGTCGGCCTCGGTGTAGGTAATCGTGCCGAAGGTCTGCGTGGGCTGGTCCTTCGTGCTTGTGACGTGAGTGACCGTCTGCCCGCCGGCATTCTTCGGGAGATTGCCCCTGTTGGTCTCCGCGAGATCGAAGCTGAACGTCTGGTTCCCCGGCCATTCCTGCGCGTCGAAGCTCTTGGTCACCTTGAGCTCTGCCGTACCCTCCGCGTGGTAGGTGTTCGTAAAGCTCGAGCCGCTGTTCGTGACGTCCTTGGTGCCCTCCTTCACCGTATAGGCAAGGTGGCCATTACCCTCGTCCGTGAACGTGAGCACCACGTCGCGGGGAGCACCCTTGTAGGTGACGCCCTCGTAGATCCAGTCATGGTTCTTGCGCACTGCTGGCGTGGCGGTGCCATACGTGAGGTCACCCTCTGTGCTCTTCGCTCCATCGGGAATGGTCTCGAAAATCTGATAGTCAAACGACTTGCTCGAAGCGTACACGCCGTCGGTCACTAGGTTCGCAAGTGTCGCGTGAATCTTCCCGAAGGACTTGGTCTCCCCCGCGCCCACCGAGACGGTCGTGTCACCCACAACGGGCAGGCTACCCTCAGCGGGAACCAGCGTGAACCCGTATGTCTCGCCATTCTTCCAAGCGCGTCCGTCGATGAGCTTGCTCACCTTGATGTAGCCGTCGCCCTCGGCATCGTAGGAATTCTCATACGACCCAACGTTGGGTGCGCTGCTCGTGCTTGTAATCTCGGTAAAGTCACCAGTCCCGTCGAACCGTACCGACGGAATGATGTGCCCTTCTCCATCGTCCCTGAGCTTGAGTTCGAGCGTATGCGTCTCGTTGCTGTAGGTCACGCCGTTGAGTGTGCGGCCCTGTGCCCCACTCGGCACGACCTCGCTCACGGTGTAGGTATAGGTCTTCTCGCCATTCTCGGCGTTCTGGTCAAGGTGGTCGATGGTGAACTGAGCTATGCCGCCACTCACGGAATGATTCTCCGCATTGAGCACGATGTCGCTGAACGTCGGTGCCGAGCTGTCGGTTGACGTAATGTCGAAGCTATACGACTTCGTCTTCTTGGCGCCGACGGGCCAGTAGTTGTTCTCGAAGGTCTTTGTGGACTTCAGCGCAAGCTCTCCCTCGGGCTTGTACTTGTTCTTGAAGGCGACTGCGTCGCCGGTAAGCTTCTGCGTGCATGCACATGCAGCGTTGCTGTAGTAGGTAACCGTAGGGGTGAGTTGGCCATGCAAGTCATCCGGCCTGAGGTCCACCTTTGCATAGATAGGATTGGCGAGCGTGATTCCCGTGTTTTCACTGGTCTTGCCATTCGGGAAGCTCTCAGATATCTGATACACGAAGTTGTTGTGCTTGTTGCTGTCGGTGTCGTAGTAGAGCAAGTCGAAGGTGGCCTTGCCCGTCCCATTGTTGAGCGTAACGGTCTTGGTCATCTCGTCCACACTGTGCACGCCGTCGGCATCCTTGTAGCGGATGGGCGCCGCATCGGAACCGCTCGTCGCAGACTTCAGGGTAAAGGTGAAGGTCTGGTTCTCCGCCTTAGCCAGCTGCCAACCCTCGAGGCTCTTGCCGACTTCGATCAACGCCTGACCGTCAGCCTTGTAGTGGTTGTCGAAGGAGACGTTGCTCACCGGCTGAGTCTCCGAGACCACCTTGTCCACCAAGGTAGGCACGATGGTGCCACTGCCACCATCCTTGAACGTCAGCTCGATCTGGTGCGGTGCGCCATGGTACGTGACGCCGTCGAGAACCCAGTCGTGACTCACGCGCTCGTCTGGTTCGGCTGTCCCGTACGTGAGGTCGCCCTCCGTGCTCTTCGCATCGTCAGGAATGGTCTCCGTGATGGTATAGGCATACGTCTTCGACGCGGGGTTCACATAGCCGTCCCCTACGCTCTGTTTGATGTCGGCAAGCGTTCTGGTTATGTTGCCGAAGACGCCCGTGTGATTCGCGGTGTCATTCGTGATGGTGAGGCTCACGCTGCCGTCCTGGTTCGTCGTCAAACCATCACCGCTCGGCATGGGCGCGCCATCGGTCTCCGCCTTCAGCGTGAAGGTAAACGAATCGAAATCCTGCCATGAGCGTTCACCCGAGATCTTCTTCAAGACCGGAATCTCAGCCGTACCTGACGCATCATAGGAATTCTTGAATGAGTCTGTACCAGGCGCCACATTAAACGTCCCGCCCACGCCAGCAGCATTGCGGCCAACAATATCGTCGACCCTGTTGGTATTGTCGGTCCCTAGCTCGAGCGACGTAACCGTGATGTGCCCTGCCCCATCGTCGGTAATCGTGAGCTTCAGCGGGATGACCTTCGCGTCATAGGTCACGCCATTGTTGCTCCGCGACTGCTCGGAAACCCTGTACTTGAAGGTACGAGAGCTTGCATAGCCCGTCGGCGCACTATCATCCTTCAGATTATTGAGATCGAAGCTTGCATGTCCGCCAGTAACGCTGCGATCTGAGGCATTCAAAACAATGTTACTGAAGCTCGGTACGTCCTTCGTATAGCCATCCGACGTATCGTGTGTCACCTTGAATGTGTAGCGGGCGGTGCCCTTCGGCCAATAGTCATCCTCGAACGTCTTGTCCGTCTTCAGCGTGAGGTTGCCACTCGCCCGGTACCTGTTCACGAAGGCGATGTTACTACCCGTGAGTTCCTGCGTGCAGGCAGCATCCTTGAAGTACTTGACAGCGGTATTGATGGTGCCGTTCCGCTGGTCGATCAGCGTCACCTGCGCATAGATGTTCGAGGGGCCGTTTGAGGTGTCACGAGAGACGCCCGGGATGTTGAAGGAATTCTCCGAAATCGTATATATGTACGTCTTGCTGAGCGTGTCTGGATCGAGGTCTTTCTCGTCATAGCGCATCGCATCGAAGGTCACGCTTCCATCCGCCGCGTTCGTCTTCGTCTGGTTCTGTCCGTTGCCCGAAAGCGTAAAGCTGAATTGCCCAGCCTGAAGCACCTTGCCAGTGAGCTTCTTGCCCACGGCGACGTCCGCCTCGCCCTTGGCCTCGTACGCGTTGGTAAAGAGATTGGCATCAGCGGTGGGAGCAGTCCCATAGGCAACCGACGCGGAGAGTTTGCCGATGTTGTTCTCGTCTTCGGAGCGCGTGACGGTCACCGTGACCGGAACCTCTTTGCTGCTGTACGTAAAGCCGTTCTGCTTCCACGTGTAGCTCTGACGCTGCTCGGACGTCATTGCGTCGCTGTACGTAACCCCTGTAACAGGCAGCCCGGTCGTCTTGTCGTATGCCTGGGCTCCTGCGGGAATCTTCTCGCGCAGCGTGTAGTGGAACTGCTTCGAAGCCAAGAACTCCTCGGTCTCGGGGTCATACAGATCTGCCGTCGAGAAAGTCCTGTTGAGGTTGGCCGTTCCGCCCTGTTGAGCCGACTTGGTGACAATGACGTTACCCGCCGCATCGAGCAGCTCGAACGCAAAGTCCTTTCGCACCAGCAGTTTGTCCGCGTTCTTCTTTGCCTCAATCTTTGCCATGGTCATAAAAGTCTTCTCGTTGGCAACCTCTTCGCTGGCATAGACCTTGGCGAGGTTGACGGCGGAAGCGTCGGCAGGTAGTCCAGCGGGGACCGCATCGCCATTCGAGAAGAAGAAGTAGTACTTCTGGAAGTACGCGCCGGAGCCAGAGAAGCCAATGTCACTCGGCTGAATGTACCCGTTGGGCGCCTTGGTCTCAACCACGTAGTAGAGCGTGTCGTCTGCATAGCCGTCCGCCTTGGCGATGGAGAACGTGCCGTTCTTGTTGGTCTTGTACGTCTTGACCGTGCTGCCACCATTGACCGCATAGGTCGTGAACTCAGCGCCCGGTACCACGGCACCCGTGGACGAGTCCACCTTGGTGAAGTCGTATTGCATCTTGTCGTATTCGTTGGTCACGATGACTTGATGGCTCTTCTTCTCGCCCACGTCCTCGATGGTAAGGTCCACGGCACCATCCTCATCGAGCGTGGTCTCTTCTCCATTCACGAGATAGGTGACCGTACGCACGACGTCGCCCGGGAGATCCAGATCACTGGCAATCTCGGTTACGCGGTACTGGCCCGCCTTGTACTCGTTGGGCGGCAGGGTGTAGACGCCGTCCACGAAGTTCTCGTCGTTGTAGGTGATGTTCTCGATGGTCGACCAGTCATCGGTTTCGTTTGCACGGTAATCAATTCTGAAGGAAATCTTGCTCTTCTGCTCAGCGGTGAGCTGCACCGACCCGGCAAAGCGCTTCACGATGGTAAGATCAGCCTCCTCGGGCGTGTTGCGCACCTTGAGGATGTCGTTGCTGTGGTAGACATACACGCCATCGGGAGCATGGTAATCGGGATTGTCGGAAATCACGAAGCCGTAGTGGACGTAGTCGCTCCGATAGCCTACGGGAGCTTGGATCTCGTCCAAGTAATACACAGTGTTCTTTCGCAGAGCCACGCCATCCTTGCCCATGTGCAGGAAGAGGGTCGCATATCCATCCTCGCCGGTGGTAACTGTCACCGGATTGCCCTTCTCGTGGATGGTCACGCCATTCTCCACGCGCTTCTTGCGATACTTGACAATCTTGCCACTTGCATCGAGCAACCGGAACGTTGCGCCACTCAGGCCCTTCTCCATCTTGCCGTCGGCGTACTTGAACACGCGCAGCTTGTACGACTTGGCGCTACCGCTGGCAGACTGCGTGACGGTGAGAGTCTGCTTCGCCTTCTCGTGGTACCCCTTCATCCGGGCTTCGTTCCAGTAGCTCTCGTTCTCCCTCGGAAGCAGCGTCGAAGAGTATGTGATGGTCACAGCCGTCTCGTCCGGGATGACGAAGGTTCCGACGTTGCCACGGAAGTCCCAGGAAATGGCACTCGTCATATCCTGGCCGTCCTTGTTGATCGCCTTCGTCACACGAATGGTGTCGTACTGGATGGACTGGTTCGGCGAGAACTTATCAGTCAGCTCCATGGGCTTGCCCCCATTGAGCTTGCACTTGTCCGGATTCACGTTAATTGTATAGCTCGCAACGTTGCTTCCGGACTCTGCCAGCATGCTCTTGTCGAGTGCCTCGTACTCGTAATCGAACGGGATGGAGTCGGTGCCACCATAACCGTTGATGGAGTTGGTCATGGAAATGACGCCGCTGCCCTCCTCCTCGTCACCGGATTCCTGGCTCCTCTCGTTCGCCTCATGCGCGGTAATAGAGCGCTGGTTCAGCGCACTCAAAGCTTCGGCATCCTTGACCTTGATTCGATATTCGATGGCATAGGTGCCATACGGGGTGTTATTGTTCTCCGAATCGAGAAGGTCAGAACTCTCGAGGCTCGTCAGGTGGAAGTTCACACCAGCATCTGTGGACTCTGCATAAAAGTCAGTCTTGGTATTGGAAGGCGAAGTAAAGGGACCGTTACGCAACGTCTTCAGCTCAACGTCATCATCGCCACCGAGCAGCTTGGCGGAAGCGTCATCGTACGCGAAGTACTGCGCGCCATCGGCATTGAAGGCATCCACCAGCGCGATGGGATTCGTGCGCAACTGATCCTCTGTGATGCCCAGAATCGTGAGTCGGAACTGGTAGTAGGGCATGCCGTCCTCGTCCCTGCCCATGTAGATAGGCTTGCCGTTCTCGTCCTCACCAAGCGGCACGAGTTCCTTCTTCAGAATCCGCTCTGCAATGTAGGCACTCGCAGACTTGGCGCCGTAGCGATTGACCGTCACCGAGTTCTTGTGTGTGAGCAGCCTCCGGTCCTTAATCTTTTCTGCGCTCTGGTTGAGCCAGTCCTGATTGTTCTTGCTCCGAATTCGCAGCGAGATGGTCCTCGCTTCGGCATCAGGCGACAAGCCCGGTTGCTCGTGACCCTCGGAGTCCAGGTGGTAGAACGTAAGCACCACCTGCTGGCCAACTTCGCCATTCGGGTCAACGAGGCTCAGCTTATAGAACTCGTCGTGGTTCGACGCAGAAGTCCCGATGGTATGCGACATCCCCGCCTCTTCGTACGACGGCTCCTGCTGCAAGCTATCAAAGGTGTCGTAGTACCACGTTCCGTCGATCTGCATGGAGGGCAGCGTGTCCGTGATCACGAACTGCTCCGTTGCCCAATAGCTGTTCGCGGGGACGTCGATGCTGAGGTCCCAATCGACGTGATCCTCGGTAACGGCGTTGACGGTTTTGTGGTAGTAGATGCTCTCGCCAACGCCCGGACCCAAATCGATGAAGCCATCCGCCGTGCCGCCGCGACTCTCGGCGGTGTTTTCTACGCGGAAGCTCTCATTCTTGTCCTTGAGGGCCACCCTCGTCTGATAGGTGATTTCGTACTTATATATGCCGTCGGTCGTTGGAACGAGGTAGTCCCACGCCTGGTCGCTCTCCAGATCAGTGACACCAACCTCATCCCACGCGACATCGCGCGTTTCGTAGAGACGATTGTCCTGATCATATACCTTAATCGTCAGGCCGGCACCGGTATACGTCATCCTGTCGCGAGAACCCTGGTCGATGGAGTCCTTAATGTGGCTTCCGGCGAAGCTTCCGATGCGTGAGTTGTTGGTCACGATCGTCCATTCGACCGTTCTGGAATCAATCGTGCTCGGACTCACGAGCCTTGCATCCTTGCTGATATCGGACCAGTCGATCAGCGTTGCAGGAGCAGGTGTGGTGACTCCCAGAACCGTCACTTCGTTGCCGGCTGCAAGGGTGTCCTGCTCGCCACTGGTTCCCAACTCTTGTGTGTCCACGTTCGCGGAATAGGTAAACGAGAAGACCTCACCATTTGCCATGGAGGGAATGATGAGCTTAAAGCCGTCGCATTTGCGGTCTTGGTCAGGGACAGTGAACTGCGGAGCAGGGTCCGCCTCACCCGCATAGGAGACAACCGTCTTCGGCTTGCTGTCGTCATCCCAGTTGTAGCTCAGTGCCTTACCGGTGAGCTTGTCCTCGGCCACCACATTGGTGTTGCGACCGATGGAGGTCACGGTCACCGTGTAGTCAACCTGGTTGGTTTCCTTGTTGTACGTGCCGGTCTTCTCGACCTTGGCGCTATGGGATTCCGTCTGGTTTACCTCGACCACGAGGTCCTGCGAAAACTCGATTTGCTCGAGAGTCCCCTCCATTGTGGCACTGACGTCGATTTGGAACATTACTTCAGGAGACGCATACAGCGCATCCATGCCGTCTGCATCGTCGGTATTCCAATAGACCTTAAGCTGGTTGTTCTCGCGATCGTACTCGACGCGATTGTCCTTGAGAGTCCCCTCGTCACCGAGGTCCATGTCAAAGGTGAAGGAGTCAAAGCTGTCGGGCAGCGTCATGCCCCTCGGCAAGCTATAGACCAGCGGCGTCTCATCCTTCTTGAACCCATAGTGGTCGTTCTCGGCAAAGCTCAGATGCAGCGTGAACGGCTCGCCCTTCTCCAGCTCGACCGTCTCGCCCTCCGCCAGGTTGGTGAGGTCGTACGTCTTGCCCATGGACGTAATGGTGAGGCCACCCTCATCGAGCAGAAGGTTGAGATTGTTCGTCTCTTCGCGCTCGGTGTAGTCATCCTCTGCAGCGTCATCTCCCCCCGCCTTCAGCGCATCACCAGCCCCGCCGGACTTCGTGCTCCTTAACGCGGGGCCCTTCTTCGTTTGATCGTTGGCGGCAGTCTTTTGCTTAGCCTCTGTCTCGGGCTCGGCTTCGGGCGTGGGCTCCTTCGCCTCGTCCTCTTCGCCCACACTGGATTGTTTGTCCTCCGCCTTGGGTGCGGCCTGTTCATCTGACTGAGGCTCCTGCTTCTCGGGCTGCTGCTCGTCGGACTTCTCCTCGGCCTTCTCGTCAGCTTTCTGCTCGTCGGCGTTTTCCTCTGCCTTCTGTTCTTCGGCCTCTTTATCGGGCTGCTCCTCGGATTCTTGCTCCTCGGATTCCCCTTCCTCTGACTTTTGCTCGTCGGACTTCTCCTCGGACTCCTGCGCCTCGGTAGACTCATACACACTGACGAGCGTTGCCTCGGCGGAATCGCCCTCGGTCACCTCAAGCTGTACCTCGGGCTTCGATGCTTTGTCGTTGTAGGTATAGTCCCCAATGTCTCGGTCTTCACTCACCTCGCGCACGGTATAGGTGCCCACGGGCACCTCGGCAAGGTCCAATTCTCCAGCTTGTGCGATGTGAAGCCTTGCCTCTTCCTCCACGAACTCATGAACATCGTTGAGGTAGAGACCGTCGGCATTCTGTACAGTTACGGCATGCTCAGTCGGTGCCACTTCGGCAGGTATACCCCGCACCTCGACTCGCACAAGAATGCTGCCGTACGAGGATTGTTCTTTGTTCGCCTCGTCGGATGTTTCGTCGCGAGATACGGTGGCTGTGTCATCCCGGTTCGCATCATCGGAGGACCCTGTAGCGTCGGTCGGCGTGTTCGAAGTGACCCCTGAGCCGTCCGTCATCGCATCCGACGTCTGCGATGACGCATCCTCGGGGTTCCCCACACCTTGGCTCGATGTGAACTCCTCGACGGCTTTTGCAACTGCCGTCGTTGGTACGCCGCTTGTGACCATTGATATGCTCAACAGCACTGAAAGCGCGGCACGCAGCGCATTCGAGCTCTTTCGCTTGCCTCTCATGGAAAACACCCCTCTTCTGAATGCTCGGCAACCTCAGGAGGACCTCCGAACTTAAACACAATTAATCAAGCTTATTGTAGCAAGCCACTACTATAAATTACGCCCATTCGAAAGACTCCCTATCAGCTATACGCATTCTCCAGAGGTTTGGCTCAGCGCACGAGACTCAACACAATGGCCATGTCATACCCGCCGCAAACTGCACCAATGCGCAACAAAGCGGATCTAGTGAGAGCAGATGCATATTGCCCGCCCCAAGATCGGTTGGCCCCATGGCTGTCTGTCGCCACGGGGCCAATCCTCAAATGCGAAAGGCCGCTCTCCCAAGCGGGAGAGCGGCCAACTCTACTGAACTTGTACTAAGAGAGACACCTCTGGATAAGACCAAGGCTCTTACTACTCCGTTGCCAAAGCGCAACTAACCTCATCGTCATCGACGCTAAACGTGAACGTAGCATTAACATCCGTAGGTCCTGCAATTTGATTTTCAAGATCGAAGGGGAGCTTCTCATCAATGCTGTAATCATCATCGGTGCTCTCGATGTGAACGCCGTTAATTGTAACGGTTCTATCGCCAGTCTCCTCACCAGCATCATCCGTCACTGGTGTGAAATCGTTAGTAAGATACTGAGCGGAAGCTTCAGCATATGCCGAGCGGAGGTTAGCAACTGTGGTAGCATCGCGCGACTTCTCCAGCTGCGTCGTAAACACAGGAATTGCGATAGCGATAAGAACGGCAATGATGGCGACTACGATGAGCATCTCCATAAGAGTGAAGCCGCCGTCGCGCTTCCTCAGCTCCTCGCGCCTCTTCTCCAGATAATCCTTCATGCTCCACCTCTTCTTCTGGTGTTCTCACACCGTCCACGTGCCTTGTGGCACCCTTCTCACCACATACCAATGCTTTGAATATACCCGATTCTGCTGCGTTTATATACGAGAAACTCGTATGCGATTCAAGTGCTACGTTTACCGCTTCAACTTACCGTTCACCGACCATCATGACCGATGTACCCATAGACAATGTAGCACATCAGCTCGGCTCTGTCACGTGCTTGTACTATCCTACATCGAAGCATTGAAGTCGCCATAGATGCTGAACATCGGTAGATAGACGGCAAGCAAGATGATGCATACGATACCAGCAAGCATGACGATGGTCAGCGGCTCGATCATCCCGATGGCACGTTCCGTTGCCTCCTGTACCTCGAAGTCGTAGTAATCGCTCACGACTTCGAGCGTGTGCTCAAGCTCACCCGTCTGTTCGCCAACGCCCGTCATCTCTGTAACAAGCTGTGGATACGCCTCGGTTGCGGCCATGGTCTCTGCTAGAGGACGACCGGCCTCCAAATCCGGTACGATACCAGCAAGTGCAGAACCCATGTAATAATTGTCGATGGTCTTTGCCGTCACCTCAACCGCCTGCGATGATGAGAGACCGGCCGCCATCATCACAGCCATCGTTGACGCATACTGCGCTGAGCTGCTCATCGTCGTGATGCGACCGAGCACAGGAACCTTCGTCCCCAGTTCGCTCCACTTGAGGTGGAACTTCTCGCTCCGACGTTTGGCAAGCTGTAGGCCTGCATAGATGGCACCCACGATGAGCACAACGAGCCACCACCACTTGGTAAGGAAATCTGATGTCCCAATCATAAACTTCGTCGGCAACGGCAGCTCTCCGCCCATGCTGTCGAACGTGGACTTAAACGTTGGCACCGCAAAAATCATAATGATTGCCACGACGATGACTGCCACGATCATGATGAAGGTCGGGTACACCATGGCACTCTTCACCTTGCCCGCAGTCTCGGACTGTTTACGGTAGAACACCGCGAGCCGTTGGAAGACGAGCGTGAGGTTACCGGATTGCTCGCCCGCTCGCACTGACTCGATGAAGGTTGCCGGCAAGTTGGGTCCGTGCTTCTCGAAGCTCGCGGCAAGCTCGTAACCTGCTGCTACGTCGTCGCCCACGTTCGTCAGAATCTCCTTGAGGGTCTTGTCCTCCGTCTGCCCCGCAATGAGCTCAAGCGTGCGCACGATGGGCAGACCCGCCTCCAGGATGATGGCGAACTGGTTGCACATAACGGCAATGGTCTTGTCCTTAGTCTTTTTGCCACCGATGCGCAGGTCGATGTCGTGCTCGCTGCCCGTTGCCTCTATGGTGGTGATGATGTAGCCATCATCCTTGAGCTGGATGATGGCCTCCTCGCGCGTGTTGGCCTCGACGACACCTTCGACCGTGGCACCAAACGACGAGCGCGCCGTATATTTATACGTCTTCACGAAGGGCCTCCTTCAGTTGCGGGTGAGGAGCAAGCGCGCTCCTCACCTTCTGTGCTAGCGCACCATCTTGCGCATCTGCTCCGGATCGTGTGCCGCAGCGATGGCATCGGCCGCGGAGATGGTGCGCGTGCGAACGAGCTTCTGCAGTGCCGCGTCCATCGTGATAGCGCCGAGGTCCGCCGTAGTGGCGAGCGTGTTTGCGATCTGGGGCGTCTTTCCCTCGCGGATGAGGTTCTTGATGGCGGGGTTCACGATCATGACCTCAGCGGCGAGCGCGCGGCCACCCATGCGCTTGGGGATGAGCTGCTGGCTGATGACGGCCTTGAGCGTCATGGAAAGCTGCATACGAATCTGCTGCTGGCGTTCCTCGGGGAAGACGTCGACCAAGCGGTCGATGGAGTCGGGCGCGGACTGCGTATGGAGCGTGCCAAATACCAAGTGGCCCGTCTCGGCCGCGGTGAGCGCCGTCTCGATGGTGGAGAAGTCTCGCATCTCGCCGACCAGGATGACGTCAGGGTCCTGACGCAGGACTGCACGCAGGCCCTCGGCAAAGCTCTGGGTGTCCCGGCCAATCTCGCGCTGGTCAATCGAGCAGCGGTCGGGCTCGTATACGTACTCGATGGGGTCCTCGAGGGTGACGATGTGGTCGTTGCGTGTGTGGTTGATGCGGTCGATGATGGCCGCGAGCGTCGTCGACTTGCCCGAGCCGGTCTCGCCGGTGACGATCACGATACCGCGCTGGTAGGTCTGGAACTCGTGGACCACGGGCGGCACGCCCAAGTTCTCCAACTTGGGGATGGAGCTCGCAAGGAGACGGATGGCCAGGCACGCGTGACCCATACTGCGATACACGTTAATACGACAGCGCACACCGTTGGAGAACGACTTGGCGAGGTCGACCTCGATGCCGCGCTCGACCTTCTCGTACTCAGCACCGCATGCCTCACGACCCAGGGCTTCCGTATCGGCCGGCGTGAGCACTACATCGTTAGCATCGCGCAACGAACCGTCGATGCGGAAGCGAATGGGCACATTCGGCGCAACGAGGACGTCCGACGTGCCTGCGCTACTGGCGGCACATACAATCGCATCGAGTGATGGCATGGTGGAGTTCCCTTCTCTCCCTTAGCTGACAGGTAGTTGCTACAAGGCGCGCTAGTGCACTTCCGAGAACACAACACGCTTTATTTCCTCAACAGTGGTGATTCCCATGCGCACGAGTTCGCGGCAGTTCTCGATGACCGGCTGGAAACCACTCCGCTCCACGGCCGCGTTGCGCTCTGCGTGAGACGCACCCGTCATGATGGCTTGACGAATCTCCTTGTTGATGACGAGGGTCTCCACTACGACGATACGCCCGCGATACCCGCTCTGGTAGCACTCGGCGCATCCCCGGCCGCGCGAGAGCGTAAAGCCACTCGCCTTGGCCTTGACGGGATCCATGCCGAGCAGGGCAAGCTCATCCTCGCCCGGCTCGTACTGCTCCTTACAATGGGGGCAGATGCGACGTACCAGGCGCTGGGAGATGACGCCCTTGAGGGCGGTACCCACCATGTAGGGCTCAACACCGATGTCGTCAAGGCGATCGAGGGTCGAGACGGCATCGTTGGTGTGCAGCGTCGAGAGGACGAAGTGACCTGTCACGGCCGAGCGGAACGCGATGTCGGCAGTCTCCTGGTCTCGAATCTCTCCGATTGAGATGATGTCGGGATCCTGACGCAGGATGGAGCGCAAACCGGAGGCAAAGGTCGTGCCCGTCTTCTCGTTGATTTGCACCTGATTGACGCCCTCGATGTTGAACTCCACGGGGTCCTCAAGCGTCACGATGTTGACTTCCTCAACGTTGAGGCGCGAGATCATCGTAAAGAGCGTGGAGCTCTTGCCCGAGCCGGTGGGGCCGACGAGCAGGACGATGCCTTGCTTGAGACCGAGCAAATAGTTGTAGTTGTCCAGATTCTTGCCCATGAAGCCAAGCTGCTCAGGCGTGTTGAGCTTCTTGTCGCGGTCGAGGATTCGCATGACGATCTTCTCGCCGTGGACGGTGGGCAGCGTGGAGACACGCAGGTCCGCCTCGCGCATGCGGATGCGGACGATGGCGCGGCCGTCCTGCGGGACGCGTCGCTCAGTGACGTCCATGCCGCACATGACCTTGATACGCGACGTGAGGGATTGCTGCAGCTCCTTGGGGATGTTGAACTCAGTGTGCAGCAAGCCGTCGATACGCATGCGTACGATGACTTCCTTCTCCATGGGCTCGATGTGGATGTCGGAGGCTCGCGTCGAGAGGCCTCGTTCGATGATGTTGTCCACCAGGCGGATGGAGGGCGCGGACGACTCGTTCTGTTCGCCGACCTCGGCGATCTGTACGCCCGAGCGCTCACGTGCCGACTCGCCTACCTCCTGCTGCATCTCCATGATGGCGCGCTTCGCGCCCTCGGTGCCGTAGAGCTGGCTGATGGCGTGGTCAATACCCGACTGCATCGCGATCATCGGCACGACACGACGCTTCGAGGCAGCACGCACCTCCTCGGTCGCGATGAAGTTGAGCGGGTCGCTCATCGCGAGGTAGAGCTCGTCGCCCCTCGTGCGTACCGGCACTACACTGTAGCGCTTGGCGAGGTTCTTTGGCACGAGCTTCGTCATCTCGGGACTGATCTCGACCGATGTGAGGTCAATGAAGTCGATGCCCAGCTGCATGGTGAGGGCGTCGACCACCTGGCGCTCGGTGATGATGCCCGACTGCACGAGCTCGTCACCAAGGCGGCGCTTAGTCTTCTTCTGGTTGGCAAGGGCCTGTCCGAGCTGCTCATCCGTGATGACACCTGCGTCGATGAGCAAGTCTCCAAGTCGCGTGAACTTCATGAGATGTTCTCCGTTCCGTGAGCGTGACTTGTACATGGTACTACACCGGACCTGCAAGTTTGCGAAAGGATAGGTCACCGGAGTGACTCACGGGTACTTTTGCGTCCCCCACATGCGCTAGAATAGGCCCGTCGTCTTCGTAAGGAGGTCAATTAGGTGGACATATCCTATCTACTATGGTTGCAGGGTATCCGCGAGGCGCTTCCGCCCTTCGTGGAGCAGTTCTTCGTCGTCATCTCGGCCATCGCCGCCAGTTCGGCGCTGGTCGTTCTGCCCTGCCTGCTCTTTTGGTGTCTCGACAAGCGTGGCGGTGAGTTCCTACTCTTCTCGTTCTCGTTGGGTTCCTTGTGCAATCAGTTCATCAAGAACACCGTCTGCGCGTATCGCCCATGGATTCGCAGCGCTCAAATTCATCCGGCGGTAGGTGCGCTCCCGGAAGCCACCGGCTACTCGTTCCCAAGCGGACACGCCCAGGCTTCGGCGTCGCTCATAGGCGGTACTGGCTGGTACTATCGCAAGAAGTGGCCCGTACTCAACGTGCTTTGCTGGGTGTTCGTGCTGCTCGTGGCGTTCTCGCGCAACTTCCTCGGCGTGCACACACCACAGGACGTCATCGTGGCACTCGTGGAGGCGATTGCCATTATGGCGGCGAGCACCAAGCTGCTTGCTTGGATCGACGAGGACGAGGGGCGAGACTTTCCCGTCGTCGTCGTGGCGATGGTCCTGACCGTGGTCTACGTCCTGTACATCTCCCTCAAGGGCTATCCGCTCGACTACGATGCGCAGGGCGCACTGCTCGTCGATCCCTTCGAGATGCAGATCGACTGCTTCAAGTCGGTAGGCGTCTTTTCCGGCGCCGTACTCGGATGGTACCTCGAGCGTCACCTCATCGGCTTCGAGACCATACCGAATGCCAGTTGGAAGCGTAACGCGTTGCGATTTGGCGTCGGTATCGCCGTGGTCGCCATCCTGCACATCGCTCCACGCGTGCTGACGCTCGTAGGTGTGCCCGAGACCTGGTACGAACTCGTCAAGAACTTCTTTACCGTCTTTGGCGCAACGTTCGTGGCACCGCTTGCGTTCACCGCCGTTGAGCATCGCGTCAATCCCCTCGCGTTGCGATAACGTCTCGACTGGGGGTCCGCCGGGACTACTTCTCCTTACTGGCACTACGGCATCGACACAGTCGGACGTCAGGCCATCAGGGAAGTAGCCCCCGGCGGATTCTCTACCAGTAGAGCTTGACGATACGCAGCGCATCGGAGGTCGCGTAGCTGTACCGAATCGAGGTTTCTCCGGACTCCGCTGCAAGCTCGAGCAGCGAATCGCGCTCGAAGGTCCCGCCAGCGAGCGCCGCCAGTGCCTCGCCGTAGGCCTCATCCGTCCCGAATTTAAAGGCCGCACGGCTCTTACCCTCGTTTACTTGGCGCCAGAACACCTCGTCAATTGCCTGCTCGTCATAGACATCAATGAAGAGGCCAGCTCGCCGGAAGAAGTCAAGCTCGGGCGCAGCGCAATCAGGCCAAATCGAGGCTTCGGCAAAGGCATGGTCATCG
Organism: Atopobiaceae bacterium; assembly: GCA_017533825.1. Taxonomy (GTDB): domain Bacteria; phylum Actinomycetota; class Coriobacteriia; order Coriobacteriales; family Atopobiaceae; genus RUG440. The sequence continues at coordinate 11,681 of JAFWIE010000052.1, read as the reverse complement.
CGCAGCAAATCAGCCGTAGTCAGCCCCAAGTAGTCGTATATAACCCCGTCGAACGATACTCCGGAGTCCCCCTCCCCCAGGTATGTCGGGTCCGCCCACGTGGGATCCACGAATGCATACTGGCCGTCGATGCGCACGAGGTTCCACGCATGGTCCTCCCCCCTCGAAGGGATGCTCCCTTCCACATAGGTACAGAAGACACCTGCGCGTTGCAGCAGGTACTGATACGTGCGCGCATAACCCGCACACACCGACGCGTGGCCGAGAAGCACGCTTTGAATCGTCTGGTTATGGGGCGCTCCGACCACGTAGTCGGTGTGCGACGCGATGTGCTCATATGCCAGCAAAGCGACGTCATACTCGGTGGCATTCTCCGGAAGTCCCGCCAGAATGGCATCGGCTTCGGCCTCGATAGCGGCGCGCGTCGCCTCCACCTCAGAGGGCTCGACCTCATACCCTAGCTGCACCGTAACCGACTTCAGCAAGGAGGAATACATGTACGTGAACGACCCGTCGAGCCAGAAGAACTCCGGATGGTCACCCATCATGGCCTTATAGGCCGCAGAGACATCCTCAGGCGTCGCGTCAATGACGGCAATGCTCTCCTCCTGGGAACGCACGCCCGCGATGAGCTGGTCATACACCTCCTGGCATCCCTCATCCAGCTTGCCGCGCAGGTATTCCTCGATGCGCGCATTGCCAAGCGATACGGGAGCTCCAAGCGAAACGCTGGGCTCCTCCAACGTGGCATCCGGCGCTTCATCCTGTTCCCTATGCACGCCGAGCGTCTCTCCTATGGACTTGAATGCGCGCTCCGCATAGGCCCGAATCGTAAGGCCGATTGTCGACGGCGCGATGAGAAGCACGAACGCCATGAGAACGCCCACAAAGAGCGCAAACACCGCCGCGCACCCAAGGCAGCCCTGTTTGTTTGTTTCACGTGCAGCCATCAGCGGTTCTCTATATGCTTGACGTTGCGAATCGTGATGGTGAGGGAGCCATCCTCTTCGCGGTCGAAGGCTATATAGTCATTCCCAGAGCTGTATTCGCTGGGAAACGCTATGTCGATGCCTGTGTCCGTGCGAATCCTGTGGGTCTTGGTGAGCCTGCGTGCGGCGGCACGGCGAACGTGCACCTCCTCGGGGAGGCCGGCTTCGCGCGCCTCCTCCTCGTAGCTCTGCGCCAACGCAGGCTCGTCTTCGAAGACCTGCGCACCAATCTGCTCGGGCATCAAGCGCTCGTCGAGTTCCGCGCTGTGCGCGACGCACGCCTTCGCGCGCGACACCGCACGCACCGGATTTGCTCCATGCTCCTCAGCGACTTGTTCGACAATGCGCTCGACGTCCTCAATCACTTCACGACTCGATGGCTCGCGCGAGCATTGCAGCAGCATATTGGGCATAATCCACACCTCGGCACCAGCAATCGTCCGTGCCTTGTCGCTGAAGTCGACCGCCAACGTCGCGCAGTCGATAAGGGCATAGGTGTTCACCTTGCCCGAGGGATTCGGCAAGGTGGCGTCATGGCGCACAATCTCGTTGAAAGCCCCGCCAGACGGATGCTCGATGCTGTGCATGAAGGTCTGACTGCGCGGTAGCAGCACTATCGCAAAGCGGCGTACCGGCTCGGCCGCAAAGGCTTTCTCCAGCTCCTCCTCATCCGCGTCTCCCTTCGGAGCATCTGCGCTTTGCTCGAAGTCTGCGACCAGGAGGTCCATTGGTTCGAGGTCATCGCACGTGCGTAACTTCTCCCAGAGGAACTGCGCAATCTGCTTGGAGAGTGCCTCAAAGGAGGCACGATGCGAGAGGTACAGAAGCAGCTCCTCGACGAAGCCGCTTCCCTCCGCAAACTCCCCGTGCATGTTGCGCTCACTGGAGACGCACCGGTTGAGGTGGCGACGTACGTACGACTTTACGAGTTTCTCGTCCAGGTCCAACTCGTGGTCCGAGAGGAACGTGGCACCGGTATCGAAGTCGAACGCGTGCAGTATCGCGTGATGGATGTTGAGCATGGGCCTGCTTTCTTCGGACGCCTTACGTGAGCGGTCCTTGCACGAACCACTGCAGGTGTCCGCGCGCGCGGCCATCCGCAAGCTTGCGCACCTTCTTGTCGCTGATGGATATCGCCGCCGCCGCGCCCGTCGAGAAGCTCAGGAACGTCCCACAGAGACGTGCGCACACGTCCTCCATGAAGGGGATGTGGCCTACGGCCACGACCACGTCCGCATTGGTCTTCGAGAGCTCTGCCAAGAACGCGTCGCCATCTTGGTCGTAGAGCGCACGGAACTCGCGGCAGGTCTCTATGCCCAGCGTCTTGTTGGCAATCTCTGCCGTCTGGCGCGCGCGAACCGCAGGACTCATCCACAACTCGCTCGCTGCCGTCACGTCAACCAATGCCATCGCGCGGGGAAAGGCCTCGGCAAGTGCCTCCGCACCCCACGTGGTGAGTTCCCGATCGAAGTCGGATTGCCCAAGTTCCTTCCTCTTTGCCTCGCCATGCCGCACCAGTACCACGGTAAGCGCCATCATTCGCTCCTCTCACTTGTCCCCCTGGGGGACTGTCCTCTTGGAGGACTGTCCTCCACGGGACAAACCGACACAAAGGGGACTGTCCTCCACGGAACACCCGCCGCCACGGGACAGTTGCTTACGCCATCCAGCTCTCGTCCGCAGGATTGTCGCGGAAGTGAAGCAGACGCGCTTTGTCCTCCGGCTGGATGTAGCCCTCGTCGGCCGCCACCTCAACGAGCGTGTCGAGGTCGCAGAGGCTCGTGTTCTGCACGTTGTCCGCAGCCAGGCGGTCAAGGCCACGCTGCATGCCATAGGTGAAGATGCTCACGATGCCAAGTACCTCAGCGCCCGCCTCGCGCAGCGGGTCCACGCACTCCAGCACGGACCCACCCGTCGAGATGAGGTCCTCGACGACCACGACCTTAGTCCCCGGCTCGCAACGACCCTCAATCTGATTCTGACGACCATGGTCCTTCGCCGAGCCACGGACGTAGCCCATGGGGATGCCCAGCCGATCAGCCGCAATCGCCGCGTGGGCGATGCCGGCCGTAGAGGTTCCCATCAGCATCTCGACATCGGGGTAGAGCTCGCGCGCAAGATCTGCCAGGGACTCATCGATGAGCGTACGTACCTCCGGGTAGCTCAGCGTCAGGCGATTGTCGCAGTAGATGGGGCTCTTGATGCCACTCGCCCACGTAAAGGGCTCATCGGGCCTCAGGAACACCGCCCGTATGGAGAGCAGCGCCTTTGCGATGTCGGTCTTCGTTGCCATGGTCCTCCTCCTAGATGTTGATGGGGATGTTGTTGAGCGCACGAGCGGCCTCCTCGTGCAAGTAGACGGAAATCATGGACTTCTTGCCTGCGACGAACGATGCGACACCGTCTTCCTTGACTTCAATGGGCTCATGGGCTTCGCCCAAGACGCACACCCACTTCTCGCCAGCATGCTCGCCACCCAGATTGATGTCCTTGGTGACCACTTCCTCCCCTTCGCTTCTGCTCGAGAGGAGCACCACGCACCCGCTGTGCTCATGGCCCTCGTCGCCCATGCGCGCCCACGCCACCAAGTCGTGCTCGTCGAAGAAGTCGCGCTGCTCTCCGAACGCGAATCGGCGACGAATCTCCAACAGCAACGGAAGCTCCGCAACCGCGGGGATGCGGTCGTTGGGCAAGCCGTAAAGGTCGGCGAAGAAGACACACGGGTAGCCAGCCTCGCGCAACAGGATGAGCGCATAGGCTATCGGCTTGAACCAAGGCGCCACCGTTGATTCAAGCGCTTGATTCGGTTGCGTGTCGTGGTTATCGACAAACGTGACCGCATGTACGGGGTCCACATCCACCAACGTTCCGGAGAGGATGTGCTTGAAGTCGATTTGCGCACCATCACGGGACGCGTGGAAGAACTTGAAGTGCAGGGGCACGTCAAAGAGGCTCAGTGCCTTCTCGTTGCCAAGGTAGTGCACGAGCGCACCGGTGTCGCCGGTCCAGTACTCACCCACGCAGAAGAGCTCGCGCCCCAAGGCGCAGCGTATGTCGTACAGCCAGCGCAGATAGAACTCACGGCTCATGTGCTTGATGGCGTCAAGACGCACACCGTCCACACCAGTCTCGTTGATGTACCACGTACCCCACTTGACCAGCTGTTCGTAGACTCTGGGGTCATCGAGGTCCACATCGGCACCCATCAGGTAGTCGAAGTTGCCGTTCTCGTGGTCCACGTCCTCGTCCCAGTGCTTGCCGTCGAGCAGAAAGACGCCCGAGCGCTCGTGCGAGACATCGTAGTCCACCGCCTTGAAGCAGTGATAGTCCCACTCGAAGTCGTCGAGCGCGCCGCCACGACCCGGGAAGGTGAAGCGTGTCCATGCCGTGATGGGACGCGGTTTGTCCATCGCGTAATTGCGATTGTCTCCCGCGACCTCGGTTGCCAGAACGCGCTGCGTACCATCCGCACCCAGGCGATGGTTGAGAACCACGTCACCCAAGACGTTGATGCCCGCCCCACGAAGCGCGTTGACTGCTGTCTGATACTCCGCGCGGGTGCCATATTTCGTTCCCACGCTTCCGCGCTGGTCAAACTCGCCCAGGTCCCACAAGTCGTACACGCCGTATCCAACGTCGCGCACGCCTTCCGTCCCCTTGTACGCCGGCGGCATCCACACGGAGGTGAATCCCTCCTCTGCCAGACGCGGAGCGAGTTGTGCCAACCGACGCCAATGCTGGCCGTCAGGTGGTAGATTCCAGGAGAAGCCCTGAAGCATTGTTCCATTGAGCTGTGTTGGTGCCACGTGTGTCGCCTCCTCAAGTGCCTCCTGCCCATCCATTCTAATCGAGCGAGGCACGGCCGTGGCATGTTAGCACAAACGTTTTCTCGAATAACCTCTTGACTTCAGCAGCTCTTCATGCCTTAGCCGCAATGAGGGGTGCCCTTGCCCACTTTCGGGGCGCCAATCAACTCGTGGGCACCCTCAACCAGCCACCTCACACGCCTACGAACTGTCCCGCGATATCGATCGCGCCAAGCAGCGTGTCAAAGCTTGAAAACACTCGCTCGATGTCTGCCAGCTGGCTTCGCAAATCCTCCATAGCTTGGTTGGTCTGCTCGAAATTGGCTTCGGGAAGCGCATCTGCCTTCCGGCGGCATTCCGAAACCACATCACTCGCATCGCGCAGCGCTCCCAAAAGATCTCCAAGCTGTGTGACCTTGCCAGTGATCACTTCAAACATGTTTGCATCCATGCCCTCGCTCAATGCCCGTAAGCTTACCATCACGGGTGTGAGGCCATCGTTCGTAAGCTCGTCCGCAATACGCGCCGTCCGTTGCAGACAGCCCACGTCTTCCCCGACTACCGGCACCACGCGTACTATCTGCCACTCCCACTCGTGTGCCTCTTTGTCCACCTCGGACCAAATCGTCGCCATTTCCTCAATCGACGTCGCGGCAGCCTGCATGTCAAAGCGAGAAAACTCGCCCTCGAGGCGCTCGCTGGCCTTATTTGCCTGATCGATCTTCTTCATGATGTTCGACGCGCTGATGCCTGCCGATACGCCGACAAATCCCATTGCGGCCACAATAGCCAAAAGCACCCACAACCAAATCAATCGACGACTTCTTCTGGCCATGTCCGCCTCCTTTTCAACACGCGACACACCACGATTAGTGTGCCCCTTTTTGCCACAGCCTATGCAGACGTAGTCATATGTGAGGGGACCACGCAGAAGCTCGGTATCGCACACATTCATAGAAATTGAGAACAAACCGTAACGAGACCGCACGACGCAACGTGGTGCGCTACCATATTCGTGGTGATGCTCGGCCAAAGAATCGAGCAACGGTGCCAAATGCGGCTCCAACGGCTTCGAAAAGAGAGGCATATAGCACATGAGCAGAGTTTACAATTTCTCGGCCGGTCCGGCCGTTCTGCCCGAGGACGTCCTGCAAGAGTGCGCGGACGAGATGCTCGACTATCGCGGTTGCGGCATGAGCGTCATGGAGATGAGCCATCGTTCGGCGATGTATCAGAAGATCATCGACGACGCCGAGGCAGACCTGCGCGACCTCATGGGCATTCCCGACAACTACAAGGTCCTGTTCCTGCAGGGCGGCGCAAGCCAACAGTTCACCGCCGTTCCTCTCAACATCTGCGGACTGCCTGGAGCACACAAGAAGGCCGACTACATTCTCACTGGCATGTGGGCAAAGAAGGCCTATCAAGAGGCGGCGCGCTTCATCGACGCGCAGGCCGTCGCGTCGAGCGCTGACGAAACCTTCTCTTACATCCCGGACTGTTCCGACCTTGCCATCCGCGATGACGCGGACTACGTGTACATCTGCGAGAACAACACCATCTACGGCACGGTATATCACGAGCTCCCCAACACCAAGGGCAAGCTGCTCGTAAGCGACGTAAGCTCGATGTTCCTGAGTCAGCCGCATGACGTTGAGAAGTATGGCGTCATCTACGGTGGCGTCCAGAAGAACGTCGGTCCCGCCGGTCTCGTGATCAGCGTCATCCGTGAGGACCTCATTCCCGAGGGGCCGGTCGATGGCTGCCCCACGATGCTCAACTGGCGTACGCAAGCCGATGCCGGCTCGATGTACAACACGCCTAACTGCTGGGCCATCTACGTCTGCGGCAAGGTCTTCAAGTGGCTCAAGGACAAGGGCGGTCTTGCGGCCATGAAGGAACTCAACGAGGCAAAGGCAAAGATTCTGTACGACTTCCTCGACGAGTCCGAGCTCTTCAAGGGTACGGTACGCGCAGAGGACCGCTCCCTCATGAACGTTCCCTTCGTCACCGGCAACGCCGAGCTCGACGCCGAGTTCGTCAAGGAATCCCGCGCGGCAGGACTCGAGAACCTCAAGGGTCATCGTTCCGTCGGCGGCATGCGCGCTAGCATCTACAACGCCATGCCTGTCGAGGGCGTCGAGGCACTCGTCGCCTTCATGAGGGACTTCGAGGCCAAGCACTAGCCAAAGACCCAACACGAAGAGAAGGGCGGCCCCTCTCATGCCTGCATGAGAGGGGCCGCCTCTTAGTGGCACACACTCCCGGGGAGCGTGTGCCACCGATCAGTAGGGGTGATCAGTAGGGGGTACTCCCCTTTTGATCATGCCTCGGCGAACGGCTTGGCGTAGTCCCGCTCGATTCCCTTGTAGGTGGCACTGGGGGCATCGGCACCCTTGGGCACGAGGACCACCTGGATTGCCTCCAGGCGCTTTCGCATGCCGGCGGTGCCGGCGGAGGCGCCGTTCTTTGCCCAGCCCATCCATCCGTAGGTCTCGGCGTGGACGCGGTAGTATACGTCGTACTTCTTTGTCATGGCGCCGGTCAGGCGGATCTCGATGGCCTCGAGGCGCTTGGCCTCACCGGTGGTGCCGGAAAGGGCGCCATCCTCCTTCCAGGCCTGCCAGCCGTAGGTCTGCACGTGGGTACGGTACTGGATGCCGCCGGATACGGGGAATCCCGTGCCGAGGTCGATCCAGATGGCCTCGAGGCGCTTGGCCTCGCCGGTGGTGCCGGACACTTGGCCGTTCTTCTTCCAGTCCGGCTCGTTTCCGTAGGTTTGGCGATGCACCTTGTACTGAATCGTGGGCTTCACGATCTTGAAGGTGGTCTTCACCGCGCCCGTGTAGTTGCCCTTGCCGGTCGCGGTGACCGCGGCGGTGCCGGCATTGGTGTTGGCCTTGTAGGCGTAGGAGAAGTCGGTGCCTGCGTCGAGGGCAGTGGAGCCGGCCTTGACGGCGGGCTTGGGCGCGATGGCCTTTCCGGTGTAGGCCATGTTCGCGACCGGAGCGATACTCGTGAGCTTGGCGGGCACGATCTTGAAGGTGGTCTTCACCGTGCCTGTGTAGTTGCCCTTGCCGGTCGCGGTGACCGCGGCGGTGCCGGCATTGGTGTTGGCCTTGTAGGCGTAGGAGAATTCGGTGCCTGCGTCGAGGGCGGTGGAGCCTGCCTTGACGGCGGGCTTGGGCGCGATGGCCTTTCCGGTGTAGGTTTTGTCCGCCACGTCCGCGATGCTCGTGAGCTTGGCCTTGGCGATCGAGAAGTCACAGGTCGCCTTCGCGGGGAGTCGATAGTTTGCGTTCGCCAGCTTGGTGGCAGTCGCCGTGTAGGAGCCGGCATCCGTCTTTGCGCCGGCCACGGTCGTCGCGCACTTGTCACCCGAGACGAGGTTTGAAACCGTCGCCTTTGGTCGGTGGCTCTTTGCGTCGTAGGTGAAGCTCGTGTTTGTCCACTTCAGGGATGCGGTGCGCTTCGTGATGCTCGCCGTGGTCGCGGCCGGCTGTGCGCTGAGCTGGTAGTTGGCTGCGTCGGCACCGCCGAGGGCGTAGCCCTTAAAGGTGACCGTCTTGCCGGAGCCCGCGTTCTCGTCCTCGAAGGATGCGGTGCCCGCGGTGACGCTCACCTTGTCGCTGCCCACCTTGCCGTTGACCGTGGCCTTACCGGAGGGCGTAGCCGTCGCGTTGCCGTCGTAGACCTTGTTGCTCGCCGAGAGACCGGCGATGGTGACGCGCTTCTTCGTGATGTTCGCCTTAACGGAGGCGGGCTGGGCGCTGAGCCGGTAGTTGCCCGCATTGGCACCGCTGAGAGCGTAGCCCTTGAAGTTGACAGCCTTGCCCGTACCCACGGTCTTGGTGGCGAAGCTGGCGGAGCCCGCAGTGACGCTCACCTTGTCGCCGTCGAGCACGCCGGAGAGCGTGGGCGTGCCGGTAACCGTAGCCGTGGTGGTGCCGTCGTAGACCTTGTTGTCGACCCCGACGCCGTTGATGGTAACGGGCTTCTTCGTGATGTTCGCCTTGACGGAGGCGGGCTGGGAGAGCGTATAGTTGCCCGCGTCGTCGCCATCGAGGGCATAACCCTTGAAGGTGACGTCCTTGTTGGAGCCTGCGTCCTCGCTCTCGAAGGATGCCGAACCCTCCCTGAGGGAGACGGCGTCGCCGGAGATGGCACCGTTAAGCGTGGCGTCACCGTTGATTGCTGCCGTCGTCGTGCCGTCGTAAACCTTGTCGCTGACCGAGAGGCCGCCGATCGTGACGCGCTTCTTCGTGATGTTTGCCGAGGCCGCCTCGGGCTGGGCGCGAAGCTCGTAGTTGCCCGCGTCGTCGCCCTCGAGGGCGTAGCCCTTGAAGATGACCACCTTGCCGGTGCCCACGTTCTTGTCCTTGAAGGATGCAGTGCCCGCGGCGACATTCACCCTGTCGCCTGCCACCTTGCCGTTGACCGTGGCCGTGCCGGAGGGCGTCGCTGCCGTCGTGCCGTCGTAGACCTTGTTCGCGGCCTCGATTCCGGAGATGGAGACGAGCTTCCGCGTGATGTCCGCCGTGACGGAGGCAGGCTGGGCGCTGAGCCGGTAGTTGCCCGCGTCGTTGCCACTGAGCGCATAGCCGGTGAAGGAGACCGTCTTGCCGGAGCCTGCGGTCTTGTTGGCGAAGCTGCCAGAGCCCGCACTCACGCTCACCTTGTCGCCGTCGAGCACGCCGGAGAGCATGGGCGTGCCGTTGATCGTGGCCGTCGTCGTGCCATCGTAGACCTTGTTGCTCGCCGAAAGGCCACTGATGGTGACGAGCTTTTGCGTAATGCTTGCCCTGACGGATGCCGGCTGGGAGAGCGTGTAGTTGCCTGCGTCGTCGCCCTCGAGGCCGTAGCCCGCGAAGGTGACGTCCTTGTTGGAGCCTGCGTTCTTGCTTTCGAAGGATGCCGAACCCTCCCTGAGGGAGACGGCGTCGCCAGAGATGGCACCGTTAAGCGTGGCGTCACCGTTGATTGCTGCCGTCGTCGTGCCGTCGTAGACCTTGTTGTTCGCCGAGAGGCCGTCGATGCTGACCGGCTTCTTCGTGATGTTCGCCGTGACGGAGGCGGGCTGGGCGCGAAGCTCGTAGTTGCCCGCGTCGTCGCCCGTGAGGCGGTAATCGGAGAACGTGACGGTCTTGCCCGTGCCCACGTTCTTGTCTGCGAAGGAGGCGGAGCCCACGGCGACATTCACCTTGTCGCCTGCCACCTTGCCGTTGACCGTGGCCGTGCCGGAGGGCGTGGCTGCCGTCGTGCCGTCGTAGACCTTGTTCTCGGCCTCGACGCCGGTGATGGAGACGAGCTTCCGCGTGATGTTCGCCGTGACGGAGGCCGGCTGGGAGAGCGTGTAGTTCCCCGCGTCGTCGCCCGCGAGCGTGTATCCGGAGAACGTGACGGTCTTGTCGGTGCCGACGTTCTTGCTCTCGAAGACGGCGGTTCCGGCAACGACCGTTACGTCGTCGGTGCCAACCTTCCCGGTGAGCGTGTACGCACCGGTGGGCGTAGCCGTGACGGTACCGTCGTAGACTTTGTTGCTGGCCCCGAGGCCGGTGATGGTGAGCGCCTGCGCCGCGATGCTGAAGCTTTGGGTCGCGGTATCGGGAAGCTGATAGTTCTGGTTCGAAAGAGCGGTTGCCGTTGCGACATGCGTTCCGGCCGTTTTCTGGGCGCCCGACACGGTGACGTCGCACGTATCCTCGCCCTGGAGGTTGTTGACCGTGGCAGTGGGAGCGTGGTTCGTTCCGTCGTAGGAGAAGCTCGTGTCTTGCCACGTGAGCTCCGCGACGAGCTGGTTGATGGTGGCTGTCTGGTCGGCGGGCTGGGACAGCGTGTAGTTGCCTGCATCGTCACCCGTGAGGGTATAGCCGGAGAACGTCACGGTCTTGTCCGCGCCCGCGTTCTTGTCCTCGAAGGAGGCCGTGCCCGCGGAGATGCTCACGTCGTCGCCGTCCACCTTGCCGTCAATGGTGGCCGTACCGGTGACCGTCGCGTCCGCCGTGCCGTCGTAGGTCTTGTTCTGGGCGGTGATGCCGCTGATGGTGACGGACTTGGCCGTGATGCTCGCCGTGGTGGAGGGCTGGGCGCTGAGCTCGTAGTTGCCCGCGTCGGCGCCGGTGAGGCCGAAGCCGGTGAAGCTGACGTCCTTGTCTTCGCCCACGTTCTTATCGTCGAACTGGGCCGAACCCGCAGAGACGCTCACCTGGTCGTCGCCGATGATGTCGGAGATGCTGGGCGAGCCGCTGATCCGGACCGTCTTGTTTCCGTCGTATGGCTTGTCGTCCGCCGAAAGGCCGCTGATGGAGACGGGCTTCTTCGTGATGCTTGCCATGACTGAGGCGGGCTGGGCGCTGAGTGTGTAGTTGCCCGCGTCGTCGCCCTCGAGGGCGTAGCCGGAGAACGTGACGGTCTTACCATCGGCCGCGGTCTTGTCATTGAAGGAGGCGGAGCCCCCGGTGATGCTCACGGCGTCGCCGGTAACCTTGCCGTCGAGCGTGGCCTCACCTGTGACCGTTGCCGTAGCGCCGCCGTCATAGACCTTGTCGCTGGCACCGAGGCCTGTGATGGTGACGGACTTCGCCGCGATACTCGTAGCCACCGACTTGGGCTCGGTGAGCTGCGCGCCGTCTGCGTCCACGAGTTTGTACCATACCGTGTAGTCGCCCGCAGCCTTGCCCATGGGCACGTGAGCGACGTATTCGCCGCTCTCCTCGAGACACCACACCAGCGTTCCTCCGGCTGCGGAGGCGGTGGCAAGGTTCCTGTCTGTGCCGTCGTAGATCAGGTCCTCGACGGCCTCGACCAACGCGCCCGGTCGGATGGTCGCAAACGTCCTGGTTTGGCTCTCTTTGGGATTGATGGAATAGTTCTTGTTGACAGCGGC
>JAFWIE010000051.1 GCA_017533825.1 Atopobiaceae bacterium | reverse complement strand
GTCACCGAGCTGAGCGACGGCCAGGCGATCGAGAACTGGACGCTCAACGTCGCCGGCTCCACGACCGCCGGCACGCCCGCGGTCGAGCTGGGCAAGACCGCCGAGTTCGAGCTCGTCAACGACTACACCCAGGACAAGGGCGCCGTCAAGGTGACCAAGGCCTTCACCGGCGTGGCCGCGCTGCCCGAGGGCTTCCAGATCACCAACGACTACAACGACGCGGTGTTCACGGTCGCCAATGCGGTCGGCGGGTCCGGCACCGCGGCCGAGCCGTACTACTGGGTCATCAGTGACGTCCCGGTGAACAAGAAGGTCAAGTTCATCGAGAGCGGCGCCGGCATCGACGGCTACGAGCTCGTCGCCACCGCCGTCCCGGCCAACTACACGAGCGAGGCCGTCGTCAAGGACCAGACCAAGGTCGTTAACATCGAGAACATCTACGAAAAGAAGCCGACCTTCGAGAAGAAGATCAAGGACCGTAACGATTCCACCGGCGAGGTCACCATGGGCAAGGATGCTCAGGGCAACGACACCGAGTGGATAGACTCCGCCGACTACGACATTGGCGATGCCGTGCCCTTCAAGCTCACGGCCAAGCTCTCCAACGTCGTGACGAGCTACAAGAACTACCAAATCACCTTTACCGACGAGATGGAGAATACGCTGACCTTCGACAAAAATAGCGTCGAGGTGTATCTCAGCAGCCGGAAGCTGAATGCCGACGAGTACGAGCTCGACAAGATCAGCGACCATAAATTCACGGTCACGTTGGCCTGGCATGGTGAGGGACAGGGCGAATCGCAGCAGAAGATTGCCGATACGGCCCTAAACGGCGCAACGGTTGACGTATTCTTCAGTGCAAGGCTGGACGAGAACGCTAACCTTGGCAAGAAGGGCAACGTCAACGGTGCCAAGCTCACATACAGCAGCAACCCCAAATCTGACGAAACCGAGGATACTCCTTGGGACTATGTCATTGCCTTCACCTACAAGACCGTTATCAACAAGGTCGACGACAAGGGAGAACCGCTTAAGGGAGCGGCATTCCAGCTGTTCAAGGTCAAAGCTACGCCGACCGAAACGGAGCTTGAAGAGCCGGCATACTGCATCAAGGTTGGCGATGTGTATTACCAAACGCTTGACGGTGCAGATCTCGCTCACGAGGGCACATGGGATGAAAACACTACTACCTTCGCCTTCAAGGGCCTCGATGACGGCACTTACGTGCTGCGTGAATCTCAAGTACCCAAAGGCTGCAAGGCTATCGACCCGATTGCCTTCACCGTGACCGCTAACCACGATGTCGTGTGGAATGTCAACAGCACCGACGAGGACGCGACGTTCGAACTCGACGGCCGCACCACAGTCTTGAAGACGCTCGAAGGCACGGAGGTCAAGGGTGAAACGCAGGATGGCAAGCTGACCCTCACCGCAGACGACGCGTTGGCTAAGCTTACCGGCGACCTCAAGAACGAGAATGCCGATAAGCCCAAGTTCGACAAGAAGATCCAGGACGTCAACGACTCCACCGGGTTGTACACGAACAGTAGCGGCCAGCAGGTCAGCGAACTCTCTGAGGCAACGTGGATTGACTCCGCAGACTACGACATCGGCGATTCGATTCCGTTCCGCCTGCGCGCACAACTCCCGAGCGACCTGTCCGCGTACAAGGGCTACCACCTCACCTTCATCGACCGGATGGAGAAGGGCCTGACCCTCGATCTCGACAGCATCAAGGTCAAGATTAGTGGTGACCAGGATTACATGGACTCGAGTGAAGACTCGAGAGAATACCAGCTCTCGTACGGCCGCGGCGACGATATCGACGACAACTTCGCACTCACCATCCGTTGGGGCGAGCAGAAGCCTGAGAACTGGAGCCTTGCAGAGGGCGCGACCGTCGTAACCGACACCACGCACCAGCTCGAAAATCTCGTAGGTGCCACGGTCGAGGTGTTCTTCAGCGCCACGCTGAACGACAAATTCGCGAAGATCGGCGAGCAGGGCAACATCAACGCTGCAAAGCTCACCTTTACCAACAACGTCAACCAGGACGGCAAGGGCCAGCCCTACGAGGAAGAGAAGCCTTGGGACTACGTCATCGCCTTCACCTACAAGGTCGACGTGAACAAGGTGACCCCTGACGGACATCCTCGCAAGGGTGCCAAGTTCACCATGCAGAAGGTCAAGGCTACTCCGGTCGCAGAGGCCGACAAGGTCGCGGGCAAGACCTACGTTGAGGCCAACGGTCAGTACTACGAGTGGCTGAAGGACCTCGAGTTCGCCAACGCGTGGACCGAGGACACCACGACGTTCTCCTACAAGGGCCTCGACGACGGCACCTACGTGCTCACCGAGACCGAGGCGCCCGTGGGCTACCAGCTCATCGACCCGATCGTCATCACCGTGACCGCGGACCACAAGGTGCTGTGGGACTACACGAGCATTACCACCATTCCCGATTTCTACCCCGAAACCCCGGCGCGCAACACCGTTCTCCAGAACCTTCTCGGCAACATGGCTGCCGGCGACAAGGCCGAGGGCGAGATCGTCTTCGCGCCCGCTGCGGAACCGCTGCCCGCGAACGCGGTCGTCAACGAGGAGCACGAGAAGCCGACCTTCGAGAAGAAGATCCAGGACGTCAACGACTCCAACGGCAAGTACACCGACAAGAACGGCAATGACGTCGAGGAAACCTCTGCAGACACGTGGATCGACTCCGCCGACTACGACATCTACGACCACGTGCCGTACAAGCTCACGGCCAAGCTCCCGGGCGACGTGACCAACTACAAGCAGTACCACATCACCTTCACCGACCAGATGGAGAAGAGTCTCACATACGACAAGAACGCGCGTGTTGAGATAACGGACAAGGATGGCGAACCCATAGACTATGACGAGGCGAAGATTGAGAAGTCCGAGCACGATCATGACTTCGCGCTTACGCTTCGCTGGGCAGGCGCTCAGATTGGCACCGACGAGCAGACTCAACAGCCCATCTGCGACCGTATCAGTGCGTCCGAGCTCAACGGCGCGACGGTCAACGTCTACTTCACCGCCACACTGAACGAGAGCGCAAAGATCGGTGCAGCCGGCAACGTGAACACCGCCAAGCTCACCTACTCCAACAACTCGAACAAGGACGACGAGGAGAGCGACACCGAGGACACGCCTTGGGACAGCGTCATTGCCTTCACTTACCAGGTTGACGTCAACAAGTTCGACGGGGACGACGAGCCTCTCGAGGGCGCTCGGTTCCAGCTCTACAAGAAGTACGCAGACACGAACGTCGAAGGACGTGACTCCGAGGGCTTCGCGCCCGTCGGTGATGCGATCGAGGGCACTGGCGCCGGCAAGAACCTCTTCAACTGGAAGGGCCTCGATGACGGCGACTACAAGATCGTGGAGACCTTCGTGCCCACGGGGAAGAAGCGCGTCGACCCGATCACCTTCACCGTGACGGCCGACCACAACGTGGTCTGGACCGACAACGCTGCTTGGAGGGGCGATGTCGCCGCTGAGGGCGAGGACGAGGGCTTCCTGGTCCACGCCGAGGGCCGCGGCGCAATCCTCCAGGCGCTC
This sequence comes from Atopobiaceae bacterium, assembly GCA_017533825.1. Taxonomy (GTDB): domain Bacteria; phylum Actinomycetota; class Coriobacteriia; order Coriobacteriales; family Atopobiaceae; genus RUG440. The sequence continues at coordinate 2,540 of JAFWIE010000051.1, read as the reverse complement.
ACGCCGAATGGCAGCGACAAGGCTGAGGGCAAGGTCGTCTTCAAGGCGGCCGAAGGCAACCTGCCCGCGAACGCGGTCGTCAACGAGGAGCACGAGAAGCCGAGCTTCGACAAGAAGATCAAGGACGTCAACGACTCTACCGGCGAGGTCACGACGGACGACCCGGGCACGAAGAGGCCCGCCAGCTTCTGGATCGACTCCGCCGACTACGACATCGGCGACCCCGTGCCGTTCCGCCTGCGCGCCAAGCTCCCGAGCGACGTGAACGAGTACAAGGGCTACCACCTCACCTTCACCGACCAGATGGAGAAGGGACTCACCTTCAAGCGGGATTCCGTCAAGGTCATGGTCGGCGGAACTGAGCTGACACCTGGTCAGTACGAATTCGATTGCACCACCGGTGACGACATCGAGGACAGCTTCGTTCTCACCGTCCGCTGGAGCGAGCAGCAACTCACCGAGGCGCTGAACGGCGCCTACGTCGAGGTCTTCTTCGAGGCGGAGCTCAACGAGAACGCCAACCTCGGCCGGAGGGGCAACGTCAACGGCGCCAAGCTCACCTTCACCGACAGTGTCAACGGCGACGGCGAGAACGCGCCCGTGGACGAGAAGCCTTGGGACTACGTCATCGCCTTCACCTACGAGGTCGACGTGAACAAGGTCGACCCCGAAAAGAAGGCGCTCGCCGGCGCCGAGTTCAAGCTCGAGAAGCTCTACAAGGGTGTGGATGGTGCTGATGACGAGTACAGGCTTGTCAAGGCCTATGCCATCACCGACGAGAACCAGCCGACCACGTTCGAGTTCACCGGCCTGGACGACGGCATCTACAAGCTCACCGAGACCCACGCCCCCAAGGGCTTCAAGCTCATCGACCCGATCACCTTCACCGTGACCGCCGACCACGAGGTCGAGTGGGACGCCAGCAGCGACGCCGACAAGGCCGCCACGTTCGACCTCGACGGTCGCACCGCGGTCCTCACGAACCTCACCGGCAACGAGGAGACGGGCAAGCTGGCCCTCACCGCAGACGAGCCGAAGGCCAAGCTCAGTGGCGACCTCGTCAACGACGAGCTCGAGAAGCCTAAGTTCGAGAAGAAGATCGCCGACTCCAACGACTCCAAGGCAGAGGAGGCCATCGCGGGCGACGTCACGTCCGACAAGCTGGCAGACCTCGCCGACGGCCGCTGGCAGGACTCCGCCGACTACGACATCGGCGACAACGTGCCGTTCCGCCTGAAGGCGACCCTGCCGTCCGACATCACCGAGTACAAGCAGTACCACGTGACCTTCGTCGACCAGATGGAGACCGTCGAGGACGATGGCGCCAAGTTCAAGTACGACGGGGACTACACGGTCAAGGTCTTCGAGGCCGACGGAACCACCGAGATTCCCAGCACTGAGTACACGGTCAGCGCACCGGAGGAGAAGCAGACTGAGGACAGCTTCGAGGTCAAGGTCACCTGGGGCGACGGCACGGCCAAGCTCCCCACCAAGCTTGCCGGCGCGAAGGTCTGCCTGTACTTCACCGCAGAGCTCACCAACAAGGCCAACATCGGCAGCCAGGGCAACGTCAACGCCGCCAAGCTGCGCTACACCTACGACGTCAACCAGGACGGCGAGGGCAAGCCTGAGGAAGAGAAGCCCTGGGACTACGTCATCGCCTTCACCTACCAGCTTGACGTGAACAAGCTCACCGAGGACGAGCAACCGCTCGAGGGCGCCGAATTCACGCTCCAGAAGAAGCTCGCCGACGGCACGCTCGACTCCTACGAGGTCCACAACACGGACAACGTCTTCACCGTGACCGGCATCGACGACGGCGACTACGTCCTCACCGAGACCAAGGCGCCCACCGGCTACAAGGCAATCGACCCGGTCGAGTTCACCGTGACGGCCGACCACAAGGTCGAGTGGCCCTATGAGTCGCCCGCAACGAGCGACCCGGTCATGTCGCCCACCGAGCCTCAGCTCGAGCGCACGACGATCCTCTCCGACCTCAACGGCAAGGTTGCGGAGGGTGCCATCGAGCTCACCTTCACGAAGGAAGCCGACAACTCCAAGCTCGCCACCAACGTTATCGACCACGAGATCCGCGACCTCTCGCTCACGAAGAAGCTCGACGCGTCCATCGCGAACGACGAGACGGCCCTCGCCACGGAGTTCAGGTACACAATCGCGGTGACCGACGTGCCCGCGTGGTACGACGAGGGTGACTTCACGGTCGAGACCAACAACGGCGAGGCAACCTTCGCCTACGACGAGGCCGCCAAGACCTGGACGACGAACGCCACCCTCAAGGCCAACGAGACCATCACCTACGTCGGCCTGCCCAAGGGCGCCAAGTACACCGTCACCGAGGCTGCCGACCCCAACTACGGCGTCGTGAAGATCGCCGTCGACGGCAAGGACGTGACCGTGGTCAAGAACGGCGCGGCCTCTAGCACGACCACCGGCACGCTCGACGGCGAGGACGCGACGGCGCCCGCCACCGTCGAGTACACCAACGCCTCCGTCTCCTCGCTGATGGTCGCCAAGGCCAA
>JAFWIE010000119.1 GCA_017533825.1 Atopobiaceae bacterium | reverse complement strand
GCCAGCGAGGCCTTGCCGTACCCCTGCTCGATCAGTCTCACAGCCTTCTCGCGCTTTTCCAAACCGTGCTTCTTCAAAACAAACTGCACCTCCCGAACTCGGACCTTCATTTCTCAGTCCAAATTCGGGGGTGCAGTTCAGTGCGACAAGCGGCCTTCCTGGCTTCTATGGTTTCTGGCTAGGACAGGGGCTCGAGCTCTCGGTAGAGCGGGTCTCCTTCGCCCACGAATTGGAGCTTGTCCATAGCGAGCGCGGGCTAGAACGCCCGCGCCTTCTCGCTACGAACGTGCCAGAGGGCACGTTCGCTTGACGCTCGAAGCATCCCACCACCACTGGGGCGATTCGACGCCGGAGACACAGAGCATGTCCAAAAGCTTGGCGCGGGCGTCCGGGGGCAGCTGCTCGAAGTCCTCGCGCATGGCGTCGGGCACGGCCTTGCTCGTGCTCATCATTTCGTTGCAGATCTCCTTCTTCTCCTCGAGGCTGTAGCTCTCGGGCGAGTAGCAACAGAGGTCCGCACGGAAGTACGCCATGTCCTCGGCCTGGGCGAGCTCTGTCATCTTGGCTTCGTTCATCGTCTTGGTTCCTTTCAGCAATTGTTTTCCTAAAACAAGAGCACCCCTGCGAGATTCCATGGACAAATTCATGGACAAATCATCCCGCTAGGAGTGCTGTTTTTCGTGAAAGAGTGGTGCGTCGAAAAACTCGACGCACCACTTCTGACCTGCGAAAACGTTGTGTTTAGAAGTGAACCGTGAAAGAGTGTTTCGTTGGGAATTTTACTCCCACTCAATCAGAATTGCGTGGCTGAGGTTGCCTGTGGTGGCTCAGGCTGCTCCATCGTATCCCTTGTCTCCACCGTGGCTTCGGCTGTTCTCCCTGCGGACGTCAAAGACGTCAAAGCGACGTCACGGGCACCGCTTACGCACCCGTAACGTCGCCTCACTTGAGGTCGGGTGACGTCATGGCGTCGCCCGACTGCGTTTGCGCTGGTAGCGATGATGCTTCGGGCTCATGAAGTTAGGAGCTCGCCCTCCTCCGCCATGAAGTCGGCCAGGTTGAGGTGCCTCACGCCATCCCCCCTCTGCAGCAGCGGGTCGAGCATGAAGAGGTACTGGGGGTAGTTGTCGCGGATGTAGGCAAACGGCCGGTACTCGCGATCCTCCACGGTGTGGTCGGCTATGGTCATCGCAACCTGCACGTACGAGTAGTCATCGCATGCGGCAGATGAAGTCGCACTCGAGCTTGCCGATGCGACCGACCGACACGCGGTAGCCGTGGGAGCGGAGGTAGACGTAGAGCACGTTCTCGAGCGAGGGGCTATAGTTGACGCGCGCGTCCGTGTTGCGTGCGAAGTAGATGCCGAGGTCGGCCAGGTAGTACTTCTCCTCCCCGCGCAGGGACCTGCGGGGCTTGAGGTCGAACCGCTCGCACTTGTAGAGCACCTTCGCCGACTCGAGCAGTCTGAGGTAGCCCGCGATGGTCTCCCTCTTGACGGGCACGCCCTCGACGTTGTTGAAGTGGTCGACGAGGTTGGTCAGGCTCGTGGGCGCGCCAAAGTTGTTGATGACGTAGGTCATGACCCGGTCGAAGGTGCTGACGTTGCGCACCTTCTTGCGCGCTCTGATGCCCTTCTCGACAATCTGCGAGACGACCTCCTCGATGTAGGCAGCCTTCACCTCAGGGTCGTCATAGGCGAGCGCACGGGGGAAGCCGCCATAACGCAGATACTCCTCGAACTCCGCGCGTCTCTCGCCCACAGGCTTGCCGAGAAACCCCTTCATCCCCAGGTACTCGTCGAACGAGAGCGTAAATAGCTCGAACTCCATGTGGCGACCCGTCAGCTTGGTCATGAGCTCGCCGGATAGCAGGTTGCCCCGTCGTTACGTTGAGAGGGATTCGGAACGCAGCAAACCGAGGGCAGCCTGCGCCCCTCTCGAGGTGTTTGGTCCTAGCGCTCCCTACAGAACAATGACCAAAAAGACATCCCCTCGGATGGCCGTTGCCACAAGGCCCCATGCCCCGCGCGTCACCAGCATCATAATGTGCCGATGCAGTTGGCTACCCTCACACGATGTGCCGATGCAGTTGGACACTCTCACGCGGGCGCTCGGCCAACCATTCGGACGGTGCATGGCAAGGCATAGCCATTTGTGATTTGTAACCGCCGCTCTTTTCTCTGATAATAGAGACATACGACACAGGGAGCGTGTTGTAGCGAGGCATTTGTGGGAGGAATCATCATGATCTTTTACTTCACCGCGACCGGCAACAGTCTCTATGCAGCGCGGCAAATCGGCGGCGGGGATGAGCTGGTCAGCATCGCGCAAGAGCTGCGCAAGACCGATCGCCACTACCAGGGTGACGCCATCGGCATCGTCGTGCCGCTCTTTGAGTTTGACCTGCCCGACGTGGTGGACAGGTTCATCGCGACCTCGACGTTCGACACCGACTACTTCTTTATCGTCAGCACCTTTGGCATGCACAGCGGCGGCATCGCCGAGCGCGTGAGCAAGCGCCTCGAGGCGGCTGGCAGGCACGTGGACTACTACAACACCGTGATCATGGTCGACAACGCCATACAGGTCTTTGATATGGAAGAGCAGATGCGCATCGACCCCGAGAAGCACGTGGACGAGCAGCTCGAAGCCGTGCGCGCCGACATCGCGGCTCGCAGGCACTACATTCAGCCCGCCACGCAGGAGGAGGTCGACTTCTACGAGGGCTACATGGCGAATCCGGCCTTTGACCTGCACCCTCGCCTCGACAACCCCCTCTATCGCCTGACCGACGCCTGCATCGGATGCGGCACGTGCTCGCGCGTGTGTCCCATGCGCTCGATCACCATGGAAGACAACAGGCCCAGCTGGGATTACACCACCTGCGCGGGCTGTTACGCCTGCGTCCACGCATGCCCCAAGGCTGCCATCCGCTTCACCAAGTACCAGGAGCCCAACCCCGAGGTGCACTACCGCAATCCGCACGTGACGCTGGCGGACCTCATAAAAGCAGCCGGCTAACGCTACACGCCCAGAAAGGACGGAGCCGCTCCCACGGGATCCTCCGTCCCATCACGACCCTGTGACAGCAAAGAACACTGCCTCCCAAGAGCGGACAAGCCGACCTTGGGAGGCAGCACTCCTGTAAGTTGGGGATACGCGGCTCTGCCCCGTCCTTATGAGGTGACCTTCCTGGGCGGCTGCAAAGGCGTCGAAGATCAAACAGCGGGCGCTTAACGCGTCAGATCGCCCTCCCCCAAGCGCTCCTCGCGTACAGCGCTGCGCACACGTCACCCGCAACGAAGGCAAGGCACGCCCAAGATACCCCCGCCGTGCCCATAATCAGCGCGAAGAGCGGAAGGGGCACAATCAGCTGTCGCAGATAGGTAGCAACCATGAGCACGCGACCATTTCCGGTGACCGTACAGCACAGGGCAAGCGTATTCGCCACTCCGCAGAAGACGAAGCCCAGCGCCATCTGCCTGAACACGTGCGCGCCATAACCGTACATGGTGGCATCCGCCTTGAAGGCCCCCTTGAAGGCCCAGAGCATCGGCCGCCACAGCAGCACGAATACCAACGTGCAGACCAGCATCCCCGCAGCCACCACTCGAGCCCCGTACCGCCCAATGGCGCGGACGCGGTCCGCGTCGCCGCGACCCGCGTTGTAGCCCACGAGCGGTATGAGGCCTTGTCCGAAACCGTTCATAGCGAGGAACACAAAGACCCAAAGCTTGTAGTATGTCGTGAACGTGACCATGAAGAGCGGGTCCGTCCGACCAGCCACGCCACCGAGTACGAACATCATGATTGACTCGGAGAGCTCCGTGAGGATTACGGGCAGCGCCACGGCATAGGTATCGCAGCACGAAGCGGCGTTCGGGCGAACCTCGATCGGCATACCGACTCCCCGCAGATAAAAGCCTAGGGCAAGGGCGCCGGACGCCACCTGCCCAAGCACCGTGCCCAGGCCCGCGCCCACGAGCCCCAGGTCGAGCACGAAGATGAGGAGCGGATCGAGCGCCAAGTTCACCACGACGCCCGTGACCTGCACCAGCATGCACTCGCGCATGAGCCCGTGCGCCTGTAGGAAGCGCTCGAACGTGACCGATAGGAAGAGCGTGCCTGCACCTATCAGGTATATGCGCAGGTAAGAGGCCACGAGCGACTGGGTCTGCACGTCGCGCGTCAAGCACCTCGCGATGGGGCTGGACGAGAAGAGGCCAGCGGCGAGGCACACGGCTGCCCCCGCGAGCGCCAGGAAGAGGGCATTGGCCTTCACACTTCGCGCCCCCCGCCCATCATGCCTTCCGAGCGCACGGGAGAGCACCGAGTTGACGCCGATGCTCGTCCCAACCGCGACTGCCATCACCGCCACCTGCACGGGATAGGCAACCGTTGAGGCGCGGTACGCCAGCTCACCGTAATGTGCCACGAACAGGCCATCGTCCACGATGTCGACGCCTTGTGCCAGCATCGAAAGCGCGAGCGGCGTGCATGTCCTCCTCACAAGCACGGGTATCGGATCGGTCGCAAAACGTTCGGTACGGTTCATGGGAACTCCTTTCGACATGCACAGAGGCGCACCCCGGCAGATGCCAAGGCGCGCCTCGCTCTATCGAATGTTCCCCATAGCCCTCCCACAGGTGATTTGGCTGTGCGCTGGGAGGGATTGTAGCAGATGCCCGTGACCATTAGTTCGCAATCTGCGTTTGGCTAGCAGCTACAAGAGCCCCCTCAAAGCACGAAATAGGCGCCCCGGAGCCACGTCCGGAGCGCCTAGAGAATCGCACAATAATGTAGCGGTCTTACTCCCACTCAATCAGAAAAGCTCGGCTGTGGTAGCGCGCGGAGGCTCGGGATGCGCTTTCGTACCTGTAAGTGTCCGTCTTGTTTTCAGCTATCCTCCCCGCGGACGTCAAAGCAACGTCACGGGCACCTTTTCCGCGCCCGCGGACGTCGCTTCACTCGAAGTCGGGTGACGTCATGACGTCGCCCGGCTGCTTCTGCGCTGGTAAACATAGGCATTCAAGAATCTAGAACACCAGCATGCCGTCCTCGTCATACCTAAAGTCCGGGCCCCACGCGACCTCCCAGTAGTAGCCGTCCGGGTCTGCGAAGTAGGCGTGGTAGCCTCCCCAGAAGACCTCCTGCGGCTCCTTCACGATGGCGCCTCCCGCGGCCCGGACGAGCTCGACGACCTCGTCGACCTCTTCCCTGCGCTCGACGTTGTACGTCAGCGTGATCCCGCCGAAGCCGCTGCCAGTCGCGGGTGGATCGTCGGGGCAGATGTCCTCCGCCAGCAGATCCAGCGGGTAAAGCTCGAACTTGGTCCCCGGCGTGTCGAAGAAGCAGACGCGGGGGCTGTCCTCGACACAGTCGGTGTGGAAACCCAGACCGTCGCGGTAGAAGGCAACCGACCTCGCCATGTCCCTCACGCCCAAGCAGATACACGTGATCTTGTTCATCGTCCGTCCTCCGTCCCGCTCGCGAAGGCCCTCCTGACCCGCTCGTCCGAGGGTGTCCCGTAGAACACGGCGAACACGTCCACCGCCAGGCTCGCCTCGTCCACCCGGTAAAAGACAGAGTATTTGCGAACGTTCATGCGGCGCACCCCCGCCGAGAGCAGGGGCTCGGCGTCAACCGCATGGAACCTATTGGGCAGGTTCGCGAGGCCCATGACCGCTTCCTCGAGCTCCTCAAGCAGCTTGGTGGCCGCCTGCGGCATGCCGAGGTCGTCGCGCACGTAGCTGACGGCGTCCGAGATCTGTGCTATGGCAGAGGGCGTGAGACGCACCTCGTACCTACGCACCAGTGAGCTCCTCCCTCATGCGGGCGAAGGCTGCGGATGCCTCCACTCCCCTGCCCTCGTCCGCCTCCCCGAGGCCGCGCGACAGCGCCTCGAGGAGCTGCTCGTCGGTCAGCGTTCCCACGTCGATGGAGCTGGGGGCCTCCGGGAGGGCTACCCTGAACGGTATGCCGCCCGTAAGTGAGACCTGTCGGAGGAACATGTCGACGGCGGTGGACATGGAGAGGCCGAGCTGCGACAGGACGGACTCGGCAGACTGCTTCACCGCAGGGTCAACCCGTAGGTTGAGCGTTGCTGACTTCTGCATGATTATCACCTCAGACGAAAGGATAACGCAGATGCACATACTTCTGCAATACAATAGCTGCCCTCCGTATGGGGAGAGGCGCTCTTTGGCATACCACGCTGGAGGAGCGTCCGCCGTGTTCCTATTGTTCCTATGGAAGAATAGTCCCTGTGAGTCAAGGGGTCAGGGCCCCTTGACTCGGGACTCTCCGGCTCGCTCATGTTCAACAGCTGCAACCGCCTGGTGGGCGGCACGGACGGCTTCGTGCCCTCGACAACAAGCGGCGCGAGCGTGTGCAAGCTGGGCGCCGGCGGCGTGCTCACCGACCCGAACAACGACGCCCGCACCTAGTTCTGGGCCCACTGCTACGCCGACGGCGAGGGCGTGCTCACGGCGACCTCCACGCCGGACGCCACGCGCGAGCTCGTCGCGAGCGGGCGGATCTGCGCGATCGGCAAGTACGTCGGCCTGGGCTTCACGCCCTGTGACGTCATGACGTCACTAGACCGCGTTTGCGCTGGTAGACATGATAACTCTAGGACACCGGCAGGCCGTCCTCGTCGTATTGGAGGTCAGGGTCCCAAGCGACCTCCCAGCAGCCGTCGGGCACGGGGAAATGGGCGGCGGCCTGGACCCAAAATGGCAAGCAGCGCCCCAGGCCTCCGCCCTCACGGGCAGAGCGTTTGG
>JAFWIE010000084.1 GCA_017533825.1 Atopobiaceae bacterium | reverse complement strand
GAGCCGTGCGCGATGCCGGGGCTGACGGCGTCGGTCCTTCCCTCGTGGGCGACCGCCGCAGCACTGCCGCCGCAGTTCTTTGCGACGTCGTGGCGTCCCGTCATGCGAAGTGCCTCCCCGGGGGCGCCATGGGGTCGGGCACGCGGCGGGCGAGGCGCGCCGTGTCGGAAGCCGCGCGCCTTGCCTCGGCGACCTCGTCGGGCTTGGTGTTGAAGAGGTCGTAGAGCTCGCCCCTCGGGAAGTCGTCCTTGATGGGGACGCGTGCGGCGCCGGCCACGAGCAGCCCCTCGCCGGGGCGCACCGACTCGTCGATGTAGGTGGCCTCCTCGTCGGAGAGCCCGAGCAGGTCGACCCACGCCTTGCGGTCGAGCGGCGACTGCTTGTGCAGCAGGATGAAGTCGGAGTTGAGCACCATGTTGCGCGCCTCCTCGTGCGCGAGCATGTAGACGCTGTTCTGCGTGATGCCCGTGCAGACGAGGTTGAACTTGCGGCCCTCCGCCCAGAACTTCGAGAAGTAGCTGACGATAGCGGGGTGGTCGAAGAGCGACTGGACCTCGTCGATGTAGAGCCAGGTGGTGACGCCGCGCTCCCAGTTGCGGTACATGAGGTTGCGCACCGCCTCCAGCGCCGTGAGCATCGCGAAGGTGCGCATGTTGCTGGAGAGGTCCTTCAGGTCGATGTTGGTGACGCGGGCGTCGAAGCCCACCGTCGACTCGTGGTTGAAGAACGAGAGGGCGCCCCTCACGTAGCGCTCGTAGCGCAGGGCGATGTCGCGCGCCTCGGGCTCCCCCTGCTCGAGGAGCACGTCGTAGAGGTCGCCGAGCACGGGCACGCGGCCCACCGCTCCGCAGCGCTCGTAGGCGAGCTCCACGCAGCGGCTGATGATGGACTTGTCCGCCTCGGGCAGCCCCTGGCTCCCCTCCGCCATCGTGGCCCCCGAGAGCGCGAGGAACGCGTCGATCTTGAAGGCCCTCTGCGCCGCGGGCGGCTGCCCGGCGACGTCGGCGAGGTCGAAGGGGTTGAGGCAGGCGCCCGAGCCCGGGCCGAGCTTGACGGACACACCGCCGTTGGGCACGACGACGCTCGCGTACTCGCCCGCCGGGTCGAAGATCACGACCTGGTCGTTCCGGTACGCCAGGATCGTGTTCTCGATCTCGCGCTTCACGGAGAAGGACTTGCCGGAACCGGGCTTGCCTGAGACGTAGCCCATCGGGCTCGCCAGGCTCTTGCGGTTGCAGATGACGAGGTTGCTGCTCACCTTGTTCTGGCCGTAGTAGCCGCCTCCCTCCTGGTTCACCTCCTGGGTGGCGAAGGGGATCTGGATGGCGACCTCGGCCGTGGTCGAGAGGCGCCCCACCTCGACGTGGTTGTTGCCGAGGGGCAGCACCGAGTTGAGGCCCTCGCGCTGGCGGTATGCGAGGGTGGAGAGGTCCACCGACCACGAGCGCGCCGTCGAGATGATCTGCATCACCTGGTTCTCGAGCTCCGCGCGGGTGCGCGCGTAGGTGTGCACGAGCCCGGTGTAGGCGAAGAGGCGCTGGTTCTTGTTCTGCAGGTGGTCGAGCAGGTCCTCGGCCTCCGCCTTGGAGTACTTGAGCTCCGAGGGCAGGATCTCGAAGTCGTAGCCCTTCTTCACGGCGCTCATCTGCTCGTCGATGATCTCCTTGTCCATCCAGGCGAGGCGCTGCTTGACCAGCGCCACCGCCTTGGCCTTGTCCATGCCCTGGACGTGCAGGGTGGCGCACAGCGGTATCGGCAGGTCGATGACCGACGCGAGGCAGCGGTCGGAGAGCTCGCTTCCGAAGGAGCG
>JAFWIE010000118.1 GCA_017533825.1 Atopobiaceae bacterium | reverse complement strand
TACTAACTTCATGCGGTTTCCTCGCCCTCCTTGGCGGGTTCTCCCACGGTGTAGTTGCCGGGCTTCAATGTCGTGCTTGCGTCGCTCTTGGCGATGAGAGCCTTCAGCGTCATGAGGTTGGCCGATGCCATTGGCACGTCGCCATCCTCCACGGCTGGCATGTCGAAGTCGCGGCGAGCCTCGTTCACAGTACAGAGTCCTGCCTGCATCTTCAGCTGTGCCACCTTCGCACGGCGTTCGGGGTCCATCACCATCAGCGGGTCTTCGCAGATGTGGATGTCGCGGGTGCCGTAGTCCTTCATGCCTATCAGTTTCCGCGCAATCTCCTTCTCGTTGCGGTTCTTCAGCGGCAGGATGGTACGCGTGTGGAACTCCATCGTGGCGTTCTGATAGTCGTTGTAATGGCTGTTGGTATCAAGCATCAAGAGCGGACGCGGTACGCCCCAATAGCGGGCCACGTCGTCGTAGGTGATGCCCAGCTGCTCCAGCATCTGCATGTCCTGTGCGGTCATGGAGAGGTTCTGAAACGACTCCAGGCCGTGCATCGACACAATGTCGTGACCGCTGTAGAACTTCTTCTGCATCTCCTGCGCGGTCTTCTGCACCTCGCCCTGATTCAGCAGTCCGTAGGCGAGCGTGCCCACACCCTGCTGCGGTTGCTTCTCGCTGATGATGCCCTTGATGCGCCCGCCCTTTGCCGCCGTGTCGAGAGCCTGCGAGCGCAGGGTGCGGTTCAGCGTCAGAGCCTCGAAAGCATAGAGCAACGTCGATTTGCCAAAACCGTTGGGGTAGCGGAAGTTGTTGGGGAAATGCAGCACGTCCGAGGTCGGCACGTTCACTTCCGTCCTGTAGCCGCGATCGGTCAGGAACACGATGCTGGCATAGGTGGCGGTGTTGATGTTGTAGCCACAACTCTTCACGAGCCACAGGTACAGCGGGAATCCGAACTCGTCGCGCTCGATATACACGAAACCGTTGCCCGTCAGCGTGCGGTTGAGCTCCACCAGGTTCCACAGGTCGGGAGCCGACATGATGGGGTTCGCTTCCTCCTGCAACAGATAGTTGATGCGCTTGCCCAATCCGCGCATGTCCTGAATAAAGTTGTCGCGCTCGAAGTCCTTCTTGCGGTACTGCACCGGCATGACGCTCATGGTGTCGCCACGCAGCGTCACGGCACGATAGACCGCCGACACGGAGCAAGCCGCCTCCGGGGTTCGCGTCGCCACGATGCGCTCCATGTAGTCGCCGCCGTCCACCTTCGTGGGTTCGGGCGGCATGGTGCTGCTGGGCACGCCGGGGGTCTCTGCCTCACGCAACATCAGCGCATTCTCAGGTGTAGCCGCTTTGAAAAGATTACTGAAAAAACTCATATCTTATTCCTTTTTACTATTCGTGCGTTTTGCGGTTCTGGGTTTACCAGCGGATTTTTTCGACTTCACACCCAAGATTTCCTCCTTTTCAGGTGTCCGCTCGTTGATGGCAAAGAAATAGTCAACGGCTTTCTTGCGGTAGTCGTCGGTGTACTGGTCGCCATTAGGGAATCCCCGTTGTATCTTCTCCAAAAATTCCTCGGCAGTTTTGGTGTGATAATGATTCACCCACGCCACCTCATAGAGCGGCTGCATGGTGGGATATTGCTCCACACGCTCACCCTTCGCATTCACCACACGCAAACATTTAGGATTGACAGGACAATGCGGCTGCGTCTCAAACTCCATGAAAAGGACTCCGCGACGCACAAAACACTTCACGAACTCCTTACCGTCTGGATAGCGGTTGCCGATGAACGGCTCCGTGAAGCGATCCATTACGGGACGGTCTTCATAATGCGTCAGTCCTGAATCGGTCATCATGCGCCACGACAGTACCACCACGTCTGCATCCTGCTTGTCCGCCAAAAGTGCCGTAATGTCGTCGCAACCGTCAATCATCTCGTCTATGTCAAGAAATCCCATCCAAGCATAGGCACCACCACGCTCACGATACACCTCGTTGTATGCCTTATCCTGCACGTTGTAGTCGCCGCCCTGGTTGCGGAAGTCCAGCACCTCCACCTGACCGTTCAACACGAAGTCGCTCAGAACCTCCACGGGCTGCTCATCGCCGTCGTATGAGTTGTCGCAGATGATGATTTTCTTCACGCCCAGCGCGAGGTGATGACCCACCCACTCGCGCAGATACTTGTTCTCACAGCGAACGATGGCACATAGGGCCACGTCCTTGCTCGTCGGCTGCTGCGTCGGCACGTCAGCCATGCGCCAGTGGCGGGCGTTCGCCTTCAGCCACTTCAACTGATTGCCGATGTCCGACTTTTTCCACGAGCCGCCGTGATAGTGCAAGTAGTACGTGTCGAGCGTCGGTACGTTCCAACCCACCAACTCAGGCTTGCCATTGATCACGTCTTCGAGCAACGATGCGCCGGTGTCGTACCAGTTGCCGCGTGTCATCTCGCCCTTCTGCAATGCCCAGCAGCGTTTCGGGTCGAAGAAACTAACGCCCTTCGCCACCAGCTTCGGCACGTTCATGTAGAGCAGGAACGGGTAGTAACGCGGAATCTTGATGGGATTGTTCGGAGTCCACTCAATCTTGCCGACTGTCGCAAACTCCTCGCGCCACATCCAGTCTATCGGTTTCGTCAGAATCGCGTCACCCTCCAGCAGCACAAAACCCTGGGGCAGTATCTCCCACAACTTCTGCACGGTGATGATGTGCTTGAAGCTGCCGAAGTTCGACAGCATCGCCCAATGCGGCTCGCGGTCGGGGTACTTTTCCAGTTCCTTGTCGAAGTCGATAATCTGACCTTTCGTG